>NZ_CP194036.2:647500-1102500 GCF_050870835.2 Agarivorans sp. QJM3NY_29 | reverse complement strand
GTGTCACTCCAGTCCACTTAAGCTAATTTTTTTCGCTTAGTGCTCTGTGAGTGCTCACACAGATTGCTTGATAAATTGTTAAAGAGCGTTGCTTCTTGCGAAGCGAGGTGCGCATTCTACGCCATCCTCGGTGACTGTCAACCGCTTTTTTCAATCTTTTCCGAAGAACTTTTCTAAGGAAAGTTTGAAGCGTTTAACCGCCGCTGATAAAGCCTCAGGCCTTACCAACCCTGACCGCTTGCTGCTGCGCTATTGCGTGCTGCCCGCCGTGTCAGTGGAGTCGCATTATAGGGAAGCAATGTAGGAAAGCAACCATTATTTCAAACTTTATCGACTTTTCCGTAGATACATCTAAAAACGTACAACAAACACACAAAAAGGCGCTTAATTAAGCGCCTTTTGATGAATATACCTTACGATTACTCACTTTACATCTTTAGTCTCAGTAGATGTTTTTTCAACGGAGTTCAAATCTGATTCTGTGTGGCTATGATTAGAGTCAAGATCTTCCTCATCACCGACGACATGTTCAATCTTAAGCTTATTCACTGTACGAATCGTGTAAATCGGGCCCGAAATGGCATAAGCCGCAAACAAGGTAAACAATACGAGTGCAGGTTTAACCGCGACAATAATAAATACTAATACCACCAGTAACACAGCAAAAAATGGCACACGCCCCTTAAGGTCAATCCCCTTAAAACTATGATATTTAAAATTAGTGACCATCAACAAACCGCTGATAACCGTCACAACACAAGCCACAATATCGGCACTATTTCTGGAGAGATCTATATCTTGGGCAAACCACACCATTCCGGCTACAACCGCCGCAGCAGCGGGACTAGCTAAACCTTGAAAAAACCGTTTATCGGCAATTCCAACCTGAGTATTAAAGCGCGCCAAACGTAAAGCTGCACCAACGGTGTAAACGAATGCAGCTAACCAGCCAATTTTACCTAAGTCATGTAATGCCCAATTGTAGGCAACCAACGCAGGTGCGATACCAAAAGACACCATATCCGCCATGGAATCATATTCGGCACCAAAAGCACTTTCGGTATTGGTTAACCGAGCGACACGACCATCAACACCGTCAAAGATCATCGCCACAAAAATAGCAATCGCAGCGGCTTCAAATTGACCATTCATGGACGCAACAACCGCATAAAATCCAGAAAAAAGACCCGCGGTAGTAAATAAATTCGGGAGTAAAAAGATACCTTTTTGTCTCGCTCCCTCTCCCACTTTATGCTCTGTCATTTAGTTACTCTATAAAACTGCCTAAAAAACGTGGGCTAAAAATAGCATATCACCCTAGTTGTTAATAGCGTTGCACTGACAAATAAGCAGCGATGAGCTATATATTAAGACTAATACACTCTGACCGCTGTATTACGTTTCGTTAAATATCGCGAGCGCATAAACTTGGTAGTATCGCAATGAATATAGGTAGATTGACCGAGCAATTACAATTGGATAATGAACAGGTTGAACAGTTTGCTCACTTAGAACAACTTTATGACCGTTTAATGGAAGAACTTTTTAGTTTCGACGGTGACCGTAAACAAATGTGGAAAGCCATGCGAAACTTAGTAAAACAAAAAGACATCGAGATTCAAAAGTTACTCGATGCCAAACAAACTCAAAACTATTTCACACTTAAACAAAAAGAGAAGCAGCAATTAAAGCAAGCACTTCACCCAAAAAGTTAGATGCTTGCTGATTGCGAACTTCGGTTAGCCAAAACGAAGTTGTCCATCGACAAACTCAATCACAATGGTTTTCCCCGGTTCAAGCTGACCTGCGAGAAGCGCTTGGGCTAACGGGTTCTCTAAGCGTTGTTGAATCGCTCGTTTTAGCGGGCGAGCACCATAAACCGGATCAAAGCCAGCTTGACAAAGATTATCCAACACCGCATCACTAAACTCAAACTTATAGCCCTGCTCTTCCAAACGAGGCACCAGCCGCTGGACTTGAATTCGCGCGATTTCCCGGATCTGAGCAGCTTCTAAAGGATGAAACACGACGGTTTCATCAATACGGTTAATAAATTCAGGTCTAAATTGCTGCGATAAAACCTCCATGAGTGCCACTTTAATTTCCTCATGAGTCATTTGGCCATGACGCTCTTGAATAATATCGGAACCAAGATTAGAGGTCATGATGATGACTGAATTACGAAAATCGACGGTACGCCCTTGTCCATCGGTTAGCCGCCCATCATCAAGCACTTGCAGTAAGATATTGAATACATCTGGATGGGCCTTTTCAACTTCATCTAGTAATATCACCGAGTATGGGCGTCGCCTCACCGCCTCGGTTAAATAACCACCTTCTTCATAACCCACATAACCGGGAGGTGCACCGACTAAACGCGCAACCGAATGTTTTTCCATAAACTCAGACATGTCAATGCGGACCATTGAGTCTTCGGTATTAAACATAAATTCAGCAAGCGCTTTACATAACTCAGTTTTACCAACCCCTGTGGGCCCTAAAAATAGAAACGATCCAATGGGGCGGTTTGGGTCAGACAAACCTGCTCGGCTGCGCCGAATAGCGTTTGATACTGCCACCACAGCTTCGCTTTGGCCGATCACTCGGGTATGTAACCCTTGCTCCATGCGCAACAGTTTCTCACGCTCGCCTTCGAGCATCCGGTTTACTGGTATTCCCGTCCAACGCGAGAGCACATCGGCAATTTCGGCATCGGTTACTTTATTGCGCAGTAAACTCATGTCTTGCATTTCCGCCTGAGACGCCAAATCTAGCTGTCGCTCCAACTCAGGAATTCGTCCATATTGCAATTCAGACATCCGATTCAAATCACCAGCTCGGCGTGCTACGTCCATATCTAAACGAGCTTGCTCCAAATCAGACTTAATGTGTTGAGTGCCAGATAACGCGGCTTTTTCGGCTTTCCATACTTCATCAAGCTCTTTAAATTGCAGTTCTTTATCGGTCAGCTCTTCATCTAACAACATTAAGCGTTTTTGACTGGCGCTATCTGATTCTTTCTGCAAAGCCTGACTTTCTAGTTTCAGCTGAATAATTTTTCGTTCTAATTTATCGAGCGCTTCAGGCTTGGAATCAATTTGCAAACGGATGCTTGATGCTGCCTCATCGATCAGATCAATAGCCTTATCCGGTAATTGTCGATCGGAAATATAGCGATTTGACAAATTTGCCGCCGCCACAATCGCCGGATCGGTAATTTCTACAGAGTGGTGCAATTCATAACGCTCTTTTAGCCCGCGTAGTATCGCAATGGTGTCTTCTACGCTAGGTTCTTCCACCAATACTTTTTGGAAACGCCGTTCTAAAGCGGCATCTTTTTCAATATATTGTCGGTATTCATTTAAAGTTGTGGCGCCAACACAGTGTAACTCTCCCCGAGCAAGAGCTGGTTTAAGCATATTGCCTGCATCCATTGCGCCATCGCCTTTACCCGCTCCGACCATAGTGTGTAGCTCGTCGATAAATAAGATCACCTGACCTTCTTCTTGCGACAATTCATTGAGTACCGCTTTTAAGCGCTCTTCAAACTCGCCTCGATATTTGGCCCCCGCCACCAATGAGCCCATATCTAAGGATAAAACCCGCTTATTTTTTAAGCCCTCAGGCACTTCATGGTTAATAATGCGTTGCGCGAGACCTTCTGCGATAGCTGTTTTACCAACACCAGGTTCGCCAATTAACACCGGGTTATTTTTAGTCCGGCGTTGCAGCACTTGAATCGTTCGACGAATTTCATCATCACGACCAATCACTGGATCAAGCTTACCTTGCTCGGCGCGCTCGGTTAGATCAATCGTATATTTCTCTAATGCTTGACGCTGATCTTCAGCATTCGGATCATCGACTTTCTGACCCCCACGTAGCTTTTCGATTGCTTTATTAATATTGTCTTTATTAGCACCTAAGCCACGCATAATATCGCCGAGTTTGCCTTTATCCTCGGTGACGGCTAGGAAGAAGATTTCTGAAGAAATAAACTTATCTTTGCGCTTTTGCGCTAACTTGTCACAAAGATTAAGCAAAACCACCAGTTGGTTAGAAAGTTGAACATCTCCGCCAGTACCTTCTACTCGAGGGAGTTGCTCTAAGGCCTGCGATAATTGAGAGCGTAATGCGCTGCCTTCAATACCAGCTTCCGCCAACAATGGACGTAATGAAGCTGCATCTTGATTTAACATCGCAGACATTAAATGCACAGGTTCAATGAATTGATGATCTCTACCCAATGCCAGTGACTGCGCATCAGAGATGGCTAATTGAAACTTACTTGTGAATCGATCTAGGCGCATCTAACACCTCCACATGAAATAGTTTATTACCTATTATGTTGGTGTTGAACGGCCAATTTTCAAGCTCAATAATGTTTAATTTTCAAGCTAAAGGTAAACTTTGTGAACTGTTTCCAGTTATTCTTCCAACCAGATCGCAGCGGCCATTCTGCCAGTTAATCCCTCACGACGATATGAGTAAAACTGCTGTGCTGAACGATAAGTGCAGCACCGCTCAGAATAGACTGCGGTAAGCCCCGCTTGGGTAAGACGTTGCTCGGCCAACATAAAGATATCAGCAAAATACTTATTGGCTTTATTGCTTGGAGTAAAAGCTAAATATGCCTCTGAGTGACTATCGACAAACGCTTGTTTGACCTCTTCACCCACTTCAAAGGCACTTGGGCCAATCGCTGGGCCCATCCATGCCATCACTTGCTTCGGGGCAACTTTCATCTTAGCGATGGTATTTTCAATGATCCCATTGGCTAAACCACGCCAACCAGCATGAACCGCAGCCACCACTCGACCTTGTTTGTCACATAATAGGATCGGCAAGCAATCTGCGGTCATCACCACACAAACTGCCCCCGGTTGGTCGCTAACACTGGCGTCAGCCTCTGCCATTTGACTGCCACTCAAACTCGCATCAACCACTTGAGTACTATGGATCTGCTTTAGCCAGCAGACCTGGTCTGGCATCTCAGCCTGAAAAGCGACACGATTTTGCTGAACCGCTCTCCGAGCATCGCCAACATGATCCCCTAAATTAAAGGAGTCAAAGGGCGCTTGACTCACGCCACCAAGACGGTCACTAAATATGGCTCGAACATTTGGCGGACAAGGCCATTCAACAAGGTGACTTGGCAAAACCTAACCTAAATCTGGATTAAGTTTGTGGTCGTCACGTAAAGCCTCTGCGATATCTAAAATATCCTGAGGGACCGGTGCATGCCATTCCATCATTTCACCGGTGATGGGATGTTCTAGACGTAACATCACTGCGTGTAGAGCTTGGCGTTTAAATGCACGCATTACGGTGACTAATTCCTCACTCGCCCCTTTTGGTAAACGTAAACGGCCATAGGTTTGATCGCCCAACAAGGCGTGACCAATATGCGCCATGTGAACCCGAATTTGGTGGGTTCTCCCAGTTTCTAAACGCAAACGAATACGGGTATGCTGACGAAACTTTTCGGCAACACGATAATGAGTCACCGCGGGCTTTCCCGATTGAACCACTGCCATATGAGTTCGCTTATTTGGATGGCGACCAATAGGTTCATCCACTAGACCACCAGCAGTCATGGTGCCGGTAACAATCGCTTCATATTCACGGGTCACACGGCGCTCTTGTAAAGCTTCCACCAAATGCGTTTGAGCGGGAACCGTCTTAGCCACCACCATTAAGCCGGAAGTATCCTTATCAAGACGGTGAACAATCCCTGCTCGAGCCACTTCGGCAATCGCTGGATAGCGATATAATAAGGCATTCAGGATCGTGCCACTAGGATTACCAGCACCTGGATGAACCACCATATTAATAGGTTTATTGATTACCAAGATGTCATCATCTTCGTAAACGATGTCCAGTTCGATGTCTTCTGCTTGCGCTTCAACTACATCTTCTAATACGGTGTTTAAGATAATCTCTTCTCCACCAACAACCTTTTCCCTCGGTTTCACCTTAAGTTCGCCATCCAAACGAACACACTCCCCCAATATCCATTCTTTTATCCGAGAACGAGAATAATCGGGAAATAAGGCCGCTAAAGCTTGGTCTAGGCGGGCCCCAGCAAGTTCTTGGTCGACGATTGCACGCAACTCTAATTGTTGACTCATCTTAGGTATTACCTCTGACAGGAAGGCCAAAACCGGCTATTGTAATCATTCTCAGGCTAAAGCATAGAAGAAAATTGTTTACCGGATCATCTTCCTATCATATATCTCACTCGATGATTGACGGTTTAAGTAGCATAGAGGATACTGTTTGCCCATTATTTGAGGTGATTGGTTTAACACTTACCGTGTCCATTGTGGCCCGTGTTACTTTTCTACTATCACATTTATTACCAAGATGACTTTTAGCCAAATTATGCGCATTTATCAGCAAACAATTTCAATCATACTACTTGGCCTTATATTAGGCGCTTGCTCTTCGAACACCAAAGAGAAACCTAAAATCCCTGATAAGCCAGCATCAGAGCTGTATGCCGATGCGCAGACTGCGATTAATAATGGTTCTTTTAGTGATGCCACGGATAGCCTTGAAGCACTAGATACCCGTTACCCATTTGGGCCATATTCTAGTCAGGTTCAACTCGATTTAATCTATGTATATTATAAACGCAACGATACGGCCATGGCCTTAGCAAGCACTGATCGTTTCATTCGCAATCACCCCACTCATAGCTCTCTAGATTACGTCTACTATATGCGTGGCTTAATTAATATGGCGGCTGACCATAATTTATTTCAAAGTTTGGTCGGAATTGATCGCTACGACCGCGATCCAAGTTTTTCTCGTCAAGCCTTCAGTGATTTTAATACTCTAATCACTCGTTATCCTCACAGCGGTTATGCCACAGATGCTCAGCAGCGAATGGTTTACCTAAAAGATAACCTCGCTCGGAATGAGATTTCTGTGGCAAATTACTATATTAAACGAGAAGCCTATATTGGGGCGATAAATCGCGCTCGCTATGTTGTAGAAAACTTTCCAGATACCCCCTCCGCTAGAGAAGCTTTGGTCGTCATGGAAAAAGGTTACAAAGCTTTGGGCGTAGAAGAAATGGCCGAGCAGACTCAAAAAATAATTCAAGCGAACTAATCAATAACACATTTAAAAAAGCGAGCTCATGGAGCTCGCTTTTTTATGAAATCAAATAGCGTCTTCGTTTTCTTCACCAGTACGAATACGGATCACACGGTCTACATCACGCACAAAAATTTTGCCGTCGCCAATTTTTCCCGTTTGAGCAGTCTGAACAATCGCTTCAATACAACGCTCTAAATCATCTTTTTGCACCACTAGCTCTAGCTTCATTTTGGGTAAAAAGTCCACTTTGTATTCTGCACCACGGTATAGTTCAGTGTGACCTTTTTGACGACCAAAGCCCTTCACTTCTGTCACCGTCATACCAGTAATACCAATTTCAGCTAAGGCTTCGCGTACATCATCCATCTTAAATGGTTTGATAATGGCTGTTACTTGCTTCATTTGTACTTCCTTATGTTCATCATTTTATTAACTATGCTCTTTACTTTAAGCCAAGCTTAAGCAACTAACAATGTTTCTATCACCACCTTCACCTTGAAAAGTTTAACAAAATGACTTGCTGCTTATCATTGTGTCAAGCATATCAGCACTTGATTGAATGATTAAAACGGTAAGTTCAAGAAAAAGGTATAAGCTTAAATAGAGTCCAATATTGAGTATCACAATGAAACAGCTAGGTTTTACTCTCTTAGAACTAATGGTCACTGTCGCTATTGCGGTCATTCTTTTGGGGGTCGGAGTCCCTAACTTATCGAATTTATTCCAATCGATGTCTGCTGATGCCACGGTTAATCGCTTAATGCGCGAAGTCCGCTTTGCCAGAGCGCAGGCAATCAACTTAAATCAACGGGTGGTAATTTGTGCATTACAGTCCAACGGCAGTGACTGCGGAGGCACCGTCAATAACGGTTTAACGATTTTTGCTGACAATAACAACAATGGAAAACTCGATGCTAACGAACAAATACTACAAGCAGCGGCCCCCTATAACCAAGCTGGCAAAATAAACTTTTATGGTTCTGTAAATGCTATACATTTTGGTAGTGACGGTTTAGTCCTCGGCCATGGTAGCTCAGCAAGCCTCTATTTTTGCTCTGATAACAATCACTATATTGAAGGTGTAAAAGTTTCTTTAGGTGGCAATATTCGCTTTATCACTGACAGCGAAAAAACCAGTTGTCCCATCTAGCGATGAGCTTAATAGTTTAATTCTGTAAAGGCGCGATTGGCCTGCTCTGAACTGAATTTATCTTTAAAATCAACACATTCGAAAGTACGCAAGTGACCCAGCCTTTTTATGGTTTTACGGTCATTCACATAACGCTGATACAAATCTGCTCGAATATCCCCGATAGAAGGCTGCGGCTTCGATTTTTGTTTACCGGGACTGGCAATAATCACCTGGTCAATGCCTTTTTCCCCCTGCATATAACACTTTACCGTCTGAGCAGAGCTCACCGAAATAGGCAACATCAATACTAACAACAACCATAATAGTCTATTCATCATCCTACCAACATTCTGGATTAGAGCTTCCCGAGGCATTCACTGCGGCTTTAGCCCCTTGCTCATTAATCGTAAAGCTTCGACAATCACTGTCAGCGTTCAACTGAGAACCTATGGCGGTCGCTTTGACAGTGTAAGTGCTTGCCGCAGCCGAAGCGGTTAAGCTTATCGTGTAATATGCACTCTCAGAGTTATAAGTCGTAACTCCAGCAGCAGTCAGCCCCAATGCAGCTAAGCTACTGGCGTAACTCGCATTATCTGCGTAATACTGCTCCTGCAAAACGGCCAAAGTACTGAGTTCTTTCTTCGCCTCATTGCGCCGCGACTCAGCCACAAAGGAAGTATAAGCAGGGTAAGCCACCGCCGCTAATATAGCCACAATCGCAACCGCAATCATCAGTTCAATTAAAGTGACCCCTCGCATCGCTCTGCTCATCTAGTCCTCATTAAAATAAAAGTAAATTTGTTTTGGACTCATATCGACATTTGCCTGACGAGACCCCTGCTTACAAGCACCATCCTCTTCACAGGTATGCTCTTGCTCATCATTTTGGTCATCAAACACCAAGTCTTCACCCGGATCTCCGCCAAATACGCGAATCACCGACTCTCCTTGCTCATCTTCACCAGAATGAATAATCAAGTCATCGGGGACTTTATTTGCCACATCATAATATCGCTGGTTATTCACGTTAGTACCAATATGCATACTCACCGCGTAAGTTCGGCCTTTACCAATTGTAGGAATGGTGCAGGTGGCCGAATTTGTCGTTTCCGGAATAAAGGATGTGAAGTAAACTTCTCCTCCAAGTACTAAAGCACTCCCTAAAGACTTTTCACCATCATCGAGTAAATCATAAACCCAACCTTTGGCAGAGCCCAAAGCGAGCAACTGATTTTCAATCGCCGCTTCATCACTTAAACTACCGATAGGATCACTGGTAATATTGTATAGCTCATCAGAAGTAATTGCGGTGGGCTTTTCTGAAACTGTAGTGAAATCTGTCGATTGGACATTATAATCTCGAAACATATAAAATTTGTTATTCACACCATTGGGGTCTTTATCGGTCACGGGTTTAGTCCGGTCTCCTGAGCCAATCAACACTGCATCGTAGGGAATTTGCTGTGAGTCGGTGATGGTTACTTGCTCTGCACCTTCACCAGTGGTGATTTGAGTCAGTTTTTTAAGATAGGTTCGAACAATGACTGGCTCAGTAAAGAATTTACGTCTTTCGGTCACGGTTGTGCTATCGCTGATGCTCGCTAAGGCTGTCATTTCCCATTTACTTTGATCCTCTGAGTATAAGTCGACTCGCCATACCCGCCCCCCCATATCGCCAAAATATAGACGGTCAATCTTGCCATCTCCATCACTATCCAAAGTCGCTATCTTACTTGGAATACTATGTGTTAAACGGCTATCGCCAGTATTTGTTAAACTCCAAACACGTTCACCAGTCATTGCATCAACGATGAATATCGCTCTTCCTTTGCTGTCACTCACAGGATTCATCGAATCTTGATTCACATCATAACCACCGCCAAAAATAACCACTGGGTTGCTATGTCCTGGCACATAAGCGACTGACGGTTGTGACCAAGTTTGACTTAACTCCGACAAACCAGCTGAAGAACTATTCAGCCTCCAAAGCATTTTAGGTGAATCAGGATCGGTTAAATCCATCCCATAATAGGCATCGCCCCCACGACGTAAACCGGTAAATACAAGCACCTGATCTCCCGAAGTGCTGTACTTACCATCATTATCAACATCCTTTAGAAAAACGCTTGGGGTACCATCAATAGCGTATATATGCTGGGAACTTGCAACGTTATTACGTAATGCCAGCTGGCGACCTAACAGCTCATAAGGAAAAAATGCCCAGCTTTCCGCTACCGTCGCACCCGAGTCTTTAAACATATGCAAGGCACCACCATTGGTGCCAACCAGAATACGAATATCCATATCATTCGGGTCGGCGCTGGTACTGGCTGCACCAGAGCGCAAGCCATAATTAATCACGAGCGGACGAGAGTGCAGCGGATCTCCCATCAAGTCATTACGAATGGTGGTATTGCTATCACCATCATCATCATCAACATCCAATCCAAGGATCCAATTTACTTGCTCAGTCAGCGCATCTTCATTCACGCCCAAATGATTGGCCAAATTTGCAGCGGAGCCTGCTTTGGTTGTGAGGTTAGTCGAAGATAAAGTAGCAAAATTGCCGCGGTCACTTTGATTAAAATACACCACTCGAGCTTGATTGCTCACAAGGCTTTCAGATACACCACCTAATTCGACATTATTGCCATCTTTAACTGAGGACCAATAAGTCTTTGCTTCATCGATAATTGAACCATCGGCACCAATCGCAGGGTTTCCGTTCTGATCACTCATATAACCAGCCGACGAGAGCTGTAATTTTTTTAAATTGCCACGCCAACGCGGACTTAACGAGGGTTTGAACATCGCGTAATACACCCGATCCAGGGTGCGGGTTCGGTCAAAGTTATTACTGGTTACTGCCGGAGAGACTAAGGAAGAGCTTTCTTCATAAATTCCAATCAAGGCTTGGCGAAAGGCTGATTCTAATTCAACGCCATCCTCTGCGGGGTAAAAACGTCCCTGAGCGTTTTCAGCGGTCTTAATAAGCATTGCTGAGCCACCTTGAATAACATCTTCACCAAAACCAATGGTCGAAATTTTAGCATACTGCCTACCGCTTACGTCTGGGTTGATATCGTTGGTGTTCATCCACTTGGCTAATACCGGTAAATAGCTGGTTTCATTTCCGGTGCCAAAGCCAACCGGATCTTTCCAAGAACAATCCGCGACAGTGCTTGCGTTCTCATCGCAGCCTTGCACGTTATTGGTATTAATTGGCAAGGCGGTTACATTACCATTTTCTTCATCATCAACGGTCGGCGTTCCATCGGTAATATAAATAATGCTAATCGAAGCATCACAGCCCACATCATAGGGGGAGATATAGCTCCCAGAAGACTCTGCAGCAGTATCTCTTTGGCTTCGACGTGAACCTTCCAAGCCATATACCACCGGTTCCCCCGCAAAGTAGTGTTTGGCCTCCATTAAGGTTTCAACCAAGGGGGTTCCACCATTTGCATCCAATTCAACAATACTCGTGATTAAATCTTGATTATCATCGGAGGCTTGAATACGACGAATGATCCGACCACCATGATTGGTAGTATTAAAAACCATCAATCCAAACTTAACCCCATTAATGGTATCTAAGGCATTCTCCATTGCTTCTTGGGCTATCTCAATTCGAGGTCTTGACGTTGTCGAATCTGCATAGTGGTACCAACGTAAATAATTAGCTGAATACAACGTTATCAAGTAACCATCATCGAAGGTATCTTTCGTGGTTCGCTCCGCATCTGCTTTATTTAAAGTATAAAAATCTTCGGTATTACGCGCCGCTCCATTAATGGGGTGGCCCTGTGGAGCGGGAACATAGGCGTTATTGCTTTCCCGGTACTGACCCGGATTAATGGTAGAGACCACTTTGTCATAAAAATTACCGGCATCATCTTGGAGCTTTACAGTAAATGAGCGCGGGTCTCCATTGGCATCGAGTAAACGTCCATCACTCGGGTCGCTGCTTAATTCATAATCATCAATACAATCCAATACGGTATAATTAGCGCCATTATTTAGCCGAACATCGTCCCAAGAGCCGCTACCTCCTTGAATACGGTGTTCTCGAAAATACCCAGTGAAAACACCATTTTTGGCTAATGCTTCATAAGAGGCGGCGCAGTTATTAATATCCCAAATAAAGCGGCGATCATCATTGGCGCCAACCGGAATATAAGAACCATCGACGCCATTAACCGTAAAATAAATAAAATCGTTATCGAGACTATTTTGCGAGCTGATTCCAATAGGATAATTTTGGTAACTCTCGTTACCTTGACTATCGCGGTTATAACCTTGGCGGGTCGTGATATTCCATGCCATGCTGCCTGAAGTATCAAAAATAATTAAAACTTTAGGATCTGCAGAATTGAGGCTATTAAAATCAAAAAGAAATAACTCTGTATCGTCTGCCCATACCGGAACCGTCACCGCCGCGGAACACAAGCAAGCAAATAGTCCCGCTTTTAATCGCCCGTTCATTCGCTCTCTCCTAAAATGTGTCAGCAGCCTCTACTTATATTTAAGCCGTTATTTACAACAATGGCTGCTCAATCCCGGCCGCTAAGGAAGTTGCTGCCCGTGCCCCTTTACCATAACTTTTATCCGCCACAACTCTAATATAACGACATTGGCTAATGGCATTATTGCTGCTAGCATTAATGCTTCTCGAGCAGACGTTGTCGACGGTGTGACTCAAGGTACCGTCGACCCCTGGCACCACACTGGATGCAGACATTGAAGACGCCGCAGGCATCGAGCCAATTAAACTTTGTAAGCGAGGAGCCATAATCAACTGATCCATCTCGCCTTCCAATACATTCTCAGCGCCAAGCCGATCACCCATCGCTGAAACGACTTTTAAACCTTGATTGGCACTGCTCAGTAACACCCCACCCAAAAAGCTTAAAATCAGCAAAAACAACATAGCCACAAACAATGCCGCGCCAGACTGTTTCCTCAATTTCAAGTGAATACTCATCAATACACCATATTTCTGAAAAAGATGACCGATTCAAACAACGTTCGGCGATAATGATCATTTGCAGCAGCAACAGCAACATCGCCCAATTCATAACTATTGTTATTAGTATAGTTTTGATCTTCAGTTAAGGAACGGACTAACAAATATAACTTAGCGCCAATCACTCGCCCTTCACTCCACTGCAGCGACGTCACGTTACTAGCGGCAATAAATTCATTAATCACCCCATCTACACTGGTATCAGTATCCACCCCCAGTAATAACCTCATTCTCTCAATACCTTCCACCAAAGGGCCATTGATGGCCTGCATTCCACTATCATTATGGAGATACAACTTGCGTAAAACAGGCAAGCCTGATTGCGCGCTCACATCTAAGTAATAAACAAAGTGTTGATATTCCCAAACTTGCCGCCCCGGCATATCAGCTTCACTTGGCCAAGGATCGCTACTAGTAAAGAGCTCCGCTTGGGCGGAATTTGCCGCAAAGTAATAACGCTTGGAATTTAAGTCTGCGGCGCTTAACTTTGGAGAGCCAATTACCCGCTTAATACCAATAACATCGGAGTCAAGCACCAAGTTGCTACGCGAACTCACACAAGCATACTGGCCACTTAAAGAGTTACTGTTACTCACTTGACCAACAAACAAAGGACTAAAACGCCCTCCAGCCGATGGAAAAGAGCCTTCTGGGGTCGCGCCAACCCAGTCAGTCAAACAATCGTTAGCACTCGGAATATCGCTTGTAACTAAAGTGACCCCAGCACCTCTCACCATAGGCTTACCGGTATATTCGCCAAAAAAACCAACCATTTTTAGATCTCGAGTAATTAAATGGGTGGCGATTCTGCCACTATCCATCATTTGTTCACTATGATAGGTCGCTTCCGTAGTACGCTGCGAGGCAACCAAAAAACTCCCGATCCCTGCAGTCAAAAACAAACCAATCACAATCGCGATCAACCATTCAATTAAAGTAAAGCCCTGTTGAGTGGAATGGCTCATAGGCCAACTCGTGTAGTGAGTACCATTTTGCGACGTTGGTCTGCATTCACGCCGCAGCTAGCAACAAGAGGATTACTGTGACTCAAAGCAACTAACGATTGTCGAGACTGCCATGTAACCACCACCGTGAGCTCCCCATCGGCCTTCAGCTGCACGCAACCGTTAGGTTTTACTAATCCGCCTTTACCGCCCGCAGACTTGGCGTAAAGACCATATTCCCAGTGATATAAATCATCGTTCACTAGGTCAGCAAAACTACAGTTGCTCAGTAAACCATTGTCTTCTGCACAGGCAGGCTTAACCCTTGCAACTTGGCCCTCGCCAACAGTCACTGTAGCTGGATTATTAGCTTGCCAAGCCAAATGATTTAACCGCACCCGTTCCACCAAATTTTCAGCTAATAACATAGCAACTGTACGTTGATGAGATTCGAAACTAGAACGTTTAGCAACCGCCTGCATCGCGACGACGGCCAGTAAACCCACGGCCAAAATAAAAGAAGTGATGATGACCTCGATCAGCGTAAAACCGAGGTTTCGAGAATATGATTGATGTAGCATCTTAACCGACCCATCCATGATGCTTAATGCCATTTTGTGCCAATATTCAGTCAATCAGGAAAACCAGCGAGCTCATTTCAGTCACGCAGATCCCGCTATAGCTTACGACTTTGAAATGACGATAACCAAGAATCGCGCTTGCCTAAGTCCCTCAGTAATCGGCCTCAAATGGCATACTTCGACATCCAATAATTTGAACTTAGATGACGAGAAGTGTAATTACGCTTGCCTAAAGCCGCCATAGCAGCGTGCCGCGAATAGGCCAAGTCTCTATGTCGCTCCGAATCCATGAGCAACAGCCAGAAGCGAACCTCTAACAACCTAGTTATTTAGTGTATAGCGCAAAAAAGAAGGACATGCCTTCTTTTTTATAGAATATGAGAATGCTGAACGCGCTAGACTAGATCAGTCTTAACTCTGCAGGGACTTCAAAAATAGTGTTTTCTTCTCGACCGGGATTCTCTATAACACGAACCCCTCCCATATCTTTTAAACCAGCAACGACCTCTTGTACCAGTACTTCGGGAGCAGAAGCGCCAGCGGTCACCCCCACCCGACTATCAGATTTAAACCAAGCTGCATTAATATCGCTCACACCATCAATAAGGTAAGCCTGAGCTCCAGACTTTTCAGCTTTTTCACGCAAACGGTTAGAGTTAGACGAATTTTTAGAACCAACCACCAGCACCACATCAGACTTTTCAGCAAGATTTTTTACCGCGTCTTGACGATTCTGGGTCGCATAACAAATATCATCCTTGCGTGGTCCTTGAATGGCTGGGAACTTAAGCCGCAGGGCATCGATAATCGCCGAAGTATCATCCACCGACAGCGTGGTTTGAGTACAATAAAATAAATGCGTCGGTTTTTTTACTGTAAGTTTTTCAACACAGGCCACGGTTTCCACCAAATAGATACCGCCTGCATCGTTATTATACTGCCCCATTGTCCCATTCACTTCAGGGTGACCTTGGTGGCCGATCAATACACACTCAATGCCTTTGCGGCTAGCCCGAGTAACTTCCATATGAACTTTGGTAACCAACGGGCAGGTGGCATCAAAAATCTTTAAGTTTCGACGTTTTGCCTCCGCGCGGACTTGTTGTGAAACACCATGTGCACTAAAGATACAGATACTGCCTTCAGGAACATCACTCAGTTCATCAACAAATTCTGCGCCTCGTTTACGTAAGCCATCCACAACATAGCGGTTATGCACAACTTCATGACGGACGTAAATTGGCGCACCAAACATTTCCAGAGCGCGCTCAACAATAGAAATGGCCCGGTCAACACCGGCACAAAATCCCCGAGGGTTGGCTAAGATTATTTCCATTATCGTTCCTTAATGAACCGCCAAAATTTCCACTTCGAAGATCACTGTATGACCCGCTAAAGGATGATTAAAATCTACCGTCACTGAGTCACCAGTAACGGCTCTAATAATTCCTGGAATTTCACTCCCATCTGGCTGAGCAAAAGCAATGATATTGCCCTCTTCTGCCAGCGCATCGGTACCAAATTTACTGAGTTCAAAGTGCTGAATATTATCAGGATTACTCAGGCCAAAAGCTTGCTCTGCTGGCAGTTCAAATTCACGTTTATCCCCTGATTTCAAGCCTAGCAAACAGGTTTCGAAACCTTCAGTTAAGCTACCATCCCCCAGCACTAGTTGCGCGGGTTTGGAATAATTGTAAGTACTTTCAGCGATAGTGCCATCTGACAATTTCAACACAAAATGCAACTCAACCGTACTACCTTGCTGGATCATTTAGTGTCCTTAGAATGAGAACTAAATAGGCTATCAAGTACCAATAGCACTGCGCCAACACAGATGGCTGAATCGGCAACATTAAAAGATGGCCAATGGTAACTCCCGATATAAAAATCTAGAAAGTCGATCACATAACCAAAAACCAAGCGATCAAATACGTTACCAACGGCACCGCCAAGCACCAGAGCATAAGCAATCGCCTGCCATTTTTGGGCTACCGAAGTTTTCTTCATCCACCATAGCAACAGGCCACTAACCCCAATCGCTATGGCAGTGAAAAACCAGCGCTGCCAACCACCAGCGTCACTGAGAAAACTAAAAGCTGCACCGTAATTACGCACCGAGACCAAATTGAAAAACGGTGTAATTGGCAGCGACTCATACAAATTAAAGTTAGCTGCGATTGCATACTTAGTGGCTTGGTCAAGCGCAAAAACCAATACGCTCAACCACAGCCAACGCAAGCCGGTCGCTGAAACTTCAGTCATAGCAGCTTGCTTATGCATAGTGACGAGACTCTCCTTCGCCAGCCACATTACTCACACAACGTGCGCACAAATGTGGATGAGCCTCTGTTTGACCAACATCTTCTCGATGGTGCCAACAACGCTCACATTTCTCAGCTTCGGCAACTTCAATCTGCACTTTCATATTCGCTAACTCAGTGCTCGCGGCTTCTGCACCAGCAGATTCTAGGGTATGTAAGCTAACCTCAGAGGTTAACAATACAAAGCGTAACTCATCACCCAGCAAACTTAATAGTTGCGCCAATTCAGTATCAACATAGAGGCTTACTTTCGCTTCTAAGGTGCCACCGATCTTCTTATCACGACGCGCTTGTTCAAGGTTTTTATTTACCTCATCACGAATGGTGATTAACTTCGCCCAAAAATCATCGTTCATCGCGCTATCTTGCGCTAAAGAACTCAAACCTTGATACCAAGTTTCGGTAAACACAAATTCGTTGCGCTGACCAGGCAGAGCCTGCCAGATTTCATCGGCAGTAAAGCTCAAGATAGGCGCTATCCAGCGTGTTAATGCCTCCGCGATATGGTACAAGGCGGTTTGACACGAACGACGCGCTAAACCATCGGATTTAGCAGTATACTGACGATCTTTAATGATATCTAAGTAGAAGCTACCTAACTCGATTGAGCAGAAGTGCATTAATTTTTGATACACCACATGGAACTGATATTGCTCGTAAGCTTCAACGATTTCTTGTTGAACTGCAGCGGCACGCCCCACCACCCAGCGGTCAAGAGCCACCATATCTTCACTAGCGACCAAATGTTGCTCAGGTTCAAAACCAGCTAAATTTGCTAACAAGAAGCGTGAAGTATTCCGAATACGTCGATAGGCATCGGCGCTGCGTTTAAATACTTCATCAGACACACTCATTTCTGCAGTGTAGTTAGTTGATGCGATCCACAAGCGTAAGATATCAGAACCAAGTTTGTTCCATACGTCCTGCGGTGCAACACCATTCCCCAATGATTTTGAAAACTTATGACCGTTGGCATCAACCGTAAAACCGTGAGTTAACACTTGTTGGTATGGTGCTTTCCCATTAATGGCAGTCGAAATCATTAATGATGATTGAAACCAACCACGATGTTGATCTGAACCTTCTAGGTACATATCGGCGGCATGGCCATTAAACTCTTGACGCGCAGCAACCACACTTGAATGGGTAGAGCCAGAGTCAAACCATACATCCAGAGTGTCTTCAACCTTACGATAACTAGCCGCTTCATCCCCTAATAATTCAGTTGCATCTAAATCCCACCAAGCCTGAATACCGTTCTGTTCAACGCGTTTCGCTACCTCTTCCATCAACTCGACAGCGCGAGGATGCAACTCGTTAGTTTCGCGATGCACAAATAGGGCAATTGGAACGCCCCAAGTACGTTGGCGAGAAATACACCAGTCGGGACGATTCTCAACCATGCTTTCGATGCGACTCTGGCCCCAATCAGGGATCCATTGAGTATTCTTAATTTCTTGCATCGCCTGCTTGCGCAAACCATTTTGGTCCATACTGACAAACCACTGCGGAGTAGCACGGAAAATAATCGGCGTTTTATGGCGCCAACAATGTGGATAACTATGACGATAAGCATGATGGTGTAATAGAGCACCCGTTTCTTTCAGCTTTTCTACAACATTGTCATTGGCTTTAAATACATGCTGACCTGCAAAAAACTCGGTGTCGGCAAGAAACACACCATTGTCACCTACTGGATTTGCAACTTCTAAGCCATACTTTTGACCGACTGCGAAATCTTCTTGACCGTGGCCAGGAGCGGTATGTACACAACCAGTACCCGATTCAGTGGTCACGTGGTCGCCGAGAATAATCGGCACTTCAAAATTGTAGAACGGATGCTTCACTTGAATCAGTTCAAGCGCAGCCCCCTGGCAATACCCAAGCGCATGAAAGTGAATTGCGCCAAAACGCTCAACACACTGCTCCATTAACTCACGCGCCAAAATAACCCGCTGTTTGCCATCCTCGGTTTCAATTTGAACCAGCACATATTCAAGATGTGCATTCACAGCCACGGCGCGGTTCGCAGGCAAGGTCCAAGGCGTAGTGGTCCAAATCACCGCAGAAATTGGACCTTCACCATCGGCACCTTGTGGATGATCAAATTTTGCCAGCAACGCCGCTTCATCAACCACAGCGAAACGCACATCAATCGCAGGAGAATTTTTATCTTCGTACTCCACTTCCGCTTCTGCCAAGGCGCTACCACAATCAGTACACCAATGTACTGGTTTAGAGCCTTGCATGAGGTGCCCATTGTCAATGATTTTTGCCAAGGCACGAATAATGTTCGCTTCGGTATCAAAATTCATGGTGAGGTAAGGATTAGCCCAATCGCCAAGAATCCCCATCCGAATAAAATCCTGACGCTGACCATCAATTTGTTTAGCGGCATATTCACGACATTTTTGACGAAACTCGGCTGCCGTCACTTTTTTACCCGGCTTACCGACTTTTTTCTCAACCTGTAACTCGATAGGCAAACCATGGCAGTCCCAGCCAGGAATATAAGGCGAATCGTAATCAGACAGGGTTTTCGATTTCACGATAATATCTTTTAGCACCTTATTCACCGCGTGGCCCAAGTGAATATTGCCATTCGCGTAAGGAGGGCCATCGTGTAAAATAAAGCTCTTCTTACCCTTTTTGGCCAGCCTAATTTGGCCGTATAGATCCTTTTCACTCCAACGCTTTAGCATTGCAGGTTCACGGTTTGCCAAATTACCACGCATTGGGAACTCGGTATTGGGTAGATTAAGAGTATCTTTATAGTCGCTCATCGAATTACTTTTCCAGTCGGTTACTCTGCAAGGCCATAGTAGGCTTTTGCTCGCTTAATATCGAGATTCACCTGAGCTTTCAGTGCGTCAAGCGAATCAAATTTTTGTTCATCTCTTATTTTCAACTGCGGCTCAACCACTAAACGTTGGCCATACAGGTTGGCATCAAACTCAAATAAATGGGCCTCTACCAATAAATCTTTACCATTTGCAGTCGGCCGCCAACCGATGTTAGCAATGCCAGAAAATCGATGTTCAGGCAGCTGCTGAACATAAGCTTTAACCGCAAATACCCCGTGAATAGGGCATACATGACGAGCCACTTTTAAATTAGCGGTGGCAAACCCCAATTGACGTCCTAACTTTTGACCGTGAATGACTTTGCCATTAAAACTAAACTTTCGTCCTAATAACTGCCCAACAGTATTAAAATCAGACTCTGCTAAATACTGACGTAAACCAGTACTGCTGACTCGTTGATGATTAATACAAAACGAGTGAGTTGCCGTTACATCAAAACCGTAACGTTGCCCCGCAACTTGTAAGCTCGAAAAATCACCAGCACGCGCCTTACCGAAGCGAAAATCATCGCCAACAGCAAGGTATTGAATACCCAGCAATTCAACTAACAACTGGCGTACAAAATAATCGGCGCTCAGTTCCGCAAATACTTGATTGAAACGGACCACAAGTAGCCGGTCTACACCCAACGTTTTCAACTGTTGGTATTTATCACGAAAGCGGCTAATTCGAGCGGGCGCTTGGCGTTTAGCAAAAACCTCTAAGGGCTGGGGCTCGAAAATCATCACCACAGCGGGCAGACCTCGCTGGCGAGCCTGTTCGACTAAACGTTTAATGACTTGCTGGTGACCTAAATGAACACCATCAAAATTACCAATGCTCAAAGCACAGCCATAATGACGTGCTTTTATATTGCATATACCGCGAATTAACTCCATTCCGGCGCCTATTTCATCAAAAACCGACGGATTATAGCTTGTTTAGCCGCCAGTTACAGCCCCGAAACTGCTTTTCAGGTGAGCTAATCGGATCCCCAAAGCAAACAGTAAAATAAGATATACGATGACCGCAACGCCAATATAGCTGAGCAAATGCAACATACTGCTATGCCAAGCGAGGCTAAACCATTGTTCTGTTGTTGGTGACAGCCAAGCAATCGCAGCCCCCATCACAATCGATGCAAGGAGAATGCGAGCAATACACCAAGCACTGGCGCGACTCATCTGATACACCCCTTGAAGGTGTAAACCTCGATATAACAGACTAGCATTCAATACTGCAGATAAAGCGGTCGCAATGGCAAGGCCAACATATCCGTAGGGGATCGCAAAAATCAAATTAAGCCCCATGTTACTGACCATCGCGATGATGCCATATTTAACAGGGGTTTTAGTATCTTGTCGGGAGTAATAGCCTGGCGCTAAAATTTTAACCAACATGAAAAATAGTAAGCCACCACTATAAGCCACCAGACTATAGGATGCGTTGAGGACATCTTGAGGGTCAAAGGCACCACGCATAAATAACACCTGTAGAATGGGTTGTGCCAATAGCGCCATGCCCACGGTTGCCGGAATCCCCAAGAAGCACACCATACGTACAGCCCAATCCATGGTTTGCTGAAACTGTTTTGGATCGCTATCCACATGGCGTTGCGACAAGCTTGGTAAGATCACCGTGGCAATAGCAATGCCGAACAAGCCGAGAGGAAACTCTAATAAACGATCGGAGTAATACAACCATGAGATTGAGCCCGTAACCAAAAAGCTCGCGATCAAGGTATCTAATAGCAAGTTGATTTGACTCACCGACACCCCAAATAAAGCAGGGATCATCAAGGTTCGGATCTTCGTCACCCCTGGGTGCTTCCAGCCCCATTGAGGTTTACTCAATAAATTTAGTTTCAACAAAAAAGGCAGCTGAAACAAGAACTGGATCAGACCACCAAAAAAGACCCCCATCGCCAAACCGATTTCCGGCTGCTCAAGATGCGGAGACACAACAAGCGCAAAACCAATCACTGCGACGTTCAATAACACGGGAGTGAAAGCAGCCACGGCAAAACGGCCAAAGGCATTTAAAATGGCCCCAGATAAACCAGTAAAGGTGACAAACCATAAATAAGGAAAAGTAATTTTTAAAAGAAAAGCCGATAATTCAAATTTTGCTGCATCGGGCCCATCTTGTAGCCAAGAAATAAACCATCCCGTGCCAAACAAGGCCGCGATTAATGGCGAGCCAATAATGCCAAATAGAGTCACAATGGTAACCGCTAAACCTAGCGTGCCACTTACCTTGGCAATCAACAAACGCACTTCATCTTCACGATTATTTTGTTTGTACTCGGTCAGCACCGGGACAAAGGCTTGAGCAAACGCACCTTCGGCAAATAATCGACGTAAAAAGTTTGGTATTTTGTTCGCAAAGAAAAATACATCAGCGGCAACGCCTGCCCCCATCAAATTCGCAATCACCACATCACGAACCAAACCTAACACCCGAGAAATCAAAGTCATACCGCTCACAATGGCGCCCGATTTTAACAAGGTTCTACTCAATGCACTGTCCTGTAGCCAATTTATACAAATTCCTCTGCCCTAACATTAAAAATGCTGGTAGAATCGCGCCACAGTTTACCCGCCTATAGAGATCGATGCTACGACCATAACGTTTAGTTAGGTTTTACTTGCTTGGATTTTATAGTTGGTTAAAAATTGTTTGACATAAACATGAAAAACGGGCATATTCCACGGCCTTTAAATTCATAATTCCAAGACAAAGTTCAGGAGTTAACCTTGGCTAATACTAAGTCAGCTAAAAAACGCGCTATCCAAGCTGAAACGCGTCGTCAACATAACGCTAGCCGTCGCTCCATGATGCGCACTAATTTGAAAAAAGTTATTGCAGCTATCGACGCAGGCGATAAAGATGCAGCTCAAGCAGCATACACTGTTGCTCAACCTATCCTAGACCGTTACGCGTCTAAAGGTTTGATCAGCAAAAACAAAGCAGCTCGCCATAAGAGCCGCATTGTGGCTAAAATCAACGCACTTTAATTTAAGGTGCTTGAACAAAAAAACCGACTTTAAGTCGGTTTTTTTATTGGTGAAATTAAGAAGAAACTTAATCCGCACAGTATAAATCATGAAGCTGAACCAGAACTGCTTTTGCCTCTTTACTCGCTAAAGCATAATAAATGGTTTGCGATTCTTTACGAGTCATCACCAACTGATCTTTTCTTAACCAAGCTAAATGCTGAGATAAAGCTGATTGGCTTAATTCAACTCGTTGATTTAATTCACCAACTGTTAACTCCCCTTCTAACAAATGACACAAAATCATCAAGCGGTTCTGATTCGCCAAGGCTTTTAGTAGCTTCAATGCTGGTTCAGCATTTTTCTGCATATTTTGTATATTCATCTGCAAACTCTAAAATATTAATTATCCAAACTATACGTGAAATGACCAAATTCAGCTAGCTGGATCGAGCAATGGAGTCGCCATGGCCGCGGTATTGAACATAAAAAAGCCGCTCGAAAGCGGCTCATTTATCGTTCCGACTCCGTTACAAAGCAGTGAGCGAATAAGTCATACTCAAATCATCTAATTCCAGTAAATAATCGCCAACAACATCGGTATAAATATCGGCCCCCGCTTCTTCCAGGATACCATCGGCTTCATTATCACCGAGGTTATAAGACCAATCTCCAACCGTATCGAACTTGAAACGCTGTCCGCTTTGCCCATCAAAACTGATAGTCACTTGCCAGATGTTATCTCTGACTAAGCTCATTGCGGTATTTTGCCAAGCATTAGCGGTGCCTCGAAAATACAAGTTCTCGAAATTAGCAACGAAGTTGGCATTGGGGTCCACTACTGTCACGAACACCGACGCTTGACCGGTTTTATCGCCATCGTCAGTAACCGTTAAGCTAAGCTCATAAGAGCCTACGGCATCGTAAGTGATGGTCGTGGTTTCAGTATTTGCACCATTACTCCACAAGTAACCGGTAATGCTGCCATCACTGTCACTAGAGGCTGCGGCACTATAGCTAATGCTTTGACCAATATCGATTTGTGTTGCAGACGCAGTGATCACCGCAGTTGGTGCTTGATTTACATTCTGCTCAACAATGCGATAAGCAAGCTCTTGATCATTCACTTCAACCCAATAAACGCCAGAGACCGCAGTGAAAATATCACCGCCGCTTTGCTCTAACACGCCATCACTATTGTTATCCCCATAGTTTTGACTCCAATCACCATTAACATCAAACTTAAAGCGTTGCTCTGTTTGGCCATCAAAATCAACCAATACTTGCCAAGTATGATCCGCGATGAGGCTCATCGCTGAGCTTTGCCAACCATTCGCAGTGCCACGGAAGTAAAGTTGCTCAAAATTAGCAGCGAAATTTTCCGTCGCAAGACTCAAGAGCACTTCTGTTGAGGCTTGCCCCTCATCATTATCCGTGACCGTAAGCCCGACCGTCATGCTTTGATTAACAGTAACGTCAATCTCCGCGGTGGTTTCGCCAGTGCTCCATAAATAGCTAAGCACTTGACCGTCTTCATCGAAAGAACCTGCCGCACTTAAGGTCACCACACTACCGGCAATCACGGTTTGACTGGCGGGACTAATCACCGCAATTGGCAATACATTTTCAGCAACATTTAAGGTCACCGAAGCGGTATTCGTTTTCCCGGCATCGTCGGTCACGGTCAGCGTAATAGTTTGCGTTTCAGTCACCGTAAGTGTAATGCTTTGGCTGGTTTCACCAGTACTCCAAGCATAGCTGCTAATGCTTCCGTCACTATCGCTAGACCCCGCAGCACTTAAAGTCACCTCGGTGCCGACTGCCACCGTATGGCTAGCAGGAGATATCACCGCCACTGGGGCGATATTACCGTCAACGCCATCGGGGATCCCTGCTAAAATCACGCCACCGGCAACCTGCCAATCACCTTCACCTGCACTGTAATTAGCCCCCCCATTATTATCCCAAGCGCCACTACAACTGTTCGCGACAAATTCAAGCTGATCAGCATTGTCTAAATCAATGCTTAAGCGATACCAATTATCAGCAAGACTTTGCATTGCCACTCCCGGTGCCGTTGTCCAAGTTAATCCGCCATCAATACTGTAATGCAAACACACTTGTCCCCAACCATTGCTGTCCTGGTAGTACACGCTGGAAGTGACAGTTTGTCCAATGATCCGATAGCTCACACTGGTAGACGCTTTTTGCCCCACACTATCGGTCACGGTGACTGAAATGGTAGTCCGCTCATTCAGAGTGAGTGTAATTGTCGGCGTCGTTTCACCAGTGCTCCAAAGATAGCTCGCAATAGGGCCTTCACTATCCGTTGAACCGGCAGCGCTTAGGGTAACCACTGTCCCATGTGCGACCTCTGCATCACTTGCATCAATATCAGCAACTGGACGAGCATCTCCAATAATCACATCATCGGTAAAGAACATTGCTTCACCTGCAACGCTACCGTTGACATCTTCCACCAGCTTACCATCGACGTGACTGAACTGACCCGCGCCAACATAAACTTGTTGAATAGCCGAACGCGTGATATTACCTTTGCTATCGCGCGCTTCAATATAGTAATCAAGTAGCTGCTCTTGAAAGTCCTCGATATAGCTGAAGTACATGTTGCCGATTTTGTCTGCCGGAACCACCTCAAATATTTCCTTGCCCGATGGCTGCCAGCTCACGCCGTTGATATCGGCACTTAAATCCCGTTCACTCATCGCAAAAGTCTGCCACTCGCCAACCCGTGAAGGGTCAACATTTGGATCGCTACTATGGGCACTCGGATCGTATAATTTAAAGGTTTTATCGGTGGCTGTTGCCCACTTATCCTTATGTACCCGAACCTTTACCTTGATGTCTTGAATATCACTCACATCGTAGCCATAGGTATAGATGGCAAATTTAGTATCGGCGTAAACCTTCGCCCAACCCTCGGCCTTACTCGCGTTGGCGCTGCCTGGATTATAAGGGTAGCGCTGCGGCCACCATAAAGAAGGCCCAGTTTTATCCTGACTCAGATTTGCTTCCACATAGGGAACAGAGAAGTGTAGCGATTGATTAAACGACACTGTGGGTTTCACCCCATCATCAATATTCTCATCATAATAACCAAAGCCCGAATCAATCGATGCTAATAAGAAGTACCAGCCTAGCTCCGCAGGATTAGCCCCACCCGCGTAATTGTTCGCAGGATCTCCTTTCAGCGGAAACGACATCATCCAGGGATTCAATTGATTACCTGGGTAGGTCACTTGATGGTCACGTTCGGTACTTGGGCTCCAATAATTAGGGTTATTATCCAACCAAATTTGCTCAGCGGTCTTGGCATAGTTCTCCGCGGCTTGAAGCAACGCAAAATTACGTTCTAAATAATGATATCCCAATTCGAGTGAGACCATATGCTCACGCGTGGCGACAAAGTCGGTGCCATTGGCGGTGTTAAAGTCCGCCATTTGCCCCTTCCAAACCCCCATTGGAATATGCCAATGATACCAAGTTGGATCTGCGGAAGAGTCTCGAGTATCGATCCACGAGCCATCTTGAACATGTACCACATCCTCGGCAGGGATCGGGTGCGCGGCCAAATATTCCTCTACCCCCATACCTCGAACCGTAGTATCCGCATAAGTTACATTCCCCGAATTCGCCCAAGTGTTTCCATCACCAGCACAGCCAGAAGAATTATCACCATCGTGCGCAATGGTAAAGAACTGAGTCCGCCCTAAGCTTGCCGCATCATCAACAAATGGTTTAATGACATCAGCGGTCACTTTACACTGATATCCTTCTTCCCAAGAGCTCGCTTGTTCAACCGGAATACCGGCAACTTTGTATTGCTCACCGCTTTCAGGATCGACATACTGCACCCAATGAGGGATCGAGGCGAAGGGAAATTTATTAATGGTGTTTTGCTGTTCATTAAACATGTGCAACTCGGTCCACGCCCCGATATTACTTTCATTCTGTAAGTCCGCTCGATTCGGTGGAGAAATTAAAGTATCGACCCCCGGATCATTTAAATAGGGATAATCACGTAGGGTTCGGGAATAATGCACATTACCCAATACCGACCATTCAATCCCCAGTTTATTTAACACTGGGATGATCCGCTCGGAAAAGCCGAGCTCAGTCGGGAAGAAACCTTTCGATGACTTAAAGGCGTCACCTAGAAAATAATCTTGCGCTAAAGTTACATTTTGATAAATCAAATCTTTTAGAAAGTACTCATTACCCACTAAAGGCCCCATTGTATGGTGACCAGAGAAGTGAATGGTATCTAATGCATTAAAACCGCCTGAGGTTTTAGTATTCGCTTGAACCTCTCGCCAATGCGCTCCCCAACCTAGGTTATATCCGTCTAAATTAGCCAACTCGGCAAAACTTTGTACGTTATTGATCACCGCGGCCGACATGGTGACATGAGTTTGGCTCTGTGGATGATTACCATGATTAGACTTCGCGGTATCCATGGGCCAACTCAGGTAGGCGCCTGTTTTAGCATGATGCTGATAATACGAGACCAAATCATCATGAGGCATCGGCGCCCCGGAGCTTGGAATAAAAAAACTATAATTTGCTGGCGGGTTTTGTTTTAAGTTAATCACTTGACCGTCGTAGGCATAGCGAACCGCCTCCCCGACCGCAAGATTATCGTATTCACTGACATCGTAATAAGGCCAGAAATTGGGCATGTGATTATGGTAAATATGAGTTGCAGCGATTTCTGCATGCGCAGAGACCGACGCTGCCACCATCGTGATGGCGAACATCTTTTTCATGATTTGCTTCCTTTCCCGCACCATAGCCATAGACATAGCTATTCGATACGCTTTACTTGCTGATTAAAATGCAGAAGCCAAACATGGGTTTGTAGGCCGTTAAGCCGATTATATTTAATTGCCCTATAACGGTTGGATCCTGCGTATTTGATGCCTAAGGCATCACTTGTGAAGTAGAAGTTGAGATGGACTCTACTCCACAAGGCTTCTGTACTTCAGCTCAAAAGCGAACAGGCGAAGTGATTAAGCCATTACGCAGAGTTATCAGAAACATTCAGTATGCTAGTCGCCTTGACGCCAACACTTATTATATAAACCGGAATTCGCTTTGAGATGTAAGCGAACCTTCGACGTTACTTTATAGTTTTAGCAACACTAGCGGGTATACCTTCAATTAAGAAGCAACGAAGTCGATAAACTCGTCAAACATCAAATAAACACAAACAACTTAGTGATAAATTTGATATTTATCACGAAAGCTATCATTTATATTTGAGGAATGGTAAAGATTGCTTTTTGAGAAGAGGATTATCTTGTAAAACCTAAATTTTAACCGCCGAGGCTCTGTATTACATCCAGACTATGTTGATGTTTTTCATCGGCAAACAGCTGCGAAAAATCGGTATTACATAAGCGCCTCACCGAAGGATGTTGAATCATCCGTTCGGCAAATAACAGATGATATTCTTCTTTGAGATCATCGGTAACGCCTAGTAAACGGGTATTAGGATTGGCCAACATATCTCCAGTGTAAATTGCAGGAGCAATAAAAATACCATCGGTATATTCGCCAAATGCTTTCATTAACGCGGCATCATCAAATTCAGCCAATACCGATACCTTTAAACCCAATTGCTCAAACCAAGCCCATAATTTACGACCCAAAGCACTTCGGCGACCAGGCAATAACAAGCTACGCTGCTCTAAACAGGCTGGAAAAGGCAACAAAGGTAAGGGTTCGTTGGCGAAAAAAGCAATACTGCTTTCGCCTAATTTTTTACTGAGTACCCCCTCTTGCTTCGCATGATCTAAGCCGCAGTCGGATAAAATCACATCCAACTTATGTTCAGCGAGTTGCGACAGCAGTAATTCGTGAGTCGATTCCACGCAACGTAAACGAATATCACCATCAGGCGGCACCGTAGATAATAAGATCCGACTCGCCAAACGCTTAGATAATGCATCGGCCACTCCGACTTCAAATAACAACTTTTCTTGTTGTGAATAATTCACAATATCCAGCATTTCGTAGCTTAAACTAAACATTCGGTCAGCATATTTATAAACCAACTGACCTAGCTCGGTCCGAGTGATTTTCGGACCGCGCCGAGTGAATAATTCCCCAGCAAGACGTTGCTCAAGTTGTTTAATTTGGCCGGTAACGGTTTGTGGTGTAATAAATAAGGCTTCTGCGGCAGCCGTCACCGACCCTCGTTTGCAGGTCATCCAAAAATAGTAAAGGTGGTTATAGTTTAAATGCGACATGTATGACCTAAAAGCAATCCCCTCTGGGGATTGCGTTGATGATTTTAAATGACCTTTCCCCTTGCTAAATGGAGGAATTTTCCCATGATTGACCCAGCCTAGTTTGCGCAGAGTTGCGCAAACTTTTAGCTTCTTTACGAGTCGAGCCATGTAATAAGCCATAGCCAATCAATGCAGCAAGTACCGACCCACACAATATAGCTAAACGGGATAAAGCTATCAATTCACTTTGCCCGTTAAAGGCAAGTGAGGAAATGAATATTGACATGGTAAAGCCAATTCCACATAACACAGCTGTCGCAAATAACTGTTGATTATTCGCACCAGCGGGCAACTTTGCAAAACCAGCCCTGATGGCTAAACGACAACAAACGTATATGCCTAAAGGTTTACCCACCAACAAGCCCAGAATAATCCCTAAAGCAAGCGGGCTTTGAAAACTCGCCAAGCTAATGCCAGTGAGAGGGACACCTGCGTTGGCAAAAGCAAAAATAGGCACAATAATAAAACTCGAAGCTGGATGTAGGGCATGCTCAAGTGTCTTTAGCGGTGAACCACCGGTTTTCGCTTTCAAGGGGATCATAAAGCCAACAATGACCCCAGCTAAGGTCGCATGAACCCCAGATTTTAATACCGCCACCCAAAGCACAGCGCCGAGCAGTAAATAAGCGCTTAAGCCTCCGTAACCTCGACGATTCAACAATAACAAACCAGCACTTGCCGCTAACGCCCAAAGCGCCGGAATAATCGCCAATTCACTGGTATAAAATAGTGCGATGACTACAATCACGCCAAGATCATCACTGATCGCCAGAGCCAAGAGGAATACTTTTAGGCTCGCTGGAACACGTTTACCTAATAAAGCCATGACCCCTAGGGCAAAAGCAATATCGGTTGCCGCAGGGATCGCCCAACCTTTCGCCAACTCCGGATCAGTGCCATTAAATATTAAATAAATCGCCGCTGGCACCAGCATGCCACCAACCGCAGCAACCACTGGCAACAATGCTTGTTCTTTCGAAGAAAGCGCTCCTTCGATGAGTTCGCGTTTAACTTCTAAACCGATGACTAAGAAAAAAATCGCCATCAAGCCATCATTAATCCACAACAGCAAAGGTTTATTGATATCTAATTCAGCGATCCTCAGCTGCAAAGGAGTCTCGAGAAAAGAGAAATAGACAGGAGATAACCAAGCGGTATTGGCCATCACTAAAGCCAATACCGCAGCCACCATCAACAAAATACCACCAGCAGCTTCTAATCTTAAAAAACGATCAATAAATTGTTTCATAACAGCCCACTAAAAAAAGAATGGTTATTTTACCCAGCGAGCAAGTAATTGATATTCACTTCTAATGAGCCTAAGCATCGGTATTTCCGATAATAAAGAAGATAGACTGTAGTTTATACAGCAATGTTCGGCATAAAGATCTATTTTGACTGTAGATGACGAGTGAGATTTAGCTGAGCGCTAGATCCGAAAGAGAAGGAAAATTAAATGCAGAAAGAGAAAAGAACTTAAAATGGCTCATACGCTCAAATAGGTGCGAGATGGCAGGTTAAAGACTTAAAGGAGACTTGCAAAAATAGCGGCGGCCAAACTTAAGGCCGCCCCCATATAACAACCAATAGCAGTCGCTGATTACACCGAAAATGGGTAGGCGATAGGGTCATGATACTGATAGCCACTGACCTCAAAATCATCAAGAGTGACCCAAGTTTCCAAATCTTCCAATGTTTTGATCTTCGGATTAATATGCAACTTTGGAGCCGCAAAGGGCTCCCGCTTCAGTTGCACCTCTTTCATCAACGCCAGTTGGTCTTCATAAATGTGAGCGTTAACAATCTTATGGTAAGCCTTACCAGGTTTGTGACCGGTAATCTGCGCCATCAAAGCCAAAAAAGTAAAGACTTGAATTTGATTGAAATTTTGTCCTAAAGGCACATCACAAGAGCGCTGACTAGAAGTTAAGTAAAGACTATCTCCAAGCAAGGAAAAGGTATGAGTATGCATACAAGGACGCAAACAACCAAGATGAAACTCCCCTGGGTTGTAAAACGATAAGATCTCACCGCGATCATCAATCCCCTGGCTTAAGTCATCCACAATCTTACGCAGTTGATCAACTTCTCCACCATCGGGTTTAAGCCAAGAACGGCCCTGAACACCATATACTCGCCCCATATCATTTTCGCCTTTGCGAGCAGGGTTGTTTAACCATGCCTGATTTTCGTTGGCATTGGCTAACCAAGTTGGCGTACCTAAGGCTTTAAACTCGGCAGCATCATTCAGACCCCGAATATAGCCGAGCAATTCAGCAATGGCCGCCTTCCAATAGCTCTTACGAGTGGTCACCAGGGGAAATTCATTATTTGCTACGTCATATTCGAGATCAGCATTAATCACCGTCAAACAACGCTTACCGGTGCGCTCATTTTCAACCCAAGTTCCCTGTTCAACAATCCGTTGACATAAGTCTAAATACTGTTTCATGCTTTGCTCTCATTAGAGTGACGTCGATAGGCCCAGGTGATAAATAATGCGCCAACAATCACCATCGGTAGAGATAACAATTGTCCCATGCTCATCCCAAAACTGAGTAAACCGAGCTGACTGTCGGGCTCACGGAAAAACTCTATAGTGAAACGAAAACAGCCATAAGTGAGTAGAAATGCTCCAGAAATAGCCCCCATGGGTGGCTTACGTTTTGCGTAAATCAATAAGATGAGCAGTAGTGCAATCCCTTCAAGAGCAAACTCGTATAGTTGCGAGGGATGACGAGCGACTAATCCGCCCGAGGGAAATATCATGCCCCAAGGCATATCAGTTGGTCGTCCCCATAACTCGCCATTTAAAAAATTGCCGATCCGCCCAGTCGCTAAGCCAAACGGGATCAAAGGCGCGATAAAATCGGAGACGGTAAAGAAATGACGTTTGGTATGTCGCGCAAACCAAAACATCGCGGTAATCACGCCGAGTAAACCGCCGTGGAAAGACATTCCACCTTCCCAGATTTTAAATAGATAAAGTGGGTTGTCTAAAAATAGTGGTAACTGATAAAACATCACGTAACCAACCCGTCCGCCAAGAATCACTCCGAGAAAACCATAAAATAACAAATCACTAACTTCGGCGCGAGTCCAGCCGCTGCCAGCTTTATCAGCCATGCGATTACCTAACCACATCGCAAACATAAATCCAAGTAAGTACATTAAGCCGTACCAACGCACGTCTAATGGGCCAATACTAATAGCAATCGGATCAATCTTAGGAAACACCAAAGGAGTAGACACAATAAGTAGCTCTATTTAACGAATATAAAGAAAGGGCATTTTGCAGTGAATCACAAGATGAAACAAGCGTATCAAGCAAGCTTATCCATTAATGTTTACTTACACGAACAAACTGCGATAACTGTTGCTTATCTAAGTAGTCATAAAGTATCTGGTAAATTGCCGACCCCGTTTGACTCGCCAATACCTTTTCTTGTAACTGAGCAAAATCGGCCTGCTTCACATGACGAACAATGTATTTAATTTTAGCCAGATTAAAACTACTCATACTTAAACGACTATACCCCAGAACCAGCACCAATAAAGCGCCCACAGGGTCCCCTGCCAGTTCACCACAAAAACTCACTGGAACATCATACAAATTGGCTTGTTCAATTATGTGCTTCAGCGCTCTCACGACCGCCGGATGAAAGGTATCAAACAATTCAGCGACTCGGGTATTATTACGATCCACCGCTAATAAATACTGGGTTAGGTCATTGCTGCCCACCGACCAAAAATCAACGCGCTGCGCTAACTCTGGCAACAAAAACAACACCGAAGGGACTTCCAACATCACCCCATATTTCGGCGGTTCTGGCGGTTCCTCTAAACTAAGTTCTTCAACCACTTCTGCCCAGGCTTGTTCCAGCAAACGAGAAGACTCATCGACTTCGTTCAAACTACTAATCATGGGTAACATGATCGACAAATTACCGCATTCGATGGCAGCTCGAAACATCGCTCTCGCTTGCACCAAGAAAATTTCAGGGTGATCTAACGTCAGTCGGATACCACGCCATCCCAAAAATGGGTTTTCTTCAACAATAGGGAAATAAGGTAACTGTTTATCGCCCCCCACATCGAGGGTACGCATACAAACATTCTTACCTTGATAACTGCTTAAGATATCGCGATAACGAACAAATTGCTCTTCTTCAGAAGGAAAACGATCTTGCATCAAAAATGGCACTTCTGTGCGATATAAACCGACGCCATCGGCACCCGCATTAATTGCAATATCGCTGTCAGCACTCAAACCTGCGTTAATTAATAACTCAATGGCTAAGCCATCTTGAGTGACTGCTGGTTTATCCAATTTCTGCTGAACCAGACTATTAAGCTGATCTTCTTGGGCAAGAAGCTTATTGTACTCGTCTTTTAAGAGTTGGTCTGGCTCTACAAATAACTCCGCCGAATAACCATCTAGCAATAATTCACAGTCTTGCAACTTATTCACATCGAAACTCAAGCCCATTAAGGCTGGCACCCCCAAGGCTCGAGCCAGAATAGCAGCATGAGAATTCGCCGCACCGCGTTGCGACACGACGCCAGCGAGTAAATGCCGAGGCACCTGAGCAAACATTGTCGCGGTCACCTCTTCAGCAACCACAATCACGGGTTCCGAGGGTAACAAGCCAGCACTAGGTCCCATTTGCAAAGCGTGTAATAAACGTAAACCAACGTCTTTAACGTCAATTGCCCGCTCCTTCAAATAGGGGTCGTTCATCTCGGCAAATAAATTAACATAGTGTTCAACGACCAAACGCAAAGCTGATTCGACATAATAACCTTGAGTTATTTTTGCACGAATATCTCCGGCCAAGCTAGCGTCAGCTAACATCTGTTGATAAAAATCAAAAATTGACGCGACGTCTTTTGGTAACTGCTCAGACAATTTAATCGCCAGACTATGAAACTCATCCCGAGCAATATCTAAGGCACCATTAAAACGTTGTAACTCAATATCAACATCTTCACACTGCTCAATCCGTTGCTGTTCAAGCGCCCCGGTTGAACGGTTTAACCAAGCTTTAGCAATCGCAATACCACTCGAACTGGAACCAGCCTTAATCGCCTCGGCCCATTTCTTTTTCTTGGAGGGCGCATTAAGCACCGCGTGTAGATCAGAATTCGCGAGGACTCCCGCTAAATGAGTCGCCAAAGTCACCAAGAATGACTCTTCACTCTGATCAAAGCTTCGCGCCTCTGATTGCTGGACGACCAATACGCCCAGTACCTTACGCTGATGGGTAATCGGCGTACCTAAGAAAGAAAAGAACCCTTCTTCCGCAGTTTCAGGAAGATATTTAAAATGCGGATTAAGCCGAGCATCGGCCAAGTTGATCGGCTCTTCGCGTAAGGCCACCTGACCAACCACGCCTTCGCCAAGGGGCATTGCCGCCTTACCAATAGCGCTGGCGGCTAGGCCTTCTGTCGCTCGCAGAACTAAGCGTTTTTGTTGATGATCCATGACATATACCGAACAACAATCGGTTTGCATCGTATAACGGATCTTCGTAACTAAAATAGCCAAAGCACTGTCGAGAGTATCGGCATTGCTTACCTGTTCAACAATGGCACGTAACTCTGCTAACACTTCTTAAGCTCCTTTACGTTTCTTAAAACGTCGCCGTTTATCTTTATTTGGTACCTTATCTGTACGGTGATAAGGCATTGCCGAAATCACAAACTCTTTGAGAGCACGACGATATACTTCTCGTTTAAATGATACGACTTGCCGAACCGGATACCAAAAACTCACCCAGCGCCAATCATCGAACTCTGGGTGTCCACAACAATCAAATTTAATACTAGATTCTTGACCCACTAGACGCAGTAAAAACCACTTTTGTTTTTGTCCGATACAAACTGGCGGACTATCCCAACGAATTAAGCGCTTCGGTAATTTATAACGCAGCCAATGTTTGGTTGTTGCCAAAATTTTTACATCTTGCGGCAGCAAGCCTACTTCTTCATGCAACTCACGATACATCGCTTGTTCAGCCGATTCCCCTTCATCAACGCCACCTTGGGGAAACTGCCATGAATGTTGACCATATCTACGTGCCCACAATACCTGACCACGCTGATTACAAATAACGATGCCGACGTTGGGGCGATAACCATCCCCATCAATCACTGAAACAACCTTCAGCTAAAAACTATAGATAAGTGATTCTTTCACAGATCGTCAAGCTCGGCAAATACGCTTATCACAAAGGAACAAAATTGTAATAACACCCGCTTAAGCAAAGTTATTCGATTTATCTGTGAGAAAAACTGTGTATAACTTGGGATAAAGCCCAAAACTAACATATTCAAACAATAAAAATCTAAAAAACAATATACATAAAATACAAAATAACATTAAAAATCAAAAACTTAATTTAAAATGGGAAATGATTTTTCAAGTTTATCTAGATTCGCACTGTTCATAACTTTAATTGTTTAAAAAACCAACACATCTCCATAAAACGTGTTTATTCTCATCAGATCGCCTTAATTATAGACATCCTGAGTTAAATAGAGACTTTCTGTGTATAAAATACTAGTTAATAACAATTAACAATAGTTATCCATAGATAATGTGGATAAGGTTGTTTGTAAGTCTAAATTAGCTATGAATAACGTTTAACTATCCACCAAGCGATTCAAAGAGAAAAAATAAAGCCGCTAATAATCAATAAGTTACACTATAGTTATGGCTATTGGATAAGCGGCTGCATTTACTGCGCAGCTTCTATACAATAGCCTTTTACCCACAGTTAACGAAGCCATGATCAGCAAACCAAATAGTGAAGCCGAACTCTACGCTCGCGCCCAATCCTTAGCCGGACTGAGTCTTGGTGAATTAGCATTACGTGAAGGCTTTAGCATTCCCGCTAACTTTAAACGTCAAAAAGGCTGGGGGGGTCAACTGATTGAATGGTGCCTAGGGGCAAGCGCTGGCAGCAAGCCGATTCAAGACTTTCCCGAACTAGGCATCGAATTAAAAACGATCCCAATTGATGCACAAGGTAAACCTCTGGAAAGTACTTATGTATGTATTACGCCGCTCACTAATGTGGCAGGGCTGACTTGGCATCATAGCAATGTCTACAATAAGCTTTCGCGAGTATTGTGGATCCCCATATTGGCAGAACGAAGCATCCCTATCCCGCAACGGATTGTCGCAAACCCAATTTTGTGGAGCCCTTCAGCAGAGCAAAACCAGCAACTCCAAGCTGATTGGGAAGAGCAAATGGAGATGATTAGCTTCGGCCAAATTGAACAAATAACGGCACGCCAAGGACAGGTACTACAATTACGTCCTAAGGCCGCAAATAACAAGGCAAGAACTGCCGCCATAGGACCCAATGGCAGCCTAATTCAAGTACTTCCTCGAGGTTATTACCTTAAAACTGTGTTTACTCAAGAGATCCTTCGACAATACTTTCAACTTTAAAAAAACCAATCTACTATTGACCAAGCTCTCACTTTTTTGAAAGAATCACTATTGGTCACAATGTATACGGATTTATTTTATCTCTCGGAGGAGAATAGCATGCCCTTAAAAAAGCAATATCTAAAGTCCAAACCTGAAGTAAAGGTCACCTTTGAAATTGAAAAGGAAGCCACCCAAGACGCCGCGCAGATCTATTTAATTGCCGAATTTAATGAGTGGCAGCCGATAGAGCTAACCAAACTCAAAAATGGCAAATTTAAAGTCGTGGTCAATGTTCCCACGGACCAACAAGCAAGCTATCAGTTTAAATATAAACTGTGCTTAGCTGATGGGACCGAAACCTATGACAACGATTGGCTCGCAGATAGCTATCAGAACAGTGGTGTTGGTGGTGACAACTCAGTCTTAGAAATCGCCTAGACTCGCGCACAAAAAAGCCCGCATACGCGGGCTTTTTTCTCGAAGAAGTAGACTTACTTCGTCGCCAACTTTTCTTTAATACGGGCTTTCTTACCAGAAAGTTCACGTAAGTAGTAAAGTTTAGCACGACGAACGTCACCACGACGCTTAACAGTAATACTCTCAACTAGCGGGCTATGAGTTTGGAATGCACGCTCAACGCCTTCACCGTTTGAAATTTTACGAACCGTAAATGCTGAGTGTAAACCACGGTTACGCTTAGCAATTACTACGCCTTCAAACGCCTGTAGACGCTCACGATTACCTTCTTTTACCTTTACCTGTACAACTACTGTGTCACCAGGAGCGAACGCAGGTACGTCTTGCTTCAATTGCTCTTCTTCGAGCTGTTTAATAATATTGCTCATTACTATTTCCTAGAATTAACTGAATCTTTATTTATTATCCAAGGGCGTTTGCTCTTGGATGAACTCAGCAAGAATCTTTTCTTGCTTGTCAGTCAGAGCTAGATTCTCCAATAACTCCGGTCGCCTCAAATAGGTTCGCCCAAGTGCTTGTTTGTAGCGCCACTCTTCAATTTTTTTATGGTTTCCACTGAGCAGTACCGGAGGTACCGCCTGCCCATCCAAAACTTCTGGACGAGTATAATGTGGACAATCCAACAATCCATCAGAGAATGAATCCTGCTCAGCTGAAGCTTTATCCCCCAAAACTCCCGGAATTAACCGCGAGACGGCGTCTATCATATTCATTGCTGGCAGCTCACCACCACTTAACACATAATCACCAATCGACCATTCTTCATCAACTTCGGCTTGAATTAAGCGTTCATCAATGCCTTCATAGCGACCCGCAACTATAATCAGCTTTTGCTGTTGAGCTAACTCCATTACTCCATCTTGCTTCAAGGTACGCCCTTGCGGTGACATATAGATCACCTTAACCCCATCACCAGCAGCCTGTTTAGCAGCATGAATCGCATCCCGTAAGGGCTGTACCATCATTAACATACCAGGGCCACCGCCGTAAGGCCGGTCGTCCACCGTACGATGACGATCATGAGTGAAATCACGCGGATTCCAACACTCAATCTTAACTAAGCCACGTTTTACCGCACGCCCAGTCACACCGTACTCGCTTATAGCATGAAACATTTCCGGAAATAGACTCACTATTCCCACCCACAACTGTGGTGTCTGCTCAGCCATAAAGGAACCTAAAAACTAGGATCCCAATCAACAGTAATAGTTTGAGACTCGCGATCGATGTTATCAATTATCTGAGACTCTACGAACGGGATTAACCGTTCCTTTTTGCCAAAGGCATCTTTTAAATTGGCTTTCACAACCAAGACATCATTCGAACCTGTTTCCATTAAATCGGTCACATGTCCTAAGTCATAGCCACTGCGATTCACCACTTTCATGTCCATCAGGTCACGCCAGTAATATTCATCATCAGATAGCTCCGGTAGAACCTCCGGCGAAGCCGCAATATCCATCCCGGTTAAACTCTGAGCTTGTTCTCTCACATCAAAGCCCGCAAGCTTCACGATGAAAGATTTACTGTGTCGCCGCCATTCTGTCACTTCAATCGAAGTATAGTCACCAGAACGACCTATCAACCAAGGTTGATAGTTAAAAACAGCTTCCGCATCTTCAGTGAACGAGTTAACTTTAAGCCACCCTTTAATACCGTAAACGGCACCTAAGCGACCTATCACGATGGGCTGTTCTTTATTGCTCATCTTAACTCCACTAAAAAAGACTGAATTATGCTGCTTTTGAATCTTTGATTAGCTTAGCTACACGGTTAGAAACCGCAGCGCCTTGGCCAACCCAGTGATCAATGCGGTCTTGTTCTAAGCGAATACGCTCTTCTTGACCACGAGCAATCGGATTGAAAAAACCTAATTTTTCAATGAAACGACCGTCACGTGAATTACGGCTATCAGTAACAACTACTTGATAGAATGGACGCTTTTTTGCGCCGCCACGTTGCAAACGAATGGTAACCATATCGTCCTCATACTAGTTAAAAAATTTAAGGTCCCTAAATGGGAGTCCCGCTAATTGAAGCCGCGGAATTGTACTCCTTTTTGGGTTAATTGCAAGTTATAAGGCCAGCTTAAACGGAGTTAAATCAGCAATGGATGCAGGTTTAAAGGCTTCGTTAAGAATCGCAGATTTTCTGGTGAAGTCGAAGCCCCTCAGCCATCAACTGAATCGCCTTGTTCTGTAAAACATTTTTGACAATATGAGTCACTTAGCCCAGCATAAGTCGCCTGTTAAGTTGTAAGGTGCGCAGAGAATGAAATACCAATGGATCCTATTTGACGCTGATGAAACGCTATTCAACTTTGATGCCTTTGCGGGGCTCAGACTGATGTTCTCACGCTATGGGGTTAACTTTAATGAGCAAGACTATCAACACTATCAAACCGTTAATTTACCGCTTTGGGTCGACTATCAGGCCGGAAAAATATCCGCTCGCGAACTCCAGCAGCAGCGCTTTAGCCAATGGGCGGCCAAGTTAGGACTTCATCCACAACAACTAAATAGTGCCTTTTTAAATGCCATGGCCGACATTTGCAGCTTATTACCGGGAGCCAAAGAACTTCTAGATGCTTTATCGGGCAAAGTCAAAATGGGGATCATCACCAACGGGTTCACCGCCTTACAAACGATCCGTTTAGAACGCACTGGTTTAAAAAGCTATTTTTTCCCACTGGTTATTTCCGAACAAGTCGGTATCGCTAAACCGCATGTTGATATTTTTAATCATGCCTTTAAGCACATGAAGCATCCTGCAAAAGACTCTATTTTAATGGTGGGGGACAATCTGCACTCGGATATTCAAGGCGGGATTAACGCAGGTATTGATACTTGTTGGTTGAACCGACATGGTCATGCTAAACCTGAAGGGATTGCGCCTAAGCACGAAGTGAATTCACTTAAAGAACTGCAACACCTACTGATGACTGCTTAAGTAAGTTGCAAGTCAAAATGTTAAAAGGAGCATCGCCCTTCAGCTGATGCCCCTTTCTGTTATATGAACCTTTACCCTTTTTAGGCCGCTCCACTTTGCTTTTAAACAGTGGACTGGTGACTAAAGCTTTAAGCGCATTATCATTGATCTGGCCTCGGCCATGCGCATGGGCAAGCTGCTTAGCCCGTTTGTTTTTGTGACTCATGTTCACCTCATTAGTTAGTGTTACAACACCGCCCTTGGCGACGAAGTGAGCAATTATATAGCAAGTCTCATCAATTAGTACAACAATGTAATCATGTCATTCATCACCGAAGGATCGCTCAACTTGAATCCCTACTTTCCCCAAAATGTCCATAAACACTATCACGCCCACGTGTATTTCGATGCTACGAGCCTCGAATTTGCGACACAGCTATGCCAACAGGCCGCGCAAAAATGCGCGATTAAAATGGGGAGAGTGCATCAAACCTTAGTTGGCCCTCACCCACATTGGAGTTGCCAGCTTAGTTTCTCAGAACAACATTTTGAACAGCTCATTCCTTGGTTAGAAGCACAACGCCAAGACTTAAACATTTTGGTGCATGCCCAAACCGGTAATAACTTACGCGATCATACCGAGTACGCCTATTGGCTAGGAACTCCCCAATCTTTAAATTTATCGATGTTTAAAAAAGGTAGCGATGGTGAAGATGACGACAGTTAAGCAAGCCAAACCTTGACTGACACGCGGAGTTACCGAAACGCGATGGTTTCGCCCATGTCGATTTGCGACATCAAAAAAAGCCGCTCTGTTATTTCACAGAGCGGCTTTTAAGCACAAGCTAAAACTCAAGTTAAAGAATTACTGACGCTCTAAAACAAACATCTGATTTTCAGCACCCGCCTTACAAGTATATTGGATGATATTAGCACCATCAGCCGCTGACTTAGACGCCACATCTAAACACAACTCACTATTTCGGTTAATGATTCTCCATTTACCTGAACCTGCAGCTTGGAAGCGGAACTGTTGATTCGCACCACCCCAGTAATCATAGAGTTGTACATTGGCTGCTGCACTGGTTGAAGAAGAAGCCACTTCTACCCCTTTCGTTGAAGCATTCACTGGCGAAATACGATGCCAAATACCATCCACGTTAGAGATAACAAACTTCTGGCAATCGTTAGCTAACCAACTAAATTGCTGCACATTCGTTCCATTACTGCTACCACAGTTGGCAACATCAAGCGCTTTCGCACTATGCAATGGTGAAATTTTGTAGGTGCCATTCACGGTACCATTCACCACCGAGCTTCCGCCATCGGAACCCCCACTGGTATAGCCATTATAAACTTCAAACTCGGCGATTTGCGGGCTTGCGCTCGCAGCCTGAATCACAAAGCTCAGCTTGTTCAAGCTGACGTCAGAGAAAGTAATTACATCTGGCACCGTACCGCCATTTGCCAAAGTTTCACCCGTGTCATAGTTCACTAATGCCCAAGAACTAATCCGCCCCTCGGTGCCTGAAGATGGAACAATTCTTACGGCGTTGATAGTGGTATTTAGATTTTTAACGTTAATGGTACCGGTTGAGCCAGAAGGGGCCCAATAGGTAGCGGTGTCACCATCAATCACATTACCGTAACTGGTACCACTGGCTTTAGAACTACCATCTGCGGCAGCGTTTAAAGCAAGATTCTCGCCATCACCAGGAACCGTAGGATCGGTCGGATCGGTTGGGTCAGTTGGATCGGTTGGGTCAGTCGGATCCGTCGGTGAACAGCTCCCGTCAGACACAGCCAGGCCTTTATTTGCCCCGGCAGCCGCTAACACCAAGGCAGGAACACAACTTGCGTCATCCATCAAGTAACTATACGGAATACTAATAGAAGTGGTTGAAACAGGGTTCGGTCCAGCGGGGTGTGACTTATCATCGTCAGACGACCAACTCACGTTGTCCCATATATTGCCACTCACCTGCCAATAACCCATATCATTGGTATAGAAAGTCCCTAAAGGATCGCTAGAATCTTTCACATAGTTATTTTCAGCACGAATTTGGCCGCCAATTCGAGGATTCATTCCCGAAGAGATTAAACCATCATAGTAATTGTTGTAAGAGTGAGCCGTTGCGTGTCTAAGCAAGGGAGTGCGAGAGTTAATATTTTGGTAATAGTTGTGATGAAAGGTCACTGGACCATTGGTGTCATCACTATCGCTAGAGCCAACCAAACCACCCCGTCCAGAATTGCGTAATATACTGTAAGATAGCGTGACATACTTGGTGGTGGCTTTCATATCAAATAAGGCATCATAGCCGTCACTTTCTCCGCCGCTGGCCTCTAATGTGACGTGATCCACCCAGACGTTATATACATTACTCTCCATACCAATGGCATCCCCACCATTAGAGGTTGGTGAGCCTGATTTTTTAACATTCCGAACGTGAACATTTTGAATAATAATGTTTGATGCCGCTCGTAGATGAATACCGAGCTCATCAAATAAAGCGCCACTACCGACCCCAATAATACTAATATTACTGACTTCTTTTAGTTCAATTTTATCTGCTGCTGTATTACAACTATCGCCAGATACTTGACTGGTATTACCGTGATTAATAGTGCCCTCAACTCTAATAATAATAGGCGTATCACTAGAGGCTCGATTACATAAGGCTTCGTGAATTTGGGTACCGGTACTGGCATAAACAACCGCACCACCTTGTCCCCCAGTCGTTCCACCATTTTGAGTAGCAAAACCGCCGTTGGCTAAAGCCCCCGCTGTATACAAAGACACAGCAATCGCTGTCGCCTTCAATGTAAATAAAGAATATTTCTTCGCTTGCATTATCATCTCAAATCCTATTCAAATTCATGTAAAGGAATGACAAATCTGCATATACATCATGCTACAACTTGATAATATCATTTCTTATGATCTTATTTTAATGAACACACCCAACAGATTTAAAGCCATTATAAAAATACATAAAAAACAATTTAAAACTTATATATTTAGGATTAAATACAACCTCCCACAAGAACTAAAAACCTATCACCCACAAAAAAAATACAAAACAAAATAGCGGATCTAAAAAAACAAACCGTTATTTCGATAATCAATAGTTGTATAAAGTGAGTAGGAAATCAACAGGGTAATTTGGGAATGTTGAGCTATTTCACACTAATGATTTTATAAAACATTCCTAAACAAAAAGTAACGAGTAACTCAAGGATAAAACAGGTGACTATAAATTAATCATTAAGAGAAAAAGGTCTAAATGATTTACATCACATAATAAAAAACAATCCCCCCCCCCAATTAATACAACCACAACAAAACCCCCAACACACTGATATATAATGAAATATATGAGCCACTTAATTCATCAAGAAGATTCGCAATCAATGATTGACCTTGAATTTAATCATCGGTTTTTTAGGGGCCACTTTTAAACTCATCTGAAAAACGTTTAAATTTAGAAGGCAAAATAAAAGTCACAAGACTTTAAATAACAAACAAAAAACGTAAAGATCAAAATCAAAAACAAAAAATAAAACAAGGATAAATTAAATTTAGTCTATCAAATCAGATAAATAGCTTAGTCTTTAGTAAAGGCAGACGCAGTTCTCTTTCAGAAAATAAATAACGCCCATAAAATTTCAACATAGCAGAAGAAGCCCTTAGATTAGAATGAATAGCTGAATCGCTCCCCCCAAAGCAGATGATTAATTGGTGACAAAATGCCGTAGATGGTTTTTTAGATAAGCATATAAAATTTAAATGTACACACCTAGCATTTAGGAAGTAATAACTCGTTAACCAGCAATCGAGAAGCATCCCAGCAAAGTGACAATTAAGCTTAATGAGATGCCCATATCAGGCCACTTAACTGGATAATTTATAGCCTAAACATGCTATAAACTAGTCCACTGCTCGTAAAGTTTTGAACAAAACGGATCACTAGTGGGTAAGTTAACCTCGCAGAGAGAAGTAGCTTAAATCACCAACGGGCGCTAGCCTTTCAGTTAATCAGCTGCGAGTCTAAGCCTGCACCTTGAGCATCACAACGAGGACCCCAAAATGTCTAAAGATCCCCGACATATCGATAAACGCTTACCTTTGGTGATGGTCTTATTTATTGGTGTATTTTGTTACTACACCTGGTCACCTGATAGCCCGTTTCAAACCTCTCAGCTCCCCCGCTTAGAACAGGCCCTGAGCCAGACTTTTCAAGGGCTGAGTCGTGGCAATATTCGCCTACTAGCGAGTCGGAAAACATCCCCCAGCCACTACAACTTGAAGGCCATCACCACCGATGGTTCCGCTCTTGAATTACAAATCTTGGCAAACCTCCCCCAGCCACCAGCCATCGGTTCTCTCTGGCGAGTCAGCGGCAAACTCCAATGGCAAGGTGACATCGCTATTCTCGACACCCTCGTCGCTAAAGGAAGTATGACAAAACGCCACTGAGCCTCAATAAGAAGCGCCAATACAAACTGAATCGCTAACGATACCAATACCAAGCCAAAATAATAAAACAGGCTGGTAACAAAAAATCTCCAATAAACTGCGCCAACGCAAGGTTAATCGCGAGCTATGTCTGAATAATAAAATCAGCTGATGATGAAAAGGACAAAGTGATGAGTGAAACAAACTGGAAGTGGCTATTGTACATCAGTATTGGGCTTGGCTTAACGCTAGTACTGTTAGGCGTCGCGCTGGCTATGTTTACCAGCATCAGTGTTGACAGGGGCGTTCAAGGGGTACAAATTATCGCCGGGATCATCGGTGCAGGCTTATTACTAATGGTGCCCAGTAAGATCCTACTCACCCTCATGTTAATGAAAGACAAACCGAAGCGGAACCCCCACACTAAGTTATGACAGGGATCATCAGGCTTGGCTATTTACAACTGCTGTTCTATCCATTGTGACAGCGCTTGCGCGGGCAAAGCCCCGGCTTGCTGAGCCAGTAATTTACCACCTTTAAAACAAATTAAGGTCGGGATAGAGCGGATCTGATAACGCTGCGCCAAGACTGGCAATATTTCAGTGTTCACTTTCAAAAACTGAGCTCGATGCGCAAACTGCTGAGCCGCTTGCTGATAGGCCGGAGCCATACTCTTACATGGGCCACACCAAGGCGCCCAAAAGTCGACAAGCACCGGTAAGTCTCCCTTTAAATGACGAGCCAAAGCGGCTTCATCGACCTCAATGGCTTTCCCCGCAAATAAGTCCTGAGAACATTTACCACACTTCGCTTGCTCGGACATACGTGCTTGAGGAACACGATTACCCGCTTGACAGCTGGGACAAATAACTATTAACGCTGCACTCATGGTTTTCCTCTTTCTTTCATTTCAAGGCTTTCTAAACAGAGCCTATAGCGCTTGTAAATGCTCGACCAGCAACTGCAAACTACGTCGCCCACGAAATTCATTTACATCCAGTTTATAAATTAATTGCACCTGCTTCAACGCAGCATTTGGCCACACACTACGATCCACATTAAAAGCTATCGCATCAATTTCCTGTGACATTCCAGGTAATTTCACACTCATCTTCAAGTGCTTTTCCCCTACAACCCGCTGGCTACATAGTTCGAAATGGCCATCAAATAGCGGTTCTGGGAAACCTTGTCCCCAAGGCCCAGCTTCGCGAAGCATCTCGGCAAACGACAATACCTGATATTCAGCTGGCAATTCACCATCACTCCATAGAGTATGGGTTAAACAATCCTCATCAACAAAATCGCTAGAGGTTTGCTCCAAGCAAGCTTTAAATTCGGCCAAGCGAGTCTGAGGTAAAGATAAACCAGCCGCCATTGCATGGCCGCCAAATTTACTAATCAAGCCCGGATTCTGAGTGTCAATTCGCTCCAATAAGTCACGTAAATGAACCCCTGCGACTGAGCGCCCCGAGCCTTTTACTTCGCCCTTGTCACCGTCGGCAAAAGCAAATACCGGACGGTAATACTGCTCTTTAATTCGTGATGCGACTAAACCAACCACTCCTTGATGCCAGTCAGCCTGATATAAACACAGCGCCTTAGGTAAGCTCTCACTATCTAAACGCAGTTGATTAACAATCACTTGTGCCTCTTGCTGCATACTTTGTTCAATGTCTTTACGCTCACTATTAAGACTATCCATTTCACTCGCTAATTGCCGAGCATGGTGAATATCATCACTCAACAAACAATGAATCCCCAAACTCATGTCGTCTAAGCGGCCCACTGCATTTAAACGCGGACCAATCGCAAAACCGAGATCGCTAGCCACCATGTTGCTCTTGTTACGCCCCGAGACTTCAATTAAGGCTTGGATCCCAGGCCGACACACTCCGGCACGGATCCGCTGTAAACCTTGATGCACCAAAATGCGATTATTGCTGTCTAGCGGCACCACATCCGCCACCGTGCCCAAGGCAACCAAATCGAGTAAATTCGCAATATTAGGTTCTGCGATCGCTTGTTGAGTAAATAAATCAAGTTCACGCATCTTACTGCGTAAAGCCATCAACAAATAAAATGCCACCCCAACACCCGCTAAGTTCTTACTGGGAAAGGCGCACGCCGACAAATTGGGATTCACAATGGCCGCAGCCTTTGGCAAATGTTCGCCAGGTAGATGATGATCGGTGATTAAGACCGGGATCCCCAAAGCTTGCGCCTTATCCACCCCCGCGATACTTGAAATACCGTTGTCTACGGTAATGATCAGCTGCGCACCTTTAGCCGCCGCAAGCTCGACGATTTCAGGGCTTAAACCATAGCCATATTCAAAGCGATTAGGCACAATGAAATCCAGTGATTGAAAGCCAAACAACGGTAAGCCAGCCATAAGTAAGGCAGTACTAGTGGCTCCATCGGCATCAAAATCACCCACCACCAAAATTTTACGGCCATTGGCTAAGTGATCAATCAATAGCTTGACCGCCTCATTCATACCGTTTAAGCCCTTAAACGGTAACAATGCCTGAGCTCGGCGCTCCACATCGGCGGCGCTGCGCACCCCACGACGTAAATAAATCTGCTTCAGTAATTCAGGCCATTCGGCTGGTAAAGCCTGGCTATCTAGCTGCTCTCGACGACGTAATAACACGTAATTTTGTACTCTACATAGGGGGCAAAATAGGACTCATAAAAAAGGCTCCTAAGGAGCCTACAATACTTAGCTACGTTGTAATAATTCCAGCAGGGCTGCTGGCGGACGATAACCAGGTAGCATTCTGCCATCTTGCAATACCATCGCTGGTGTCCCACGAACACCAAAAGCCTCACCTAAGTGATATTGCTCAATCACATCTTCCTTACAGGAAACCTGCGCAATCGCCCCCCCTTGTTTAGCCGAGCTTAAGGCTGCAGCTTTGTCATCGGCACACCATACATTTTGCATCGTATGGTAAGCAGGTGACTGTAAACCACCCCGCGGGAAGGCTAAGTAACGTACCGTAATGCCTAAATCGGTATAACCCGGTAACTGCTCAATCTTATTGGTATCGGGATTTTTCTCTTGATAAGTGTATAACTCACTATGCAACTTACGACAATAACCACAGCTGGTATCAGTGAATACGGTAATCACATATTTTTCATCTTTAGCCTTAAAGGTGATCATATCATCTTCAAAATTGGCTAACTGCTTAAGTCGTACCGCAGACATACTTTGGTCAGTTAAATTGACTCGATTCACCAAATCAAACAAGCTGCCTTGCAACAAGTAGTTACCATCTTGACTCACATAAAAAATCCCCTGACTACTGACGACTTCGTAAATTCCCGCCAAGGGAGTTTCGGCAATAGAGTCAATATTAACCCCAAGACGAGCAGCGATCAGTTGCTGGATTTTAGTCAAATCTAACTGAGCCGATACACGACTAGGCGCTTTGCTTTGCTCGCCACCACTTATTTCAGTACTGCTATTGCTCCAAGCTTGACTAACACTCAAACCAAGTAAGCTTAGCGACAATACCAGGGCCTTTGATAACTTCATTAGATCTTCTCCGAATTAGAACTTGTAGTAGCAGACCGAGTAAACTCTGCAAAACTTACCGTCTCTATTGAATAAATGCAAACTTGTTGCTCACGCTCGCGGGTGATGCTGATCATAGACCGAACGTAAACGCTCGTTAGCCACATGCGTATAAATTTGCGTGGTGGATAGGTCACTGTGCCCTAACAACATTTGAACCACCCTTAGGTCTGCACCATGGTTCAGCAAGTGAGTGGCAAAGGCATGACGCAGGGTATGTGGCGATAAACCCTCGGATATGCCAGCTAAGCCTGCGTAACGTTTAATCCGGTGCCAAAAGGTTTGCCGCGTCATCTGACAGCCTCGCGCACTAGGGAACAATACATCACTCTCAGTTTTAAGTAATAAGGGCCGTGATTGACGTAGATAGCCTTCTAAACAGTCCACCGCTTGCTCACCTAAGGGAACCAAACGCTCCTTACCGCCTTTGCCAACGACTCTCACCAAACCTTGGCGCAAGCTTACTTGCTCCATTTGCAGGCCAACCAATTCAGTCACTCGTAAACCGGTGGCATACAACACTTCCAGCATGGCTAAATCTCGATGCTGGATCGGATCATCAAGCTGTGGCTGAGCCAACAAAAGGTCCACCTCGGCCTCACTGAGTGTTCCTGGCAGATGCTTAGCCAACTTTGGCTGTACCAATAGTGCGGTGGGATCATCCTCGCGTAGCTGCTGCTGTAACAAAAAACGATAAAAACGGCGCAAGGTTGATAATTGCCGAGCCGCAGAGCTAGCTTTTTGCCCTTGCTCATACCGTGCACTAATAAATGCTTGTAAATCTAAAGCCGAGGCTCGCTCTAGAAACAGGCCTTGCTTGGTCAAAAATAACGCCAGTTGCTGGAGGTCGTTACGATAAGAAAGCAGCGTATTATCAGCTAAATTATATTCAAACCATAACTGCTCAATAAATCGGTCTAGATAAACCATCGAACTATCAGGAATATTTTTACTTGGCATATTGCTTCACTGTGATTACTAATCTGCAAATGAGTATATTGGTGTTGCTGAAAGCTTTTGCTACACTGCCCGCGCTGCAAACCAACGCGAAAGGACGTTTACCCATGCGTATTGGCCTCTTTTATGGCTCATCTACTTGTTATACCGAAATGGCCGCCGAAAAAATTCAAGCTGAATTTGGCGAAGACCAAGTAGATCTATTTAATGTGAAAGACTGTGATATTCAGAAAATGAGCGATTATTCGGTACTTATTCTGGGTATTTCTACTTGGGATTATGGCGAATTACAGGAAGATTGGGAAGCCGTCTGGGACAATCTTGAAACACTCGACCTGAAAAATAAAACCATCGCTCTGTTTGGCTTAGGTGATCAAGTGGGTTACTGCGAATGGTTTTTAGATGCCATGGGCATGTTGTTTGAACAACTCGCCCCTTCTGGCGCGAATTTTATCGGCTTTTGGCCAAACCAAGGCTATGAGTTCGAGGTCTCTAAAGCGCTCACAGAAGATGGAGAGTTTTTCTATGGTTTAGCTTTAGATGACGAAAATCAATATGATCTCAGCGACCAGCGCATTGCCAGCTGGTGCCAGCAATTAAGCCAAGAACTGCAACAATTAGGCATTGCTTAACCAGACCTTACTGCACTCACATCGAGCACCGTCATGTAGGGCTAAGCAAAACTTATGAGGCTGCTGCCACTTGTGATTTACTTGGCCCGATCAACAATATACTGAGGGCCAGCCATTAAATTAATGGTGGATAAGCGAGCGCTTTGGTTTGTTTAAAGAGCTGTACGAACCGTCCTTCACTTAGTGAAATCATGTCCTCTATTGGTGCTAAAAAATACAGTTTTTACAATTCACATACATCTGGTTCAGCAGGCAGCGGTGAAGCTCCTCCTACGATTTTTCCATTATGTTCAATAAACCAGTACCCGGTTTTTTTGGAGCAGGTTGAACTGGCTACACAGGACTGGGTTGACGGGTTCAACAACAGACGGCTGCTGAGTTCGATTGGTGATATACCGCCAGCAGAATACGAAGAAAACTACTATCGACAGTTGCCCGATACTCGGGCAGCATAACTCAAATAAACCTGCCTGCGAATTTGTCGGGGCGATTCACCTTGATAACAGTCGCAAGCTTTGGCCCGTAAAAAGCATATTACAGATTGACTAAAGAAAGGAACATCGGCTGATTCGTTAGTTGTTTTCTAAGCGCCTTTGGTAAAAATTTTGTCTACACCTTTCACTAAATAATCGGTATAGCGCCCTATGTCTACAAACCCAAATGACTCGTAAAATGTGGGGCCTAGAATGTATAAGTATCGACGATAACATTTGGAATATCGCTGCGCTTAGCTTCGCTCTCAACTTGAGCCAATAGCAGACTAACGATGCGGTGATTTCTCAAAGAGCAGACAACTAAAGAAACCTGATTTGAATTGAGGTGACAAAATAACACCCGTTAAACCAGCAATCACTCACTCGAGTTATCTCTGATAAATAGGGCAAATGATTGTTCTTCGAATTTTAGGATATGTTTCTGACTAAACTCACCCAAACCTTATAGATACTGACAAAGCAAAGTCAATTTCCAAGACTATCTCCGTACTTTGGTAGACCGCTAAGCAACTATTTTAATATCGTTTGAGTAACATGCATTGCAGCGGCTTGCATGGTTGCCACACAAGCACAAAGCATGACGAACGCTTAAAATTACAACCAAACTTCGGGTATCGGCCACAATCATAGTGGCCTGTTACACCAAACAGCTGTATTAGGCCGTTTCCGCAAGCCGTTCCTTTTGAGGCCCGACCAACAGGCTCACAATCACAGCTGCGAGCGTAGGCAGTAGCCATGCAAATCCTTGGCTAAATCCAGGTAGAATATTAAATGCGTCCATATTCACCCCTGTCGCTTTAATGGCGTCGAGAAGCCCAAACAATGCCGCGACCCCAACCATCAATCGCGCCGTCATTTTGGGACGCTTAAACCAAGTCACCAGCATGTTGAAAGCAATTAAAGCAACCGCCACCGGATAGATCCCAATCAAGATGGGGATCGATACCAGCAATAACTGATTGAGTCCAATATTGGCGACCAAGGCACAACAAGCCACACTCATAATTGCAATATATTTATAAGAGATCTTGGTATTATCACTCAGGTAAGTCGCGAAAGAAGACACCCCACCAATAGCCGTAGTAAAACATGCAAGACTCACCACGGCAGCCAACAACCATTGGCCTTGAGGACCAAATAATACTTTCACGTAGGCAACAATAATTTCACCGCCGTTGTTCGCACCCAGCGCCACCCCCGTCGCGGTAGCCCCTAAGTAAAACAACACCACATAAAACAGAGAGAGTCCTAAAGCAGCAATCAAGCTGGCTTTCACCAAATAGCCAAATTGCTGACGTTGATCAGTCACACCTTTGTTATTTAAGGCATCGACCATCAATACCCCAAACATCAAAGCGGCAAGCGCATCCATGGTGTTATAACCATCGATAAAACCTTGACCAAATGGCATTTCGGCAAAGCCCTGCTGGGCTGGCGCTATCTCGGCAAAAGGGTGGCTAAATAACGTAACGCCAATCACTGCAATACAAATAACCAACAGCGGAGTAATCACTTTACCAACCGAGTCAATTAACCCGCCACGACGCAAAATAAAAAATAATGCAGCAATAAAATAAAACAAAGAATAAGCCATCAGCGTTAGCTGGCTAGCATTTTCAACCAGGGGGACAAAACCAAGTTCATAGGCAACCAAACAGGTACGGGGGATCCCGAACATGGGAACCAAGACTAAATAAATCGAGAGCGCGATTAAATTAGCAATTTGACTTGGCAAGTAGCGACCCAACTGCACAATTCCACCACCTGCCTTGGCTATCGCTAACAAACCTAACAAGGGAAGCCCTACAGCTGTCACTAAGAAGCCCAACATCGATAACAGCAAATTATCTCCCGCTAACATGCCGGCCATCGGCGGAAAAATTAAGTTTCCGGCCCCTAAAAAGAAAGCAAAAAGCATTAAGCCTAAACTCATCGTGTTCCATGAGCCAAGTGCTTTGGACATGTGTATCCCCCGTGTTAATCACCGCATCCTCAATTAACCGCGGAGTATATATTACGCAAATAAAACATAAAAGCAGTGAATCAAGCTGAATTGGTGAACTTTGATCTCTAGCAATAACCAAAAACTCTACATGTTTAGGTAGAAATCTCTACAAAGCGATACATATTGTGGACTATAATTTTTATCTTCTTGATAGATAAGAATTTGTTCACTATGAGCCGGAATATGAACCTGTTTCGACAATAATAACAACATTCGGATCGGTGCCTTATGCGGCAATGAACGAACCATTGCCTTACGCTCAACCAACCAGCCTTTGGTTGCCGCACAAGTCAACCAGCGTGGTGCCTCGGTACAAGGCAAAATTAAGCCAACTCGAGTTTGCACATCAGACAATGACTGGAGCGCGCTAAAAAACTGCTCTGCGCTCAAGTCGCCATCATGCCGAGCTTGCTGACGTTTATGCTCAAACACCTGTCCAGCGGGGAAATAAGGCGGGTTCGATACAATTAACGAATAGGGCTGCGCACAACTAAACTGTTGCATACTCTGATGAAAAACTTGAATCGCTTCTGGCCAAGGACTATGGGCAACATTTTGTCGAGTCTGCTGGCAAGCATCTGCGTCAATGTCGATGGCATCAATCTGAACATTGCCCAGCATACGTTGCGCCAACATCAAACTGATTAAGCCAGTGCCACATCCTACATCGAGCAGTCGACACTCCGCTGGCAGAGTTAGCCATGCCGCGAGTAAAATCCCATCGGTTCCCACCTTCATCGCGCAGCGATCATGAGCCACATGAAACTGCTTAAAAGTGAAACCCGAACATTGATTATGATTGATCACTTCTTGCTTGCCTTAGTTTGGCGCTATACTATGCCGCGAATGTAAATGACCCGCGCTTTTGGTTCAAGTCGATGGCGCCTCACAAACTGGCAGATTTTCCAATGACCTTTGAAGACCTCGACCTCGACCCACAAATTTTACACGCGGTTGAAGATATGGGCTTAACTAAAGCCACCACAATCCAACAACAAACCATCCCAGCGATGCTAGACGGTCGAGATGTATTAGCCAGTGCCCCCACTGGCACCGGCAAAACCTTGGCATTTTTGCTGCCGGCAATTCAGCATCTGCTGGATTATCCGCGCCGTAAAGCAGGTCCTGGTCGTGTGTTAATTTTAACTCCGACCCGAGAACTCGCAATGCAGGTGGCCGAGCAAGCTCGCCAAGCAACCGCGCATACCAGACTAAGCATCATGGATATTACCGGCGGGGTCAAATATGACGTCCACGCCGAACAGCTCAAGGGCAACATTGATATTGTGATAGCGACTCCTGGCCGTTTAATGGAATACATCACCTACAAAGTATTTGATTGCCAAGCCATTGAAGTCTTGATCCTCGATGAAGCTGATCGCATGTTAGACATGGGTTTCATTAATGACATGGAGACCATCAGCGATGCCACCAGTGAACGTAGCCAAACCGCTTTATTTTCCGCCACCTTAGAAGGTGCCGGGCTGCTACGTTTTGCTGAAAAAGTAATGAGCAATCCTCAGCAGATCGAAGTTGAGCCACCACGCAGAGAACGAGCCAAGATCCAACAGATTGTTCATTTCTGTGATGATGCTGAACACAAATACCAACTATTGCGCCACTACCTATTAAATGAAGACATCGAACGTAGCGTAGTATTTGTAAAAACCCGAGAACGTTTATACGCCTTAGCCGAGCGCCTACAAAGTGATGATATTAAAGCGTCCTATTTACGTGGTGAAATGGCACAAGATAAACGTAATCAAGCAATGCAAGCCTTTCGTGATGGCGAAGTGAAATTCCTGATTGCCACCGATGTTGCAGCACGCGGACTTGATGTCCCTGAAATTAGTCATGTATTTAACTACGACTTGCCACACACCCCAGATGTTTATGTGCACCGAATAGGACGTACTGCGCGTGCAGGCCGCAAAGGGATAGCGATCAACTTAGTCGAGGCGCATGACATGAGCGCCTTAGCCAAGGCCGAACGCTACACCGAAGAGCCGATTAAGCGTCGAGTGATCGAAGGTCTACGCCCCACTCATAAAATATCTGCGGCCCCGGCGAAAAAGAAAAAACCAAAAACCGTTGTCGATAAAAAATTGGCGAAAAAACGCGCTAAAGGGCGCGCAAAAAAACTAGCCAAAAAAGCCAAGTAACCCACGACAACAAAAAAGCCACGCAATGCGTGGCTTTTCATTGTCTCTTCGTTGCTTGTTACTTAGTGATAAACCCGAACTTCAACTCGGCGATTGTCTGCGCGACCCGCTTCAGTTGCATTACTGGCAACTGGTGCCGCAGCCCCTTTACCTTTCTCGATAGTCGTACTGGCGCTTACCCCTGAGGCTCGCAATGCATCGGCAACGTTATTTGCTCGGCGTTGACTCAAAGCCATATTGTAATCGGCATTACCGACACTGTCGGTGTAACCCACGGCATCAATCGTCAGATCGTTAGCCATAATTGTATCGGCGATACAATCTACTTTAGCTTGCTCTGCTTGGCTATACTTATCTTTGTTGAAACCAAAAAGAACGTGTTTGAAGCCCATCACTTTATCGCCATCAACCATCACATATTGTTCACAGCCTTCTGGGATCAACACTGCAGCAGCCGCGACCACCGCTACTTGTTCTACAACCACAGCTTCTTCTACAACAGCTTGTTCAACGACGGCCTCTTCAACTGCAGCACAACCGCGTTCATCAACCACAGTACCGGCGGGGGTATCTGGACATTCATCTTGACTATTAATGACTCCATCACCATCTTGATCTGGATTGGCGCAGAACATCGCCCCAGTAATAACGCCACCGACAGCGCCAGCACCACCACCAATCAAGGCACCAAGACCGCCACCAATGGCTGGGCAAATAATCCCAGCATCCCCTTTAGGTGCATTCGAACAACCTGACAATGTTGCAACACCCAACAATGCCATGACCACTACAATCTTATTTTTCATACTCTCTCCATATGGACTTTTTCGACTTCTCTGTCGACAACCTTGAGCAAAAATAAGTTAGCTATTACCAAAAACTGCTCTTCATGGCAGTTATATTCAATATTGGCAGGGCTTTTCCAAGATAACAAGTGAATCAATAAAAACGCCGAAACTCTCGCGATACATAAGCCCTAAGTTTAAAGCAAATTAAGCGTGATCACGTAAGAACGTTAAATGGTTAGCATCGGAACTCGCTTCATCAAAATAGTAACCATCAGCATTAAAAGCACAGAGTTGCTCGAGATTATTAGGCTTTTGTTCCAGCAGATAACGGGCCATTAAACCTCGCGCTTTTTTAGCATAAAAACTAATGATCTTGTACTGACCATTTTTCTGATCTTTAAATACAGGGGTCACCACTCGAGCATTCAGTGATTTAAGTTTTACCGCTTTGAAATACTCGTTGGAGGCTAAGTTTAGCAAAACATTATCTGCTTGCTGTTCCAGGGCTAAATTTAACTGTTCAGTAATTAGCTCTCCCCAGAACTGGTATAAGTTACTACCACGCTCATTCGCCAACTTAATCCCCATTTCCAAACGGTAGGCCATCATCAGATCGAGGGGGCGGAGGCAACCATATAGGCCAGATAAGATCCGCAGATGCTGCTGCGCATGATCAAGTTGCGACGCATCTAAACGATAAGCATCTAAACCAGTATAAACATCACCTTTAAAGGCAAAAATTGCCTGCCGAGCGAGGTCTTCCGGTAAATCAGCGGACCACTCTGCAAAGCGTGCCGCATTTAACCCCGCCAACTTATCACTAATTTTCATTAGACTAGCAATCTCCGCAGGACTCAATTGCCGAGCCACCTCAATCAACTTTGCGCTATGCGCTAACATCGCTGGGCGGGTGGCTTTAGTGCAAGGTACTGCTGAACTAAAATCTAAGGTTTTAGCTGGTGAAATAACCGCTAACATAATGCTCCTTTGTCCTAATAATCGACGGTCACACCGTCTAACATTCCGCTGTCTAAGTTATTAGATTTATCACTGCCTTGCAATTTAATCATCAACCTTAAATCATTTGGCGAATCGGCATGCGCAATCGCTTCGGCGTAACCAATTACGCCACTTTCATAGAGATCAAACAGGCTCTGATCGAAGGTCAGCATGCCCTGCTCTCGCGACCGATTCATGAGGTCTTTCAGTTTATGCATATCACCCTTGCGAATAATGTCGGCAGCGAGCGGCGTATTTAACAAGATTTCAAATACGCCACGGCGGCTACTCCCGTCTTTCACCGGAACCAGCTGCTGCGCGACAATCGCTCGCAGGTTAAAAGAAAGATCAAAACACAATTGCCGATGCCGCTCTTCTGGTACTAAATGCATGATTCTATCCAGAGCTTGGTTGGCGTTGTTGGCATGTAAGGTCGCCATACACAGATGACCGGTTTCGGAGAATTGCAGCGCAAATTCCATGGTTTCACGGGTTCGAATTTCACCGATTAAAATAACATCCGGCGCCTGACGCAAAGAGTTCTTCAAGGCCTCTTCAAAAGAAGGGGTATCGATCCCCACTTCACGCTGATTAACAATGCAGCCAGCGTGTTTGTGCATAAATTCCACCGGATCTTCAATGGTTAAAATATGTCCACTTGAATGATGGTTGCGGTAATCAATCATACTGGCTTGGGTGGTCGACTTACCCGCACCAGTTGCCCCTACAAATAAGATTAAGCCTCGTTTTGACAAGCCAACTTCTTTCAGAATTGGAGGCAATTGTAGCTGTTCGAAACTGGGGATTTCAGTTTCAATCCGGCGGATCACCATACTCGGCTGTTCACGCTGGAAAAATGCGCTCACCCGATAACGGCCCAAACCTTGACGAGCAATTGCAAAGTTAGCTTCGAGCTCCTGCAGAAATGCCTGCAGCTGCGACTCACTCCGAATGCTGGACAACATTGCCATTACTTGTTCAGGCTTCACTGGTTGTTCACTGAGCGGCTGTAAACGCCCACTAATCTTGGCGCTAGGAGGAACGCCTACCGATATATACAAATCGGAGGCCTTGCGCTCCGACATCTCTCGCAATAATTGATCAAGTAACATCGAAGCTCCTAAAAGTTATTGGGATCAGCCGCTTTCGCTTTCGCATCGTTATAAGCCACCAAACCTTGATTGACTAATTCTTTTAAATTTTGATCAAGGGTTTGCATTCCATGGGCCATACCGGTTTGGATCACCGAATACATCTGTGCCACCTTGTCTTCGCGGATCAAGTTCCGAATCGCTGGAATACCAACCATAATCTCGTGGGCAGCCACTCGCCCACCGCCAAGTTTTTTCAGTAGGGTTTGCGCAATGACCGCCCTTAAAGATTCAGATAACATCGAGCGAACCATGTCTTTTTCTGCTGCAGGGAAGACATCAATCACCCGGTCAATGGTTTTCGCCGCCGAGGTGGTATGCAGCGTACCAAACACCAAATGCCCAGTTTCAGCGGCAGTCAGCGCTAAGCGAATGGTTTCTAAATCCCTTAATTCACCGACTAAAATAATGTCTGGATCTTCACGTAGGGCTGAACGTAAGGCATTAGTGAAACTATGGGTATCTCGATGTACTTCACGTTGGTTAATCAAACAATTTTTATTTTTATGGACAAATTCAATGGGGTCTTCAATGGTTAAAATGTGTTCATGACGCTGCTCATTAATATAATCAATCATCGCCGCCAAGGTGGTTGATTTACCTGAGCCAGTGGGGCCAGTCACCAGCACTAATCCACGCGGGTGTTCAGAAATTTGTCTAAAAATTGCGGGGGCAGCCAGCTGGTCTAAAGTCAGCACCTCGGAGGGAATCGTCCGAAATACCGCCGCCGAGCCTCTACTCTGTTGAAATGCATTCACCCTGAAGCGCGCAATACCGGGAACTTCAAAGGAAAAATCGATTTCCAAGTTTTCCTCATATTCTTTACGCTGCTTATCATTCATGATGTCATAAATTAGACTATGTACCTGTTTATGCTCTAAGGCGGGCAAATTAATCTTTCTGACTTCCCCATCCACTCGAATCATTGGTGGTAATTCCGCAGATAGGTGTAGATCAGACGCGTTATGTTTTACACTAAAGGCTAGTAATTCAGTAACATCCATTTATTCATTTCCCCGATGTTGAGACTATGAGCAGTATTACCCAAGCACTTCAATTTGTTAACCAAGAAATTCAGCAAGCGTTAGCTCAAGCACATCGTCCGCCAAATAGTGTAGCTTTGCTGGCGGTCAGTAAAACCAAACCGCTGAGCGACATTGCTGCAGCCTACCAAGCTGGACAACGCTTATTTGGTGAAAACTATGTCCAAGAAGGCGTCGATAAAATCGTTCAAAGTCGACAACAAACTTGGCTAAAAGATCCGATAGAGTGGCACTTTATTGGCCCCTTACAATCAAATAAGACTCGCTTGGTTGCAGAACACTTCGACTGGATGCAAACCCTAGCGCGGGACAAAATAGCCGAGCGCCTGAATGCACAACGTCCCAACAAAATGGCACCGCTTCAAGTGTGCTTACAAGTTAATATTAGTCAAGAATCGGCAAAATCGGGACTAAGCCTCACGCAAGTGGATGAGTTGGCAGCTTATGTTGCCAGCTTACCCAATTTGACTTTACGAGGCTTAATGGCCATTCCGCAGAAACTCGATAATGATCAGCGACTAGACCAACAATTTAAAGCAATGGCTGAAAAGTTTTCTCAACTACAGCAGCAATATGCTAGTGTCGATACCCTTTCCATGGGCATGAGTGGCGACATGCAAGATGCGATTAACCATGGCAGTACCATGGTACGTATAGGCAGTGCTATATTTGGCCAGCGTGGCTAAACAACAAGGAACAACAACATGACAGTTCGAATTGCGTTTATCGGTGGCGGCAACATGGCCAGTAGTTTAATTGGCGGCCTGATCGCTAATGGCACCGACGCAAGTAATATCACCGCCAGTGATCCAAACCTTGAACAACAGCAGAAGCTGCAACAAGAGTTTGCGATACCAGTGACCGACAATAATGCACAAGCCACCGCCCAAAGTGATGTGATTGTTTTAGCGGTAAAACCACAGCTCATGGCGATCGTTTGTGAAGATCTGGCCAAGCAAAGCGGCGATTTATCCAACAAACTATTTATCTCCATCGCAGCGGGTATCAGTATCGCACGTTTAAAAAACCTACTCGGTGAAAAAACCGCCATTGTAAGAACCATGCCGAATACACCAGCCTTAGTGGGCCGAGGCATGACTGGACTGTATGCTCCTAGCGATGTAAGCGCCCAACAAAGCGCAGCAGCAGAGCAACTGATGCAAGCGGTTGGAGAGACTTGCTGGGTACAACAAGAAGATCAAATTAACCACATTATTGCCGCAGCTGGTAGTGCACCTGCTTATTTTTTCTTGTTCATGGAAGCCATGCAACAACATGCCGAACACTTAGGTTTTAGTCCTGAGCAGGCGCGCCAATTGGTGCAACAATCGGCTTTAGGTAGCGCTGAACTGGTCGCGGCTAATCCAGACCTTGATTTAACGACCCTTCGGGCCAATGTTACATCTAAGGGAGGCACGACTGCCGAAGCCATTCGCGTGTTTGAAGAACAGCAATTACCGCGTATCGTCGGTCAAGCCATGGACGCCGCCATTGCGCGTGGGCGTGAAATGGAAAGTTTGTTTTAATTAATCAGAGGATCTTATGCAAGCGTTTAGTTATTTAATTGAAGTTGTATTCAACCTCTACCTGATGGTGGTATTGCTGCGAGTTTGGCTACAAATGGCTCGTGCTGATTTTTATAACCCATTGAGCCAGTTTATTGTTAAAGCCACCAACCCTATCGTGGTCCCCATCCGTCGAATTATTCCCGGATTTGCTGGTGTTGATTGGGCAGCAGTATTATTGGCAGTATTTGTTGCCGCAGTGAAATGGGCTCTTTTAATGCAAATGTCTGGCGGGATTAGCTGGCCGCAACTGCCACTCATTGCGCTACTCAATACTCTGAAAGAAGCCGGCTATATGATCTTTTGGGTGCTGCTACTCCGCGCGATTTTAAGTTGGGTGAGCCAAGGTCGTAGCCCGGTAGAATATGTACTAGGGCAACTCACAGAACCGATGCTCTCGCCCATTCGCCGGATTATTCCAGCAATCGGCGGACTCGATCTCTCGGTCTTAGTCTTGTTTGTTGCCTTGAACTTTTTAAACTTATTGATTAGTGGTTGGATCCCGCTTTGGAGCCTGCTGTAAATGCCAGCAGTGTCGATGGAAGGCGTAAACCTGCGTTTGCAGGTTTACGTGCAACCCAAAGCGAGTCGCGATGCCATCGTCGGTCTACATGGCGAAGAACTTAAAATCGCCATTACGGCCCCCCCTATCGATGGTAAAGCCAACCAGCACCTGAGTAAATTTATTGCCAAGCAATGCAAGGTGGCGAAGTCGCAAGTAAGCATTATTCGCGGTGATTTGGGCCGACACAAAACCATTGAAGTAACATCGCCACAAATTATTCCTGAAATAATTGCCAACTTAATGTAAGCAATGACCCACATTTTATTTCTATACTAAAACCAAAGTTTTTTAAAAGGTTAGCATCATGCGTAAGTATCTATTGTTTAGCTTTGTCAGTAGCCTGCTACTGTTTGCCTTTCCCAGCCAGGCTGAACAAAAAGTCTTGTTAGGTGACTATGAAGTCCACTATATGGCCCTAAACTCCACTTTTATTCCCGCCGAAGTCGCCAAGGTGTACCAACTGGAACGTAGTCGCTACAAAGGCTTAATTAACATCACAGTGTTAGATGCAAAAGCAAAAGGGAAGCCAGCTCTAGCGGTCAAAATATCGGGAACCGCGCAAAACTTAATTGGCAATCAAAATCAATTAGAATTCCAAGAAGTTCGTGAAGGCGATTCAGTCTACTACCTTGCGCAACTGCGTTTTAGCAACGAGGAAACCTTTCGCTTTGAGATCTTGATTGGTGAAGGCCCTAAACAGCAGCGGCTTAAATTCAATCATAAATTTTATGTAGAATAAGCCAATATCGATCAAGCAGGCGATTAGGGCTTTTGGCAAGCAAGCCCTTCGATTACACTTAGGCTCACATCGACACAGACAAAGGTTTCCCATGCAAAAAGTTGTCTTGGCCACCGGTAATCCCGGTAAAGTTGCCGAACTTTCCGAGTTACTCAAACCCTTACAAAAACAAATTGTGGCGCAAAGTGAATTTGCCATTGTGGACGCCGAAGAAACCGGCACCACCTTTGTAGAAAATGCCATTATTAAAGCCCGCCATGCGGCAAAAATCACCGGTTTACCCGCTATTGCCGACGACTCTGGTTTAGCAGTGGATTATCTTAATGGTGCGCCGGGACTATATTCTTCACGTTATGCTGGCAGCAACGCCAGTGATCACGACAACGTACTAAAATTACTCGCAGCACTAAAAGACGTGCCCGAGTCGCAACGCGGTGCAGAGTTTCACTGCGTATTGGTGTATTTACGCCATGCCGATGACCCAGCCCCGCTGATTTGTCATGGTAAATGGCGCGGCCAAATCACCGAGCAGATCCACGGTGAAGGCGGCTTCGGTTATGATCCGGTATTTTGGGTTGCCGAACACCAGTCCACCTCCGCCCAGCTCAGCAAGGCAGAGAAAAACGCCTTAAGTCACCGAGGCCAAGCCCTTAGAGAATTATTAGCACAGCTTAATCATTGCGTATGTTAAGTCTTGCGCCGCCATTAAGTCTGTATGTTCACATCCCTTGGTGTGTTCAAAAATGCCCCTATTGTGATTTCAACTCCCATGGCTTAAAGCAAGACTTACCAGAAGCGGCATACATCAGTGCGCTTCTGGCTGACCTTGAACAAGACTTAGCACGTTTCCCCACACTACAAGGGCGCCCCTTACACAGTATCTTTATTGGTGGCGGCACACCAAGCCTGCTGTCTGCCGAAGCGATTGCGCGCTTGCTGCAGGGAATCAAGCAACATTTGCAGCTTGAGCCCGACACCGAAGTCACCATGGAGGCCAACCCGGGCACCGCCGAAGCAGACCGCTTTAAAGGCTACTTTCAAGCGGGCGTGAATCGTTTGTCGATTGGCGTACAAAGCTTTCAACAAAGCCATTTAAGCAAACTGGGGCGGATCCACAGCGGCGAAGAGGCGCTGCGGGCCTTCGAATATGCGCAGCAAGCTGGCTTTAAACGGATCAACCTCGATTTAATGCATGGCCTGCCTAAGCAAAGCCTTGAGCAAGCGATGCAAGATCTACAGCAAGCCTTTGCGCTTGGCCCCAGCCACCTGTCCTGGTATCAACTCACCATTGAAGCCAATACCGCCTTTGCATCACGACCGCCCGCCTTACCCAACGAAGATCTGTTGTGGGATATTTTCGAGCAGGGACAGCAGCAATTAGCTCAGGCTGGCTATGCACAATACGAAGTGTCGGCCTATTGCCGCGATGGAGATCGCTCACAACACAACCTCAACTACTGGCGCTTTGGCGATTACTTAGGTATTGGTTGCGGAGCGCACGGCAAAATCACTGATTTGCAGACTCAGCATTTATTCAGAACCGAGAAGCTAAAACACCCGAAAGGCTACTTAGATCCGCAGCGGGAATTCCTCTATAAACAATGGCCAGTGGCAAACCAAGATTTAGCCTTTGAGTACTTCTTAAATCGGCTGCGCCTGTTTGAAGCCATCCCGAAAAGCGAGTTTGTGAACTTAACAGGCTTAAGTTTAAGCGCGTTGGAAAACTCACTCGACAGTGCCAAGCAACAAACCTTGCTGGAAGAAAATGCCACTAGCTGGCAGGTCACAAAAAAAGGCCGTTTATTTCTAAACGACCTACTGAATTGCTTTACCGATTAAATTAGGCTTTAGGCTTCGCGAGCGAAGATCAAATCCCACACCCCGTGGCCTAAACGATGGCCGCGGTTTTCAAACTTGGTTAAGGGACGCCAATCCGGACGCGGTACATAATCGTTAGTTTCAGAAGTATTGCGATAGCCTGGCGCCGCCTGCATCACTTCTAACATATGCTCGGCGTAATGCTGCCAGTCGGTCGCCATATGAAATACACCGCCAATTTTGAGTTTATTACGCAGCAATTCAACAAATTCTGGCTGAACAATGCGCCGTTTGTGATGACGTGATTTATGCCAAGGGTCGGGAAAGAACAGTTGCACCGTATCGAGGCTGTTGTCTGGAATACTATCGTTTAAAACTTCTACTGCATCGTGTTCAAAGACCCGCAGATTGTCGATCTGCGCATCCACTGCATCGGCCAAACAAGCACCCACCCCAGGGCGATGCACTTCAATGCCAATAAAATTAGTCTCAGGCGCATGCTTCGCCATCTCCACCAAAGAGGCGCCCATACCAAAACCAATTTCGAGTACAGTTTTCGCATCGCGACCAAATACCTGCGCCAGCGAATAGTTTGCGGCCTGATGATCCAGACCCAAGGTTGGCCAAAACTCGGTGAGCGCATTTTCCTGGCGCTTGGTTAAACGACCTTCTCGTTTTACAAAGCTACGAATTTTACGAAGTCGTTTGTCTTCGGCTTGCTCTTGAGGGGCCTCAGGAGCCGGGTTTTGATCTTGCTCACTCATGATAATTCCAGACTAAGAAATTGCAGGGACGTTCTAAATGTAGAACAGGGCTGGCATTATCCAAAGTTCTGGCCTTTGTGCAAGCTTTGCCCATTGAAAAACTCAAGTCGACTGAATTTTGAAAAGGCTAAATCAAGGCACCCGGTGGCATTTATCTAAGGAAGATAAAAGTATACTCAGCTCAGATTTATACCAGTGGCGTGAAAACTTCTAACTAACTGTGTCAAACGCTGGGGATCAATCGCCTTGCAAATTTGCCCCGCAGGTTGTTTAAAGGTTGGTACGTCTTCAGCAGCAACCATCGCATTAATCACCGACTCTTCGATTGCTTCGACACTGGCCAGATAAAAATCATCAAAAACCTCATCGTTTAAACAATGCATGGTGCGCATGGGCCCGGATAATTGCGGCATTTCTTGTTGATTTGCGGTGCTAAAGGCAAGAAAAATATCCCCCGAATTGTTTCCTCCCGGAGAACCATTGCGACCAATGCCAATCGCCGCCCGCTTCGCCATCCGCTTCAGCTGATGCGGTAACATCGGTGCATCGGTTGCCAAAATCACGATAATTGAGCCCTGCTCATGCTTGCTATGGATCCGATCTTCGGTCATCACTTTACCTAATGGCGCACCGAGTACATTAAACCAAGGACGAATGCCATGATTTGCCTGCACTAAAGCGGCTACCGTGTAAGTCTGCCCATCCACTTCGACCAAACGCGACGATGTTCCGGTGCCGCCTTTGAAATCATAGGCAATCATTCCGGTTCCCCCACCAACATTTCCTTCGGCAATTTTTCCAGCCGCGGCATTATTCAAAGCAGCCAGCGCATCCTGTTCGGTAATATGCAGCGCATTAATATCATTCAAAATACCATCAAAGGTTTCGGCGACAACCGGCATTGCCCATAGGTGATGCCCCTGCCACACCGCTTGATACTGCTGAATCATCCACTTCACCGCCGCATGGTGGGTCATCCCCACACCATGCGAATTGGTAATCATAATCGGACCCGTGAAGTAACCTCCATCTTGGATCCAGTGAGTCCCGGTCATTTCACCATTCCCGTTTAAGGCATACATGCCAGCCCATACAGGCCTTGGAGTATGACTTCGCCCATGTGGCAAGATAGCCGTAACCCCGGTGCATGCCGGAGAGAGGGGCTGTTCGTTTCTGATGGTTTGATAACCAACTAAAACGCCTGCAACATCGGTAATCGCATTGTTAGGGCCAGTACGTCCAGGAAAGGGAAGACCTAACTCTCTTGCTCGTCGTTTAGACATCATATTGCCCATACTCTCCTTAATCACTTGAGTTCTTAGATTTGAAATAAATACCGATCGAGGCGATAGCAACAGAAAACAACAGCATCAAAGTAGCAATGGCGTTAATTTCGGGTTTAATCCCGCGACGGATCATACCTAAGATAAATACCGGTAAAGTCGTGGAGTCCACCCCACTAATAAAACAAGTAATCACCAAATCGTCCATCGAAATAATGAAACTAAGCATGGCACCGCCAATAACACCCGGTAAAATGAGAGGTAAGGTGATACGGCGAAAAGTTTGCCATTCATTTGCCCCCAGATCGGCAGAGGCCGACTCTATCTTCGGATCCATGCCAGCTAAGCGAGCGCTTACGACCACAAACACATAGCTGCTCAAAAAGGTGCAATGGCCAATAATAATCGTCGTATTGCCCAGCGTGAAACCGGCACCAACGAAGAAAATCAGCAACGCAATGCCTAATACAATGTCAGGCATCACCATCGGAACAAATAACAGTAACCGGTAAAATCCTTGTAATTTAAAACGAAAACGTGAAATGGCGATGGCTGCGCTAGTCCCCAATAGGGTCGCGATCAATGTGGCGCTACAAGCCACTTGTAAACTATTTTTCAGGGCATTCAATAATTGTGCGGTTGAATTCACATAGCTATTTGAATCCGCTAAGTGGGTCTGCGCGCCAAAAATACTGCGATACCAATCAAAGGTAAAGCCGTCCCAAATCATGATATTAATCGGATTTGAGTTAAATGAATAAATCACAATAAGCAGCACGGGGGCATACAAAAATACAAAGAAGAACGTACTATATACAGATAATAAACGGCCTAATGCAGTTTGCTTCTTCATCATCAGTTCCTAAGGTTGCTGTACTTTTTTGGCGGAGACAAACAAATAAAACGACAGAATGGCCAGCATCAAGAAGATAATCACCATCGACAAGGTCGCGCCAAAGGGCCAATTGCGAGCATATAAAAACTGTTGCTCCACCATGTTGCCAATCATCATCACCTTGGCGCCGCCCAATAAGTCAGGCACCACAAAATTGCCGAGACTAGGAATAAAGACCAAGATAGAACCTGCGACAATCCCGGGAATGGTCATCGGAAGGACCACTCGTCTAAAGGTGGTAAATGGGGTCGCGCCTAAATCTTGGGATGCTTGCAACAAGCTCATGTCTAGTTTTTCAACACTGGAATAAATCGGTAAAAACATAAATGGAATAAAGATATACACCATGCCAATGATGACCGCGGTGCCTGAAAACATCAGATTTAAGGGCTCAGTAATAATGCCCGCCGCCTGTAAGAACTGATTGGCAAAACCGGAATTACGCAAAATCAGTACCCAGGCATATAACCTAACCACCATACTTGCAAAAAATGGCAAAGTAATAAGGAAGATAAAGAACGACTTCTGTTTTGCCGTTAAAGTAGCGACCCAAAAAGCAACGGGATAACAAATCACCAGGGTGCAAATCACCGTTGCACTCGCGAGCCCAATCGAACGTAATAAGATCTCAAGGTAAACCGAGTCAAACTCTTCATAAACACCATCGGCCCAGCCAAAAACCCGACCGTAATTCCAATGATAAAAATTCCACTCCACGCCCCCATACAGGCCCGGTTCCAAGAAGCTATAGAGCAACATAATACCGAGTGGGATCAGAAAAAATATCCCAAGAAACAAAGTCGTTGGAGCCAGCAAACCAGCTAACATCAGCCGCTGGCGTGCTCGAATAAACACACTCATGGCTTACTCCCAACGGCTGATTCAGGAATGGTATGCACTGCCTTGGGCTGATAATAAAGCACAACTTGATCACCTTGTGCCAAAGGAGTGGCATGTTGGCGCACTAAGGCCGATAACTGAAAGCCATTCGACAAGTGCCCATGCAATTGATAATCGCTGCCAATAAATACCACTTGATCAAGGGTCATGCTTAAACTCGCAAGCTGTTGCGAATCAAGAGGTGGCGTTAGCGACATTTGCTCGGGACGAAGCAATAAGGTCATCGGTTGGCCTAACGATGCCTCAGCGTCTGTACTGTGTATTCGCAAGCCACCACAATCAATTTGAATGCCCTGCTGGTCTTGCTCGACGACTTTTCCGGTAAAGATATTACTTTCACCAATGAAGGTCGCCACAAAGTTATTTTTCGGGCGATGGTATATCTCATCTGGCGTACCAACCTGCTGAACCTTGCCACCGTTCAACACCACAATACGGTCAGACATGGTCAAGGCCTCTTCTTGGTCATGGGTGACAAAAATAAAGCAGATCCCTAATTCTGTTTGTAGATTTTTTAATTCAATTTGCATTTTTAAACGCAAGTTTTTATCTAAGGCTGACAAGGGTTCATCTAACAACAGTAACTTAGGACGGTTAATGATGGCTCGAGCTAAGGCGACTCGCTGCTGCTGGCCACCAGACAGTTGTGCTGGATTACGTTTTTCGATCCCAGCTAAACCCACCATCTCTAAGGCCTCTGCCACACGTCGGTTACGCTCGGTTTTTGCCACCTTTGCGACATCCAGACCATAACCCACATTGTCTCCCACCGACAGATGAGGAAATAAAGCATAGGACTGAAACACGGTATTCACCGGCCGCTTATGCGCAGGCTTGCCAATAATCGATTGACCATCCAGCAGAATATCGCCACTGTCGATCTCTTCGAAACCAGCCACTATTTTCAATAAGGTCGTTTTCCCACACCCAGAAGGACCAAGCAAGGTGATAAATTCACTCTGGGCAATAGACAAATCCACCGAATCCAAAGCATGTATCACTCCCCCTTCGGGCGTAATGAACTGACGATGAGCGCGACGAATTCGGACATATTCAGGGACTGGTACCGCAGTAGACATAAACAACCTCAAAAAATAAGAAAAGCGGGCAAGCCCGCATGCTGCAAACGATTAAGAAGAAGTACGGATTTTGGTCCAAGCTCTGTCATACAACTTAATGCCTTTACCTAATTCCTTAAACATTTGTAGTTTGGCTCTCACCGAAGCCGGTGGGTTAATACTCGGATTATTACGTAAATAGTCAGGCAACAATTCAATCGCATCTTTGTTCATCGTGCCGTTGGTTTGCTGCTTGGCATTTAAGGCGGCAATTTCAGGCTGGGTAAAAAATTCTAAGAATTTTTGGGCGTTCGCTTTATTCGGAGCACTTTTAAGCACACACATATTCTCTTGGTATTTGGTCGCACCTTCCTCGGGGATCACATACGCCAGCTCATCGGGATTCTCAAATACATATAACATTGCTCCGACATACCATTGAGCAGCAGCAATATCACCGGATTGCACCATCGGAATGCTGTCATAAGTAAAGGCTGAAATATTACCTTTTTGTTGAATGATATAGTCTTGCGCTACTTTTAAATCATCTCGGTCAGTACTGTTGACACTTTTACCATGAGTGATCAAACCTACACTAATAACTTCGCGCATCTCATCCAACATGGCGATATTTTTACCTTGCTTGGGTAACGCGAAGAAATCATCCCAAGAATTCAGCTCTGGAACCAACTTCTTGTTATAGAGGATCCCCACGGTACCCCAAGCGTAAGGCAAGCAGTATTCTCCTTTGGGGTCAGATTCTGCGGTAAGAAAAGCGCTATCGATATGCTTAAAACCCGAGTACTGATTAATATGAGTTTTTTCGAGTAAATGAAGCTGCGCCATAATGTCTTGCATGTGTACCGAAGGAAACACAATATCGTAGCCCGTCGCACCGGCCTGTAATTTAGCGAGCAACTCTTCATTAGAAGAATAAGTGTCTAACTTCACTTTAATTCCAGTCGATTCAGTAAAGCGGCTGAGCACCTCTGGGTTGATATATTCTCCCCAGTTGTAAAGGTTTAAGGTCTCTTCTGCCGACGCAACTTGGGAATAGCTAAAAGCAGCGCATGCGAGACTTGTCGCAAGCAAAGCAGTTTTCAGCATATGACCTCTTTTTCTAGAAATTGAACAGTTCATGAGCTCACCTTTGTTGATTGAAAAACAGTTAATTTGTTTATAAAAACACCACCCCTTCATTCTATGGTTAGGCATGATTATTTCAATATCAATATATGTTAGATTCGTAACATATTATTTTAACTTGAAAATCAATAGGTTATAAAAACAACTCTCTAGCAAGCACTGTTCAACTGTATATTTATGCACTAACTTGGATATATCGGCCTTGGTTTCGCACAGAGATGATGCAATAAATTGTTAATGACACAGGAGACAATATTTTGAAAAATACTTTTTCTTCAAAACCCGAGTTTATCGCCAACAACACCGCTCAAAAAATACAAGCTTTAATCCCTAAAGCCACCAAGTCAGAAGCGAGAGTCGCACAATTCATTCTATTAAACCTAGACCGAATCAGTTACGAGACTGGGGCTTCCATCGCCGAGAAAGCAGCCGTGAGCCAAATTACCGTGAGTCGTTTTCTAAAGCGGGCTGGCTATCAAGGGATCGCATCCCTCAAGGAAGCCTTGCAAAAAGAAGTGATCCCGATACAAGAAAGTGACAACCAACGCCTACCCGTTGACTCTTTTTACCGAGAAAATTTCAAACATGAGCTGCAAGCAATGATGCGTTTATATGAGCAATTTGAAACCGAACATTGGCAAAGCCTAGTTGCTTGCGTGAGTGCAGCCAGCAAAGTTTATGTTTCCGGGTTTCAATCTATACGCGGCGCAGCGGAAGACTTTAGTCGTCGCTTATCTTTGGCTCGCGACTCGGTGCAATACCTTTCACCTCACGATAGTATGCTGGCAGAATGGCTTGCAGAGGTGCCGCACTCCCAACAAGGCTACCATGCTTTAGTGATTTTAGATGTGGTGCCTTACGCAGCAGAAAGTCGCAAACTCTGTGAAGAAGCTCAAAGAGAAGGGATCCAAATTGTCATCATCACCGATGAGTTTTGCCATTGGGCAGTTGAATATGGAGCCCATATTATTTATTCAAAATCTAAATCTGGGTTATTTTTAGAATCCACTTGGGGAATAGTGCTCACCACCAATATGCTGGTAGATGCGGTTGCTAAGCGCTCCCCCAATAGTGAACAGCGGATCAAACGCTGGCAGGAAATCGCCAAACGTTTAGATTTTTTTTAGCCGATTGAGTGTGCGCTTGAGCACGACCTCACCCTAGAGCCCCATTAACGGCCTTCCTCAGAGCAACACAAACAACTGCTGCTGAAGATGCGGCCCGACTGGCTTAAACACAAACCTAAGACTCATCGGAGCATCAAGCACATCATATCTCTAATCTCATCCCGCGAGAGTCGGAGCTGTCCAGACGCAAGCACTTCCACAAAATGGGACAAACCTTCCGCTGACGAGCATAGACGAACAAGACAATGCTCGCAGCGAGGTCTGAATTCTAAGATATCCACTCCTTTCATTTTCGAACACGCGCTCTTAATTAAACAAAGCGCTGGTCAGAACGCTTATTAACAATCTCTTGCTCGCTAGCTTGCAGCCAACCCGAGCGGCTCTGTGCTACCGCATCAAACTTGGCAATATAGGGTTTAATATCCAATAAGGGCGTGCCATCGAGGATATCGATACCCTGTACATAGATCCGATTGCCCACCACCTGACTCACCTCAAGCACCGACATACCAATGTGATTAGGTCGTAGCGGTGAGCGAGTAGAAAACACCCCGCGGGGCTGAGTATCCATGAAAGGCGTCACCCGCAACTCGGTGCGAATGGCTTTGTGAAAGTGATAAATCAGGTAAATATGCGAGAATCCTTCCAGATCGGCCAGCCCCTCGGCGTATTGCGGGTCTAACACGATCTCACCTTTGACCTCACTCGCCCCCTTGGGTTGGATCGGCATATCTTCTAAACACTGGTAGGGAGAATGGATCACCCCGATGGATTGGATCTGCGGCATCAGCTGACTTCCTTTTATTCGCTAATAACTTGATAAACAATAACCATACGCTCAAGCAAGCACTTGTTCCAGCACGCCCGCCATTTGAAGCGAGGCGACATTGACCCCGCTCTGAAAGCGATCGCTCAAGAACCCTCAGCCCCGTTTTATATTAATTGCTCCTCGACCAGCAAATGCCCCCGTTGAACAAAGCCGGGATTGAAGGCTCATTTTCTCAAGCCAACAATCAATCCTGCTAAACATCAGTCACGAATAGCCTAAGCGCTTACTATCGACCGCCATTCAAGCATCCGCAAGACTGGACCAGCACATTATTTTTTGGTTTCAAGCATAAGAAAGTTAAAGTATTTTTGTGCATTTATGCAGGCTGGTGTTGTAAGATTTGTCGTTCGCATATCCCATCCTGAGTGGCGCTTGATGGGCTTTGTTGCCAGCGATATGAAACAACCAGACTTGTGGCGTTAACTTTTTTGGAGGAAGGATGGACCGTCTATTAATTTCGGCAGCCAGTTTATACCAACGACTCGCTGATGATGATCTGAGGATTATCGATGTCAGCATGAAATCCGTGGTTGGGAAAGAAGCTATCGTTTATGAGACATTATCAGTCATTCCCAACAGTTACTATGTGGATTTGTCTAACGAGCTAGTCGACCATTCAAGTCCGCAGATCCACGCATTTCCATCATCCACGCAAGTATCGAAGCTGATGGAGAGTCTTGGGATCACCGCCAACACCACCATCGTAGTATATGATAACCAAGGGATCTACTCGTCGCCAAGGGCATGGTGGATCCTCAAGTCTTTTGGCCTCGCGAAGGTCTATATACTAGACGGTGGTCTCCCTGAATGGCTGAAACACAACTACCCAAGCGCCACGGAATACCGCACGAAGGCTCACTCAGGAAGCTATCCCCCATTAAGTTTTTCGACTGATGCTCTGGTTTTCAAGCAACAAGTCCTTGCTAATCTTACTCGCCAAGACTTTAGTGTGATTGATGTTCGCGCTTCTGGGCGATTTACTGGCGCAGCGCAAGAACCAAGACCAGGCGTTCGAAGCGGACATATTCCCAAGTCGCTCAATCTGCCTTTCGAGCAAACCCTTGATGAGCATAAGTACAAAAGTTCAAGCGAGCTACAAGCCTTGTTCTCTGCAGTAATACAAGATACTTCCAAGCCACTGGTGTTCTCTTGTGGCTCCGGCATTACCGCTTGTATTGGCTTAGTTGCAGCCTTATTAGCGAACTACACGCAGGTGGCACTTTATGATGGCTCTTGGTCTGAATGGGGAAGTGATCATGCTCTGCCGATAGAGCCAAGCCAACCGTAGCGCCTGTGAATAAGCAAACAAGCTGGAGCGGCGCGACTATTTTGGCTTAGTTTTTCAATCTTGGCGAAGGTCTTCAATGATTAAAAAACGTTCAAGCAAGGTCTTGGCGTTCATCGGTAATCCCTCAGGCAACGAACAGTAAGATCACCATTGCGCCTCAAATGGCTGAGCAGCAATGCTGCAAAGTTGGTGACGCATAAATATGGCCAAACATACCGCGAGTTCGATTAACAGCTCATAGACATATAAAAGGGGGCCTATCGATGCCCCCTTTCAGCGAGATATCCGCATAAACAGCACAATGCTTCGCTCAACGCAGCTTACTTATATTTAAAACGATTCACCTGTTGTACCATTTGAACGCTCACCTCAAGCAAGTCTTCAGTGGCTTGTTGTAACTGCTTACTGTCCTGACTCAACGACGCCGTACCTTGGCTCAACGATTCCACATCCTTGGTGACCGCATTGGTCACATTGGCTTGCTCCTCACTGGCGCTGGCTATCATGTTCACCATGTCATTCACCGAACTCATTTCTTGCTTAATCTGAACCAAAGACTCACCCGTGCCCTGCGCCGACTTGATGGTTTCGCTCACCATCACCTTGCCCGCTCGCGTGGCTTGATAAGAAGTTTCGGCCTGAGTTTGCAGATTACCGATAATTTGTTCAATTTCAGTGGTTGATTGGTGGGTTTTTCTGGCAAGCGCCCTTACTTCATCGGCCACCACGGCAAAACCACGTCCCAACTCCCCTGCCCGTGCGGCCTCAATGGCCGCATTCAAGGCCAAGAGGTTGGTTTGTTCGGCAATGCCTTTAATCACATCTAATACACTACCAATATTATCACTCACTTGTTTCAGGTTACTTACATCTTCAGCAGTCTTATCTAAGTTATCAACCAGCGCTGTTACCTGAGCAATATTATCATCAATGGCCCGATGTCCTTCGATGGAAAGTTGATACGCCTGCTGCGTTTTACTGGCAGTATTTGCGGCATTCCCGGCAATGTCTTTGGTGGCAATTCCCAGTTGCTGAAGATTGCCCAAAGAGGTGCTGGTGAGCTCAGTCTGCTCGATGGTATTGGCGGTGCTTTTATCGTTAATCATCCGCACATTTTCGGATACCAGCTCTAAGTGACTGGCTGCATCCGCCATATCCTGCACAATGTGTTGCACGGTTTGAATAAAACTATTAAAACTGCGACTTAGCTGGCCAATTTCATCATCACTCTGGAGTGGGATCCGGGCGGTTAAATCGCCATCACCTTCGGCAATTCCGGCCAGCATGATATTTACATCCGCTAAGGGACGGATCACTAACTGACGCAGCGATACGATCATTAATATTAGAATTAGAGCCGCCATGACAACGATGGTGAGAATCTCTTGATGTAATTTCTGGATTAAGGCGGAGTCCATGACTTGACGCGTCACTGCAACTTCAATTTGACCGGTGGCTTTGCCGTCCCACGCCATCGGTATGATTAAATTATCATCAACACTGGCTTGACGAGTCACACTTTTCGCCATCAACTTACCACGTTGATCGCTGACTTTAATGCCGACAATCATTGAATCATCACTGAAAGAATTAATAATCGCTTGAATGACATCCAAGTCATAAACAAATATCGGTTCATTTAGAATAATACTCATTTGTTTGCTTAGGGCTTGTTTTTGATGCTCGTATTGCTGAGTCAGGCTGGCATTGCTATTCCAGTACAACACGCCCACAACCAGCAGGCCCACAATCAGGATAGTCGCAACAAGTAAACTAGAGAGTTTAGCGGTAATAGTTTTCATAAATTAATTTCCAACAACGGGGTCAAACCAAAACTCTTGGGGGATGGCTCGCACTTTTTCAGTTAAGTAAGGGTTGTCTAAATCAAAGATACGGCGTTGCGCCAACTGACCTTGCTGCAAAGCATTTTTCACGTCTGGGTGATTGAGAAATAAGGCCTGATAGCTGCCGTCTTCAAACATCTGCTGTAAAATGCCGTATAAGTGCTCCGCTAAATGCTGATTGTCTTTTTTTACAAAGAACAACAGTGGCATTTTATAACGCAGCATCACATAGGGATCGACAGTTAAATTATACTGAGCTTCCCGTTGCAGCTCTCCCCAAGGTTCAAAAATTCCCCGAGGAAAATAATCACAGCGTTCCGCTTCGACCATCGCAAAGATATTCGGATAACCCAAACTTTTGGCCACCTTCACCCCATTTGCTTCCAAAATGGCGGTGTCGGCCCATAGCTTACCCTGGCACGGAATATACTCCCGCATCTCATCCCAACTGTTAACCTGACTAAAGCGCTGGCGATTTTGCTGTTTAATAATCCCTAGGCGCATCCCGATGATGCCGCGGAAAATAGGGAAATAAATCGCAGTTAATTCCTGCTCTCGCTCAGCAGAGGTGGCCGTCCATATTAAATCTAATCCCCCATCATTCAGATCGGCCACTGCCTTGGTAATGACGACATCGCCGACAGCCCCGTAAGGGTAGGCAACGCTGTCGTAAAGCTCACTCCGCTTGACGATTTCTTGAGCCAATACCGCAGGAAAGATATTGCCCGCTGATGTATCGGGAATTCTCAGTGGTTTTGCAAAGCTCGCCAGAGAGATAAAACAAAGGAAATAGATTGTTTTCAGCATAGAACCTCAATACGTTTATTTTAATTACCCACCGTAAAACAAAGGGTTTAAGACCCGAAGAAAAACTTGCCCGAACCAGGCCACGATATTATTTCACTGAATATGAAACAAGATAAAAAGATATTAATTATAATTTTTGTGACCATGAATTTAATAAATAGCACCTATATTCAAGAATACAAAAAAGAACATCATTTCATTATCAAGTAAAGAGACACATTAAGATAAAAACATGTTAAATATAGATAAATAGTTGAGATGAATTCAAAACTTGCGCTTTAAGTTATTACTCTTAAACCAAAACATTTTAAACTAGAATTTAAATCAACCCTAAATAAAAACCAAAACCATTAATATAAATAAAGATTGAATTTGTATTGATTATCGCTTTGATGAGTATGAATATTAATAAACAAGCCCCGCCTTCAAGAACGCATCAGCGAACAAAAAAGAATGACCAGCAATAGATAGCAAAGACAGCCACATTCTCCATTAGCGAACTTTAGGCGGGTGGCACTAAATAATGGCCCTTAGTCTGAATGGGGAAGTGATCATGCTCAGCCAAGAGAGCCAAGCCAACCGTATCGCCTGTGAATAAGCAAACAAGTCACTGGAGCGGTGGGATTATTTTGGCTTAGTTAAGCTCGCGTGCCATATAGTGGATATACCTCTCTGTTTTGCAGATCCGAAATCCTTTACGCTGGTATAAAGCAAGCGCCGGATTCGTCTCAAACACACACAACCTCAGCAATCGGACATCAGCTTTTCTAGCAAGCTCAATTGCATAACTGAGCGCTTGAGAGCCCAAACCTTGCCCCTGCCAAGTCGGCTCAATTTGAAGGTCTCGAATATAATAAGCAAGCTCATCGTGGCTGATACGAAGCATACCTACAGGACATCGATTTACAGCAATCTCATAATTTTCAAACTCATGCCAATTTATATCGAAGGCTGCCTGATCCCAGAGGATCCCAAGTTGCTGGTAATAAGCTTGCATATTTTGACGAGTCAAACGCTCGGCAAAATCCTTGTTTTTAGCTACTTGAAATAAGGGTTTCATTTTAAACTTCCTAGACGCTCGGTGAGGGGGGAATGTCGTAAACGCACATTTCTGAGATGCCTCGCTTTAACGTGCCCCATCGATGAACGGTGACTTGTCACTCATTGATTGCTGATTGGCTCACCATCAGACAAACTCAAAATCCCCTGAAGATCTAAGCGAAAAACGCTGATTTCTTCAAGTTTGTGGGCACCTATATTTTTATAAAACTTTATCGCGGCATCATTTGTTTTTAAGGCCCACCATTCGAAACGAGCACACTGATTCTCGATGGCTAAATGTGACAAGTAAACCAGAACATGTTTGCCAAATCCTTGACCTTGATAAGCGGGTTCAATATATAAATCATCCAAATGTAAACCGCGCTGTCCTGTGGTTGTCGAGAATGTATAGTAATACACTGCAAATCCACAGGGTTTATTGTTAACATAAAAAATAATGGCCTCAGCATTAGACGTTGAACTCAATAGATTATTTTCCAGGTCCTCTTGAGTCACCGTGACTTCGAAGGGAAACCCTTCGGCGATAGCCAAGGCCTTTATAAAATGAAGTATCAGTTCAGCATTTTCTTTTTTAGCAATTTTAATTTCCAATATGCAGTTTCCCCGTTAATCGCCTATCATGCCTCGTACTTATGAACCGATGTTATTTGATCTAATTCATTTCACCAAACAAAAATCCTAAGTTCGGCTGTTACAGAGCAACTTAAAAGCTACAAACCTAAGAGCCCATAGCATCGCTCTAATACCTTTAGTCGACAAAGCATCACTCAGCATATGTGAGAGAGCGGAACCTCAGAAACACTTGGAGAGATCTGGCGTTAGAAAGTTTAAACGAGTGCAATGAGCCGAGAGTATGTCACCGCTTTCAAGGTCATCGATTCTGCTCTGCCCCAGCGAGTATTTTTAAAATCTTCGAGCAGTAGCCTTATAAATAAAAGGGTTGTTTGTTCGATAAAAGCGGGAGAAAATAGTATTTCATTTCCAATTTGCATCCATAAACGAAAAATGAAACTAGATAGTAAAGACAAGTTAATCCTCAATCTATTGCAACGGGATGTGAGCATTCCCTTAAATGAGATCGCCGAACGGGTCGGTTTATCCGCAACGCCTTGCTGGCGACGGGTACAAAAATTGGAAAATGCCGGTTTTATTCGCCATAAGGTGGCACTGCTCGACCGCCAAAAATTAAACCTTGGGGTCACGGTGTTTGTCAGTGTTCGCACCGCCCAACACGACCCTCAATGGCTGGCACTCTTTAAACAGGCCATCGAGGATATTCCAGAGATTATCGAGGCCCATCGAATGAGTGGCAGCGTCGATTATTTACTGCAAGTGGTGGTACCCAGCATCGATGATTACGATCAAGTGTATAAAAAGCTCATCGAGCGGCTGGCTTTTACCGACGTCAGTTCGGCTTTTTCCATGGAAGTGATGAAAAGTACCACCGCTCTACCGACCCACTATATGAGCTAACCGGTTTTCGCAAACATAAAACTTGGGGCTTCAATCAAGCCCGAGGCACTTTGCTCCTTAATCCTTCAGACTCCAAGCTAGCGACTGAGAAACAATGGCAATGAATAATCCCCCGCTGAATTCAGATGACTTTCAACAACGATTAATCGCTTGGCAAAAGCAGCACGGCCGTCATGATTTACCTTGGCAGCAAGATCCAAGCCCCTATCGGGTGCTGGTCTCGGAAATTATGCTGCAGCAAACCCAGGTGAAAACGGTGATCCCTTATTTTGAGCGCTGGATGCAAAGTTTCCCCAATGTGCAGATCTTAGCCGCAGCCACTGAAGACCAAGTAATGAGCCATTGGCAAGGATTGGGCTACTATTCTCGCGCTCGTAACCTGCGCAAAGCCGCCATTTATATTCAAAGCGAATGCCAGGGGAAATTCCCAGAAGATGTGAACACCTTGCAACAGATCCCCGGTGTGGGTCGTTACACCGCCGGAGCCATTGCTTCCTTTGCTTATAATCGTTACGGTCCAATTGTCGATGGCAACGTAAAACGCCTATTCTGCCGCCTATTTGGAATAGAGGGCGTCCCCGGCACCAGCAAAGTTGACCGGCAACTGTGGCAGCTTGCCGAAACTTACACCCCTCAACAACACAATCGCGCCTTTGCTCAAGGCCTGCTGGACATGGGGGCAACCCACTGTAAACCCAAGAAACCACTTTGTGAAGACTGTGCCTTTATCGATTGCTGCGCAGCATTTCTAAGCCAACGAGTCGACCAGCTACCCACCGCAAAACCGAAAAAGGTGATCCCCACCAAACCCGGTCATTTTTTATGGGTAGAAGAGCAGGGAAAGATTTTGCTAGAGCGGCGTGGTGAAGGGGGGATTTGGGGGGCGCTGTGGTGCCTACCGCAGGTCCATCTAGACCCAGTGTTGATCGGCGCTGAATTAAAAGGAAACTTTAAACACACCTTTACTCACTATAAATTAGAGGCGCAGGTTTGGTCCGTTGATCAAATAAATGAACCACATCTGGAACAACATTGGGTCTCATTAAGTGAACTCGAAGCGCGCGGCTTACCCACCCCAATCAAAAAATTCATCTTAAAAAATATGTAAATAGAGTCAAAGCATCAAGCCTCAAAATGCCAGTACATTTCACTAAGTGCTGGTATTTTGGGCGCTTCATTCAAGCTAACTTCAATGCTTAGTGGTCGGCCTGTGATTCAGCGGCTTACCCTTTAATAGAGAACAATATTTAGCAAGCCGCCACCAATGACTCACCCCCAATGATCTTGACTCATGACGAAATAGATATATGATTCGTATACGTTTCGCAAGCGAATCATATAAAATGGGTATTGTTAAAATTTCCGAAGAACTCCATCAAGAAATCCGAAAAGCCAGTTCTGTCATGTCACGCTCGATCAATTCACAAGCTGAATTCTGGATCCGCATTGGGATGCTAGCCGAGCTTCATCCGCAACGCTCATTCAATCAAATCGTCTCAGAACTACTCAAATCAGCAGAGGTCTCTGTCGCCAAAGTCGCCATACAAGAAGCGCATACCGATGAATAATGGCGTAAAGATTAAATCGGCAAGTGAAATTGAATTAATGCGCCATGCCGGGCACCTACTGACACAGGTCTTTCAGATGTTAGACCGCTACCTTAAACCCGGCCTCTCTACCCTAGAAATAAATGACAAAGTAGAACATTTTATTGTCAATGATCTTAATGCTCGGCCAGCGAGCAAAGGCCAATATGGTTATCAATATGTTTTAAACTCTTCAATCAATGAAGTGGTATGTCATGGGGTTCCAACGCCTAGTCAGCGATTAAAAAGGACCGACATCATTAACTTAGATATTACCTTAGAGAAAAATGGTTTTATTGCAGACTCAAGCAAGATGTATCTCATGCCAGAAGCGTCACCGGCAGCTAAAAAGCTGGCCCAAGCCACCTATGAGGCAATGTGGGCTGGAATTAAACAAGTGAAGCCAGGCGCTAAACTTGGCGATATTGGCCATGCGATTCAACAATATGCGGAACGCCGTGGCTATAGTATCGTGAAAGAATACTGTGGCCACGGGATAGGGCAAGCAATGCACGAAGCACCACAAGTGCTGCATTACGGTACGCCAAACCGAGGCCTTGAGCTAAAAGAGGGCATGATTTTCACCATCGAACCGATGGTCAATCAAGGTTCCGCAAAAGTTAAAACCAAAAAAGATGGCTGGACCGTCGTCACCCGTGACAAAAAACTTTCTGCACAATCGGAACACACCATCTTAGTCACCCCTGTAGACTATGAGGTGCTCACGCTGCGGGAAGAGGAACGATAAGAGTCGTGGTGAAATCAGCGCTAAATGAGCCCCAGTAAACCTTAGATGCATAAAGTAGGTCAGTCTGCGCCACTCGTAAACTGACCCTCTAGAACTAAAACCGCACGACACAAGATCACCGCGAATGATGCACCAAACCGTCACGACCCACATCGGCCGAGCACAGTGAAAAGTAACTCATCTTTAATTTCTTTAATTTCTTCAGTGACAAAACCATCAAATTAAAGCTAAGCTGAATTTCAGTCTAATAGTAGCCAAGCGGCTGTTTTAATTAAATTAAAACACTTACAAAAATGATCCATGATTTTATCTAGCCACGCCATTGTTCAACTGTTAACCAGCAAGCCACTCATGATAAGCCTGTGGCTCATGCTGTGCTCATTGCCCCTCACCGCAAAAACACGAAGCGCCCACAGCGCAGAGAGCTACTTTTCAATGGCAGGTGGCAGTGGTATCACCTACCTAGAGGATGACGTGACCGACGAGCAAAAAAAACAGCACTTCCGTTCCTTTGATATTCGCTTCGCCCAGCACTTTGCTCAAAGTTGGCGAGTCGATCTCGTTCATGCCAACGAAGGCCACGCCTATAATCACCACCGAGATGGTTTTTCAACTCATGTCAGCTACATCTACGTTCCAACAGATAGCTTCCGCTTCGAGATCGGTGCAGGCCCTTACATGTCCTTTAATACCACCGTTGATCACTCAGGCCTTGAACTAAACGAAAAACGACTCGGTGCAATGAGCACCCTTAGCGTTATCTATCCACTTTCCTATTTAAGCCAAAGCGCCCAACTTCGTTTGCAACTTAATAGTTACTTGGTGCCAAATCGCCCACATAGCAATTCCTTGCTGATTGGTTTGGGCTTTGATATAGATAACGCAAATCACCAAAGCAGACCAGCCTCTTCCGCGTGGCTCAACGATTTGTCGATATCTCTGGTTAACACCAAAATTAACCATGGCGGACCAACCACCACCATTGGTTACAGTATCGATATGGCAAAACACTTTAATCATCATCTTGCCTTATCCTTGGCTTATATCGATGAAGGCGGTAACAACGGGGCCAGCAGTCGACACGGCTTTACCAGTCAGCTTTGGAAAATAGTCCCGCTAGGGAGTCATTTCGAAGGGCGAATTGGGGCGGGCGGCTACCTCGCGCAAGACAAAATAGAACACCGCAGCGCTTACGACTTGAAAGGCATAATTAGCTTTGGCGTGAACTACTTCCCTGCTTGGCATTTTTTTGATTCGGGCTACTTTGGTCTCAGCCTTAGCCGGGTGATGGATTATCAAGGCCACCAAGACGACGCCGATTTATTACGCCTAAGTATCGGCAAGCGCTTTTAGCTCAAACAATACTTAAACGCTGAAGCGAAATTCAAATCCCCTAAACCGCATAAAAATAGACAGGAAAAAACCGCCCTTTAATTGCTCTGAGCAATGCATTGATTCAGTCACGCCTATTGGGTCAGTCGCAATAACAGCAACCCAGCTTAAGAGAAAATCTGCGTGAATGCTTGTAGCCCTTAAGCACTCGTTGATGATGGGGCTTTTGCTTGATTCTTCACCGCTTTCACCCAAGGTGATAACGATTCATGAAACTTATGGCTGACTCAGCAATCAGCAGGAAGAATGAGAAGCAGCAGCGATTAACCGACCTTTTTTGTGCTAAATCGTTTTTGCCCCAAAATGAGTTAACTTATTTTTTTGGGGAGCTGTTAGTCTCGTTTTTATCATTTAGTTTTGGATCGATCTGTTAGTGAGGGTTTCGCCCTGACGGCGATATACTTTTCTTTGCTGGCCAAAGAAAAGTATACAAAAGAAAGGCCATCCAGCACCTTCTTAGATCCTCCGTTGCTCACTCACAAGGGCGTTGAAGTAGCTTGCTACGCTCAAACAGACTTCAACTTTACTCCCTTGTTCATTTGCGCGACTCGGCGAAGATGATGGGATTTAAAAGCGTAATCTTGGCTATCGAGAGAGTGAAAGGTTTTTGCTTCAAAGTGAGTTAGCTCAATTCACCAGATTGTCAAGACATCGCTTTTCTTATAATGAGCTATCTCATAGCAGCCCCGTTCTGCGTTAGCAACGGGGTAAAAGCTTTCGCCTACGGCGACGTCATTTTTCTTTGACGAGCAAAGAAAAACGAAGCAAAAAGAAAGCTCGCCCTGCATCTTCTTAAACCCTGCGTTGCTCATTCTCAAGGGCGTTGAAGTAACTCGCTACGCTCAAACAGACTTCAACTTTGGCCCCTTGTTCATTTGCGCTACTCGGCGAAGATGATGGGATTTAAAAGCGTAATCTTGGCTATCGAGAGTGTGAAAGTTTTTTGTTTTTAGAATGGGGGTCTAGTTTATTAATGTTCTTGTTCATCAGCTCGCCCTCTCTTTAGATAAAAAGGCGTCCGGCTTCCTTCAGACATTCCCTCGCAGTTATGCCCTTGCCATTCGCTAGTAGTTAGCGTTTAATAATCAAAGTGTTATTAAACGGTGACCTTCCTACAGAGGACTTTCACCTCATTAGTTCATGCCCATGCTCGGCGTACACAAGTAATTCAGGTGACGCCTAAGGCGCACCTGATTTAGGCGTTATGCATTCGGAGGACAAATGACAGACTATCCAAGGTATCAAGGAAAAACACTTGCCTATCTCGATCAAAACATTCTCGATATTTTTGTAAAACATGGAATGATCGACTTTGCATACTCGATTAAGGACAACTATCAAATAGTTTACTCCGATGAGACTCTAAAAGAAATTAAGCGCTCTGGCGACTATGCAAAAAAGTTTCTTGATGTTTTAGTAGAGCTTGATGCTTTTCAGATAAAGCAAAGGATGACCAGCGCATTTGAAGTTACTGATGAGGCTACGGTCTCTAAAAGGGACCCTTACGAGGCTTATGCTGAGTATTGTAGTCAAGAGCCTGTGTACGAAGAGCTGATTCAGTCAATGATGCAAAGCTTACTCAAAACTCACGGTGGTCGTAAAGGGGACGATTTTGAGGTTCTAAAAAATGAACAGTTGGGTGCCTTTTCTGGTCTGTTAGATCACCTTCAAGAACAAGCAGATGTTATCAGACAGGCTAATCCGATAGTAGCTGAATCAATTGATGCATATTCATCCTTGTCTAAAATCCATATGGAATCGACCTTAGATCAATCTACAAGTATTATGTCTTCAAACGTTGAAAATGAAGAAGACTGGTCCGGCGTTAAAGCGTTCAGATATGCTATGGGCATTGGACCAAAAGAGTTAAACAACATATCGCCACCAAAGGTTCTTGAGCAAATATGGGAGCTTTATAAGCACAAAAATGAGTACAAAGACTTAAATTGGACTTTAGAGGATTTCTTCTCTATCAGAACGAACCCGATTTATCCAGAGAAGCCATATTTCAACTTTCAAAAAGTCACCGCGATATATAACCATTTAAATATCATCGGGTATTATCCTGATTCAAAAACACATAGAGAGCGACGTTTCACTGCAGCGATGAGTGACCAAGGACATGCTTCGATAGGTTCATTTGCAAAAGTTCTAGTTTCAAGAGATGAGAGCTTTGTTAAAAAAACAATGGCGGCGTACGAGTTTTTAGGTATAGATACCGAAATTATGTGGGTGTCTGTAGAAAATGCATAACAAACGACAATACCACGGTTTTGCCAATACCACTGACTCACTCTTGGACAAAGACCTGCCAGCGATTCTTCTAATTTAGATATCATCGAATAGCTGTTAGTACCCCAAAATGCAATCAGGCGCCTCTTATTGCAGTGTCTAATGTGGGAGAAAATGGGCAAAAGTCAGCACAATCTATCCGAGAACCACAAATCACGATTGAATTTTTATGCTACTTAACAGCATGTCTCTCTAGTGGCTAATACTCCCCTTAAGTAGACGTTTTATCGGTGCTCTGAAATCAGCATTGCTCTTGTTCCTTCTTGTAAGGCTTCAAACAAATGCGGTAAGTCTCCAGGGTAAGAAATGTAATCGCCTTCATTAAGTTCGTAACTTTCTGAAACCAAGCCGAGCTGAGCCTTCCCTTTGGTAATAACAACGTGTTCGATTACGCCCTGATTGTGAGGCTCCGAGTAATGGGGCTCTCCAGGTTCAACTTCAATCCAGTATATATCTCGACTTACATTAGGCGGACATGCTGCAAGCAAAGTAGCTTGATAATTTTTACGCTTTGAGACGACCGTCGCTCCTTCACCATAGCGAATGATTTTGGTTTTTTGCCTCGGTGATTCAAGCAAGTGCGAGACTGGGATACCAAGTACGTTACAAATAGACCATAACGTTTCGATACTTGGATTCCCAAAGCCGTTTTCCAATTGAGACAACGTTGATTTTGCAATTTTTGCCTGTCTGGCAACCTCCGCAATGCTTAGCCCAGAACGTCTTCTTTCTGAATTTAACGTAGCTGCAATTTGTGCAATAGGTGGGTCATTTCTATTCATAGGACAGATTAGCCGTAAAATTTATGTTCATTATATCAAACGTACGTTTTTTTGACAGCTCACGCTTGTTCGTTCAATATAAAAAACCATCGTTCATTAAAGTGCTTATGAATTTGTCGTAATTGATAAAATGAAAGCGAACACTAAACATTAAAAGGAAATTAAATTGGAATACATGATTTCTATAGCGTTATTTGCTATCTCTTCTTCAGTTACACCAGGCCCCAATAACATTCTGGTCATGACATCGGGACTAAACTTTGGCGTACGAAAGAGTGTGCCTTTACTGACAGGCATTTGTATCGGTTTTACAGTTATGCTCCTAGTAGTCGGATTGGGGTTCGGTCGTCTTTTTACACTGTTTCCCCAACTGAGCTTAATCATAAAGATAATTGGGACAACATATTTGCTTTATTTGGCCTGGCTTATAGCCAGAACTGGTTCAGTTGATATTGGCGATCAACAGGCCAGGCCGCTGGTTTTTTTGAAAGGAGCGGCCTTTCAGTGGGTCAATGCCAAGGCATGGGTAGTTGCTATTGGAGCAATTTCTACATTCACAACCATAGGAGAGCAATACACAATCCAAAACATAACCATTGCTACAACCTTTTTCTTCGTTTCATTACCATGCGTAGGTGTTTGGTTACTGTTTGGTTCTTTCCTCCAACAAAAACTGAAGAACGATAACTTTCTACGCTGGTTTAACATGTCTATGTCTTTATTGTTATTGCTATCGGTCTTTCCTGTGATTAGAGACATTTCGCAACAATTAATAGCTAGTTGACAATGAATGGTTATTCAGAGCGAACATTAAATAAGTTAACTTATAAGACGAAAGAAAATGGGAGTTTCCTTTCACCACCTTTTGACTAGCCTTCAAACAAGAAGGATAGAACTGACGTAGTCGAAATATATAGGTCAAAAATTTCACCAACACACATGGGGCAAAGCCTTCTCAGAGCGAAAGACAAACTTAGAAGTCAGGCTTGTGGTCAAGTTGGTGATAAAGATATAACCTATAGCCGTAAGTGCATGAAGATAGGTAATAAAGTAGCTTTGGTATATAAACCCGCTTCAAAATCTGATGCTCAAAAGATGATAGACGCGATTGTGATGCCAATTGCTCGTTCGAAAACGGTTGTTGGCGCAAAGCTAGGTTATTTGCATATAGATGTGCAAGGTAAACAAATTCCATTTGATACTCGTGGCTGGGACAATTATTACCGTTAAAAACGGTGAACAGAATGTATCTCCGTACAGATTGTTTGTTTTAAATCTTAACGGTGGAGCCTGTAAATTAAATTGTGTAATTGCTTATAATTAGGCCTGAACAGGCTAAGGATAAGCAACATGGATAAGAAAGCTCTCGAAGCATTTGCTCGTGAAGCCGCTAAGTCAATCAAGACCCCTTCAGATCTAGATGACTTTCGTAAAATGTTAACCAAGGTGACTGTTGAGACAGCGTTAAATGCTGAGCTTGATGACCACCTCGGTTATCAGAAACACGCTGAAAAGCCCGATAAGAATAGTCGTAATGGTTATTCATCCAAGACCTTGATCACCGACGATGGTGAGATTGAACTGGATGTACCTCGAGACCGAGATGCCTCGTTTGAACCGAAGCTTGTTCGTAAGCATCAAACTCGATTTCAATCGATGGATGACAAGATATTAAGCCTTTACGCCAAAGGCATGACAACTCGTGAAATCGTCGCTACGTTCAAAGAAATGTACGATGCTGATGTCTCTGCAAGCCTCATATCTAAAGTTACCGACTCAGTTCTAGAGCAGGTTGTTGAATGGCAATCACGGCCACTGGATGCAGTCTATCCCATCGTCTACCTTGATTGCATCGTGGTGAAAATCCGCCAAAACAAACAGCTCGTCAATAAGGCGATTTACTTGGCTCTGGGCGTAAATATCGAAGGTCAGAAAGAACTTTTAGGGATGTGGATATCTGAAACGGAAGGTGCGAAGTTCTGGCTCAGCGTTCTCACTGAACTCCAGACTCGAGGTATCAACGACATTCTTATCGCTTGTGTTGATGGCTTGAAGGGCTTTCCAGATGCTATTAATGCCGTATTCCCAAAAACCCAAATACAGCTCTGTATCGTCCACATGGTGCGCAATTCAATGAAGTATGTCCCTTGGAAAGACTACAAGGCTGTAACGGCAGATCTCAAAGGTATTTACCAGTCGAATACCGAGGAAGAAGCGCTTCTGGCCCTCGAACAATTTGGTGACCAGTGGGATGATAAATACCCACAGATAAGCCGCTCTTGGACAGCGCATTGGGATAATTTAAATACATTGTTCAGCTACCCTCAGGACATTCGTAAAGCCATTTACACGACGAATGCGATAGAGTCCTTGAACAGTGTGATACGCAAAGCGACAAAGAAGCGTAAGCTATTCCCCACGGATGAATCAGCGAGGAAAGTTGTCTATCTTGCAATTATGGATGCATCGAAACGCTGGTCGATGCCAATAAGAAACTGGCGACAGGCTCTCAATCGCTTTATGATTATGTTTGAAGACCGACTTACTGATTACTTGTAACCCAAAGCAGTTACACAGAATTATTTACAGGGTCTAACGGTGCGATTTATAGCTCGACCATTTGGCGTTTCGGTATTCCAAATTGAAGGGCCCCTGCGTGATTCGTCTGGTGATTCCAATTAGATAGATTAGTCAGGCAGTCATCGCACGGAACAGATATATTGATCTAACGAACTTCTGCCCCAAACCTTCTTAGCCCCAACGAACTGACCACCTAGCCAGTACAGCAGTAGACCAAATTAATCTAATCTGTACTTTGGGAACTTATACAGAACCTTTCCGTAATTCTACCTCGAAATTATCTATCGATTCATTGAAAGGCGGCGTTATTGCAAACGCCGCACTTTTCCGGTTGTAGACGCTAGTCAACTTTGATTTTTGCGACTGAAATACTGACTGCTCCCATCTCTAAAACGTACTGTTCACCTGTATTTGTAGGTAACTGAAAATCCACATGTGTAGCTAAAGTCTCTGTCTGCAAATATCTTAAGTACTTTTCTATCCAATTTCTTACGTGATCTGATGTGTTCATAGACACCGAAATCTTATCCGTCACACCAAAACCGGAGGACTTTCTCAGTTTCTGAATACGGCTCACAACTTCTCGAATCATCCCTTCTGCAACCAACTCTTCTGTGAGGTTAGGTTCAAACTCCATAGAGATATAACGGTTAGAAACCGCGTTTACCCCCTCCTTCGCCTTTCTGTAGATGACAATTTCTTCTTCGGAAAAGCGTTGTCCATCAATTTCCAGAAACCCAACTTGCTGAAGTTGAACAATATCAGTCGGTACAAGGTTAGCAATCAGATTGGCATAGTGTTTCATTTGCTTACCCAGACGTTTTCCCAGTGCTGGAAAGTTTGCCTTCGCGTAAAGGTCGATAAATTTTCCTTCCTCCGTACTAAAACTTAAGGACTTAAAGTTAAGCTCCGCTTTTATGTAATCAGACAAACGTCGAATGTCATCCAGCACTGTTTTATCTCGGTGCAGCACCGTTGCCTGGCTCAAAGGTGTTTTTAGCTTTACTTTAATATCATTTCTCATTTGTCGGCCCATGATGATCAAATGTTGAAAACTCTGAACACTTGTCTCGAGATCGGGCACCCTGAGCTCCTCGATTGTTTGAGGATAACGACGCAAATGTACCGACAATGGTCGCTGCGCATTCTCGTCATACTCTTTAAGCTGTTGATAAATGAACTCCGACAAGAAAGGGGCAAACGGTGCCATTAACGTCGTAAACGTGTCTAGACAATGATAAAGGGTGGCGTAAGCGCTCTCCTTGTCCTTATTCATTTCAGGTTGCCAGTAACGCGAACGGTTCAGACGAATATACCAGTTGGTTAAATCTTCCAAAAACTCAAACAAAGGTGGTACCACTTCATACAAATGGTACGCCTGCATTTCAGCGTTCACTTTTTCTTTCAAACTTTCCAAACGAGAAACAATCCACTGATCAAGTACGTTGTTTCTCGGCGCGGAGCCTTCGACTTTCCATCCGTCGATATCAGCATAGGTTTTAAAGAACTTAAATCCGTTATACCAAGGGAGCAGTACCTGTCTCACCATTTCCTGAACGCCTTTATCAGAAAATTTCTGTTCCTCGGCTTTTACCAGACCAGAATTGATCAGGTACAATCGCAACGCATCGGCACCGTACTGTTCCATTAGGATATCGGGAGCTGTGTAGTTTTTTAGCCGTTTAGACATTTTCTTACCGTCTTCCGCCATCACAATGCCGTTAACAATGACATTGGTGAAAGCGGGTTTACCGAACAGACACTCGCTTAACACTTGTAAGGTATAGAACCATCCTCGAGTCTGATCTACCCCTTCAGCGATAAACGATGCAGGAAAACTTGCTTCAAACTCTTGCTTGTTCTCGAATGGATAATGAACCTGCGCATAGGGCATTGAGCCTGACTCAAACCAACAATCAAAGACTTCCGGTATCCTACGATATACACCATCCTCTCCGGCTAAAGTAAAAGTTAAATGGTCGATATGATCCCTATGCAAGTCTTCAATTTGAGCCCCGGTTAAAGACGTCAGCTCTTCGATAGATCCAACACAGTATGGTTTTTCTGTAACATCATTTATCCAGATAGGCAGTGGCGTCCCCCAATATCGATTTCTTGAAACCGCCCAATCAATCGCATTTTCCAGCCATTTGCCCATTCGACCCTGCTGGATATGTTCTGGCACCCATTTGATCTGGTGGTTGTTTTTAACAAGTTTGCCTCTCAGTTGGGTTACACCGATATACCATGAAGGCACCGTTCGATAGATGATTGGTGTATCAGAGCGAGGGCAAAAGGGATAACGGTGCATTAACGTGTCATGCCGATACAACAGCCCTCGTTCCTTAATGGCCTGAATTATCGATTTATCAGCATCTTTCACATAAACGTTGGCAAAATCACTCACTTCCCCAGTAAAGCGACCTCGGCTATCCAGCGGACACACACTAGCCTCGACACCGTTTTCACGGCAGACTCGTTGATCTTCCTCACCAAAAGCGGGGGCGATATGGACAATACCAGTACCACTTTCCTGCGATACAAAAGTATCCGCGAGGACTTTAAACGCACCTTTGGCTTTGTTCTGTACAAAGTAAGGAAAGATAGGCGTATAGGATTTACCTGCAAGATCTGACCCCTTAGTGGTAGCGAGCACTTCGACTGAATGTCCTTTAGTAAAACTCTCTAATAACTCTTTAGCAATCCAAAACTTTTTACCTACAGACTGGTCGAACACCTTAACGTAATCAAAGTCAGGATTTACGCAGAGAGCAAGATTTGAAGGTAAGGTCCAAGGTGTTGTCGTCCATGCTGCGAGATAACCATCTTCGTCTTCTAGTTTAAACAGTACCGAAATTGCGGGGTCTTGCACATCTTTGTAGTTCGATGTTGCCTCAAAGTTTGATAACACGGTTTCGAGTTCTGTTGAGTAGGCGACAACCTTTTCCCCCTGATAAACCAAACCTCTATCCCACAGCTGCTTAAACACCCACCATACGGATTCCATATACCAGGGTTCCAGAGTTCGATAGTCATTATCGAAATCTACCCAACGGCCTAGGCGGGTTATTGTTTTCTCCCACTCCTGTGTATACCGTTGAACGATACCACGGCATTCGTCGTTATATTTAGCGATACCAAACTTCTCTACCGCTTCCTTAGCAGACATCCCCAATGATTTGTCTATCTCATGCTCGATAGGAAGACCATGACAATCCCAGCCAAATCGCCTTTCAACGTAATGTCCAAGCATGGTTTGATAGCGAGGGATTATGTCTTTGATAGTGGAAGCAACTAAATGGCCGTGGTGGGGTAACCCTGTAGCAAAGGGAGGACCATCGTAAAATACGAACTTAGGTTTATCTTTTGACTGCTCCAGAGATGCCTGGAATACGCTGTGCGTTTCCCAGAATTGCAGCATGTCATGCTCAGCATCCACAAAAGAAAAACTTGTTGATGGAGATGCCTGTTTTTGTTTAGAACTCATATTTACCTCTTAACTTAAGATCCTAAGAGGTAAGTACAAAAAACCCGCCTCTTAGGCGGGTCTTAAAATTTAGTTGCACTAACTATCCCACCATTTCTTAAGAAATGATGATAATAATTCGTTGGAAGTTAGGCGTCATATTCATAAATACAGGTTGGCACTTGCCGCTTTGTTTGTCAATCAGTGTATAAGTGAATTGGTCCACATTCATGTCTGTTTAGCGCATGGTTTGCAATATCAGAGGTGAACCGAACAGTCAGATTGTGTTTTAGTTTGTAACTCGGAAATGTCCATCTTTATTTCAGCCTGATCGGGCTGAAAAATTTCTGCCCCAAAGTGAGTTAACTTATTTTTTTGGGGAGCTGTTAGTCTCGTTTTTATCATTTAGTTTTGGATAGATCTGTTAGTGAGGGTTTCGCCCTGACGGCGATATACTAAGCTTGCTTGGCTAAAGCTTAGTATACAAAAGAAAGGCCACCCTGCATCTTCTTAGATCCTCCGTTGCTCACTCACAAGGGCGTTGAAGTAAACACTACGCTCAAACAGACTTCAACTTTGCTCCCTTGTTCATTTGCGCTACTCGGCGAAGATGATGGGAGTTAAAAGCGTAATCTTGGCTATCGAGAGAGTGAAAGGTTTTTGTTTTTAGAATGGGTGTCTAGTTTATTCTTCACCATTCCATCTTCCGCGAGTTTAATGGCAAGAATCACAAATTTTTAGCCAAAAAATACGGTGTATCCGAACAATGGATCTACTCCGTAACCAAACAAATGCAAAAGCGCATCAAAGACAAAATGCAGCTAGGGCTATTTGGGGATTGATTCAGACGAGTTTAGTCGGTCTAGTAGATCTTTGGGTACAGGCTTAATATCAGAAAAATTCCTAGGCTCCAATTTTGGTAGGTTAAACGTTTCAGGGAGTTTGGTTGCTGATAAGGTGGTTGACATAGTTATCACCTGTGTCGATATACCTTTATAGTTTTGGGCTAACTGGTTTAGCTTTGTTGCTGTGGCTAAGGTTGCTTCATCATTGTTAGTTAGTTTTTGTTGAAGTTGTTCAAGCTGCTTATTTTCAGTGATCAACAATGACTCTAATTTCACACCTCTATATAAAGTTAATCCTAAGACTACGGTTCCTAAAATAGCAAAATAAAGGCCGGGGGCTCCATTCCTTAGTGTTACCTTTGCGTCTTTATACTCTCCATCAAAGTCGCCAGCGCTCTTAGTTATTCCTTTGAGAAACAGGCTATAGCCCATCCAACAAAGCCCTGTACCACTTAATAAACTGGCACATTTGTAGATAACGACCATTACGTTGTTGTCCATACACACCTACGTTGTATATTTACTTAATTGTCACTATGTATAGTGCTGATGAAAATAATTGTCAAAATCCCCAATGGAGATTGCTGTGAATAAACATGAGAAGGAAGGTATCAAGGCGCTATTCAACATGTTTTGGCAGGCCGGAGCATTAGTAGGTGCCATTTTTACAGTTCTAGCATTTTTAGCTCTAAACTGGGTTGCTACGATTCAGGAGCAGTCTAACTTCATGACTCGTATTTTTGACAGGTCGGTGAAGTGGTTGTTCTTTTCAGTACCATTAGGTCTTTTGCTTATTGTCACTATCTGCTTAATTCATGCGGTAAAAGTTTATATTCGACAAAAAAGTTCATAAACATCGCATTTTCAATATGTTAAAGGACGTTTCAAATAGTAAATCAAATTCTCCCGCCTGTTTTCGGATTCTCCCGTATTTATCGCAGTCTCATGGGATACTTTTCTTAGATAGGTTCACCAAATGACGATAAAGCCAAAATCCACAGGGTCCTACTTCATAAACTACACAAAGATGAGTAGCCAAGCCTTTGTATTTTTTGATAAGTTTGTTGAAAGAACGAATATTGGTGGGGATGGTGCCATGGTAAATAGGCTCATCTCTCGAGTTATCAATACAATAAGCGACATCTGTGGTTTCTTTGTGAACGTCTAGTCCAATGAAAAACGAGTTAGATTTAAACATATCGATCTCCTGTTCTGTTATGACTTGTATCTAACAGTGTGGCTCTAGTTTGACAAACCCACGATAAACGCAGGAGCGTCGACACTTTCACCAGGGTAATCATTATGCCTAACTGGCAAGGACTAAAATGGAAGTATCTCTAGCAAAAATTGGAGCAAAATCTCGTCATATTCTTGAGAGTCTGTTCCCATATTATATTTATGATATGTCTGAGCATATGGGCTGGTCTCCGAATGAGAATGGTCACTTTACGTTTAATAAAAGCAGCTTGGATGTATATTGGAAGCAGGAAGATCATGTTCCATACTTTATTTACGCTGATACTGAGTTAGCTGGTTTTGTTCTGGTTCGAAAGTACCCAACTAACAGGCAATTTTACGATGTTGAGCAGTTCTTTGTACTACGAAAGTTCAAGGGACAAGGTGTCGGAAAACAAGCTCTGAAATTGGTGACAGCGCAGTTTTCAGGTCAATGGCAAATCCGAGTGCTAATTGGCAATGAAGCCGCTCTGAAGTTTTGGCAGTCTGCAATTTTTGGTTTAGTTGGGGGAAATTACACACAGTCTGAGCAAGTTGATATTGATTTACTTATGCACTTTCTCACATTTGAAGTTTAGCCAGTTAATCGGGTAGCCGGAGGTATCTAGCCTCCCCCCCACAACCCCTTGCATGCGGCTCCGCACAGAGCACTTCCTGAAAATGTTTAAAATACAATGGCCTATTAGCGCCTTTGCATTCCAATGACGGCTGCTAATTTTGCGCCACCGCACCTAAGTCCGATCGGATGAAGTATCTAGTGTTGTGCTAATAATTCTGACTGTTCTCGTAACTCTCTTAACCAACTCAGGTTTCGAGAATGCCGATTCAGCAGAATGAATAGCAAGTATTCTGAGCTTATTTCTGGCTCCTTTCATAACGCTACCTCGGGTGTGGGCGCTGAGCCAACCCCATTCTATTTAATAGATAAGAATTCAACTTATATATTAATTGGCACAGGGGTAGCTCTTTGTTTAGTTGCAAGTATTCTTGAGGCTGTTAAAGTAATAAAACTTGGTAAAAATCAACAGTCAGCTTGTGTCATTGCTATATCTGTATGTCTCTTATATTTTCACGCAAGCATATTTACATGGAACACATAATAAGCAAATTAATCAGGACACATAACAGTTGGTTTTTACTCCTACGGCGCTTATTTTAACCAACTGATATTTGACCATTATTTAGGCTTTATGACCTCATGAGGGAACGATGGTAACTCCAATAATCACCCTTTTGCTGTTGTCCTGTCCGTTGAGCATCGCCTTTGTTTATTCAAAGTTTAACGACAGGCCTTTGAATGTTACCAAGCATGCCAGTTGGGGATTGGGAATAGCATTTACATTCTTCTTCTTTGGCCACCTTCTTAAAACGGAAGGAATGGTGGAAATGCTACCGCCTTGGGTTCCTTACCGCCTAGCATTAGTCTATATCACTGGTTTTCTTGAGCTATTGATAGCCATTGCTCTTTTTTTCCCAAGATATCAACCTATTGCAGCAAAGCTTGCTATTGTAGTTCTTGTTATTTTCTTTCCAGCAAATATTTATGCGGCATCAAATAGTATTGGTCTTGGTGGGCATCAATGGGGGCCTGTTTATTTACTAATTCGTGCGCCCCTGCAAATAATATTGCTTGCATGGACATATTTCCTGTGCGTAAAAGGTCGTAATGAGGCGTTAGATAATATGGAGGAAAATGATTGAGTTTAGTGATGCTGTTCCTGAACAGTCACAGCTATTAAGCGATATAGCAATTGAGTCCAAAGGCTATTGGGGCTATTCAAGAGAGCAGTTAGAGATTTGGCGAAAGACCTTAGGATTGAAGAAGGATATATTGCAGAGAATTTTGTGAAGGTTGTTTTACTAGACTCTAAAACAGTTGGTTTTTTTGCTATTAAAAGAGCCAACTCTGATGAACTAGATCATCTATGGTTATGACCTGAGATTGCAGGAAAAGGGATAGCAAATCTAGTTTTTGAAGAGATACTTCGAGAGTGTAATCGTTTGAAGATTAGGAGTTCAGCATCATATCAGATCCTGATGCCGAAGGGTTTTACCTTCATAAAGGTGCCGTGAGAATTGGTGAGGTGAAAAGTATCCCGCAAAAAAGAATGTTACCAAAGTTAAAGTACCAACTTGCAGACTTCACCTAATCGGGTAGCCGGGGGTCTCTAGCCTCCCCCCATACAACACCCTGCATGCGGCTCCGCACAGGGCGCTTCCTGAAAGTGTTTAAAATACAACGGTCGATTAGCGCCTTTGCATTCCCATGACGGCTGCGGATTGATTTTCAGGTTCAGGCCTTACCAATTGAATAAGTGAATGCTCTAGCAAGCTTTTGTCCAGAAGCGTGTTATAGCGAAACACGTTTTTGCTCCATAGTTTGCAAGAAGACCTTATCTTATGGATAAGTTTAGGAGCATCAATATGATTAAGATTGTTACATAAGGAGCTTTACTCTTAGCCTTCAAGCTAAGCTCGTTTAGCTCTTCTAGTTATATCAGTAGCTCTCTTTTTGTCGCGTAAACCCCTAGCAAACAAACGCATTTTACATCGTAATAAGCTCAATTTGACTTCACTTTTAAAAAGCTATTGACCAAATCACGTTAATCGATATTATGGGCGTCTAGACATCTGAATGTCTTTTGTTATTTAAATGGGATTATCATGAAAAGCTACAAAAAAATCACAACATCGCTGTTGGCATTAACACTCGTATTCGGCGTAACAGGATGTGGGCAAAAAGACGAATCGCTTATCAAAATTGGCGCAACAGTTGGCCCACATGCACAAGTTGTTGAAGCGGTCGCCAAACAAGCAGCAAAACAAGGGATCAACATTCAAGTAGTTGAGTTCTCAGACTATATCACCCCTAACGCCGCGCTAAGCGATGGAAGCATCGACCTTAATAGCTATCAACATCAGCCGTTTCTCGATAACTTTAACGACAGTCACAATAGTCACTTAGTCTCTATTGGTCGTTCCATTTTGATGCGTATGGGCGTTTACTCTAACAAGTACACAACGCTTGACGCAATCCCAGAGCATGCTCGAATTGCGATTCCAAACGATCCAACCAATGGCGGCCGTGGGCTATTACTACTCGAAGATGCAGGCTTGATTTCGCTAAAAGAAAACCTTGGCTTCAGTGCTTCGTTGCAAGATATTATCAGCAATCCAAAAAGTATTCGATTTGTCGAAGTCGATGCCGCTCAACTGCCACGCACACTTGACGATGTAGATGCTGCGGTAATTACCATGAACTACGTGATGTCTGCAGGACTAGATCCTAAGAAACAAGGTATTTACTTGGAGCCAAAAGACGCGCCTTTAGCCGTGATGGTTGTGGCCGCGCGAGATGAAGACAAAAACAAGGAAGTATTTCAAAAGATTATCTCGATTTATCACTCTCAAGAGATAAAGGACTTCTTAAACACCACCTTCAAAGGCACCATAGAAGCGGCAAATTAAAGCAAACCGCTGAGCTTAGATTTGGTGTTGCCAGTAGATTCATCGGCAACGCCAAAATTGATTCGTTTTTCGGCTCTTCTCCGTTTACATAAGTTTAATTTGTGGATAGAAATAGACTCCTCTTCTGGAATGGATGTTTGCCAAAACTTTAACTTCAAGCATTCTGTATCTCGAACTTCGCAAGCTCTCGGTCTTAGAAGACCAATTGATACATTACCAGCCTCCATACGAGCATTTATCAGCCTATGCTTTGCCTAACTACAAATACCGATGCCAAATCAAACCGAGCATGAGTCGCCGCGGAAATGGTTAGGATACTGCACTGATGGAGTATTTATTTAGAAGTTTGAAAACAGAATCGATACCAGAGCTAGGCTACCGAGCATTTTTAGAAGCCAAGCACGCAATAAAGGATTATATCGTAGGATATTTCAGCCTAGTCAGGCCACATCAGCACAACAAGATGTTGCCACCGGATCAGGCGGAAAAGTTGTACTGGAAAAACTATAAAACCGTGGCCAGTTTTACTTGAGCACTACAGTGCGATACCTTGCGCGAACTGAAGACGCTTATGTTGTGGGAGTAACAGATGCTTTTAGGCCTGAACCATATCACGCTCGCGGTGAGCGATTTAGAACAATCACTAAAGTTCTATATTGAAGTGCTCGGCTTCAAAGGACATGTAAAATGGAATGATGGCGCTTACCTTTCCCTTGGAGACCTATGGTTTTGTCTTTCATCGGATAAGCCATGCCCGAAAGATGATTACACACATCTTGCCTTTGATATCTCTTCATCAGACTTTGAGCCTTTTTGTAAACGCTTAGCATGCCATGCGGTAACACAATGGAAAGTAAACAAGAGTGAAGGCCAATCACGCTACATCCTTGACCCTGATGGGCACAAATTAGAAATTCATGTGGGCAATTTATCCAGTCGTCTTGAAGCCATCAAATCAAAACCCTATGCTGGATTAGTTTGGCTCTCAACTTAAGATGGCCCAAGCACCGTCAATCCATGCGCTGCTTATTCCATCGACGGAGCACCCAAAGCAAGTCCAGCCGTTTAAAGCTCTAGTGCTTGACTGCTCACCACTTTTGCTCGTCCGGTTTGTTTCGCCTGATAAAGCGCGCGGTCTGCCGCATCAATCATCTGCTGAGCGTTTAGGCTGGCATCGCTGAGGGTGGTGAAGCCAATAGACACCGAGTATTGAATCGCTCCCTGCTCGTTTGCAAAGGGCGTGCTGCGGATCGTTTCACAGATCCGCTGACAGATAGAATCGGCATCATCCTGACCAGTATTGGGAAGTAACACGACAAACTCTTCTCCACCGACCCGCGCAAAATAATCTTGCTTACGCAGCGATTGATGACAGACTTTCGCAAAGTGTTGTAAGACCTGATCACCAACGCTGTGCCCATGGCGGTCATTCACTAGCTTAAAGTGGTCGATATCAAGTACCGCCAAGGAAAAATTTTGTTGCCGCTGCGCATTATCGTACATCAAGATCTGCAACTGCGACTCCATTTTACGACGATTCATCAGCCCGGTGAGCGGATCGGTCGTCGCTTGTAAAAGTAATTGTTGTTCTTGCTGTTTTCGCTCGGAAATATCCCAACAAATACCAGCGATAGAACTATCATGTAGAGTGCTATCGGTCGATAAATTGGCGGAGATGTCTATCCAACAGTAGCTGCCATCATTCTTCATAATCTTTAGATCACAACGTAAGGTACGCCCTTGTGATCTAAAATACTCGCGTGCATCTTTCAGAAACTGCTTACGGTAAGCGGGGTGGATCCGCTTCATCCATTCCCGCGGGGTAAAATGTTGATTACGCACAACCTCGGAGCTGCTACTTAAGACCTCAGAGCTACACCATAAATAGCCACGCCGACGATCAAACTCCCAGCTACTACAAGCCATATTCTGTTTTAAGATATCCAGCTGATGTTTCTTGGCTCTAAAATTATCCCGAACCACCGCACTAGAGATAAAATAACTGGCGGTTTTAAGCAAGGTGATTTCGTTAAGAGACCAGTCGTATTCGCGCTCACAATCATCTAAACCCAAGGTTCCCCACCAGCGATTTTCAACAATGATCGGAATGGTTAACATCGATAAGACTTGCTGACTTTCGAGGTGACTTTTCAACCAAGACTCAGGCAGTAATTTAGGAAGCACCTGTTGATACTCACCCCGTTTGCGGCTTTCAACTAGCTCTGAATACTCCGGCTCTTTTAACATCGATTTAAAATAATTAAACCGAGACTGCTTAATTTGCACATACTTTTCGGCAGCAGCCCATTCAAAAACATAATCTTGCAGAATGTAATCATCTTGTAAGTCAAGCGTTTGAAAGATCCATACCCGACTCACAGAAGTCACCTTTCCCAACTCTTCCAAGAGAACATTGACCTTATCGAGCCAACCTTGCCCGGTAATTAAATCTTCGGCACTATTAAGAATAGCGGCAAGGATTTCATTACTCAGGCTGGTCGATTTATGACTCAAAGCCTGACCTAAGCTGCCCGTTTTAATCGCCATCTAGATGAAATATCTCCGCGTTTCAATCATAAAGCCATTATGAGACTCCCCCCTAAAAAGTATAGGTTTTTCTATAGCTGAGTCATTTCTGTCAAAACGATGCAAACGACTCAAAGTAAATGCCACTATCGTTCAATCATCAATAGCGGTTTTGCGCCAGCACCTGCACACTAGTCATGGCAGCCAGACGGCAACTTTGGTATAACATGCAGCAAGCCACCAAAGCTTGGCGCAAACGCGATCACAAAAACGCCTCAGGGCCGCGTAAGCCGCCATGTAGCAAACAATAAGGGATAATTATGGCCAGAACTGTATTTTGCCAACGTTTAAAAAAACAAGCCGAAGGTTTAGATTTTCAATTGATCCCCGGTGAAGTTGGCAAACGAGTCTTCGACAACATCAGCAAAGAAGCCTGGACCCAGTGGCAGAAAAAGCAAACCATGCTGATCAACGAGAAAAAGTTAAATTTAATGAATCTGGATGATCGAGAGTTATTACAAGCTGAAATGGTGAAATACCTCTTTGAAGATGGCGAAGTAGATATCGAAGGCTACACGCCTCCCAGCGCATAAACGCAATTCATCAACGCACTAAGCCATGAAGTTATCAGGAAAAATCGAGAACCTGATAGCTTCATGCTTGATATCAACCTTGATTCTACCTATCAGATTTAAGCCATCGTAGGTGCTTGCTCAACGCGATAAAACTTAAGTTTGGCGGATGATTAAACTCGGCGCCAATCGATTCATACTGCAAATCTTCTGATCACCATCCCACATTCGTTGCAATAACAGTAACACTTGCGCCACCATTTGCTCCACTGGCTGAGCAACCGTACTCAGTTGATACCCTTGCCATGCGGCTTGTGGAACATCATCACAGCCGATCACTTTAAGTTGTTTAGGTATGGTCAAGTCAGCATGCTCTCGACAACAATCCATTAAACCCATCGCTAAAGCATCTGAGGCACAAAAAACGCCCGCTAATTGCCGTAACGATGTAAGCTCGCGCGCCGCTAAGGCATAACCGGCGGCATAAGCATAACGTCCAGCTTCGAGCAATAACGGTGCTGGGATGCCATGTTCCGTTAAGGCTTCTTTAAAACCTTGATAACGCTCGAGCGATGCTTGCCCATCGGCACGCCCCGCGACAAAACCAAGCTCGGTTAAACCCTGCGACACAAAATGCTGGGCCGCTAAGCGACCCGCGGTTAAATTGTCGGTCTGAACCGAAGGGATCAAGCCCCGCTCGTCAGCACGACCTAAAGTCACCAAGGGCAGTGACAGCTTAAGACACTGGTTAAAACTAGTCGCAGGTAACGAGCCCATCACCGCGATCACACCATCAACCTGATAACCCGATAGGCGAAGAATCGCCGCATCCATATCTTCAGCCTGCTTCACATTTAACAACATCGGTTGCTTACCACTTTGCTGTAATGCGGTTGATAGTTGTTCAAACAAATACGACTGATAAGGGTTCGAAAAATCACTAATCAGGATCGCCACCAAGTTCGAGCGCTGACGCGATACAGGGGTACTGAGGGTGCGCGCAAAAAAATTAGGCTGATAACTAAGTTCTTTAGCGGCTGCTAAAATCTTCGCCCGCTTTTTCGGATGAACACTGGCCCCCGCCGTGAAGGCACGAGAAACAGCAGAGCGAGATACGCCAACATGTGCTGCAACATCCGCAGCGGTTACTTTTTTATTCATATTCAGGCAGCTCTCAGTCCGGATGAATGATGTCTTCATGGTTTAGCCAAGTCGCGAGGGGTGAGCCTTTGGGCCAAGCCCACACAGGGCCAGTCATCTGCTTGCTTAAATAGGGCGCGATTTCAAGCCCTGCTAACTCACAAATAAACTGAGCTGCCATCACATCCCAAATGTTCACCTGTCCCATATAACAAGCATCTAACTCACCACAAGCGACTTGAGTGAGCGTCCACGCTGCTGAGCCGCTGACTCGCACCTGATGCCCCTGCGCGATCACTTGTTGGCTATGTCGCAGATAACGCTCCGGGATCCCTGCCTGGTAATTAAGATTTAAACCAATCACCAACTGCTGCTGAGCTGCCGCCCGACTCTGCAAAGGCAGCAGCTGGCTCGCTTTACGCTCAAAAGCCCCCTGCCCTCGCACAGCATAAAACATCCGCTGATGCACCGGCGCATAAATAATCCCAAGCACCGGCCCTTGCTGATCAACCAAGGCAATACTCACCACAAAATCAGCCTGACCATATAAAAAATTAGTGGTGCCATCAATCGGATCGACCACCCAGCAAGGCAAGCAAAACTCGCCACCACTCTCTTCACCGAGTATATGCTGCTCGGGAAAGGCAGTCTGCAAGGCTTCTCGAATATGCTGTTCCACCAATTGGTCGGCTTGTGAAACCCAATCATGATGTCCCTTACTGCTAATAATTAGTGCATCACGTTGGGCAAACCATTGCAGCGCAATCGCTCCCGCCTGTTCGGCGATGGATAAAGCGACCTTTAATTGATGGTCGAATTGTTCAGGCAACATCTATAACTCCAGATTTTTCGCTCACCAACTGTTGTCCCTCTTCGGCAAGGTCTAGGTGCGCAATATGACGCACCAAGGCCGACAACTGAGGTCGATATTGGGGGTCGATATGATACAAACGCCATTGGCTACCCGGCTTATGAGTAAGCTTTTGAATATCCAGCCAACACCCATGACTGGGGTGAGGACTGAGTGTTTCGCACTCAAGGAAAACCCAATTACTCTGCGCAGCCAACTGCTGCCCCTTGTGAGACAAGCTACCATCGCCCGAATAAAACAAACGATGCCCCCACGAAGTTCGCAGCTGCAAGCTCAGGTTTGCAACCGCGTGACGGGTCACAGACGTTTCAATTTGCCATGGACCAATCGCCAACAGCGATTCGCTATTTTGCCGCTCAATCACAAATCCGAGCGTAGGTTCTGGCCAATGGGAGAATGCCAACAATGGCTCCAGCACTGGCCATTGTTCCGCTTGGGCAATCAACAGCAATGGCCGCTTGCGTTTTTTAGCATCCATCCAATTTAATAAGCAGCTCAAGCCTAAACAGTGATCCGGATGAGTATGGGTAATATAAATCGCATCAATGGCATCAGGATCCATGTTTCGATGAAAAATCGCTGCCGGTACCGTTGGCCCGCAGTCAAGCAACAGTCGAAAATCATTTTCTTCAAGCAATAGGCTAGCACTGGTTCGCTCACCGTCGTAGGCATTGCCGATACCCAATACTTCCAGTTGAAAACTATGCGGCATCGAAGGCTCCAACCGCTTGAGCGTCATTCAAGCCTGCAATTCGTTGCCCATCACTAGCGAAGCAATGCAACACCGAATTCGCAAAGTTAAGTGGTAAATAGTCAGCTAAGCGATAATAACAATCACTTTCCACCAAAAATGGCTGACCGTTCAATTGGCCATGGTATAAGCGTGAATGCCCCAGCGGCTCGATCAGCTCGATCTGCATTTCACAGTCTGGGGCAAGCGCATCTATCAACACCTGATTGGGTCGGAGCCCCAGGCTTGTCACCGAAGCAGGCAGCGCGGTGTGAGGACTAATCCTCTGAAAATCGTCTCGCTGGATAAAGTTCATCATCGGCGACCCAATAAAAGTCGCAACAAACTTATTTGCGGGCTGATGATATAAAGTCTCCGGTGAGCCGACTTGCTCTATTCTCCCCTGATTAAGCACCACAATTTTATCCGCCAGCGTCATCGCTTCCACCTGATCATGAGTGACATAAATCATGGTTGACTGTAAGCTTTGATGGAGCTGTTTAAGATGGATCCGCATTTCACTCCGCAATTTCGCATCTAAATTGGATAGCGGTTCATCAAATAGAAACAACTGCGGATCGCGAACGATGGCTCGGCCAATGGCGACTCGCTGACGCTGCCCACCAGAGAGTTCTCCCGGTAAGCGATCGAGCAATGGCGTCAGCTGCAATTTGTCGGCAGTGTCACTCACCCGCTGGGCGATACTGGCCTTATCCATTCCGGCCATCTTCAGCGGAAAAGCCATGTTTTTTGCTACCGACAGGTGCGGGTACAAAGCGTAAGACTGAAATACCATGGCGACTTTGCGATCGGCGGGATGCACCCCATTCAGACTTCGTCCGTTGAGGCTAATTTGCCCGTCAGTGATTGACTCCAAACCAGCGATCATCCTTAGTAAAGTCGACTTACCGCAACCCGAAGGCCCTACAAATACCACAAACTCGCCCTCATCTACCGTAAGATTGATATTGGGCAGCACCGTGTTATCGCCATAGGCTTTGTTCACTTGATGTAACTCTAGTTTTTTCATGTTGTGCCTCCTATTTCAAGCCCATTGAAAAGCCACGCAATAAATAACGCTGCATATAGCTGGCTAAGGCCAGCATCGGTAACGAAGAAACAATTCCCACAGCCATCAGCGGCCCCCATGCGGTGCCGTCCTCGGTCATAAAATTGGCAATAAACAAAGGGAGCGTGAACTTGTCTGGGGTATGAATGAACAACAAGGAAAACAAGAATTCATTCCAACCTAAAATCATGGCAAATATCGAGGTTGCCACCAAACCCGGCGCACACAGCGGAAACACAATATAAGCAAGGCGTTTGAGCAAACGGGCACCGTCCATCGCGCCTGCCTCTTCAATTTCTATGGGAATATCGCGCACAAAGCCAAGCAACATCCAAATACAAAATGGCAAGGTATATACCTGATAAGCCAATACCAAGCCCAATTTGCTATTTAGCAGACCAATCTGGTTCATCAAAGAATACAGCGGGATCGCCACCACAATCGGCGGCATCATCTTGATCACCAAAACCGCAAACAAGAACAACTTATCCAAGCTGGCAGGAAAACGATAACGCACCAGTGCATATGCGGCCGTAAAAGCCACCACCAGCGATATCACCGTGGCCGACACCGAAATCAATAAAGTATTGGCCACCAAACGCGGTAAATCCCCCTGCCAAAGCGCCGCGAAAGCGCTAAAACTCGGCTGCCTTGGCAAAATGCTGGCACTGGCGCGCAGGATTTCACCCGGTGGCTTCAACGCCGTGCCAAACATCCACAAAACCGGCATGATAAACAGCAATACGATGAACCAAACCAGCACGCCATGAAACTTTGTATTCATCACTTTCCTCCTTGCATGACTTTTCGGGCATAAAGCAAAGTCATCACTAAGGAGATGCTCAACATCACCAGCGCCGAGGCACTGGCCATCCCTAAATCAAAGAAACGAAAACCATACTTATAAACAAACATCGACAGGGTTTCGGTGGCATTGCCCGGTCCGCCGCCAGTCATCACATAAACTTTATCGAACAATTTAAAGGTATCGATGGAGCGCAGCAAAAATGCCAGCATCAGCTGTTTTTGGATCAGCGGTAAGGTAATGTAAAGCAACGAACGCCAACCTTTCGCACCATCCACCCGCGCAGCCTCACCAATATCCTTGGGGATCGACTGTAGGCCCGCCAAAATGATCAAAAATGCCATCGGCGTCCATTGCCAGGTATCCACCAGCGCAATTGAGTACAGGGCAAGATCCGGATTGAACAACCACTCTTGAGGCGCAAGCCCAACCATCACCAGCAAATGGTTAAGTAAACCATAGTCATAGTGATACCAAGAACGCCAAATGGATGAGCAAACTAAAGTCGATAACATCATCGGATAGATAATCATTGGTAAAGCAAAGCGGCGGCCCGGAAACTGTCGATGAAATAATAAGGCTAAGAACAAGCCCAATAGCACCTGAGAAATCGAGGCCACCAGTGTAAAAACAAAGGTATTTTTAATCGCCCCAATAAAGAAAAAGTCGTCAAATAATTCAGCAAAATTTGCCAAACCCACAAAGCGGAAGCTGCCGCTGTGCGGATCGGCATGACCAAAGGCGTTCAGCAACACCGAAGCCAGCGGATAAATGGTTAACAAGCCCAAAATAATACAGCCTGGCAATAGCAACAGAGCTAATTGCTTACGATTTTCAAATAACATACACCCGATCCAACAAGGCCTTGCCAGCACAGCTTACAAGGCCTGTATCCAACAAAATTAACCTTTAATCATTCGCTCAATGCGACGTTGCGCCTGCTTTAAGGCTTGTTCGGCCGACATTTGCCCCATCATCGCCATTTGCAAGAAATCACCGAGTACACTCTCTACTTCTGCCCAGTTTTGAATGCGTGGACGTGCTTTACCGGTTTTCAATGCTGCGGCTTGTTGTGGGTACCAACGATATTTAGCAACCACATCTTTATCGAAATACGTGCTGGTACGGGTAGGCGGTATACCGTAGTGAAGCGCCAAATCTTTCTGAATATCAGCGCTGGTGGCAAACCTCAGGAAGGCTTCGGCTTGTGATTTATGCTTGGCATCAGCAGGAATCGCCAATTGCCAAATCCCCAACATCGGGGAAGGCTGACCTACCTCTGCAGGGGGCGCCATAATTTCCATCTCGCCCACCACATTCGACACGCTTGCATTGTCCAGATTTGGCACCCAGGCAGGCCACACTTCAATAGCCATGGAGACGCTGCCTTTTTGTAAAGCATCACGAACTTCATCGGCGTTATACACTTCAACACCACGCGGCGCGTATTGCTTCATGGCAAGGAAGGTTTCTAAGGCCTGTTTGGCTTGCGGCGAGTCTAAGCTTGCCTTGCCTGATGAATCGACCACATTGGCACCATAGCCCCAAAGGATCGGTAAAAAACCGGTCACAATCGGGTTGCCTTTCACACCTCGGAAAACCAAGCCCTTCACGTCTGCGCTTTGACTAATCGTCTTCGCCGCCGCCAATACCTCTGACCAAGATTGGGGCTGACTCAAATGATTTTTCTCAAACAACGCACGGTTCCAGGCAAACATGGCAACATTCCCCACCATGGGTAAGGCATAGACCGAGCCCTTGGCATCTGGATAACGGCCAATATTGAACGGTGCCTGAACAAAATCCGGATCGGCGACGGCATCGGATAGCGGGCTTAGCCACTGGTTTGCAAAAAACTCCGGCGCCCAGGTGTCATCCATTAGAATCACATCATAGTGACCGGTTTTTTCACGCATCGACAGCACCACACTTTCGTACAAGCCCTTACTGGGACGCTTGACCAGAGTAATATTGGTGTCTGGGTGGGCTTTCTCATACTGGTCCACCACATACTGCATGGCGTCTCCATAACTACTATCACGAGCTGCAATCACCAGCTCATCAGCATTTACAGCCAGCGAAGCGAGCATCAGGGTGCTGGCCATTAGTGTCCGTTGGAACATTGGATTCTCCTTGTCTTGATTAATTCTAGTGATCGATGCTTTGCACTCGCGTGCAATTTCGAATTCAAGACTAGGCTGGAAAAGTGTCAGTTATATGACCGAAACATGAAGTTTATTGGGACGCTAAAGGCAAACCGAAATACTGAAGCTCATCGCAGCCCATCAGCAGATGATTTAGCACAAGTGAAGCCTCGCACAGCTTGTTTATTCAGGCGAGGCTCGCCGATCAGGAGTCGACATGGACATAGGCTGAACTCAAAAAAGTAACAAGCTCTGGCGTTTTCAAAAGCATCAGCGCAAGTAATTCACGATAAAGGATTGATATGACCTGCTAGGCCAGTAACAAGCAAATCTCATAGCATGAGTTGTAAATCATCAAATCAGCGAGAGTCCATCTCGGTTATTTTCAGCGTCAGCAATTGTTTTTGCCACTGCGCTTTATCAACACCTTCCAACCAGATGGTGTCACTGTTGCGAGTTTGTCCCTTACGCAAATAACTCTCGGGCAGTCTAAAGATGGCTTGCCAAACCTTTAGCTCTTGCTTACTCAGCAAATCACCCGAATCTGCAAATAGGCTCACTGCTAGTGCAACCTGCACATAATTTTTACTGCCGGTATTTACCAATTCAAAGTTTAAACCCAGGCGATCCTGAGCATCCCACTGGCTACTCAGCAAACTCACCTTCACCCCATTTTTAGCCGTAGACTTCAATAGATCGGCCTGAGCGATGGCCGCCGAACTCAAACTTACCGAGGGAGCAGAAAGCTCCGTAGCCGACCCAGCGGCTGGCTTTTCGACAGCTTCTACAGTCGCTAAAGCAGCACTCTTTGTCGCTTGGCCACTCACCTCATTAGCAGACTTTACAAACACATACTCCCAAGTGAAATCGTCGTTGAGTTGCACTCGTGCGCCATTTTCGAGAACAAGGGTGGCGACTTTTTCCGGCTGAAGCTGGTCTGCCAAACTGGGTATCACCCAAAACAAACAACAAATTGCGCTATAAACAGAGAATTTTTTAAACATAGATAGCTACCAGTCACATAAGATGGCTCTAGCATAAACAAGCCGTCGTGAAATTAATACTGTTGTCAGTCCGCCAAAACCGTAAATAGCGGCAATATTGCCGACTGCATGACACCTCATTTGCTTAAAATAAATTTAATCGAGTCACAAAACAGTAGCTAGCAGAGAAAGCATCAGGAAAATACGCTGCCAAGTGTTCAAATAAATCAAACTTAACTGAGTCAAAGCAGAGCGGAGCTATATCACTGCAAGCGCTTGAAACTTAGGCTTGAAAGTAATAAATTGAAGCTGAAATCACGCACATTTCAAGCGTCCTTACTCATCACCAACCGCACCCGCAAAGGAGCAAGATGTTTATTGTTTCACTGAACTACATCTGCGATTTAGCAGACGTAGAAACACACTTAGATGCCCATATCCAATATTTAGATCGCCACTACGCCGCCGGAGTATTTCTGGCGTCTGGTCGCAAAGTACCGCGCACCGGTGGAGTGATCCTCGCGCAAGCCGATAGCCGCACCGCCCTAGATGCGATCTTGGCCGAGGACCCTTTCAAGATCCATCAACTAGCTGAATATGAGGTGACTGAATTTATTCCAACAAAAACCTCGCCAGCCTTGGAGTTTTTGGCAAGCTAAACTGACTCTGTCGCCTTACTACAAAACATTGTTACGGCGAATCAAAGGCGAGAGTCCTCAAGCTGTCACTCTACCAAAGCTGATAAGCGCAATTTGTCTTAAACGAGATTGCGCTGCTTTGGCGCTGACAAAGTTGCCGCTAAAACATAAAAAACTGCCAAAACAAGCAATCATAGTCAGTCTCGCCAAAGGCTCCGCTTTTGTTGGTAAACAAGTGCTTACTCTTTGATTATTTTAGCGAAATAAGCACTTGCTATCACTCTCGCCTTGGCATTTAATGCAAGCATACCCTCGTGAATTTGCACATTTTCTCAGCAACACACAAGTTGAGCGAAGGGGGTGGTTCAATGCTTAAAAGTCATCCTGTTATTTAGGAATAATCGAATGGATCTACATCTCTGGCTGATGTTCTGTCTGGCCTATTTGATCACCACCCTGTCGCCGGGACCCAATGTATTATTAGTGCTAAAAAACAGCATTCAACGGGGGTGGCAATCGGCCTTCATCACCATTCTCGGGAATTTAAGCTGCCAAGCGATCATCGTTTATTTAGTTGCCATTGGTATTGGACAACTGATCCAAGCCCTTCCTTTTTGGTTTATGGTCATGAAGCTGCTGGGCGGTATTTACTTAATATATCTCGGGATCAAAAGCCTCAGATCCCTTAACGTTTCAAGCCATACCAGCCCAAGCCCCAAGCCACAGAGTCAACGCTCTCTCTGGGCCTTGTTTATCGAAGCCTTTAGCGTGTCCGCCAGTAACCCGAAAACCTTAATTTTTCTATCGGCCTTCCTCCCACAATTTCTGAATACCGAACAAGCCACCGAAGGGCAGTTTTATCTGATGTTTATCAGCATTTGTTGCATTGTGACCAGTGTTCACCTGAGCTACGCATACGCCATCGGCTATTTAGGCAAGCGCTTTTCTTTCCAGAACTTTGAGCGACGGGTGGCTAAAGTAACCGGCGGATTGCTGATCACCATGGGCGGCGGTATGTTGTTGAGTCAGCGCGCTTAATCAGCGCTGTCAACTCAGCACCACCGAAGAGCACAATATAGGAGAAACAATATGGATTATTGGCTATTTTTATTACTCTGTTTGGCGGCTACCTTTTCACCCGGTCCCGCAGTATTGTTGGTGGTAAAAAACGCCGCCAACTATGGTGTGAATTATTCCCTCAGTGGGATCCTGGGCAATATCACCGCGATGCTCTGCTTGGCCAGCTTATCGGCGGCGGGCCTCGGCGCAATTATCTTAGCATCCACAGTGATGTTCACGGCGATCAAAGTCGTCGGCGGGATCTACCTTATTTATCTTGGCTTAAAGTCTTGGCTTGCCAGCCGAACCCTGAGTTTAAGCAACGATGCTCCCCCCCAACTTGATACAATCAGTCGCAAAAAGCTATTTCGCGAAGCCTATATTGTTGGCGTGAGTAATCCAAAAGCCATTGCATTTTATACTGCCTTGTTTCCGCAATTCATCCACCACGATCAAGCAATGCCAGAGCAATTTTTGTTGCTTGGCGGCACCTTTGCCCTATGCTCATTCAGCGCGCTGTTGGTCTATGCACTCACCAGCAAGCAGCTCAGCCCTTATTTACGAAAACAAAATGTGAGTCGTCTATTTCATCGAATCACTGGCGGGGTATTTGTCGGCTTTGGTTTATCACTGTTACTTAGCCCCCACAAAAGCTAACTACGCAACTAACCAACGAACAGAACGCCAATTCAAGGAACCATCGATGAACATTAAAGAATTTTCTCAACGCAGTGGTTTATCGGCGCATACGCTGCGCTATTACGAGAAGATAGGCTTACTTAAAGGCATCCAACGCAATGCCAGTGGCCATCGCTACTACCATCTACAAGATTTAGAGTGGGCTAACTTCATCATTCGTTTAAAAGAAACCGCGATGCCACTGTGCGACATTTTGCAATATGCCCGACTACGCGAACAAGGCCCAAGCACCCATGCCAACCGCCAAGCCCTGCTCGAACAACATCAAGCCAAGCTGAGCACGCATATTCAATCCCAACAACAACACCTCGCGGCATTGGAGCAAAAAATAAATTGGTATCATCGCCAAGTAGCGCTTGACTTAGAGTGAACTCGAAGTTGTACAGTGTGGTTTCTCAATACAGAAACGGAGCTTGCCCATGGACAACACCAGATACCAAATCGGCCTGGAACAACTGAGTAAAATTGATGGCGAAGCCGGCCATCAAGTGATCGAAAGCCTGAAAGACATCTGCCCCGATTTAGCCAGATATACCATCGAGTATCCCTTTGGCGACATTTACAGCCGACCGGGACTCGATTTGAAATCACGAGAAATTGCCACCGTTGCGGCTCTCACCGCCATGGGCAACTGCCAACCCCAGCTCAAGGTACACCTGCAAGCGGCGCTCAATGTCGGTTGCAGCGAAGCAGAGCTTAAAGAGGTGATCTTACAAATGTCGGTTTATGCTGGCTTTCCAGCAGCATTAAATGGGATGTTTGCCTTAAAAGAAATATTACAAGCCGCAGATTAAGGCTTAAGCCTCCCGCCTCAATGAAACTCGGCCCGAAGCGTTCCGCCAATAACCCTCCCTTTGAGCAATAGACCGAAGGGAGTTGCGGCACTCGCCGTGCCGCACCCTTTGCTCTCGATGACGTGATTGAGAGACTTTGCTCTCGAAGCGAGCGAACGACCCCAGCCCTCGAAATTTCAATCACAACCCAAACGTTAGGGATTCGGGATGAGCATAAGCGAAAACATGAATAATCGATAGGCAGTGACATGATTTGCCATATCAGCATCGGTTGCGCCATCGCCAAATAAACTAATGGTAATGAGTTTTGGACTGATACCAATCTAACTCATTATCGGTTGATTGTTACTCGTCTAAATCACCGCGAACTGCGTGATGTATCTTCTCATGAGAGCCACGAATGACTGCACTTGATACCTCGCTATCGGCAGGTTTACTCTGCGCAATAACTTACTCATATCATGAATCAGCTTGGTATGAATTTGGGGTTCAAAAAGAGCCTAGCGCTGTTGACTGGGATCGGGGTTGGCTCCACCGGAATGTTATCAGCGGAGCCATCACCGCCTTTACCAGCATCGACGCTAATTTTTATAGCCACAACCTTGTTTGCCCTCTCCTTCCCCTAGGTAGGGCTTTGGCTGCTGTTTGGCTGCTGTTTGGCTGCTGTTTGGCCGCATGCTAAAAAAGTTCTCAGGCAAAACAAAGACCGACAATGGTTTAACCATGCAATGGCCGGATGGCTCTGCACATCGGTGGATCCGGCATGCCTGAAGATTACTCAACAAATGCGAGCCCTAACTTAGGGCTCGCCGGTGCCGTCAACTAACGATTTTCTAAACGGCTATAATCGAAGATCCCGCCACTAATTGGCTCGGCCTGCAAATAGGCTTGATGCAATCTATCGCTATAGGGCCAAAACTCTGAGCTAGTTCGGCGAACCCCAAAACGCTTCATCAATTGCTGGTAAGCCAACTCGTTATTCACATGCAGCAGCTGCTGTTGCAATTGCTTTAATTCGCTTTCTTGTACTTGCCAAAAAGCAGCGGGGTAGGCCCCCACAAGCCCAGGCAACAAAGTCAGCGTATCATTATCTGGCAAACGATATTTATCTTCCAAGAACAAGCTAGAGATGTTGGCATGGGCGTTATTTCGGAGCAGCGTAAAATACTGGCTCTGTGAACTTTCTGGCTGAACCACCTGAATAAACACCACTTGCGGTAACCATTTGATCGCTCCCCCCTTCCAGGCCGCCAGCTGGGAAGCAAAATCATTCACCGCTCGCGAATAATGGATCGGATCAATTTGGTACTTCGAACTCTGTACCGCAGCAAGCTTGGTTGATAACTTATTGTATAACTGCTGCTTATAGGGCAAATCTTGGTTATAGTGAACCGAGCTTTTAAAGAAAGCTTCTTGCGGGCGCGACTCAACAAACTTAATGATTTCTTTGTCAGCATCAACATACCAACGACGTAACTCATCATAACGCGCTTGCGCTGGTAACAAAGAAGCAAAGTTAAACTCACCTTCCATACGTAAGAAATCCATATATAAACGTGTTACCAGTTGATGCCCCAAGTTACCATAGGGATCGTAGCCTGCCACCAATAAATAATGGATCCGTTCAAACAGGGAATAATCGAGGATCCAAGCCGTTTTAGGTGGCTTACCCACCGAACCTCGTACCACACTGGCACTATCAAAATGACGGAAAATCGTCAGCGCAGCATTGCTGTTGTTACCATCACCATCCCAGATCAAATCTAAATCTATGCGGCCAGCATCTTCCTTCAACCAGTTTTGCTGGCTCTTGATCCGCGCTTCCATATATTGGCGGTGCCGTTTCGAATACGAGATCCAAGTACTCAGTGGCAAAACGTTACTCTGCTCTACCGAGGGCATCCGCAAGTGCTCACTTTGAGCCGCTAAAAAGTCGGCCTGTAGTTTTTCATACTGATGAGCAGGCGTAACAAAATACACCCAAAAATGATCCTGAATCACATTCAAAGCCACCTGTCCTCGACAGACTGGCCCCTTCATGAAACCCATAATGAAGGTTTCCGCGTCATCCAACATAAAGCGATAGCGCGAGTTAACCGGAAAATCTCGAAAGGCTACAAAAGGATTTCCTGCTACATCAGGCTGGTAAGACGGTAATTGTTCAACTTTAATATTGTCAGCCAAAAACCAAGATTTCCAGCGTTCTGCTCGCGCTTCATCAAGATGATAAGGAATGTGGGTCTTCACCACTATACTCTCACGCTCAGGCATTAAACGGTAATAAACCCGCGCCCCCCCAGGGTCGTCATAAGGTCGGCGGGTTGCGATTTCATCGACCGGAAAACCGGGTGCGGTGCGCGAACGAACCAGTTTAAAAAAAGCCGGACGTTTACTTTGTGAATCGTCAAAATAAAGATGAGTGATAAACAAGTGCTCATACAGATAGCGACTCATCAATTGTTCTTTTAGTGAATCACCATTAAGCAATGCTTCCCAACGTTTAACTTGCGCTGCAAACTGTTGGTGATGCTGCAAATCGTCAGCCATTGGCGCTCCGCTCACAAGCCATGCCGTGAGGCTATCAAACTCGGCATCACTGAGCGCTGGTAAACCGTAGGGCATGCCCCACTCTGGATGAGAAGCCTGAACCTTAGAGGCATATTCCTCGATACCAACACACTGTTGAGCGCGATCTAAGGCAAAATCATAGGCATTGGGATCGAGAATATCTTGCTGACTATCAACAAAATCTCGCTTTTGCTTCAGCGCCTGATACATCAGACCACCTTCCTGGTTCGCCTGTTCGCTTTGGATCCGCTCATTCAGCACTGGGTTAAAACCTTTCTGACGCCAAGCTTGAGTAGAACGCGCATCGGTATATAAGCGACTGGTAGGGTCGGCGATCAAACGACTGGAGTTATACACCCGTGCAGTGGTCAAGCCTCGGTCGATGCCCGCAGCAGAAGTTAACTTGAGCTGACAGGGCGCATCATAACAGGCATGACACATCACACAGCGTTGGTCGAGGATTGGTTTCACTTCTTCTAGGAAGTTTGCGCTAGGTGGGTAATCTTCTGAATAAATCCGAGTCTGCACCGTAGCTTGACCAAAGCGCTGGTCAAACTGCTGAATGATAATGCTGGAACAGCCAACCACTACCACCAGCAAAAGGCCTAATACTGTAAAACGTCGAAACATAATTCATCCCTGTAATGAGGCAATGGCGTTAAGTAGCGATTGCCCATCCTCATTATTTTAAACCGTTAGTGGTTCATATCAGTAAGACAAGCTAGAGAAACTCCCCCCTATCTCGCTAAATCATAGGAAACAGCACACCAATCACCAACAAGCACCCGCAAAAAGCATTGCCAAGCACTCAAGACCCGCCATCAAGTTCAGTGATCGTGACATGATTTTACTCTATAACTTCCATATCCAAAAAATAAAGCAGCACCAACTGACACAAACACAACAAAAATCGATAAAACACTTGCACGTCTAAATGATAATAATTATCATTTAGACGTGCAGTTTAATCAGCAAACGCTAATTAAGCGACCAGATCCTGATCGACGGTGCCATCGCACTTGTTGAACCCAGTGTCCATCGCGTGGCTAATTTCTTCAATAAAAAGCTGATTTGAAACGGGTCGAGGCAGAGACACTTGCTCTTTAACTCGCGATTTAAAGCATAGGTTCAGCCATCAGAGGAAAAGTATAATGTTAGACCAACAACGCATCGAAACAATGGATGTTCACATTTTACTGAGTATCGTGAACATGCAAATTAGAAATGACTTCGGCAGCTTCAGCGAATTGTGTCAGTTTTACGCACTAGACCAAGATAAACTCACCCAACGACTGCAACAGGCGGGTTATGAGTTACGTGCTCAACAGCAGCAATTTATCGTTAGCTAAAGTCTTGCAAATACTGCTGCTCAGTGATCAGCAAAGTATCTTCGCTAACGCGATCAACGATGCATAAACCTTGCAGATGGTCATATTCATGCTGAATAATACGTGCCACAAAGCCCTGATAATGCGCCTGTTGCCATTCGCCTTGTAAATCCTGATATTCCAACCAAACGGCTTGCGAACGGGCTATTTTTGCGCGTTGTCCAGCAACACTTAAACAACCCTCCCAACCCCACTGTTGTTGTTCGCTATATTGCTTGATCTGAGGATTACACAACACAAACGGTGCTAGCTCCGGCGCATCTGGATAACGTGCATTTGGCGAACTAGCCACAATCATCAACTGCCATGCGCGCCCGACTTGCGGCGCGGCAATCCCTACTCCGTTGGCCTGTATCATGGTAAAACGCAAACGCTCTATCCAATGAAGTTGCTCAGCACTCATCGGAAAATGCAATGGTTCAGCAACTTGAGACAACATCGGGTTGGGATAGTTGAGTAATGTTAATGGTTCGAGCTGGCTCACTTAAGGCTCCTCTGTTACATCACTGATGCCAGAATAGGCACGATAAGCAAACACTAGAAAAAATACATCCAATAATTGCCCCAACACTTTATTGGCAAAAAACCAAAAGTTGCTGGCATGTTGCGCAACTAACCAGTGATCAATTGCCCATACTGGTAATATGCTAATGCCAGAGACAATAATCACACCGGCTAACAGCGGCCATTTGATCACATCCGTTTGCCGCCAACTATCATTAAGCGATTGCAAAGGAGAGCGTTTATATAAAACACAATTCAAATCGGCAAATAACAAACGACTCGCAAAGATAAGCCCGGGAACAACAAAAAAGTTAAGACCAAGCATCACTAAACTAAAGCTGATCGATACCACCACAAATAGCCTTGGCCAGATACTAAGCGACGCTTGAAAGCATTGAGCAATACTCCAAGGCTGCTGGTTTAGCTGAGCTCGAATATACAAGATACTCGCACCTTGATAGATTGGCTGGCAGAGTAAACCCAAGCAAATAAATATCCAATATTGCAATACCGAAGGGTGTGAAACGTCATACACATAACCACTCTGTAACGCAGAAAATGGAATAGCGAAGGGTAATACCATTGCCGCAAAACTAATAATATGCTGACGATAAAACGCTAAGCTATCAACCAACCAATCCCACAAACTGGCGAATCTCATACAACTCCCTGAACAATTAACAACATCATCTTTGCCTGTGCCTTTATTTAGCGCTAAATGCACTGTTTAAGCTGAGCCAGACAAGCAACTTTCCAATTCACATCCGGATAAGGCCACGCAACAACTTCAGCGCTATCGGTCCGCTGCAACCAAATGCTGCTCAAACCTGCAGCAAAGGCGGCCTGAGCATCCTTCTCTAGATGATCCCCAATATAACAGCATTGAGCCGCAGGTAAATTTGCTAAGCGCAAAGCATGCTTAAAAATATCAAGTTTAGGCTTGGCTGCCCCCGCCACTTCGGCGGTTAATACAAACTCAAAAAAATCCACTAAACCCGCAGCCTTTACCTTTCGCTGCTGCATCTCTTCGGGGCCGTTGGATATCAGTGCTAAACGCCAACCTTGCTGCTGCAACTCCTTTAGACAGGCAAGAGTATCGGGATAAAGCTGGGTTGATGCGATATATTGCTGCATGAAATACTCAAAAACCTGTTCCGCTTGCGCCGCGCTCAGTTGCGGCTGCTGTAACACTTCCCGGGCACGAGCTTGACGCATTTCTGCAGCGCTCATCTGGCCTTGTAAAAACGCCGGATAATATAATTTTAAGGCCCGTTGCCAATGCTGCAGCGCCTGAGCTTGTTGCTCTGGCCAGTAGTGTTGAAATAAAGCTTCGGCCGCCAAACGGGTAGCGACACCGTCATCGACTAAAGTATCGTCCAAATCAAATAACAACATATTCACCGCTGTTTCCCTCTCCACAGATCTTCCTTATATAGCGCTTAGCAAAACCAACCAAGCCAATCCGTTTCAATCAACAGATAAATTAGTATTTTTTATGAATGGCTGAGCTAAAGGATGTTTACTGGCATTCACCACAGAAGTCAACTCTACTGGCTTATCCAATCCAGCAGTTCAAACCCTTCCCGGCCGAAGCGCATTTACCAAAAAAACCAGCCGAAGCTGGTTATTGCTAATTCGCAATGCCAAGCAATCATCACGATCATCTCACCAGCCGATTTATTTAGGCGTAGGTGCAGGATCGTTCAATTGATCGACTTCTGCTTCGGCACACATATAAGCACGACTTGAACAAAATGGTGTTAAGGGTACCCGCGGCTCTAGGTTTTGCGGCTCTAGGTTTTGCGCCTCGAGCTGTTGCTTCGCAAGATGTTTATTGGTGACCCGAGTCACGATGTAATAAGCCATCCACAAGCCAAGCAAACCAAATACAATACTCCCCACAGCTTGGCCCGCGAGTACACCTAGAGCACCAAACCACTGCCCACCAAAATAAGCAAAAGGAATCGTCCCAAGACTCGCTTTACCAAAATTGAGCAAGGTTGAAGTACTTGGGTAACCAAGATTATTAAACGCTGCGTTGGCGACAAACATGGCCCCATTAAACACAAAGCTGAAACAAACCCAAGTACAGAAAAAATCAATCACCGAGGCTGCATCACCACTCACGCCAAAGGCCGCAATCAGCAAGTCTTTCGAGCCATACAGCAGCAAAGAAATGGCCAGTACATAAACCACGTTAAACCACAGCGCTTTACTGAGCGCCTCTTTCACTCGAGGGTAGGCATGCGCGCCAAAGTTTTGCCCAACAATTGGACCAATCGCTCCCGACAGAGAGAAAATCATGCCAAAGGCAACTGGCATGATCCGCCCAACCACCGCCCATCCAGCCACATAAGCATCACCAAAGTGAGCAATCGCGGCAGTCACATAAGCATTCCCCATTGGGGTTGCAACATTGGTCATCATCGCTGGCAATGCAACCTTTAAAATGCCGCGTAAATCGTCAATCAAGCCGCCAATACGAAACGCAGAGATTAACTGATGTTTACTGATCACACCGGACAGAGCCACCCCAGCTACCGCAAAGCGTGCGACAACCGAAGCGATGGCCGCGCCCGGCAAGCCCAAGCCTAAAGCAAAAATGAACAAGGGGTCGAGTAAGGCATTCACCCCACCGCCAGCGAGAGTAGACCACATCGCCCGTTTTGCATCCCCCACCGAGCGCAATGCAGCCCCCGCACTCATCGCCATGCCTAAGATAGGCAAAGAAGGTAATAAAATATGTAAATATTCTACCGCCAAGGCATGGGTACGCGACTTCGCACCAATTAGCGTTAATAATTCGGGGGTAAAAATCCACGCTAAGCCAGCCACCAAGCTACTGATCAAAAAACCCGTTGCTAGCACATTGGTCACTAACTGGCGAGCGCGGCTTTTATCCTGTTGGCCAATTGCCTTAGAGACCAGAGCGGTCATGGCAATCGACAAACCAATCGTAAAAGAGGTGGTAAAAAAAGCAATCGTACCAGCGTAACCCACGGCAGCAGCAAGCTCGGCCTCCCCCAACAAGCTAATAAAAAACAGATCGGCTAAATCAACCAAAAATAAGGCCGTTAAACCGATCGCATTAGTGGAGGACATCAACACAATGTGCCGGAAAATATCACCAGAAATAAATTTAGCCTTGGGCATAGATGCTCACTACAGGGATCTTAAACCCTGAGTGTAGGTGCAAAGCCAGCCGAAGTCATTGCTCAAATACCCCCGAATAAACAAGGGTTTTAAGCGATGGCTTTAAGCAAAGCTTAAACTAAGCTGGCGCGTAACTCCTTCGTCGCCTGCACCATGTTTTGCAAAGCTAACTCAGTTTCTTTCCAATTCCGGGTTTTCAAACCACAATCGGGATTCACCCATAAACGTTGCCAAGGGATCCATTTGGCCGCCTTATCAATCAATACCTTCATGTCTGCAACACTCGGAATGTTGGGTGAGTGAATATCATAAACCCCGGGGCCGATCTCATTTGGATAGGCAAAGTGCTCGAAGGCCTGTAATAAACTCATTGCCGAGCGTGAGGTTTCGATAGTAAGCACATCTGCGTCTAAGGCAGCAACCGCCTGCATAATATCGTTGAACTCGCTGTAACACATATGGGTATGAATTTGCGTCTCCGGCTTGGCACTGGCCGCCGATAGTTTAAAAGCGGCCACCGCCCAATCTAAATAAGCAGACCATTGACTGCGTTTTAAAGGCATACCTTCACGGATCGCAGGCTCATCAATTTGAATGATCTGGATCCCCGCCTGTTGTAAGTCGGCCACTTCTTCATTTAAAGCAACAGCAATCTGTTCTGCGATTTGCGCTCTGCTCAGATCTTCACGCGCAAAGCTCCAGGTCAGCATGGTTACTGGACCCGTTAACATGCCTTTTACCGGTTTTTGCGTCAGCGATTGTGCATAGCTTGCCCACGCAACGGTTAGGGGTTTACTGCGCTTAATATCGTCAACAATAATCGCCGGCTTCACACAACGAGAACCATAACTTTGCACCCAAGCAAAACGACTCACCAAGAAGCCATCGAGTAACTCGGCAAAGTATTCCACCATATCGTTGCGTTCAGCTTCGCCATGTACCAATACATCTAAACCAAGCCTCTCTTGACGCTTGATCGCCTCCCGGATGTGCTCGGCGATGGCCGCCTGATAGTCTGTTGGACTTAGCAAACCAGCCTTAAACTCACGCCGCTGGCGACGAATTTCGGTGGTCTGAGGGAATGAGCCGATAGTAGTCGTGGGCAGCGCAGGTAAGGCTAAACTTTGCTGCTGAATAACTTGGCGCTGGGCAAAGCTTTGCCCACGCTCTCGCTGTAACAAGGAGAATTGCTGAATTTGCTGTTGTAGTTCTCCCTCAGTTGCAAGGCTTTGCGCCTGCACCGCAGCGCTATATTGCTGAGCTTTAAGCTGAGCCGCTGCATCCCCATCAATCACGGCAGCCAAGCATTGCAATTCCTCTAACTTTTGCTCGGCAAAGGCCAAGCGAGGCTTTGCTTCGGCTAACTCGGTTTCAGCATTCAAATCAATCGGACTATGCAACAGCGAACAGGAGCTGGCCAACCATAAACGATCCGCCAATTGTTGCTTGGCCGCTGCCAAGCGCTCAGCTAAGACGGGTAAGTTGGCTCGCCATACATTACGACCATTGATCACGCCAGCCGACAATACCCAGTTCTCGGGAAAATCACTCAATATTGGTTCAAGCTGTTCAGCGCTAGCACTTAAGTCGAGATGTAAACCATCTACCGCCAGCTGCTTAATCAGCCCTGTATTACTTAAGATATCGTCAAAATAACTAGTTAATAATAAGTTACAGGGACTTAAACGGCTGTTGTAGGCCTGCAATAAAGCATCTTGCCACTGCGCTTCTAATTCTAAACCTAAGATAGGCTCGTCTAGCTGCACCCACTCAACCCCCAGCGCGGCGATACCTTGCAAGATCTGCTGATAGACCTGGATTAATTTCGGTAGCAAAGTGACCCGCTCGAATGGCTCACTGCAGGCTACATCATTGCGCCCCAAATATAGATAGGACACCGGCCCTAGTAACACAGGTTTCACTTTATGACCTAAAGCCAAGGCTTCTTTAATTTCGTCAAATAATTGTGACCATTGCAAACTAAACTCACTATTGGCAGAAAACTCCGGCACAATATAGTGATAATTGGTATTAAACCACTTACTCATGTCCGATGCTGCATGGTTGCACCCGCAACCTTGTTGACCACGGGCAATAGCAAACATCGTGTCTAAATTTAGTTCAGCAGAGCGATGGCGCTGTGGTAGATTCCCTAATAATAAGGAAGTATTCAACACTTGGTCATACCAAGCAAAATCACCAACGGTCACCCAAGCTTGACCACTGTCTCGCTGAGCTTGCCAATTTTGTTGGCGGATCTGCCGCCCCACTTCCAGTAACTGCTGTTGCGAAGATTCCCCCCGCCAATATGCCTCTAAGGCAAACTTCAACTGACGCTGTTTACCAATACGGGGGTAACCCAAAATATGTGTGATAGTCATAAACCAATCCTTTTAGCCGTCTAGATGTATACAGCTCCATACTGGCAAGCGAAGCCGCCAATTACAATTGCAAAGTATTCAAACAAAAATGAATTAAATTCAATTTAGAAAGCATAAAATGGAAGTTAGGACTACGTATACAGCCATGATTTAACATCAAGAGCATTTAAAATGAATTTAATTTAATTTAAGGAAACTAAAATCGCCGCTAACTATACAAGCAAAGTCCAAGCTCCTAAGCTTGCGACTTAATCGCTAATAGCACTGGTACTCTGTTGAACTTATGTTAGAAATTAAACACTTACGTAGCCTACAAGCCCTTGCCAGCAGCCCTTCGATGAAAAGCGCCGCAGCCAAACTATTTGTTAGTGAATCGGCTCTCTCTCATCAACTCAAGGGTTTGGAACAAAAGCTTGGCGTCCACTTACTACTTAGGAAAAGACAAGCGATACAATTAACCGAACCCGGCAAGCAAGTGCTGGCGCTCGCCGAACAGGTTTTGCCCCTTATAGGCCAGCTAGAACAAACATTAATTAGCGGCAACCAGCATTCAAGCAGGCTCAACATCAGCGTTGATTGCCATGCTTGTTTCCAATGGTTATTACCAAGCCTGCAACAATTTAAACAAGCTTGGCCAGAGGTTGTAAGTAACCTTTGCCAAGACCTAAACTACGATGGGTTGCCGCTATTACAGCAAGGCGAAACTGATTTATTGCTGACCTCTCAAGTTTCACCGCAGGAGGACATCCACTACCAACCTCTATTCGAATATGAAATGGTCATCATTTGCCCATTAACTCATCCACTCAGCAGTAAAACTGAGCTTAGCGCCGCTGATCTCTGTCCACATACACTAATCAGTTACCCAGTAAATCCGCAACGTTTAGACATATACAACTTCGTTTTAACGCCCGAGAATCTTCAGATGAAACACCGTAAACACGCCGATAATCCAGCGATGTTAGTGCAAATGGTAGCCGCTGACATGGGCATTGCCGCGATGCCTTATTGGGCCGTTGATCACTATGTAAAACAACGGTTAATATGTGCCCTGCCATTGCAGCAAGCCTTATGGCGACCAATGTACGCAGCTTACCCATTAAGCCTGAGAAACGCCCCAGCCTTACAAGCATTTTTACAATTATTACAACAGCAAACCTGCAAATTATTACCGGGTATCAGAACGGTGAGGGTAATGTCAAAAAAATATAATCAATAATTTGACTAAAGTGACAAGTTAAGTTTACAGTTAGAAGGTAGTATGGTTATTCAGTAAGGATTAACCAACAACCAAGAAGGGACCGTTAACCTGATGTTATCTCAATGGGCTCCCGCGAATTTTCCAGAAAAGAAAATAAGTCTAATGATGCACGTGGCAGGGCTGTTTCCCTGCGTGTATTTTTCTGTCCATCATATTTTCTATAATAACTTTTTGTTTGGGATCATCATTCTCCCTTGCATGTCTACTCTGCTGGCATCGGTTTACTTAATGCTCACTCGGCCCAACTCTCAAGATTATAAAGTCGCCGATTTCTGGTTTCTATTATTAGCGATTCCACCAGTACTGCTGGCCTTAATTCTTCCCGAAATGCATGGTGAGTTTTTTGTTCCGCCATTAATTCTAGCTTGCTTTGTTCGCCTGCCCTTAAAACTGGCCGAGCGTCTCGTTATGGCGCTCAGTCTCGCAGCTATTGGATTAAGCTTTCAGCACTTGGGCAGCCATATCGCCCAGCGCTTTAGCCTTAGCGTAATCGTGTCACATTTTTTTGCTTGGGGTTTAGCTCGGTTACTAATGAAACAAAACACCGAATTAAAAGAACTCGCCTTTAAGGATACCCTGACTCGCTGCTATAACCGCCGCGCCCTATACGAGGAACTACTAGTCGCAAAACAACACTACAAACATAACAATGTTGTCAGTAGTATCATCATGTTAGATATCGATTTCTTTAAACAAGTGAATGATCAACATGGCCATAATGTTGGGGATAAAGTTTTGGTTTGGTTTGCCACTTATTTACAAAACAATGTACGAGTCAGCGATCAAGTATTTCGCTTTGGCGGAGAAGAATTTCTAATTCTTTTGCCAAACACAGATTTTAGCCAAGCCTACCACGTCAGTGAACAGCTGCTACAACAACTCGCCCAGCCCTCTGCTCCACCGAATCAACAAACCATTAGTTTTAGTGCTGGCGTAGCCAGCGTAATAGCCAGCGAAAGCATTGACGACTGGTTAGAACGCGCCGACCAAGCGATGTATTTAGCAAAACAAGCCGGACGCAAGCACACCTGGCCGAGGCATATAAAGACACCTAACGAAACCAAGCCATTCACCGAATGCTCGACCATTAAAACGATATAGCTGTCGAAGGACAATCGCTAGTTGCGTGGCTGTCTAGTTATCTGTTTATCTGGCCGCAAGATTGAGTTCCACCTCGAATGGAAGGCTTGCCAGCCCCCAATCAAGCATCAAGGCTAGAGTGAAGCTCACCACCAAGCAATACCAAGTATTTTAGGATGGCTGACATATAGAAAGATGGCCTAAGCGAGTTGGCTGGTCATCACAAACAATGACCAATAGGGCTAAAGTGGAGAAAAGTTTGAAGAAGATGGTCGAGCAGTCACTGGCTTATTTCGTAAGGCTTTCTTGCTCGCTCCGCCATAAGCGAGTTCCACAAGCTAAACAGACATTTTCACGCCGATAATCCATAAGGCTATCCACGCCATACTCCCAAATTTGCTCACTATGACAATGGAAACACTGAGCACCAGTCGCTAAAGCTGTCTCTGGATGACTTGACAGATACTCATCATACAAAGGTAAATCCATCCATTCTCGCTCACTGGAACTTCGACGGAATAGAAATAAAGCCAAAGCTCCAAGAAAAATCAGCAGCAGCTCGAACACCATATTGATCTAGCCTTATCAGTCGTGGCTCTTAAACATAGAGCGTTTCATCACCGGAACACATAATTAGCAAGTAAGTTGAAAGATATTCACTTAGTTAACCCTCGAAATCAACTTGATTCGTAAAAATCATCAGACTAAAAGCAATATATGGAGCAAACCAATTTACAACTTATTTACATATTAGAGTGTAGGCTGTAGCTTAGTTAAAGTTGATTAAATTAAAATTTCATCAACGCCATTAAATCAAAGCCAAACTCCGCATGATCACGATGGCACCTTTTGTTTGTTTAAGGATGAACCGCTAACAATGAGCTTATTACTGAAGTATTTCTCAATCACCCTGTCGTTATTCAGTTTACTACTCGCCACACTCATCATGACACTCGGCTATTGGCCAGAGACGACCTTTAGTATCTCTCTTAGCTATTTATTATTATTTTCACCACGGTGGTGGCTGATCATCCTCAGTTTATTACCACTATTCGTGCTAAAACAGTTATCCAAATGGCAATATTTGAGCTGGGCACTCTGCGCAGTGGTATTCTTTCAATTTCAAGATATTCAGCTGCATTGGCCATCCGAGCGACGCGGTGAGATGAGTATCCTCACATTAAACAGCGGCGGCGGCGCCAATGCCGCAGAGATCCACAATTTAGTCGAGCAATATCAACCCGATGTTGTGTTTATGCAAGAATCAAATTTGGCCCTGCTCGAAAAAGTATTTGATGCGCGTTGGTATCGACACTGTGATAGCTTGTGTACGGCAAGCCGAACCCCCCTTGAGCACCAGGGCAGCATATCGCGCAGCACCTTTGGCGGCTGGGGAAACTTTGCGGTATTTTACCAAACTACGATAAATGACCAAGTCGTCCACCTCGCGAACATTCATTTAGAAACACCACGTTCAACGATCACTAGCTTGCTGCATCGCAACGTGGATAAGAACGCTTTTGCTGATTTACACTTCGCCCGCAACATGGAGACTTCACTAGTGGGATCATGGGCCAAGCAACATCGCGATTTCATTATCGCTGGTGATTTTAATATGACGGTTCAAGAAAAACTTTATCAAAAATATTTATCGACTTATCAGAACGCAATCGACACCGCTGGTAGTGGCATTAATTACAGCAAATATACCACTTGGCATGGAACCCGGATCGACCACATTTTAGCCTCGGATGAATTTTCTATTCAATCCGCCAAAGCACTGGCTGCCGTTGGCGGGGATCATCATCCAATATTAGCTAGTTTTACTTATAGGCCTTAATCGATATACGACCTTGCAAACTACGCTTCCCCCCATCGAAGGCTAACAACAGCAAGGCCAAAACGATCAAAATATAGGTTGGCCATTGCTCCGGCGACAGTCGCTCTCCCAATAGCCAACCAACAGCAAATACCAATAGCGGCTCTAAATACCCCATTAAACCAAACAAGCTTAGCGGCAAACGGTTAGAAGCCGCTAAAAATAGCAGCATTGGAATTGTACCCGCGATCCCCAAACCCAAATAATAAATCCAAGGGTAATCGACAAATAGCGTTAAGCTGGTTTCCGCAGACCAAACCGGGGGCAGATTAAAACACAAATAAGCAATGGCCAGAGGCAACAGCAATAAGTTATCAATAGAGAAGGCAATATGACCCGGCAACGCATATTTACGACGTAACATAAAATATAGCGGATAACCAAACGCCACCAACAACATCACCCAAGACAAGCCTTCCGCGAGCAGGTAAGCATAAGCAACCCCGCCGCCAGCCAGATTCACCGCAGCCCACTGCATTGAGTTTAAGTTTTCCTGATAAACAAAACGCCCGACCAATACCAAAATTATAGGTAACGAAAAATAGCCGAGCGCAACAGCCAAGGTTTGACCGTTAGCCGGAGCCCAAATAAACACCCAGAACTGCATGCCAACAAGCAATGCAGATGCCCACAAACGAGGCCATGTTCGCCAATCGAGGAGCAGCCTCACTAAGCTTGGCAGCTGACCCGTAAAGCTGAGCAACAGCAGCATAAGGCCACTACTCCATAGAATTCGTTGCGCAGCTAACCAATTTCCACTATGAGCTTCAAGTGGAAAAAAATGAATATACCAAGGCAAAAAAGCAAACAGACAGGATGCCAATACAGAGCAGGCCAAGCCAAGATATAGTTGCGAAGAGGGGCGTCCATTCACCAAAATTACAGCTCAATAGTCAAACATGGACACCGATTAAGCAGTAAATATCGGCCTACCGCAAGCATTTTAGTCAACATCAAGCTATCGCTGCCTTGGCAAAGTATCGCTTAAGTTAAACGCTTTGAGACTGTACATATATACAGCCTTATTGATAGACGCTATAATTGGTCCTCTTAAATAGTCGCTTCATGGGAGGTTGCAGTGTTAAATCAAATTGAACCAGGGATCAGAGCGTTAGTCGAAGCGTTCATCCAATCAGACAAGCCAAATCCTTCAAGTCTGCCGATTAGCCAGAGACGACAAGGATATATCGAAAGCACAGTATTAGCTGGCGATGGTCCAGAAATGTATCAGGAGTTTGTTGACCAGCTTGACCAAATAACCCTTAAGGTATTTAAACCCTCCAATGAGGCCTCGCTCCCCATCACACTTTACTTTCACGGGGGGTGCTTCATCAGTGGTGGTTTTAATACTCACCAGCAACAACTCCGGCAATTAGCTAAGCTATCCAACAGTATTGTAGTGTGTATCCAGTATCGACTAGCTCCCGAACATTGTTATCCGGCAGCTCATGATGACGCCTATCAGGCTGCACAACTCATTCGTCTGCACGCTCAAAAATACGGCGGAGATCCACAGCGGATCGTCTTTGTTGGCGATAGTGCTGGCGCTCACTTGGCTTTAGTGACCAGCTTAAGACTAAAAACGCAGGCCGATTGGTTGCCAAGTCAGCAAATTCTTCTATATCCCATGCTTGATGCTTATGGGCAATCAGCAAGCTACCAACAATATGGAACAGACTTTGTGATTACAGCTGCCATGTTGTTATCTGGATTTGAACTTTATTTAGGCAATTCTGGGGTCGCACAAAATCACCCTGAAATATCGCCTTTACTACGCGAAGATCTCTCAGGTTTGCCGCCAACGTCTATTGTGACGGCAGAATTCGATCCCCTAAGAGATGAAGGGGAGCAGCTCTATAAAAAACTCGTCGCCAATGGCGTCGAAGCTTACTGCGAACGCTATTTAGGGGTCATTCACGGTTTCTTTCAACTGTCGGCTGTTAGCTCATCGGCTCGCAAATGCCTTGAAAACGTCGCCAGCCAAATCGCCCGTTAAAGCGGTACAGGACTCGGCAAATTCGAATCAGCGCTAAGGCGCTGATATCTGTATTTTTATGTGCTTTTGATTGCCTTCAATGACAGTTTAGCATTTAATCATCAATAGACTATCGACACTGAATCGGAACGATGATGAAGATTGTACTTGCCGAAGTTAGACCTGAAGATCAGGCCGCCATTTTACAACTAGGTGAATCGGTAAACGAGGCAAATGTTGTGCCCTACTTAAATCCACAAGGGCAGCAAGCAATGCGTATTGCACGTGTCAAGGATATCGCTCAAGCAAGCGATCCCAAGATTTATTGCAGCCTCAAGGCCTTAGTGGACCAGCGCTTAGTTGGCTATATTGCATGGCGACATGGCAATTACATTGCTCAGCTCTATGTGAGATCAGAATACCAAGGTTATGGAATTGGCAGACGCCTAGTGGAGGGCATGTTAGCGCGCTGTTCAGCCGAGTCAATTCAACTCAAAGCCTCGGTGAACGCTTTGGGTTTCTATGAAAAATTAGGATTTGAGCCTCTCTCCACAGAGCAAAGTCGTAATGGTATACGTTTTGTACCAATGGAATTAAAACTCAACCCAGAGACCCCCCTCCCCCATTCAAAACGAAAAGCTGACGACAGATGAACACTCTTTTCTCTTAGGCCACAGCTTATTGAATCGAACAGAAAATCGAAATAGGACAACCATCTAAAGCACTCATTTATTTATATTCGAGTGGCAGCCCAAGCCATTAATAAATAAGAACTAGGATGGATGTCCATTTGTTTTAATTTACTTTTCCTTTATTTGTGATTCAAATTGAACAGCAACTAATCATATATTGGGTGTAACGTATTAAATGCCGAAAGACAAAACTCCCCCGGATCGTTGAAACGTCGATTCTGATTAAGGGCTGATATAGCCGCCATTTCTTGCTCTGATAATTCAAAATCAAATAGCGCAATGTTTTCTTTAAGTCGTTCCAATTTGCTACTTTTAGGAATAATTGTACATCCGCGTTGAATGTTCCAACGCAATACCACTTGCGCAGGCGTTTTTCTTAAACGTTTTGCAGCAGCTTGAACCACATGTTGTTCTAATACCGTTTCATTTTCACCTGCCATACCTAATTCTAAATATGACAAAGCGCCTAAAGGGGAAAAAGCGACCACATCTATATTGTAATTTTTACACATCGAAATTAAGCGTTGCTGCGTATTATAAGGATGCGATTCAATTTGCAACACCGAGGGTTTAATCCGAGAATAGCTCATTAGGTCATGTATTAATGCCGAATTATAATTACAAACCCCAATCTCTTTGACTCGTTTCTCATCAACAAGTTTTTCCATTGCTTGCCAAGTTTTCTGAAGCGAGACAGCTGCAAGACTCATCGTTGGAGATTCATCATCGGTGTTAAATAACCATCCTGGTGGATATCGTTCAGCAAAAGGTATAAAAGTTTGAGCAATGGGGAAATGAATTAAATATAAATCAAGGTAATCCAGACCCAAATCTTCCAGCGATTTCTCTAATGCAGGTTTTACATGCTCTGGGGCATGGTAGGTATTCCATAGCTTAGAGGTAACCCATAGCTCTTCACGCGTGCATAAGCCATCTTTAAGAGCCTTTGCTATACCTTGTCCAACCTCTTTTTCATTACCGTAATCACAAGCGCTATCTAAATGTCGGTAACCGGCGGCAATCGCGTCATAGACCGTTTGGGCACAATCCTTGTTGGCAATTTTCCATAATCCTAAACCAACTTTTGGCATCGTTGAAGTAAACATAACACCTCCTTAGAAATTAATCCACCATAACAAATAAGCAATGTTAAGCGAAACTAAATTAAAAACTTAAATTTACTTACAAACCGGTGTGATAATTTGTTACTGTAAGCAATTATAAGGCATATAAAGAGAATGTAATGACTCAAGACGAACGCCTACTCGCACAACATGCATTACTGTTAAAGGCTAAAAAACTAACGACAGAACAGATCTGTCTGCACTTCAACATATCTCGAGACTCCGCTAGACGCGATTTAATCAAACTTGGTGAGTTGGCAGATGTGCAACGTATTCGAGGAGGAGCAATATTAGTTCCTGTGCAAGAGAGCACATTACCTTACCTGCAACGTGAACAATTGAGCGACCGTAAACTGGCAATTGGCGAAGCCGCCGCACATTTAGTAAATGAAAATGATTTTATTATTGTCGATAGTGGAACAAGTTTAACGGCGATGGCGACATATTTAACCAACCCAGCAACGGTGGTCACCAATTCTATCGATTGTTTAGCCCTACTCGCGGATAAAGAAAGTATTCATGTTCAACTATTAGGTGGAAAACTAAATCACTACCACAGGGCAATTTTAGGACCCAAGGCCGTTAAACAACTATTAGAATATCAAGTTAATAAGGTATTTTTAGGGGTATGCGCACTGTCTGAATCTGGCTTATCAACCTCGAGTGAAGATGAAGCGGATATCAAAAAAGCGATGATTCAGCAGGCACAACAGTTGATCTTAGTTTGCGACAGTCAAAAATTTGAACAGCAGAATTTCCACCATATTTGTGGTTTAGATAAAGTCGATATGGTCATCACCGATCAGCCCCCCGGCCAAAACTTACTCAGCGCCTTTGAAAAACAGGGAATAGAACTTCTGGTCGTTAATCAGACAAACAAAGGGAATAACAATGAACAATAAAATAAATACCCATGTGATTAAAACGGCGATCGTTGGCTATGGCTTCTCGGCAAAAACCTTCCATCTTCCTTTTATCGATACACGACCCGAATTCGAAGTCTCGGCAATTAGCAGCAGTCAACGCAATATAGTTCAACAGGAGTGGCCGCATGCGGAGCATTATTTTACCGCGGAAGAGATGTTGCAAAATAGTGAAGCCCAGTTAGTGATTATTACAGCTCCGAATGATGTGCATTTCTCACTGGCTAAATTGGCATTGGAAAATAATAAACATGTTCTATTAGAAAAACCCTTTGTAACTAAAATCGAGGATGGTGAGACTTTGATCCGTTTAGCAGAAGAGAAAGATCTGCTATTAAGTGTTTACCACAATCGCCGTTGGGATGGTGATTTTCTGACTATAAAAAAATTGATTGCAGAAAACAAACTGGGTCATATTAAACATTTTGAATCCCACTTTGATCGTTTTAGACCAAACGTTCGCCAACGCTGGCGAGAACAAAGCCAAGACGGCGGCGGCATATTATTCGATTTAGGCCCCCATTTAATTGATCAGACTTTACAACTATTCGGCTTACCAGAAGCAGTAACGGCGCAGTGCAAAGTAATGCGAGAAGGCTCTACTAATATCGATTATTTTAACTTAACCCTGCATTACCCAGACAAACTTGCGCGATTAAACGCCTCATTATTTTCTGCAGGTCCCAACTTACGTTTCAATGTTCAAGGGGATCGAGGGAGTTACATTAAATTAGGTTTAGATCCACAGGAAGAGAGATTAAAAGCAGGTGTACTGCCTAATACAAGGGACTGGGGTAAGGAAAACCAAGACCAATGCGGCCGTTTATACTTTGAAGCATCATCCCAAGCAGAGGTAACCGAGTGTGGCGATTACCAACATTTTTACCAGCAACTGGCCGATGCGATTCGTAATGGAACGCCGCCTCCGGTATCCGCAGAAGATGCATTGTGGAATATTCGACTGATTGAATTGGCAATGGAAAGTAGTCGTTTAGGTAAAACAATGAAGGTTGAATAATGAGTAGCGATAATATATTGACTGATTTATTACTTCAGGAAAGCGAACTGCAATTTGAACGATTTAATAATCAAACTGCATGGCAGTTAGGTTGCAAATTGAAAGAGCTCGCTGAAGCAAAAAAATGTTCTTATTGCCATTGAAGTATATGCCTTTAACCAGAATTTATTTAGTTATGCGATGCATGGCACCCAGCTGGATAATCAACATTGGATAAAAAGAAAGCGACAAACTGTTTTGCGATTTGGTCACAGCTCATACTATGTTGGTCAATACAACCAAGCTAAAAATAGAGCCTTTGAACAGCAGGCACATATTAATGCATATGAATATTGCGCGCATGGTGGAGCATTTCCGCTTAGGATAAAAGATTGTGGTTTGGTTGGTGCCGTAACTGTCTCTGGCCTCCCAGAAGAAGAGGATCATCAAATGGTCATTGATGCTCTCACAGGTTTAGTTAAGTAGATAAACCCTAGGATATACGAATTTATTATAGTGATGGCAAGACTAACAATGGAAGGATTTCTCCCATTAGCCGTATCCGAACAGCTCACCGTCGTGAATTGGCAGAGCAATCTAGTCATCTGCTGTCTCTATTTAAATTCACACGCGACTGAATATTTTTCTTATTCAAATCAGCGTTGCAAAGTGAGCCATTGGCTCAGTTAGGGCAGCTTTTCATTCATAGAGTTACGATGGGTGTCTAGCTATCTATGCCTGCGAGTGCCGCAACGCGTGAACCTCGCCGCGCTCCAAACCGACAACCACAGCGCGACCCGGCCATGCCCTTGCTGCCAGCACCCCATGCACTGCACAGGCGTGAGTCGAACGAGCTAGCCGAAAGGCGAACAGGATAAGGAGAATGGCAGGGCTTAACATGAGGATGAATACATACAAAAAATAACAGCTTAGCACCATGTATGACAGGTAAAGGCTTAACGCCATTCACCCAGTCTTAGCCAAACTCGCCTTGTAAAAAGTAACAAGGCCTTGGCCCCGCCAACATCAATACCGTTATTTACTATAGAAGGGAGCATCGGGCTTGTTCAACACCCGAATAAGGTGGCGGCTACGCGACACCTATTCTTATTGTATGGATAATTATTAAGAAATATGAGTAAAGTGAGACTCAGGCTTAAGCAGCAACTTAAGCTTCTATTTAATAGCTCGATATTCTTAAGGCTCCTTTCAAAGGCCGATAACAAACGTGAGCATTAAGTGGAACTCCAAGCACCACACTCGAATAGTCTACAGGGTCTAGAACCCGTATTACGCAATATAGAGTCAGCTTATTATGAATACAGTAACAAATAAATGTATTAACGTCGGTGTCGATACAGGTAAAGAACAACTTGATGTTTATATTAGACCCCTCGACATTTTCTTCACTGTCTCCAACGATGATAAAGGTATCAAGCAAGCCATAAAAATCATTCAAAAACACACGCCATTACGAGTCGTGATTGAAGCTACAGGTCGATTAGAAATGCCTTTTATTATAGCTTGTCACAATGCCAAACTACCGTATGTAATAGCCAACCCTGTTCATGTAAGACGTTTTGCAGGCGCTATCGGGCAGAGGGCTAAAACAGACAAACTTGACGCAAAACTTATCGCGCACTACGCCGAAGCTATAAAGCCCAATTTAACGACACTAAAGCCAGATTCTATGCGACTCATGGCAGATTTAGTCATCCGAAGAAACCAGCTTCTTTCGATGCAAACAATGGAAAAAAATCGCATGAAAATTATGCCCTCGCAACTCATTCTGACGATTAAACCTATTTTAACTGCGTTTAAAAATCAGATAGAGAAAATTGAAAGCAAGATTATCAAGCTAATTGAAAGTAACCCTGAGTATCAAGCCAAGAATGAGATATTACAAAGCATGCCAGGAATAGGGAAAATTGCAGCGGCGTCTATCATTAGTAACCTTCCAGAGTTAGGGTTAATAACCAATAAACAAGCCTCATCTCTCGTCGGAGTGGCCCCAATGAACCGAGAAAGTGGCCGCTATAAAGGGCTCAGAAAAATTCAAGGGGGACGAGCTCAAGTAAGAACCGTTTTATACATGGCCATGATGTCAGCCATCCAATGTAACCCCATTTTTAAGAGCACATATCAGAGGCTTTTAGCTGAAGGGAAACCTAAAAAAGTAGCCATCATTGCATGCGTAAGAAAGATGGTAACCATCCTAAACTCAATGCTACGAGATGGCGCCTTATGGGATGCAAAAATAATTTAATCTAACTTATTGACACCATAGTCGTTTGTTAGCTACCTAAATCAGCAACAGATGCCGTAATTTGAAAAGCAAACCCTACTAATAGTAGTAACGTGCCCAATATTTTGACTCGACTTTCCGCAGAATAACTCTTATACGATAACGGCTCTAATACTGGAGATGAGTAGACATACATTGCAGGAGCAATAGATATAATCGTGAATGCTGTTACATAACCATCGAATGCTATATTCATGCTGCCAAAGATAAATGCGATATGAAAGCTAGCAGGAAACATAATCGTAAAAATGATAAAGACTAGAGACAAGTAGTGAGCCACAGATTCTTTGATCTGGTCTTTGGCTAGAACAACATAGGATAATAGAACAACTGCAATAAAATCATAGATCAATCCAAACAGGTTAAGAAGCTTATAAAATTTCATATGTTCGTTTTGACCATAGACATAGCCGATCAGTCCACCGACCAATGCAGAAAAGACAAAAACAATATTAACCCTGTACTTTGAAATCACACCGTCTCCTGTGGGAGCTAACAGTATATTAATATGCAAATTCCCATCTTTCACGCATGCGAAGTTACCACCTATCACGCACCACAGAAATTCACATACCCTTTAATGTTCAATTCTATCAATAGCATATCAGTGAATCACCATTTTGACCATGCGTGAAAGATGGTAATGCATTTGCAGAAAGATGGGAACGGGAACCCACTGAACTGTATATAATCACAGTGTAAAGGTCGAAATATGAGCCCAGCATATCTCGCGTTTATCGAGGTAAAAATGCGCTTAACACGCTTTAGAGAAACAACAATTCGAAGGGATTTAGCATGGATATAGCGCTTTATTTTATTCAACAATAAACTAGACACCAATTTAAAAAAACCTTTCATACTCTCGATAGCCAAGATTACGCTTTTAAATCCCATCATCTTCGCCGAGTAGCGCAAATGAACAAGGGAGTAAAGTTGAAGTCTGTTTGAGCGTAGCGAGTTAGTTCAACGCCCTTGTGAGTGAGCAACGGAGGATCTAAGAAGATGCAGGGTGGCCTTTCTTTTGTATACTTTTCTTTGGCCAGCAAAGAAAAGTATATCGCCGTCAGGGCGAAACCCTCACTAACAGATCGATCCAAAACTAAATGATAAAAACGAGACTAACAGCTCCCACAAAAAAATAAGTTAACTCACTTTGGGGCAAAAGCAGGGCGGGAGCATACTTTGATGGATTTATAACCCAAAGAAGACTCGTGCCCGATAATCGTCGCTCCATCCCGCTTTCTTCAACTTCACTTTGTCAATAAACTAGACACCCATTCTAAAAACAAAAACCTTTCATACTCTCGATAGCCAAGATTACGCTTTTAAATCCCATCATCTTCGCCGAGTAGCGCAAATGAACTAAGGGAGCAAAGTTGAAGTCTGTTTGAGCGTAGCAAGTGGCGCAGGTGCTTGGCACTGAGCCAGCAAAGATAAAGATAATGCAGGGCGACCTTTGTTTTGGCTTCGCTAAGCTTGGGCCGTTAAAGCGTAATAACCTCGCCGCGAGGCGAAATTCTCGAATAAGAATGGTAAGTCTGCATACGGTCCTTCGTTATATTTACCCCCTAGCAATCATCAAACAGCAATTCTAAGTATCAAAATAAAACATTAGGCAAAATAATAGCTATTTTTACCCCTTCGTTTCGCAACATACATCGATTCGTCGGCCGCTTTAATTAAGCACTCAAGGTCGTTGCCGTGCTCAGGATAAAAAGCAATGCCAATGCTTGCGCCAATCTCCGCCTGACCATTGTTTAAGGCATAAGGCTTGGCAAGTGTTTCAATTATTTTACTGGCCACCTTGGCTGCTTGTTGTTCGGTATGGCTATCCATTTGCACAATAATGAACTCATCACCGCCTAGCCGAGCGATAAAATCTGATTTACGCAAGCTCAACTTCAAGCGCTCGGCCACGGCTTTTAACACTTCATCACCTGCATCATGACCATAGGTATCATTAACGGTTTTAAAATCATCCAGATCAATGAACATTAAAGTTAAACGCTGCTTCACTCGGGCCGCTTGATGGATCAACAACGCGACATTTTCCTGCATTAGATGTAACGACGAAAGCCCGGTAAGCGCATCGTAATGCGCCAGTTGTCGAAGCTGCTCCTGTGCTTCTTCGGCAACTGTCAATGCCAGATGCAACTCGGTAATATCGTATTCAACGACCAGTAATAAAAAATCCCCACTGAGCGGATGACGAGTGATGCGTATATCTAAAGTATGGGTGCGTTTTCCCTGGCTGGTATTCATCACATATTCCCAGCGCCCACCTTGCTCTTTTAATGCCTGCTCACGACAACCTTCACCTTCTTTGGGATCAGCAAAGCGCGCCGCGAAAGTAGACCCGTCGTTGACGATTTCACTATGATTGAGGTGTTTATAAGCTTCTGTCGCCGCGGGATTTTCGATCACCACCTCACCAGCCTGGGTAAAACTGGTGACCAGCACCGTGGTATAACGCATTGCTTCAACCAGTAGTAAGTTTTCTGGCTCAGCCCCCAGGTCGACCTCTTCGTTAATAAAAGCAATAATGGCGCGATGTTTGTCCGGGCCGACTAATACCGCGCGATGCATCATATGTAAGGTTTTAGGTTTACCGTTGGGATAAGTTGTCCACGGATCAACGGTTAAGCCATTTTTTGCCGCTAATTCAAAAGTTTGGGCAGTACGTTCTCGGGCACCTTGAGTATCCCCCGACAAATCTTTGGCAATCAGTTGGCCAAGGTTTTCCAGGCCCCAAAAACGGACCGCCGCCGAGTTCCCCCACCACCAACCGTGCTTATCCAGATCAAATATCCAAACAACGTTAGGAATAAGTTCGTATAGGGGCAACTCGTCATGAGAGCGGATATGAGTTAAGTGACTATATTTTTCGTTCATCGATATTCACAATGTCCAGGTTGAGACGACTGAATAATGTTGCTTAAAACGAATGAGCTTGCGACTCCCTCATTCTAACTCGAGTTCTCTAATACGCGACTCAATACAAACTCGGTGCGGTGCGGTGTTCTGTTTTATCAATAAAATACCAAATGCTTTTTAGTCGCTCAATGCTGCACTTATCGGCGATACCAACGGCAAAATATGATATCACTTGTTCAGCATTGACCGAAGCCATAAATGCCCTAGAACTCCACAAGCTGTGGTGGCTTAAAGCTTAGCCATTAGTGAAGAACGGGTTGCTTCGCCTGTGAAACATGATCGCGACTCAAAGGTACGTTCACCGCCATTTCTTGCCATTGTTGCTGCATCTGTTGATAAGGACTTAAGCCAGAATGACGCTGTGCAAAGTCATTTAAAATAACTCCCCAACGAAACTCTTCCATTTGCTGCTTGGGCACACCGCCTTCGCGCTGAGCCATTGCCAATACCAAACCTTTCACTTTATCAAGTTGCGGGGTGATCGGGTGATTGACCCCTTCGGTGACCATGATATTCTGAAAATCAGCTAGCATTCGCTGTTTTAAACACGCGGCTTCATCTTCTTCCAGATCCGCCACGGCGATCGCTTCTGTTAATAAGCGCAGCTGTAGAACCCGAGAAAAATGCAGGTAATCCGCTTGGCATAAATCAAAGAATAATATGACGTAGCCACTATTTCGCTCAATCACGGCCAAACACTCGTGGTCACCAACAGCAAAAGCATGAGCACTCCAGCGATGGCGAAAAAAAGCATGCTCTAAGGAAGGAAATGCCCGTGGTAAGCTGGCTTGCACATTTTCACTGATCTGTATTTCTATCATAATTTGCTCAATCCTGATGTTAATCATCTTGATTGAGCAAAAACAGTGCCAGCAGCTAGCGTCAAAAAATTAACGGCGATTAAGCCAGCTCGGCTAGGACCTCGCTAAGGGACAAGCGGATCTCATGATTCAATAGCTTAAGCTGCTCGCTAGGGGGGATCAGATCGGGAACTTGATACACTTGCATCCCGGCAGCCACCGCTGCACGCACGCCATTATCTGAGTCTTCAAAGGCCAGACAATGCTGTGGATCTACCGCCAAACCCTGCGCAGCCTTAAGGAAAATCTCCGGATGAGGTTTACTATATGTGACTTCACAACCGGTTGAGATATGATCGAAAAACTGACGGATCCCCGCATGCTCCAATTTCTTTTCTGCCGTATCTCGGGCCGATGAAGTGGCCAGCGCTACCGGAATCGATTCAGATTTAAACCATTGCAACAAAGCCAGCGCCCCAGTTTTTAAGGGAACTGCTTGATGCATCACAATTGCATGATACTTAGCTATCCAACACGCCCGTAACTGGTCATAAGGGAGGTCTTGGCCGTAGCCTGCACATAAGATTTTTTTAATCTGTTGCGCATTAGTCCCAATAATTTGTAAGTAAACGGACTCTTTAAATTCGATACTCAACTCGGCGCAAGCAGCTGCGAAGGTATCGTACGACACCCGCTCACTGTCGAGTAATAAGCCATCCATATCAAATACAGCGGCGCGATAAGCCATAGTTTTTTCCACTTTGATTACTCGCTAATTGATGAGGGTAAATATTGATTGGAGCAATACCATAGCAGCGATACTTAACAATCTACAGTATTAAGTATCGCCAAAATGTCAGTTCTAAAAGAATAGATGCGCCATCAACGCAATCAACGGCAAGGTGACTAGGGTACGAATTAAAAATATCGCAAACAACTGCCACAATTTCACCGGCAACTGGCTCCCCATAATTAAGGCACCCACTTCCGATAAGTAAATCAACTGCGTCACCGACACTGCGGCAATCACAAAACGGGTGATATCGGCTTCGATAGATGCGGCAAGAATCGAAGGAATAAACATATCGGCAAAGCCTACCACCAAGGTTTCTGAGGCCCGTGCGGCTTCTGGCAATTGCAACAACTCTAATAAAGGAATAAACGGCTTGCCTAAGTAAGCAAAAATAGGGGTGGTATCTGCAATCACTAAGGCGACGGTTCCCACAGCCATAATTACCGGTAATACCCCAAGAACCATGTCTAATACGTTGTGCAGCCCTTCTTTAAGCAATTGTTTTGGATGACTGGCTCGGCCCGCTTGATGCCGCGCTAAGCTATATGCCCAAGCAACGCTGCTATAGCCTTCGGGAAGCACTTCACTATTTTTCTGGCGCTGACTGCCATCGATGAACTTATCACTAAAGCCCGACAGGGGTGGCAAGCGCGGTACAATGACCGCAGCTGCAACACCAGCGACACACACGGTTAAGTAAAAGGGCGCAAACATGTGCTCCAAATTAACCTGCGCTAATACCACCAGACTAAAGGTAATCGACACCGCCGAAAAGGTTGTCGCTATCACGACTCCTTCACGCTGAGTATAGTGTTTGTCTTCATATTGTTTGTTGGTCAACAAGATCCCGACACTGCCATCACCTAACCAAGATGCCATACAATCTACGGCGCTGCGGCCCGGCAGCCCAAATACCGGACGCATCACCTTGCTCAGTAAAGTGCCCACAAACTCTAGCAAGCCAAAGTTCAACAAGAGTGGTAATAACAAGCCTGCGAAAATAAATACACTGAGTAGTGTGGGTAGTAAGTCTCCTAAAATGAGTCCACCAGTATCACCCGACCAAATCGCCTCGGGGCCTATCTTGAAGGCACACAGCAATACTAATACCCAGCCCAGCATACGGATCCCATACCAAGCCTTTGAGACCTTAAACAGAGACGTTAATAAGGCATTTTTACCCAACCAACGCGGCTTGGTAAGCAAGGTATAAGTCGACATGATGGCACTAATCGTAATAAAACCCACGACCAGCCATAAGGCGCTATCGCCCAGGCCTGCTACCAAGCTTTTTGCCAAGATAGCCACCGGAATCGTGTAAGAACCGTTATAAGGCAGCGGTAGCATGAACAAAAAGATCCCCAGCAAAGACGGTAAGATAAACTTCCAAGCTGGGATTTGAGTTGAGGGGATGGTTTGATCGGAATCAGGCACGCTGAGCGCCTCCACGTCACGCATATAAAATCACTCTATTAAGCTAAATGTGTTGTTATATTCACAGGAGATGAATATATATTTTCGCGGGAGAATACCTGCAAAACACTAGCCATTCAAGATTTTTAAGCTGCTTTTTTGACTTAAAGTAAAATCATAAACTAGATATTGAACCAGACACCTCTTACTAAAACCAATTCCTCTAAAGTGGTTTTTGGCTTATATATCAAACCAATGCCATCGCAAGCAATGCTGCACACAAATCAATGATGTGGTTTTAGATAAGGCTGCAAAACTGTAGCCCCAAAACGACACAAGGCGAGCTTGAGGCATCGAGGTAGCTGCGCGCCTTAATCGATGGGATATCATGCGTACTAGAGGAAATCTTCACCACGAAAATTATGTTCAGCCAAGCGTGCTTGTCCAAGGTAGTGAGTGATAATCAATTGCCGAGAACTCGAATTGCTTTGAAAACGCAGCTTTGGACTGTCCTGCCACAGGCTATCTTCAGCACGTCGCCACAAAATTTCATCGGCTTGTAATTGGCAATAATAGCTTTGAGTTTGGCCATGTTTGCTTAGTCGCAATTGCCATAAGGGAGCTTGACTGCGATAAATACTGACTTGTTTTGGAGCCACCGAGGCCATGCTTGCGATGCCTGCTTGGCATACTTGCTCTGGCCGAAAGCCGGTTAAGTTGGGTTTTGCAGCCAAGAAAAACCAGCCGAAAATACAGAGCACTAGAATTTTGACTATTTTCATGCGAGCACGACTCGTTGAATAAAACTGGCTAATAGCGCATTACTCTCTGGCGTTTCCTGAACTCGGCTCAATACTTGCTGCAAATGCTGCTCCCCCTGCGTGTACTGATGTTTAAATTGGCTTAACCGCTCAACCAAGATACTGCGATTCACTTCAGGATGAAACTGAGTTGCCCAAAACGGCGCCAGTTTGTGCTTAAAGGCATGCAAACATTGTTCACTATAAGCCAATACTTGACAACAGTCCGGTAAACAAAGTGCACTATCTCGATGGACCGATACCGCCAAAAACGGATCTGGAAGTTCTTTAAACAGCGGGTCTTTGGCTGCGGCTCGGTGAAGATGAAGCGCCAAGGTTCCCATTTCAAAACCTTGCGACTGGTGATGAATTTCTCCTCCTAAAGCTAATACCGATAACTGAAAGCCAAAACAAGAACAAAAAGTCGGAAGCTGTCGCTCAATACAGGCGAGTAATAAACCTTGAATGGCGGATACAAAAGGATAACGCTGCGGTTGCAGCACGCTGGCTTCACTAGAGCCGCCCACTAATACCGCATCCACATCAAGTAATACTCGTTCGTCAAAATGAGCTTGCTCAAAGACATTCAGCACGCGAAATTGCGCCGCTGGTACGCCACAAAAATGGCTAAAACTAGCGAGTTCTTCGATACGTGTATTCAAATCATCGCGAATTTGAATCAACAAAATCGTTAATTGCTCTGCTGATCGATTCATCTATCACTCTAGTTATACGAACATGAGGGATCACTGTGTCTTCCCAAACCCATACGGCGTCTATTTAATCATAGTGCTTCCCCCTCATTTAAGCGACGCGGCCAAATCATGAACCTAAGGCTTGTTGAGCATTGATGAATAATTTTAGCGCCATGTCTCGCTTCTTTATACGAAGGAAGAAACGCTAACATGCAATGATGAAAATGCCCCCCTAATCACAAGCTAGAAAACAGCGACAAATACTTTGGTCTAGAAGCGGGCTAAAGCAACATCCTCTACATCAACAAATACTCACCGCATTTCAGCAGCAGATGATTTTTATCTTGATTGCTGCAAATTAGACTTATTTAAGCTAGTCTTAGGGGCAAGTTAAAGGCCATATTAGGAAGCGCTTTATGCATGAACGTCGCCAATTTTTGCGAGTATTATTTGACCGCCCAGCCTCTCTCAACCACGGAGAGCAATTTTGGTCATGTAAACTATTAGACTTATCTCTGCGTGGAGCTCTGGTTACGCTCCCCCAAGACTGGGATGAACAATTAAGTCAACTCACGCTTAGCTTTAACTTAACTGACATGGCCGTTGAAGAACTGACCATTACCATGGATGTAGAAGTAAAACATCTACGAGACAAACAGCTAGGCTTACGCTGTCTTCATCTTGACTTAGAAAGCGCCAGTCACCTTAAACGCCTGATTGAACTCAATTTAGGTGATGATGAACTGCTACACCGAGAGTTAGAACACTTAGTTGCACAACCGATAGAAGCGGATTAAACCGCTTCTAAAGCTTCAACCAGCTTAGCAACCGCTATCACCTCAAGTCCCTTAATGGCTACTTTGGGTCGATTTGCCAAAGGGATTATAGCGCGTTTAAAACCATGCTTAGCCGCTTCATTTAGCCGTTCTTGACCATTGCTCACCGGTCGAATTTCACCCGATAAGCCCACCTCACCAAAAACCACTAAATCACGAGGCAAGATTTGATTACGAAAACTCGAGACCATTGCCACCAACAGGGCTAAATCGGCACCAGTTTCGGCAACTCTCACGCCACCAACAATATTGGTAAATACATCCTGATCCGACATCTGAACCCCCGCATGGCGATGCATCACGGCCAGTAACATCGCTAAACGGTTTTGCTCAAAACCCACTGCAACCCGTCGCGGATTAGCCATTTGGCTATAGTCAACCAAGGCTTGGATCTCCACCAACAGCGGACGAGTCCCCTCCCATACCACCATCACCACCGAGCCAGGTGCGGGCTCTTGACCTCGCGATAAAAAAATTGCCGAAGGGTTGGAAACTTCCCGCATCCCCTGCTCGGTCATCGCAAACACCCCTAACTCATTAATCGCTCCAAAACGGTTTTTGTGGCCGCGCAAGGTACGAAAACGCCCATCGGCATCACCTTCTAACATAATCGAGCAATCGATGCAGTGCTCCAACACTTTAGGCCCTGCCAAAGAACCATCTTTGGTCACGTGTCCTACCATAAACATCGCTATATGGTGTTGTTTGGCAAAACGAGTCAACCAAGCGGCACTCTCTCGAACTTGACTAACGCCTCCGGGAGCCGACTGAATATCTGCCATATGCATCACCTGGATCGAATCAATAACCATCATTTTAGGTTTAACTTGTAAGGCGATTTGACCAATTTGCTCAACACTGGTTTCGGCTAACAATTGCAGTTTGTCTTTCGGTAAGCCCAAACGTTGGGCTCGCAAAGCGATTTGTTGAAGCGACTCTTCACCAGTGACATACAAGGTAGTCATATGCTGAGCCAAGCCACACATGGTCTGCAGTAACAAAGTACTCTTCCCGGCTCCTGGACTGCCTCCAATCAAAGTGGCACTTCCCGGCACAACGCCACCGCCAAGAACCCTATCAAACTCAACAAATCCAGTCGAAAAACGTGGTAATTCAGCTAAATCAATACTGTCTAAGGTTTGAACCTTACCGACACTGGTCCCTCCTGCGTATCCGCTAAAGCGGTCATTACGCGCAGGCGCAGCACTTAAACGGACTTCACTAATGGTATTCCAGGCTTTACATTCACCGCATTGACCTTGCCAGCGCGGGAAGTCAGCACCACAGTCGTTACATACATAGGCCGTTTTCACTTTTGCCATTTCGCCCCCTAACCACAACTCAGTGCAAAAATATCATTAAAAAACCTTGCCTTAATCCGATCTGAAGGCACAATCTTTGCTAAGTGTAAAGACTCAGCCAAAGATTTGACAGTAAAACCAATCAGTAAGGAAAAATACCCAGACCAATGCCACATACTAAGGGCTATGCATTAATCGAACGTTTATTACCACTCATGGGCAGCAAAGATTTTAACCAAGTGTTTAATCGCGCGACTCAGGAGCTGTCAAACAATGAACGCTTCTTACTAAAAATGGAAATGCAACGCTTGTCGGCTCCTTGCCAACGATTGGTCGATTTACGAGATAAAGTAGACGGGGAATGCGGCGAATTTACTTACCAAGGTAAAACCCATTACCTAGATGAAGTCGCAATTAAAGTATTTAAACAACAACTCCAGCTTTATCAAAATCAATACACCTTAGGTATTTTTGAAAAACTGCAAAGCACCGAAAATAACTTTAAGGTGATGCAGCAAAAAAACATCAGCCCTCAGCAAGCAGCGGCTCGTAAACCTAAAATGGTGGAGGCCAGAGCAATACGTTTAGGCCACTACATTGGCCGCAGTGAAGAGCGAATGCACCTCACAGCTCCCATTAAAATGGCGACCTTAAACGGCGAACAATTTGATGCTCGAAGCTCCAATATGTCGGTCTCGGGCTTACGGGTTCAGGTTGACCCTAAGCGAGCCTATACTCTAGGCGAACACTATTTAGTTTACTTCACCGGTTTGGAAAAAGAGTTTGCCAATCGGGTTCTCAGCGCGGGAACTGAATATCGAATCGTAGGAATTGACCAGAAGGATCAGAAAAAGTGGTTACGAATGACCGTGATCGATCCCAGCGAAGAGTTTAACCACTTTTTTAGTACTTTCTTGCGCTCATACCGGGGGCGCTACCGAGTTGATGTGGATAATATCACCGCGGCGGTCATCACCAAAGGCTACGAACAATATTTGATGCCGCGACTCAGCAGTGTCCCGCTATATTTTACCGGTCAAACGCCACCGCAACTAACTTATGTTTTAGCCACGCCGAACAATTTAGAACTGTTGTCTTACTGGCGAGATGAAACCAATACCAGCCATTTATCCCAGCTATTTCATCATCCGCGAATGATGCGTTATCAGGCAATAAATCAAGGTGAAAGCCTGATTTATTGCTTTACCCATACCACCAATAACAAGTTGTTCTTTTATTCTGCCAGCAGTGAAGAACTCGCAGAACACCCGGAAATTCGCGCGCTCTACTTCGCCTTTGGCTGCCGTAAGCCAAGCTGGAAAGTGTTTAGATTTCAGTGGCAAAAAGCCCAAGCGAGCGATGCGCAAGTGAGTACTCCCTTGCCTAGAAAAGATTCTGCTATTGAACAAGAGCGGGTTGCCAATGCCCTTGAAAATTTGAGTGTGGTCGGCTTATTAAGTGATATCACCGGGGCAGATAATGGCAGCGATTATCAGCAGAACTACCCCTTAAACGATAACCCCAATAAACTGGCTTTATTCAACCAAACAAAACAATCAATTACCGCTTTTGAGCAAATTAGCTACAAGTATATGCAGCTGCGTAAAGAAAATCGCTACCAATACCGCTCTCTGGTCGAGGTTGAACACCGAGGCCTTATAGAAAGTGGATGGGTGGTCGATTTCTCGCTCGGCGGAATGAAAATCCAAGTTGAAACACCTCTGGATTTCAATCCTGACGATCACTTGAACTTGGCTCTCCCTCAATTTCAAAAACTAGTGAAAAGTTTTAATTTAACCCAGCTCAACTACCAGGTGGTTAACTGTAATACCAGCCATACCATCTACAACTTAAAAGCGGTGGATACAAAAGGGAAAGTACATCAAGGTCGAGGTTTCTTTAAACAATTAATCGATCATAACTTAGATAAACTACCACTGGTGCCAGAAGGAAGAAATATTTCGGGATTATCAGATGCGCTGCGACAACTTGTTTGTGCGCCGCTCTTTTGCCGAGCCTTATACATTAATAAGATCCCTGGCAATCTGGAAGTGGGCTGCGTTGCCTATGGCACGATCCCTCAGGCTAGCGATCTGCTACTCAATATTGATAAACACAAGCAAACTGCGGATTTAAGCCAATTTCTAGCCCATGAGAACCTTGGCTCACTTATTTCTTCACGCTTAAAAGACCATCGACCGAGTGATCCACCCGAACGCTTCGAGCTGATCGTCGTGCTCTCAAAAGATGGCAAAAAACTACTCAGCCAGCGACTCAGTAGTGGCTTTAAGTCAAGCCAACAACAACGAGAATTTATTCAGCTGAGTCTAGACCGCGGTCAGGTCCATGCCTTCTCCTTATTGTTATCACGTGTGGGCCGCCCAGATACCGAGTATATACAACGTGAACTAGACTACATTAGCAATTACGCCATCCATCGAGCCAAACAATTAGAAGATGAGTTATGGAGTGTTGCAGGTCTGATTGAGTTAACAGATATCAGTGCTGAAATAATGCAGCGCTTTCGCTTGAGTCGCGATTAACACGCCCCTATAGCGGAGCGTAATCGACGCGATACTTCATATAAAAAACGACGATAAAAATCGATGTTATGGGCCCGATAGCACTCAGTTCTATCGGGCAGGCATCAATCTCGCCGCAAGGATGCAGAGATATACAGGTTATCGTCTAAGCAATCAGCATTTTAGCGGCTTGTAGGATACATACCACCCCATCTAAATCGCTGTGTTTGACCGACAATTGCGCCTGCTCTTGTACCAAAGGCTTGGCATGAATCGCGACCCCAAAATCGGCAACTGCTAACATTTTCAAATCATTCGCCCCATCGCCTATCGCCATGGTTTGCTTAGCGCCATATTGCTGTTTTAGCTGGGCTAATACATCTGCTTTCACCTGCGCATCAACCACTCCACCAATCACTTCACCAGTGAGTCGTTGTTGTTCTATCGCGAGTACGTTGGCTTTCACATAGTCAAAACCTAAGTCACGTTGCAGCCGCTCAGCAAAGAAGGTGAATCCTCCCGAGGCGATGGCTACCTTCCAGCCCGCTTGCTGAACCGTTTTAATCAAGCACTCTAGACCCGGCATCAAGGGCATTTGGTCAGCCACCTGCTGTAAAATGCTTTGCGGCGCATCTTTGAGTAAGCCAACTCGACTACGCAAACTCTGCTCAAAATCTAACTCACCACGCATCGCGGCTGCAGTCACTGCACTCACCTGCTCTCCTACGCCAGCCAAGGCGGCAATCTCATCGATACATTCGATTTGAATCGTGGTGGAATCCATATCCATCAACACTAAACCGGGTTCACTTAAGTCTGGTAAACGATTTAAGACCACCACATCAAAAGCAAAGTCTTGTGCCTCTAGCTGTGTTCTACACCATTGCGCGTCGGCATCGCTACGTAACAAAACACAAATATTTCCTGCGGCAGGCATCACTCCGCAGAGCTGCAATGCTTGCTGCGACATGAAGCTTTGACTTAAGCTAATAAAATCACTAATCAGTAACTCTTTCGCCCAAGCCAAGATGTAACTACCAGTGAGACCTTGGTTAGTTTCCTGCAGGCCCAACTCGGGGCAAACTTGGTAGGGAAACTGTTTTAAAGAAAGAGACCACTGAGTTAAGGACTGCGGTAAGCGGTCTAGGCTATGAGGTGATTGCAAACTGATTCCTTGTTAATTACAAATGCGGCGCATCAAGATAGCGTATTGCTTTTTAGTTTGGCAAGCACCTACAATAGCTTTGACGATAAAAAAGAGGTTCGCGTGGCCAAATCAGCAGTAAAACGCTATCGATTCATTCAATTTTTCCAATTTGTTATTGCCATTGGGTGCTGCATTTGGGTTCTTTACGGCTATTTAGACTTAAAGCATAGCGGTGAGCAATTAATTGAAAATCAAACTGAAAAACTAGCGCGCTCACTCACTTCGCTAGCAGCCTTGAACGCAGCGGCTTTTATCGGAGAAGATAATCAAGCCGAACTCACATACTTGGTGAATGCCTTAGTCAAAGAACATTTTGTTAAAGACGCTACCATTTATGACCATCAAGGGCTCCGCTTAGCCCAATCACAGCAAGCACTGCCTTTAAGCAAGCTTCTCCCCTTAGCCGGAAGTAGCCATACACCCTTAGAGGGCCTCGGCAGACGCCCCTACATTGCTGAAATTAGAGGCCCGCAGGGAGAAACTTTAGGTTATTTACGGATTACGCTAGAGCACACAACTCTATTAGCCGAAGCCAATACTTATGTGAGTGATGGTCAAGCACGAATGATGCTAATGTTTTTAATGTCGATATCCATCGGTTTTTTTCTTACTCGAGTACTCTCAAGAAAACGTCGTTTCGCGATGTTGCTACGGATTAATAACCGAGCACAACGCAAAAACAGTAAACAAGCGAAGCAACTATTGGCAAGCATCGCCGCCAGAAGCAGCAACAAGTAAAACTTAGGCTAATCATATATCAATGGAGAGTGCTTTGAAGCGGCTCGGCGAGCTTTGTGCTCCCGATAAAGTCGCTGTCCAAAAGCCGTCATTAAGGCGGTGTTCCTGTCCTTCAATCATCATCGATTGAGAATAAATTGAGAGTGCTTTGAGGACGTTCGATGGAAGTTGATTTTCCACCGTTATATCACCGCCAAAGCCTCTCTCAAAACCAACTTAAAGTAACGATTCTAAGGTAAGAATAATCATCTCATTGAAGGTTGTTTGGCGCTCTTCGGCTGTGGTTTGCTCGCCGGTACGAATATGATCAGAAATGGTCACCACACATAACGCCGCCTTACCACATTCTGCAGCAACACCGTATAAACCGGCCGCTTCCATTTCCACCGCATAAACATTGTGTTTTTCTAAAACATCAAACATATCAGGCTCTGGGCTGTAGAATAGGTCGGCAGAGAAAATATTACCCACTTTCGCATCAATGCCATGAGTCTTTGCACTATCCACCGCTGCGCGTAGTAAGTCATAATTAGCGATTGCCGCAAAGTCATGTCCTTTAAAACGGCTTCGGTTAACCTTGGAGTCAGTACACGCGCCCATGGCAATCACCACATCACGCAATTTAATTTGCTCGCTAACCGCGCCAGCACTTCCCACACGAATAATGTTTTCTACACCATATTGGGTATACAGTTCATGGGCATAAATAGAACAACTGGGGATCCCCATGCCCGAGCCCATGACAGAGACTCGTTTGCCCTTGTAAGTCCCAGTAAATCCGAGCATGTTACGCACACCTGTCACTTCAACAACATCTTGTAGATAAGTTTCCGCAATATATTTCGCACGCAATGGATCGCCGGGCATCAGTACCGTTTCAGCAAAATCACCAGGCTTAGCATTGATATGAGGGGTTGCCATATATTCTCCTAATAAAAGTTATGTCGACAGCAGCAAGATAAAGCCGTATTAGCTGCTAAAAATACTTATTCTTGTAAAAAACTACGTCCATATTGTAAGGCTGGTAAACCCATATAGTCGGCGATGGTTTGGCCTATATCAGCAAAGCTATCACGCTTCCCGACATTCTTAGCGGTCAAATTATTCCCAAAGAAAATAACCGGAATGTGTTCACGCGTATGATCGGTACCTGGCCATGTTGGATCACAACCATGGTCTGCGGTAAGTACCACGATGTCTTCATCACCAAGCTGTGCCAGCAGTTCAGGTAAACGCTGATCAAAATATTCTAAGGCTGCGGCATAACCTGCCACATCACGACGATGTCCATAAGAAGAATCAAAATCAACAAAATTGGTAAAAATTATGCTGTGATCCACTTGCCGAGCCATCTCGCTCAAAGTTAAGTCGAATAGCGCTTCAAGCCCTGTCGCCTTCACCTTACGGGTAATCCCCTGCTGAGCATAAATATCGGCAATTTTCCCAATACTAACCACTTCGCCACCCGCTTCAGCCATCTTATCTAATAAGGTAGGGGCCGGTGGTAAGACTGATAAATCACGGCGATTACCAGTACGAGCAAACTCAGCCGCATTAGCCCCAATAAAAGGACGAGCGATGACTCGACCAATGTTATAAGGGTCCACCAGCTCTCGAGCCAACTCGCATAACTTTAATAGACGCTCTAAACCAAAGGTTTCTTCATGCGCCGCTATTTGAAACACGCTATCCGCCGAAGTATAAAAAATCGGCTTACCGCTTGCCATGTGCTCTTCCCCTAAGCGCGTGAGGACCTCAGTACCAGAAGCATGGCAATTCCCTAAATAACCTGGCAGTTCAGCCCGTTCAACTAACTCATCCAGCAAACTTTGCGGAAAACTATTCTCTGTCTCGCTAAAATAGCCCCAGTCAAATAGTACCGGTACCCCAGCGATTTCCCAGTGCCCACTCGGGGTATCTTTGCCGCTAGACATCTCTGCGGCATAACCATAACAAGCCTCAAAATTAACCTTAGGATCTAAACCTGGTGGGTAAACACCGCCGCTGTCGGCACAAGCCTGGCCCAAACCAAGCCGATTCAAATTAGGCAATGTTAACGGCCCACTGCGGCCAATATCAGCCTTGCCTGCGGCACATTGCTCGGCAATATGTAGCATGGTATTGGCGCCTTGATCTCCAAATTTGTCAGCATCTGCACTGGCACCAATGCCAAATGAGTCCAACATTAAGATAATTGCACGTTTCATAAGATCTCCTTATTGCGGACCAATACGTTGATAAACCGGATGTTCCGCGACAACCGTTGTCGATACAGTCACGGACGACTCTATCGTGATAGCTTGCTGTAACAGCCTCGCTGCTGCTTCCCAAGAGGACTCGTCTTGCGCATGCAAGTAGAGTAAGCTTTGCCCTTGAATGATCTGAGCACCTAACTCGACTAAATCACTAATCCCAACACTATGATCGATGGCTGCACCAGCGACCGTTCTACCGCCACCTAAACTAACAACAACCATGCCTAATGCGCGGCAATCGATTTGTGTCACAATACCATCGCGTTCAGCAACAAGTGGTTTGATAAGCTTAGCCTTCGGTAAATATTGCTCACTACGTTGCACAAAATCATGCGGCCCACCAAGCGCTGCCACCATCATCGAGAAACGTTCTAAGGCAGCTCCCGACGAGAGACTTACCGCAAGTTTTTGTTCCGCTTGTTGCTGGCTACTGGCTAAGCCACTCGCTAACAACATCTCTACGGCTAAAGCCGTCGTCACTTGATGTAGACGCTGTGCCGAGCGGTCGCCTTTCAGGTAGCGTAAGGCTTCGGCCACCTCTAGCGCATTACCGGCACTGGGCGCTAAAGGCTGGTTCATATCCGTCAGCAAGGCGCAGCATTTCACCTCAGCGGCATTGGCAACCTGTACAATACTTTCGGCTAAACACTGAGATTGGGCGTAATCAGGCATGAATGCGCCACTCCCCACCTTCACATCCATGACCAAAGCATCGAGACCAGAGGCCAACTTTTTACTAAGAATAGATGCAGTAATCAACGGAATAGATTCAACGGTGGCAGTCACATCGCGGATCGCATACAAACGTTTATCGGCAGGAGCTAATTCTCCGGTTTGACCAATAATCGCAACCCCAACCTGTTTGACGATCTGTTCAAACTGCTGAGTCGTCGGGCTAATGGAGTAACCGGGGATAGCTTCAAGTTTATCCAGAGTACCGCCGGTATGACCTAAACCGCGGCCTGAGATCATCGGTACATGACCCCCACAAGCTGCAACCATTGGTCCTAAAATCAAGGAAGTTAAATCGCCAACCCCACCCGTTGAATGTTTATCGACCACAGGCCCAGGCAAGTCGAGATGCTGCCAACTGAGTACTTGACCAGAGTCACGCATTGCGCAGGTTAATGCAGTGGCTTCTTCAGGTTTCATCCCCTGAAAATACACCGCCATCGCAAAAGCCCCAACTTGGCTATCGCTGAGTTGACCACGACTGAGCCCATTCACCATAAATTGGATTTCTGCCAACGAGAGCGTTTTTCCATCTCGTTTACGTCGAATAATTTCTTGAGGTAGCAACATTAGCTTTCCTTAACCATCTTAGGGCTTAATAACCAGCGCCAGCTTCAGCCTTTGAGTCACCTAAAATCGTGGCTTGTAAAGCAGCTAATAAACTAGACGCGCCAAACCGAAAATGCGCTTGACTCAACCACTCATCCCCTAAGATCTGACGAGCAAGGTCAAGATAAATCTTGGCTTGTTCAGCACTTTTCACCCCACCAGCCGCTTTAAAACCACAGTTAGGATTAAATTTAGCGATGGCATTCAGCATCACTTTCGCAGCTTCTGGAGTGGCGTTCACTGCTACCTTGCCAGTTGAGGTTTTGATAAAATCGGCCCCAGCTTTTATCGCCAGCTCACTGGCTTTGGCAATCAAATCAGCTGACTTAAGTTCTCCACTTTCGATAATCACTTTCAGTTTCACCGCGCTGCCACAGGCTGCCTTACATTGAGCAACTAAGTCTGTTCCCACCTGTTGGTTCCCCGCCATTAAAGCTCGCCATGGAAAGACCACATCCACCTCATCGGCACCGTAAGCAACTGCGGCCTTAGTTTCAGCGACCGCTAAAGCGACATCATCTTCCCCCAGAGGGAAGTTAGTCACCGTCGCAATTTTTACTTCGCTGGCACCTTGTTCCGCTAATATGCGACGAGCAAAAGGAATAAATCGAGGGTAAATACATACCGCAGCAACTTGCCCTTGAGCTGAACTGGCTTGAGCACACAAAGCTGCGACACTCGCACGAGTGTCATCATCATTTAGCGTCGTAAGATCCATCAAAGATAGCGCTTGCTGCGCCACCACGGTGAGAGACTGAGACATAACTATTCCTCAAAGTTAATAAAAAGTAGACCAGCGATATAGCTTAGCTTCTCGGCGCAAGGCCAAAAAACGACAGTCGCTATAACAAACTGGTAAAAAATCCTGCCAGTGCCGCACTCATCAAATTAGCTAGTGACGCAGCAGCAACGGCTTTAAGTCCCAAACGCGCAATGTCACTGCGACGCGTCGGAGCCATACTCCCCAAACCACCGAGTAAAATTGCGATAGAAGACAGGTTAGCAAACCCACACAAAGCAAAAGTCACCACAATTTGAGTGTGTTCCGATAACGTAGCTCGTACATTCACAAAATCGACGTAAGCGACAAATTCATTCACAATAACTTTCTGACCAATAAAACTACCCGCTTGAACTGCTTCAGCCCAAGGCACCCCTATAATCCAAGCAAGTGGCGCAAAAATGTAACCGAGAATTAATTGAACCGTTAAATGCTCTAAGCCAAACCAGGCTCCGACCCCACCAACCATATGATTCATTAAAGCAATTAAACCAATAAAGGCCAACAACATCGCCCCCACATTTAATGCGAGTTGCATACCATTTGAAGCACCAACGGCGGCCGCATCAATTACATTTGCCGGGCGCTCAACTTCATTAAGAGCGGCATCCATATCTTGCTCTGATGGCTTGGTTTCTGGCTTGATCATCTTCGCCATCAACAAGCCGCCGGGAGCCGCCATAAATGATGCCGCTATCAAATATTTAAGCTCGACACCGAGTCCAGCATAACCCGCTAAAACAGAACCTGCGACCGAAGCAAGCCCACCCACCATGATGGCAAATAACTCCGATTCACTCATTTTGGGAATGAAGGGCTTCACTACAATCGGCGCTTCGGTTTGACCCACAAAAATATTCGCGGTAGCCGACATCGACTCCGGCCGGCTCGTTCCAAGTATTTTTTGCAAGCCGCCACCAATCAAAAAAATCACTTTTTGCATAATACCGAGATGGTATAAAACTGCGATTAAAGACGAGAAAAATACGATGATTGGCAGTACCCGAAAAGCAAATACAAAACCGACACCATTGGCAAACATGGCGTCAGTGGCTAAACCACCGAATAGGAAATCAATTCCCGCCTGGGCACTATTAATCACCGATTGAACGCCGTTAGAGACAGTGGCAAGAACCTCCTGCCCAAAGGGAAGATAAAGCACAAAAGCGCCAAATCCAGCTTGAATCACAAACGCGCCGAATACCGTGCGTTTATTAATTCGGGATCTATTATCGGAAAGCAACAATGCTATTCCTAGTAGCGCGAATACGCCAACCAAGCTCATTACCGTACTATTCATTCGTGTCTCTCGATTAAGTTGTCTTTTAATACAATCAGCACCGTTTCATTTTTCTCAAGCGAAACAAATATCAACGAAGCATCATAACGTTTGCAGTTACATCGAGTCCCCAGCAAGGCCGTTTGCGAGCCGATATAATAACGGCGGCAATGATACCGTGGCCCTAGGCCTTAAATGAGGGACAGATCAAACCCTATAGACATATACGGCCTAACAGCCGATTAAATAACCAAATGTGTTGATAATAAAACCTGACTTGCCTAAGATGGCATAACCATGACAATCAGATTAAAAATCCAACAAAATATAACTGAGATTAAATTTTTAATAAGTAAATAAACGCGCACCAGCAAATCGCCTGCTGAATTCTGCCAATGGCAATCATTCTTGCTCGCAAACCACTCAAGCGAGCTAGAGACGTTCTATTTAAAGAAGCCTTAGTGATTCACTAAGCAGAGTCGAAATTCGACGATTAAATGACTAGCGACTACAGGCTGATGAGTGTAGGACCTAAATCAACGGCAATTCGTGACTCAAGTCACGCTATTGTGGTCAATGAGAACAAAATGTGAGAGTTGTAACTGAATATGTTGATAATGAGAGTGTATTGTGAATGAGGCTCAGGCGGCAGCAAAGCTGCAAAATGCCTCCGCACATAGTTTTAGACACCAGTTTAACTGCTGCAAAAACTGCCGCTGCCCAAATTTTGGCCTGACCGAAAGTTCTGACTATCTAGCTGAAAGTCAACATTTGGGTTATCCAGCCTTGCACTGCAAAGCCTGTGGCAGTTATCCGCCATTGGTCGACAGCCACAGTGTCAATTTAATTGTTGAGGAAAAAGCCAAACAGCAGCTAACGAAATCCCCCTGTGGCTGCAGCCACTGCGAACCCGGTTTTTTCCTCGGTACGACTGTTGGGGTGAAACGCTACGGTAAGACGGGAGCCAATAGCCAGCGTTATCAATGCCGCAAGTGCCAAAACGTGTTTACCCAAGTGAACATCAAGGGGCTTGAGCCTTTATCAAGGTTATTCAGCCTGCTAAATCGAGGCCACAACCCACAACAAATAATGCAACAGCTAGAGATTGCTCCGAAGATCTATTACCAGCTATTGCAACGCCTATATCAATGTTTACGCTTTTATAGTCGGCAACAGGAGCAAAGGGTGCTGCATAGAAGCTTCTGCGCACTACATACCGAAAGCCAGATCCATGAGTTTTCTGAACAGAAACGTATCTGGACACTATGCTCAACTGAAGTCACTTCCGGTTATGTGTTACTGCACACCCATAACCAAAGCCAACTGCAGTTAAACGATAGCGCTCACTATCAACAAAAAACCTCTACTCTGTTACCCCCATTATCGGATAGCCCGATCGTTGAGGCGCTAAAACGACGTTACCAACTCACCCTGAATCGCTATCACTTTGAAGATCTACATTACGGTAGCACCGCTGCCTTGCGTGGCAGCCAGCTATTGCAGCCAGCACTTACGGCTTACGCTCACTTTCAATTACTAAGCGCCTTTACCAGCCAAAACCAAAATTTCCATCACTACATCGAGCACGAAAGTAGTATCCGTGGCGCAGCCCTTATGTCGTGTGTTGAAGAGATAAAACAGCAACGAGCCGATATTTATTACGTCTATCGCCACCCCCGCAGTGAAACTGATATGGGATCGGCGGGTAACAAGGTTGGTTGGTGGAACGATCGCTGGTATCCCGCCGATTTCGGAGCTTTTTGCTCAATCACCAGTGCTCAACAAAATCCGACAAAGGTCGCCTTAGCCCAACCCTTAGCTTGCCAAAACTTTTTCCAACACCTGCAGTTAAATATGCCTAAACAACTGAAAAGTTTTAGTTCCGTTGATGCCTTATTTGAAATAAACCGAGCTTTATTTAACTATCTACTCCCAGATAAAGAGGGTCTTACCCCCGCGATGCGTTTGGGCTGTTGCGAGCAACAAATGACTGCAAGTGAACTCGTCAGCGCCGCAGTGGCGGCGGTAAACTCTGAACATATCGACAAATTTAAGCGCTGATGGCGATAAACTCGAAACCAAGGTCTATGGAAGTGACGCCGTTCCTACAAATTGCAACAGTACAATGGCGGTAGTCAAGACCGCTTATATCGACAAATTTAGGACCTGATGGCTATTTTCCCATAAGGCCTGTTGAAGCTGTTCCGCAGACTCATTGCGTAACTCTAACAAACAGTTAAAAATCGTTGGTAAATTGAGTGGACTATTATACGCCTCCTGCATCTGGTACAAAGGCATATCTGGCGCGTCGGTTTCCAATACCAAAGCCTGTAATGGTAGGCGTCGCAGTGCCTTGCGCGTTTTTTCAGAGCGAGGCCAAGTAATTCCTCCGCCAATACCGAGCTTAAAACCTAAATCAACAAAACGACTGGCTTGAGTATAGCTACCACTAAAGCCATGAATAATCCCACCTTGATTAAACTGTTCCAGCTTCAATAATTGCGCAACCCGATCATGTAAACGTACCGAATGAATGAGTAACGGCAATTGCTGATGTTGTGCAGCGGCAATTTGCCGCACCAAAGCAAACTCTTGGTGAGCAAGAGTTTCTGGGAAGCGACCATCTAAGCCACATTCGCCCCAAGCAATGATTTGCTGACGATGAGTTTCGACTAACTGTTCAAGCTGTAATAAATCGGCTAAGAGTAATTCAGGCTGACCTTGTAAAGCTTGTGGATCGAAAAAGCAGGGATGATAGCCCAGCGCAACATGCAACATTGGATGGGAAGATAGATGTAACACCCGTAGCCAATTATCCGGCCCCACAGCTGGCACCAGACACTGAGCAATATTCTGCTGCTTAAACTTCATTAAGTGACTGGCAAGATCCGCATCAAAGGGAGGAAAGTCAAGATGACAGTGCGTATCAAACCAAGCCATAGTTAATCGTCCTCTGACTTGAGATGTTCCCGTGGAATACAGCTTCGGCAAGGCTTATCTAAACCAGTTTCAGCTAACCAACGATCATAACGCACTAAGCACTTTCGAAAAAATCTGACGATCTGGTTCAAAATATCCTTCCTCATTTTAGCTGTAAACTGGATTTTATCTGCATATTACCCACATAACTAGGTAATATCTCTTAATCAACCCAATGATCTAGTGAAATACTGAAGCAGCAATATTGAATTCATTTATCCTTCGCCCTACTCTATAGTTCGATCACTGCATATTTATCAGTGGTAGAAAGGCCTAACATAAGATAATTTCATGATGCAATGATAGTTATTCATCGGACAACTGTAACGCAGCGCAAGTCCGTTGATACTTACAGATGATACTGGTTATGTTTCGGCCTAAACGATAGTCCGTAGCTAACCAAGGAAATGTAAGGCAGGCTATGCGCTTAGTCACAATTGCAGCTCAGAAAATATAACAGGTCAAGCTAGGCTAGTCAGATTGCTGTAAATAATACAAACACTTCTAAAAAAACAGGGAGTTAACCGTGAAAAAATTCGCAACCAAGCTTACAGCTGCCGCTTTCGCTGTAGCATCTTTTAGCGCTTTAGCCGCTAAACCAGCAGTAGTTTACGATACCGCAGGTAAATTTGATAAGTCGTTCAACGAAGCCGTATATCGCAACGGTGTCGAAGTATTTAAAAAAGACAAAGGCGTAGATGTTCGCGAATTTGAACCGCAAAACGAAGCACAACGTGAACAGGGTTTACGTCGCTTAGCCAGTCGCGGTTTTGGACCGATTGTCGCTGTCGGATTTAACTTTGCATCTTCAGTCGAAAAAGTCGCCTCTGAGTTTCCAGATACGCAATTTACCATTATCGATATGGTCGTTGATAAACCGAATGTGCAATCTATCGTATTTAAAGAACAGGAAGGGTCATTCTTAGTCGGAGCGCTTGCGGCAAAAGCCTCAAAAACCAACACCGTTGGTTTTATTGGTGGAATGGACATCCCATTAATCCGTAAATTCGCCTGTGGTTATAAACAAGGCGCGCTTTACGCCAATCCTGATATTAAAGTATTAGAAAATATGACAGGCTCAACACCTGCAGCCTTTGCCGATCCTGCAAAGGGCTCAGAACTGGCTAAATCTCAGTTCTCTAAAGGAGCTGATGTAATCTACGCTGCCGCAGGCGGTACTGGTTTAGGGGTTTACCAAGCAGCAAAAGACGCTGGTAAATTTGCGATTGGTGTTGATTCAAACCAAAACCACCTTCAACCGGGTACTATGCTGACTTCTATGGTTAAGAAAGTCGGTGTCGCAGCCTACGGAACTTGGGAAGACGGCATCAACAATTCTTGGAAACCAGGGATTAAAGCCTTAGGTTTAAAAGAAAATTCTATCGATTGGGCGCTAGATGAAAACAATGCAGCCTTAATTAGCGATGAAATGAAAGCATACGTAGATGGTCTTAAAGCTGACATTATCGCTGGTAAGATCAGCGTTCATGACTACATGTCTGATAATACCTGTAACTTCTAAACGTCGATAAAATACGCCAACCCACGGGGTTGGCGTATTTTTATTCGCTAGATATTGGAAATCTAAAGTGACACAAGCAGCTGATTTTGCCATTGAACTGGAACAAATCGACAAGCGTTTTGGTAGCGTTCACGCGAATCGAAACATCGATTTAGCAGTCCCTAAAGGCACTATTCACGGCATTATTGGTGAAAATGGTGCCGGTAAATCCACTCTGATGAGTATCATTTACGGCTTCTATCATGCCGACTCAGGCTCAATGCGAGTCAACGGTCGTCCCTACGAGCCGCATAATTCTCAAGAAGCCATTCAAGCCGGCATTGGTATGGTTCATCAACATTTTATGTTGGTCGACACCTTTACCGTCTTAGAGAATATTGTATTAGGTGCCGAAAGCGGCTGGAATTTAGAAACAAGCCTTAGTAAAGCCCGTAAAAAATTGCAACAACTTGCGACTGATTATGGCCTAGATGTCCCTTTAGATGCCCTCGTGGGAGATCTAGCGGTTGGACTACAACAGCGGGTTGAAATTCTTAAAGCACTTTACCGTGGGGCAAAAATCTTAATCTTAGATGAGCCTACTGGTGTATTAACCCCTCAAGAAGCAAACCACCTGTTTGATATCTTAGCGAAACTACGCGAACAGGGCACCACGGTAATGATTATCACCCACAAGCTGCGTGAAGTATTAGCCATTACCGATAACGTTTCGGTGATGCGACAAGGTGCAATGGTTGCACATGTGGTGACTGCCGAAACCGACCAAGAGAATCTCGCTGAACTAATGGTTGGCAGAAAAGTGTTATTACAAGTAGAGCGCGGCGAAGCAAAACCGGAAGCAGCCTTAATCGAAGTGAATCAACTCAGTTATGTTGATCCTGCAGGCGTAAAACGAGTGAAAGAAGTCTCTTTCCAAGTGCGCGCAGGAGAAATTGTGGGGATCGCGGGTGTATCAGGCAACGGTCAGTCAGAGATCCTCGGCTTGCTTAGCGGGATCTTAAAACCGAGTAGCGGTAGCGTTCGCCTTAATCAACACCAATTGAGCGCCGAACAATCCAAAGACCCACGAGAAGTGAGAGCCATGGGCGTTGGTCACATTCCAGAAGACCGCCATAAACAGGGCTTAATCAATAAGTTTTCAGCGAAGGAAGCTTATATTCTCGGCTACCATCATTTAGCAGAATACAACAAAGGGCTGTTACAAGATAAAGCCGCTATTGATAAGGCTTGTCTGGACAGCATGCAGAAATGGGATGTTCGACCCGATGATAGCAATTTAAAAACCGCTAACTTTTCTGGGGGCAATCAGCAAAAATTAGTGATTGCCCGCGAAATGGAACAAAATCCAGATATTCTCTTGGTAGGGCAACCAACCCGTGGCGTCGATATTGGTGCCATTGAGTACATTCATCAACAGATTATCCACTCCCGCGATGCCGGTAAGGCGGTACTATTGGTCTCGGTGGAACTCGACGAAATCATGAATTTGGCAGACCGTATATTAGTGGTCTTCGACGGCGCCATCGTTGGCGAAGTCAGTGCTGAACAGGCCGATGAAAAAACTTTAGGATTAATGATGGCCAACATTGTGCCTGAACATATTAAAAACTCAGCACAAGGAGGCGCACAATGAGTCAATCACCGGTACCGGCTTGGGTTAGTGTAGCCTTACTGCCTGCGATCAACGTTTTTGCCGCGTTTCTCGTGTCTGCCCTGTTGTTTATGTACATCGATATATCACCGGTAGATGCCATCAAAGTCATGTGGACTGGCGCCTTTGGTTATGCCGAAGGTTTTGGTTATACCTTATACTACACGACTGGTTTTATCTTCACGGGTTTAGCCGTAGCGGTGGCCTTCCACGCTGGACTATTTAATATTGGTGGCGAAGGTCAAGCCTACATCGGTGGTCTTGGCGTCGGTTTAGTCTGCCTAACCGTCGGTGAGTATTTACCTTGGTATCTAGTCTTTCCCCTTGCCATTATAGTTGGCGGTTTATTCGGTGCGGCGTGGGCCTTTATTCCTGCGTATTTACAGGCGAAACGCGGGTCACACATCGTAATTACCACCATCATGTTCAATTTTATCGCCGCTTCCCTAATGGCCTACTTACTGGTCGACGTTTTAAAACCAGACAGTACCATGGCCACCGAAAGTCGCGTTTTTGCAGTCTCATCTTGGCTACCGAAAGTGCACGAAATGCTGGCTTGGTTTGGTATTCAACTAGCACCGAGTCCACTCAATTTAAGCTTCGTATTTGCGTTAGCCTGCTGTGTATTTGTTTGGCTATTTATTTGGAACACTCGCTGGGGCTATGAGATCAGATCGGTGGGCGCGAATCCCAACGCCGCTGGATATGCTGGTATCAACTATCTAAAAATCGTAGTTTTAACCATGTTAATTTCCGGTATGTTATCGGGCTTCTTCGGTCTGAATGTTCTGCAAGGAGAACTGCACCAAATCAAGCTTAACTTTGTAGAAGGTTTTGGTTTTACCGGAATTGCGGTGGCCCTGATGGGACGAAACCACCCACTCGGAGTGCTACTCGCCAGCTTACTATTTGGTTTTCTTTATCAAGGCGGTGCTGAACTCAGCTTTGAATATGGGGTAGACCGTAATATTGTGGTGGTACTGCAAGGGCTGGTGATCCTTTTCTCTGGAGCCTTAGAGCACATGTTTAAGCCCTCGCTGGAGCGCGGCTATCTTAAGCTATTTGGCAAAAAACCAAACCATTCAGAAGGAGCTGCTTAAGATGTTTGAAACCATTATCTTAATGCTAGATGCAACGATTCGGGTTGCCACACCGCTAATTTTTGCATCGCTTGCGGGCATGTTCTGTGAACGTTCAGGGATCGTGAACATTGGCTTAGAAGGAAAATTACTAGCCGCGGCCTTTACTGGTGCTGCCACCGCCCATGTGACAGGGTCTGCTTGGCTAGGGCTACTGGCTGGGGTAGCTATTTCGATGCTACTCGCACTACTCCATGGTTTTGCAACCATTACTCACCGCGGAGACCATGTTGTCAGTGGTATGGCGATTAACATTTTAGCCGCCGGATTAACAATTACCTTAGGCCGACATTGGTTCCATCAAGGCGGGCAAACGCCAGCTTTAAGTGGTGCCGCACGTTTTGCGCCAATCCACCTACCCGGCGCAGATGCTCTCGCCGATACTCCGGTGATCGGCTTACTTTATTCAGAACTGATCAGTGGCCACTCTGCCTTAGTCTACTTACTGATTATCACCGTACCATTAGCTTGGTATGTGATGTTTAAAACCCGATTTGGCTTACGTCTTCGAGCTGTCGGTGAATCGCCCGCAGCGGTAGATACCGCAGGGATCTCGGTGGTAAAAATGCGCTATAGCGCAGTACTCATTTGTGGTCTGCTGGTTGGCATTGGTGGCGTATATTTATCGGTGGCACAAACGGCTCAGTTTATTCCCAACATGAGTGCGGGTAAGGGTTATATGGCCCTAGCCGCATTAATTTTTGGGAAATGGCGTCCGTTTACTGCGCTCAGCGCCTGTTTGTTGTTTGGATTTTTGGATGCCTTGGCTATTCGTCTGCAAGGGGTATCGATTGGTAACTTCGCGATTCCAGTACAAGCCATCGAAGCCATTCCGTATGTGCTCACCGTTTTCTTATTGGCTGGCTTTATTGGTAAAGCTGTGGCCCCCAAAGCGATTGGCGTGCCTTACACCAAAGAACGCGAATAAAACATAACTTCCCCCATAAAAAAAGGTCGCTTAATGCGACCTTTTTATTTATCCAAAATTGCTTAGTGTTCCCGAGTCTGGAAGAACTGCACCGCAGGATAACGTTCAATGGCTAAGTTTAAATTCACCATGGTTGGCGCGAGGTAAGTCAGGTTATCCCCGCCATCTAAAGCAAGGTTATCATGCGCTTTCTTCTTAAACTCTTCAAACTTCTTACTATCATCGCAGTCACACCAACGCGCAGTCGCGACGCTGATCCCTTCGTAGACCGCTTCCACCTTATACTCGGTACGAAGCCGGTGAACCACCACATCAAACTGCAATACCCCAACGGCACCCACGATTAAATCGTTGTTACGTAAAGGTCTAAACAATTGCACTGCACCTTCTTCAGATAACTGAATCAGGCCTTTTAACAACTGTTTTTGCTTCAAGGGATCTTTCAATCGAATTCGACGGAATAACTCCGGAGCGAAATTGGGAATACCGGTGAACTTAATCATCTCACCTTGAGTAAAAGTATCGCCAATTTGAATGGTGCCATGGTTATGCAAGCCAATAATGTCACCAGCAATTGCATTTTCTGCAGCACTACGGTCGCCAGCCATGAAGGTAACCGCATCCGAAATGCTGACATCTTTCCCTAAACGTACGTGACGCATCTTCATGCCTTTATTATATTCACCGGAAACAATCCGCATAAAGGCAATCCGATCACGGTGCTTCGGATCCATGTTGGCTTGAATTTTAAATACAAAACCAGAAAAGTTAGCGTCGCTGGCCTGCACTTCACCCACATCGGTTGCTCGAGGCTTGGGTGAAGGCGCCCATTCTGTTAGGCCTTCTAACATATGATCCACGCCAAAATTACCTAAGGCAGTACCAAAGTAAACGGGGGTAAGCTCGCCTTGTAAAAATAACTCGTGATCAAATTCGTTGGAAGCACCTAAAACCAACTCGAGCTCTTCACGCATTTGCTCCGCCAATTCGTCTCCGATTGCCGCCTCAACTTCAGGGTTATCAAGACCCTTAATGATTTGCTCATCTTGAATGGTGTGACCTTTACCTGTTTGATACAAAATCACTTCATCTCTAGGGATGTGGTACACCCCCTTAAACAACTTGCCGCAACCGATTGGCCAAGTAATTGGCGCACACATAATGTTAAGTTCGTTTTCAACCTCATCCATCACTTCCATAGGATCACGAATATCTCGATCCAATTTGTTCATGAAAGTCACAATTGGTGTATCCCGCAGGCGGGTCACTTCCATCAACTTACGGGTACGGTCTTCCACACCCTTGGCGGCATCAATTACCATCAAGCACGAATCAACCGCGGTGAGAGTTCGGTAAGTATCTTCCGAGAAATCTTCGTGGCCAGGAGTGTCTAATAAATTGACGATGCAATGGTTAAAGGGAAATTGCATCACCGAGGTAGTCACCGAGATCCCCCGTTCTTTTTCCATCTCCATCCAGTCCGACTTAGCATGCGTAGCATTGCCTCGGCCTTTTACGGTACCGGCTTTCTGAATCGCGTTGCCGAATAACAACACCTTTTCAGTAATGGTGGTTTTACCCGCATCCGGGTGAGAGATGATAGCAAAGGTTCTTCGCTTGTTGATTTGGTGAAGAGAATTGGGCTCTGTCATTAAGAATTCTTTTAGTTTATACACAGATCGACAAACCGTTTAGAAATCCCGCTCGAGGGCTTTCTCTAGTCGAATCTGTAATGTTAATCATAATTGGGCGCTATTTTCACCGATCTTGACTTTATAAACAATCAATGCTTATTCAGTCCCGCTGATTTAGGCTCAGTAAGTCGTAATGCAGGCTTAATTTTTACATGGCTTAGAGTTCTTTTAGTGTACACACAGATTGGCAAACCATTTAGAAGTCCCTCTCGAGGCTCTGCTCTGGGCGAATCTGCGATGTTAATCATAATTGGGCGCTATTTTCACCGATCTTGACTATATAAACAATCAATGCTTATTCAATCCCGCTGATTTAGGTTCAATAAGCCATAATATAAACTTCACTTTTATACGCTTTCACTAACTGCAGGCTAGCTTGTATTCGCTATCTTTTATTCTCTTGAAACTGGCTTTTAAGCCACTGGATAAATACCCGGGTTCTGGCGGAAAGATGTCGATGATTTGGATAAACAATGGATACTGGCATCTGTGGAGGCGGAAAGTCCGCTAACACCTCAACCAAAGAACCATTTGCGAGTTCATTCACCAAACGATATTTGGGCACTTGGATTAAACCTAAACCCGCGACAGCACACCCAGTGTACAAATCTGCGCCAGCAACTGAAGTTCTGCTAGCTAAATTGATAGATACATACTTGTTTTTTAACTTAAACGCCAAGCTTGAAGGTTTAGATAACTGCGCAAAAGAATAACCAACAGCAAGATGCTCTTGTAAATCATCCAGCGACTTAGGGATCCCAAAGGCTTCAAGATACGCAGGGCTTGCCACAGTGACTTGCGTCATTTCAGCTATTTTCTGAGCAATCAGCGAGGAATCTTGCAGTGGTCCAGCCCTGAGGACACAGTCGACTCCTTCATGGACGAGATCGATTAACTTATCATCTTCAGCGATGTGTAGCGTAATATCCGGGTACTGGCGAATAAAGTCAGCAATCTTGGGCATCACAAAGTACTTTGCCAAAGTGCCTTGCAGATTTACCCGCAAATGACCTTTAGGTAAAACCTCCAAAAAGGAAGATTCAATTTCCTCTAGATCTGAAAGTAGCCCAACACATTGCCGATAATAGGATTCACCTTCATGAGTCATATGCACTTGCCTGGTAGTTCGTTCTAACAGGCGGATCCCTAAGCGACTTTCAAGTCGCTTGATTATATTTGTCATCGTCGGCCTTGGAATACTCAGGTCATCCGCCGCTAAAGCAAAACTGTTACGCTCTGCAATCCTCACGAACACCTGCATCTCTTTGAATCTATCCACCCACTCACCTCGACATTATTAATTTATTTGGAATTATTAAGTTAAATAATGGGTAATTATTAAGCATTGATATAACCATATACTGGCCATAATCTTTTAACAACTCATGAGTAATGCAATATGTCTCAGTCAAAAATCGCCCTTGTTACTGGCGGCTCCAAAGGAATCGGTGCTTCAATCGTAAACAAATTAGCCGCTGAAGGTTATGCCGTCGGCGTGAATTATTCATCAAGTGCAGATGTGGCAGAAAGTCTGGTCGCAGACATTAAAGCCAGTGGAGGAAACGCTATCGCGGTACAGGGTAATGTGGGCAACTCAACAGAGGTCGCACACATGTTTAATGTTGTCGAGGAGAAATTGGGAGCGATCTCGCTATTGGTGAACAATGCTGGAATCATGAAACTTGCTCAACTCTCTCAGAGTGATGAGGAGCTGTTTGATAGCCAAGTCGCCGTGAATTTTAAAGGCACCTTTAATACCCTGCGCCTCGCTGCAGAACGAGTCACAAATGGAGGACGGATTATCAACCTGTCCACCAGCATCGTAGGACTAAAACTAGAAAGCTACGGCGTGTACGCGGCAACTAAATCAGCGGTAGAAACAATGTCTGCAATACTGGCAAAGGAGCTTCGTGGACGTTGTATTACAGTCAATACCGTGGCTCCCGGCCCTACTGCCACTAATTTGTTTTTAGACGGAAAATCACCACAATTGATTGACCGTTTGGCAAATATGAACCCATTAGAGCGCCTTGGCACCCCACAAGATATTGCCAATGTGGTGATGTTTTTGGCGAGTCCAGAAGGTGGCTGGATAAATGGTCAGGTTATTCGCGCCAATGGCGGTATGATTTAAACCAAAGTAAGAAGCAAGACCCCGAACATCATCACTAAAGCTCTCTATCGATGTCGCTCCAGGCGCCACCGTGACAAGAGGCGTTCTTTTCGATGTGCTTAGCTGAATGCCTGTTTCAGCCAATTCCAAGCTGATATGCGCAGTTGTTATATGACCGGCCGAGTGAGAGCGTGGTGCCATGGTGGTTTATGGTAAAACCACCAACGATTGCAGTGTGAGTGTTGCGCTTTGCCTACACGAACTAACGAGCAAGCAATGCGAACTTTAAGCACTCACTCATTAATCACCTCGACACATACAACGCCGATGGAACGATCAGCGATTAGCGTTGCTAAAACAGGATGGGGATATTCGAAAACCAACATATAGCTGGCCCGAACCGAGAGGAATTAATATTAATTGCCATTCAAATACCATTCATTATTTAGGGTGTTAGGAAGACTCTGAATAATCAAAAATTCGCCATTGAGCAATCACGAGCAAACACCTGCGTTCGCTGATTTTTGCTTGTTATTGTGATGAGCAAGCAATATTAAACGCTAAATCTAAACAAACTCTGCGAGCATATTTAGTCTATTTTTTTAGCCACTCTCTGGCCGCTTCAGTAATCGCAAGCACCGCAGGATTGGATAAACGTCGTTCCGCCGAAATCGCAAAAAACTGCTCGCGTACCACATCACTCGCACCAATCACTTCTGCACCATATTGCGCCGCGACCTCCGCGGCAATTGCACTCGGCACAAGAAACACCCCGACCCCGGCTTGACCAAAAGCCTTCATTAATGCGCTATCGTCAAATTCGCCCACCACTCGCGGATGAATGTGAAGTTTATCCAGCCATTGCAATAAACGCACATGCATCACACTACTCTCACTAGGGATCAATAACGGCGCACCATGTAAACTATGAGGAAAATCACCAACCAAACGCTCGGCTAAGCTAGGAATGGCGAGAAAGCTCACACCACATTCCCCCAAAGAGTGATTAAAGCCTCTAACCCCTAAACCTGGGGGAACTGGCGCATCGGCGATCACAATATCTAAGCGATGTAAGGCCAGTTCGGCCAGTAAATTATCAAGGCTACTCTCTCGACATATCATACGTACCGAGTCCGCCAAATTGAGCGCCGGTGACAATAGACGATAAGCGATGGATTTAGGCACAACTTCGGCAATCCCAACTTTCAATAACTGTGGACGCTGTGCAATTTTATTGCGCATCGTATCTTCAAGTTCATCACCCAAGGAAAAAATCTCATCGGCATAACTCAGCACCAAACGACCAATTTCGGTTAACTCTAGGTTTCGCCCCACCTTGTTAAACAAGGCTTCACCAAAATGCTGTTCCAGCAACGTAATTTGTCCACTAATTGTCTGTGGCGTTATATGCAAGCGCTCACTGGCACGAGCTATTCCGCCTTGCTTGGCTGCGACCCAAAAATAATGCAGGTGCTTGTAATTAATCACGAATCAAATACCTCGTTTTATACGAACCATACAACAACTATATTCGAGTATACCTGCCAATGAAAGCAACATAAGCTAATCGCTCTAATCAGTTTTTATTGGTGAGGAGAAGCAGATGCAAATAGACATGCAGTCACGTCATTTACCCCTAACACCGTCTTTACAAGATTATATTCGCCGTCGGCTACATTTCGCCATGGGATCTCAATACCAACGTATTAAGCGCATTATGGTGAGACTTTCCGATACGAACGGGACGCGCGGTGGCAACGATAAACGCTGTCAAATATTAGTGAAACTGAGTGGTCAAGCAGATGTGGTGATTGAGGATACTCAATCGCAGATCAGTGTTGCAGTTGATCGCGCGGCCAGCCGAGCCAGCCGCACTGTAAATCGTAAAATAGCTCGAATACGCAACAAAGCGTTACGCGCACCGCTAATCAGCGAACCGATATAAACGACCAAGCGCACTTTGAGCGTTATTTACCACAAACAACTGAGCGATTCGCAGTAATAAGGAATACCAAAATGAACACATCACCTTTTTCAAATGCACCAAGCACCACCAACGAGAGCGTGCTGGCAAGTAATAAAGTGATCCGTAATACTTATACCTTATTGTCCATGACCCTGCTCTTTAGCGGGCTGATGGCTGCCACCTCGATGGCTCTAAACCTCCCCCACCCTGGTTTAATCCTCACTATGGTTGGCTATTTTGGACTATTGTTTGCCACGACAAAATGTCGTAACAGTGGCTGGGGCTTAGTCTGTGTATTTGCCCTAACTGGTTTCATGGGTCTCACTCTAGGGCCGATTTTAAGCAGCTACTTAAGCCTACCAAATGGTGGCCAAATTGTGATGCAAGCTATGGTAGGCACCGCCGCCATCTTCTTATCATTATCAGCTTATGCACTCACCAGCAAAAAAGACTTCAGCTTTATGGGTGGCTTTTTAATGGTTGGTATTTTGGTGGCGTTTCTAGCCGGATTAGGTGCGATGCTGTTTAGTATCCCAGCCCTGTCATTAGGTGTATCGGCGATGTTTGTATTGCTGATGTCTGGACTGATCCTCTATGAAACCAGCAACATTATTCACGGTGGAGAAACCAACTACATTATGGCGACCGTCACCTTATTTGTTGCCATCTTTAACTTATTCACCAGTCTGCTGCAATTGCTTGGCTTTCTTAATGGCGATGATTAACACGCTTTAGTCCGCGTCAAAGGGCAGCACCAATGTGCTGCCCTTTCTGTTAACGCTCAACTATGCGAAGAAAGCACGAATTTGTTATCCTTACAGGCATAAATAATACCTTGAACGAGCCGTAGATGAATCGTAAAAAGAAAATTAACGAAACCCTCAAAAAGAAAGCAAAAAAGGCGAATGCTAAAAATCAAAAAACCAACAAACCTCGCTACGTCAGCAAGGCCGAACGAGCGACCTTAGCTGAACGAGACGCGGGCATCCCAAATGATCCCCCCTTAGCTGACAGCGAGTCGCCAAATCAAGCCTAAGCTCTTGAAATTGAATCATTCATCAAGATAGACGTCATTAATTACCATTTAAAACCAATCGAGAAGTAAAACATCCCGATTGAAGCAGAATAAAATCGTAAATTTGTGATAAATAAATTTAGTGCGGAGTCGCTTTAGCTGAATCGCAGACTCAAGCCACACTTTTCAAGTACTCAGTTGATTTTCTAATGTAATTCAAGCTTACTGATACAAAGCCGATATAGACTTGTAGCCGCATCGTCATTGTGAAACAAGAAGAGCAGATGAGATGAACTTAGCACCGATAAAAAAAACATTTTTTAGCCTGCTACTGATTGGACTCGGTGTAGGCGCTCTAAGTTACATTTTTATTTATCATGTAAAGGATAGAGGTGTCAGCGCTAAAGATGGCTGGTTGTTTGATATCGATGGCTATTACGGTGCGATTCGCGAATCAAAGCTGAGTCAACGTCCGGTATTTCTATATCTGCGGCGTAAAGCCTGCCAACGTTGCTTAGCATTCGAACAATACTATCTGAATAATCCCGAATTAAAACGAGTATTAGCGGATTATGTGAAGGTGCAAATCCTTACCGATACCGACCGCCGTCATCGATTATTTGCCGAACGTTTTAAACTCAATACCTATCCATCTGCATTTATCCTTTTCGACGACGAACACCCGGTTTCGCTATATTTAGTGTTAGCGATGCAACAAATTTGGGTCGCCCAAGATAATATCAATAGTGGTAATTTTATGCCGCTCTCTGAAGCGAGCTTTCGTTTATCTCTCAGCCATGCAACAATACTGGCCCAAGAAGCTGCGCTCAGGGATAAATCTACCGTTGAATCAATTCCTTAACGTTCAAGTAGTTGCGTGTCTATTGGCAAGTCTATGCCTCACCAGTTTACCATCTCATGCCAACCCCATACTTGATGGTCCACAACAGCACGACTGGGGAATTGCATTAGGTCTGCGTCATGCGAGTATTCCCTACACTTCTAACATTAGTACCGTGTCCGATGTAGTTCCCTTATTTTATTATCGAGGAGAGCGACTGTATTTAGATGGCTTAAGCGCTGGCTATAAATTATGGAAAGAACAAGACTTTGACCTCGCGCTAATGGGGCGTTACCGTTTTTTCGACATTCCGGCGAACTACCAAAACAAGATACGTGGCGATGGCATCGACTTTGGTTTAAGGACTCAATGGCGCTTTAAACCCGACTATTCGCTCAACCTAGAATTATTGAGTGACGACCTCGGTCACTTTCACAGTCAACTTGAGCTAACCTGGCAACAATTCTATCAAGCTTGGTATTTCGAACCCTATGCCTCAGCCCACTTGAAGAGTAGTAACTATAATACTCGCTACTATGGCCTTGAAATTTTTAAAACCAAAGCCGATACCGACTTAAAAATGGGCATCAATTTACGTTATCAAGTGTGGCGAGACTTTTACTTAATGGCGAAGGTTGGCGCTTCTTATCTGGGTAAGCGCACTCAAAATATCCCGATCATCGATCAACGTTTTCAATATGAAAGCTTTTTAGGGATCAGCTTCTTTAATTATCAATATTCAAATACATCCAGCAAATGGCCAAAGGGGTACTTACAACTCTCCCACGCCTGGGCAACACCATCGAATCTAGGGGACATCATCCACTTTAAAGCGGAAAAAGATGAATATAACAATCAATTAACTTCAATTTTTTATGGACATTTACTCAGTAAGACCCTACTAGGTTATCCCGTTGAAGTATATCTCACGCCCGGCTTCGCCTATCACTACAGCTCGGCGGTTCAAGATCCGATCCTAGAATACATCTTGGCATTTAAAGCCTATTACACCTTTCACTGGCCATTACGCTGGCGATTTGGTGCTGCAGAAGGTTTATCTTATACCAGCAACATAACCTACCTCGAAGCATCAGAATTAGGTGAGGAAGGAAAGGGTTACAAGCCTAGTAAGCTATTAAATTATTTGAACTTTTCTCTAGACCTTAACTTAGGTGATTTACTCAATAAGAAGCAACTAGAAAATATTTGGGTAGGTTACAACATCCACCATCGCTCGGGGATATTTGAAAACTCTTCACTATTTGGCCGTATTAAAGGTGGTAGCAACTACCAAGGGCTACATATTCAATGGACCTGGTAGTCTAGGTTACGCAATATAGTTCGAATATTGTGGTTCCGACAGTCAAACAAAAACAAGCCTAAGTATCAAAATCTCTGATAAATCAATTTATCGAATACTGGGCTCTAAGCTTTTTATTTATTGCGACTTCCTTTGTTACGGCTTCGACTCGATGAACTCCCACCACGCTTCCCACGCCCCTTCGATTTTCTTCGACCTTGAGGTGCTGGATCGGGCTCAAAATTACCATACTCCTCATCATCGGATACATCTACTGTGACCTTCTCTTTGGGGGTGGGCACAAAGCCTGGAATGAACTCCCGCTTAAATTTACCACCAATCACACGTTCAATCGCCGCTAACTGCTTGGCTTCATCTTCACTAAACAATGAAACTGCCAAACCAGAGGTACCTGCACGCCCGGTACGACCAATACGATGCACATAGTCTTCCGGTACATAAGGGAGATCAAGGTTAACCACACAAGGCAACTGGTGAACTTCAATCCCCCGAGAGGCGATATCAGTGGCGACTAAAACGGTTAGTTCACCATTTCTAAAACCCTCTAAAGCAAGAGTGCGGGCGTGCTGAGTTCGATTAGCATGGATTGATGCGGCACTAATCCCAGCGTTTTGTAGCTGAGTAACCATGTTATCGGCGCCTACTTTAGTACGAGTAAAGACTAAAACTTGATGCCAATGATTACTTTTAATTAAGTGGATCAATAGCTCGCTTTTACGCGCCTTATCGACTGGATAGATAAGCTGCTTAACCGTATCAACGGTACTGTTGGCAGCGGTTACTTCAATCAAAACAGGGTTATTTAACATCCCCTTCGCAAGCAACTTGATCTCTTTAGAAAATGTTGCTGAAAACATCAACGTTTGACGTTTACTCGGGAGCAAGCTTTGAATGTGACGAATATCGTCGACAAATCCTAAATCCAACATCCGATCAGCTTCATCCAAGACTAATATCTCAAGCTGTTCAAAGTTAATCGCCCCTTGATTATAAAGATCAATCAAACGACCAGGAGTCGCAACCAGCACATCCAAACCACTTTCCAACTGAGCTATCTGTGGTTCAATCCTCACGCCACCAAACACAGCCGCAGAGCGAATATTCATATGCCGGCTGTAATTTTGAACGCTCAAGACCACTTGAGCGGCAAGCTCTCGGGTTGGCGTAATCACTAAAGCCCTTACCGAATGAGTCTGTGGACAAGGGCCACCTGATAATAGCTGCACCATAGGCAGGGTAAAACCAGCCGTTTTTCCAGTGCCAGTGTGTGCCACTGCCACCACATCACGCTGACTAAGTACCACCGGAATCGCTTCAAGCTGTATTGGAGATGGTCTTACATAACCTTGCTCGGCAACGCTTTTCAACAGCTGAGCACACAAGCCTAAAGAGCCAAATGACATAGATAAATCTTCCTTTACAGCATCACGCCAAGCTCAAGCGCACAGCGTCAGTATCCAAATAAAATACAAAATGTTGAGACAGCCATTTTATACATTGGAAAATACCGACAAATAATAGGGCGGCCATCCTAACAACAGAATCAAGCTCAGTCGACAACATCGACTCAAATCAGCTATTTTGCGCAATCTTGCAATGAAAACGCCAAGTATTGCGAATTGAGTAAGCGGTTTAGTCAATTCGAAGGCCATGATGAACCGCCAAAGCGTGAGCGCTTTGCGTGCTTTAATAACGACGATGCTAGGCTAGTATCGGGAATACGAGCGCATGAACAAAGCCAATCGCATCCTACATACACTGATGTAAATCATCAGTTAGTCTAAAGGAGTAAGAAAACAAATTGATAAATCTAAACAGTGCAACAATATTGCATAACCAGGGCATCTTCTCGGCCCAGCTTATCGCAGGGGTAATATCCTTTACGACAATCAATTTCAACAAACTGAAAACGCTGATATAGACTCTGAGCAATCACATTACTGCGACGAACTTCCAGCATAATTTGCTGCCATTGTTGCTGCTCAGCCAACGCAAACATCGCTTGCATCAGGCGCTTACCTAAACCCTGCCCTTGATGTGCTGGATCAACGGCCAAATTAATCAATTCTGCGTCTCCGGCGACCACCCGTAAGATCATATAAGCTAACAAATGATTTTTGTGCCACAGACCCAAATTACGGTACAAACCACCAAAATTACTACTGAGTAATTGGCGACTCCAAGGATGTGAATGAGCCGCCTGTTCAATATTCAACATCATCGGCACATCCATCACCGACAGATGACTTACTTCGACTTGAGGAGCTGAGTGCATATTTGCTGCCATAAAATACGTTTTGCCTGGCGATCACTGAGCAGGCGTTGCGGATCACATTCAATCAAGCAAGGGTGAATTGGTGCCGGCTGATGCGGATCTGCCCATAATACCCACGCTTGGTAAGCCGCTGGAAAATGAGCGGCGCTAACGCAATGAACATCCTGCCATTCGAGCTCCATAGCAGCAACAATAGCTTTAAATAGATCGATATGCACTTGTAACTCATCTGGCTCAATCACTATCACCAAAGGCCAAGCCAAGGGTTCAGTCATAACTTGGCTGACGAGGTTAGCACGAGTTTGCCAAACATCAATATCCATCTCAGCCAAGTAGGTCAGCGCCTGCTTATCTAACATTTCACGCCTCTATATCCATCTTCAGTTATCCACACGAACCGTTCTCAACGTGGTTTTTTCTTTAAACTCAGCGTGGTTTTGCCACTGTTTTTGGGAGCATTCTTCAGCCGATGAGTGCTCGTCGCTTGTTTGTTATGCCATACTGTTTTAGCGCCAGATTTGCTCGCTTCAACCGCCGTTTTACTCGAGTGAGCCACCGCCTGATTAATTTCAGACATTTCAGCTTCGGTTAAATTACGCCACTGCCCCGGTCGTAAATCATCTAAACGCACATTCATAATCCGGGTACGCTTGAGCTTCAGCACCTCATAGCCGAGGTATTCACACATCCGACGAATTTGTCGATTGAGTCCTTGGGTGAGAATAATAGTAAACACAAATTTGCTATTTACTTTGACCTTGCAGGGCTTGGTAACCGTATCGAGGATCGGTACGCCGCGTGACATTCGCTCCACAAAACGCTCACTCAGCGGTTTATCCACAGTCACCACATATTCTTTATCGTGGGCATTCTCAGCGCGCAAAATTTTGTTAACGATGTCGCCATCACTGGTTAGAAAAATTAAACCTTCAGAGGGCTTATCCAGTCGACCAATCGGAAAAATACGCTGTTTATGAGCAATAGCGTCGATGATATTACCTTTCACATGACGCTCGGTGGTGCTGGTGATCCCAATCGGTTTATTGTAAGCGATATAAACCCGATCAGACTTATTGCTAGCGATGGCTTTAATTAATTTGCCATCCACGGCAACCCGATCGGTAGGCTGAACCTTGGTTCCCAATTCGGGTTTGATGCCATTAATGGTGACTCGCTGCTGCTCAATGAGCTTGTCTGCTTCACGACGAGAACAAAAACCGGAGTCACTGATAAATTTATTTAGACGTTTTTCGCTTGAGGCACTCACAAAGGGCTTCCACTGGCTAGTTTACCCGCCTATTAGAACACAGGTCGCTAACACCAATCCAATAAATGCGACAACAAGCTAACTAGACATTTGCTCGGCCATTTCACGCCCCTGTCCTCTCACCTTATCGATCGATACATAGTATGACGAAGGCAGAATCAAACGCCCAGAATGGGCATGGCTAACCAAGTAATCGATTTTCGCGGCTTTACTTTCTAATGAGTCCCAGTCTCGATGCACTTTACAGGCAAAGTTCAATACCAACGCCCTGAGCGGCTCAATAGTCGCTAAATCAGGATTCATATAAAACTCAATGGTATCCACTAAACGCGGTGCAAACTTCCAGCTGCGGGCCAATTCCGCGCCCAATTTGGCAGTCGTCGTCCCCAATAAACGCCGTTGTAACTCAAGCTCATCTTCACCTTCTGCCACCCTCGCGAGAATTTCGCAGGCAATATCGGGTACCAAGCTATGGATCATCAAGTCGCCAATGTTGTGCAAAATACCAGCCGTAAACATCTCGTTGGCATCGATCCCAACTTTATTTGCAATTTTACTGGCGATAATCGCAATCTCGAAGGTATCTCCCCAATATAATTTCATGTCTAAGGTTTTAAATCTGGGGAAAGCATTGGTCAACCAAGAGACCACAATCATTGTTTTTAAAGGGATAACCCCCAAACGGATCACCGCCTCATTGACCGAAGCAATCGTTCTGCTATGACCAAAATGAGCGGAGTTAGACAAGCGCAATACCCGTGCGCTAATCACTTGGTCCATCGAGATTTTCTTGGCGAGCACCGCAAAATCGCAATCAGGGTGATTAAGCATACTCACTAACTCTTGCACCACGCTCGAAACTTTCGGTAATTCATTAACCCGGGCAAGCAATTCTTGTTCGGTCATCCTAACCTCCCTGCCACCAATATCATTGCTGAGTGTCGGCAGACTCACTCAATATGTCGATTTAAGGACGAATTTTAACTACTAATTCAACTACTAATATAGCTGCTTTAAGCCAGTCGAGTAACTTTGAGTTGACGAATTGTTAAAATATGAAATTTATCAGTATTTGATAACACACAATAAAGATAAATCTGCGTAAGAGCAAACCAACGTTCACCCGGCCAATTAGTCAGCGACAAACTAGTGAATATTGTAAGTAAAAAAGGCACTACATCTGTAGCGCCCTACTTATAATTAAAGTTTTATGATTGATCGCTCAGACGATGAGCCAAAGAATAGATTCGCAGGCGACCGATTCAAGTGTCAGCTAAAGCATAAGCTAATGAGCCAATCGAACTAGCCAAAATGACGCCCCGCTAACCACGCGAGTTTTAGCCCTTCGAACACCGCATGGATCAGCACCGACTACAAATATTCATCAACTGTCACTTCACTGTAGCGGCAAAATATCGAGCGAGACACAAATCTGCGCTCGAGACTCAAACGGGCAATCGAATCACAGCGAAGTGGCATAAGCACTCAGCAGCAGATCCAGCTTAAGAAAATGTTTAAGATTCGCTAAACAACCCGCTTAAAAAAAAGCGCGGCGCAAAGCGAGCTCAAGGCCACGGACTTCAGCAAGGCCCTTCAAACGGCCAATTGCCGAATAACCAGGGTTAGTTTTTTTATTCAAATCATCGAGCATTTGATGGCCATGATCAGGACGCATTGGGATCAGTCTTTGTTCCCCCTGCTGTTTACGGCGATGCTCTTCTGCTAACAGCGCCATGACGACCTGATACATATCGACATCACCCTCAAGATGAGCCGCCTCATGAAAACTCTTCGAATTCTCTTCACGCATAGTCGAACGCAGATGAGTAAAGTAAACACGCTCACCATGTTGCTTAATCATATTCACCAAATCGTTGTCACCACGTACCCCATAAGAGCCAGTACACATGGTAATCCCATTCATTTTACTGGGAACTTGTTCAGTGAGAAAATTAATGTCTTCAATGGTAGATACGATGCGCGGCAAACCTAGAATAGGTCGTGGTGGATCGTCCGGATGAACCGCCATTCTCAAACCATAAGCTTCGCAAACAGGCATTAACTGCTGTAAAAAATAAACCATGTGTTCACGCAAACGATCTTTAGTAATACCCGCGTAACGGTCCAACTGAGCCTGAAACTCGGTGAGCGTATAGCCCTCTTCTGCGCCCGGCAAACCTGCAATAATATTGCTGGTCAGTTTAATCACATCTTGTTCAGACATTTGCTGAAAATATGCCAGCGCCTGTTGTTGCTCATCAGCGGAATAATCTTTTTCGGCCGCTGGTCGTTTAAGAATATGTAGCTCAAACGCGGCAAAAGCGATTTGATCGAAGCGTAGCGCTTTGGAACCATCAGGCATTTCGAATGCCAAATCAGTGCGAGTCCAATCTAAAACAGGCATGAAATTATAACATACCGTATCGATGCCACACTGCGCCAAATTAGTCAGGGTTTGCTTGTAGTTTTCGATCCATTGTTGGTAATCACCGGTTTGAGTTTTGATATCTTCATGTACCGGAACACTCTCTACCACCGACCAGCTTAAACCTTTCGCTTCGATGATTTGCTTACGCTTTAGAATTTCCGGTTTACTCCATACTTCCCCATTAGGAATATGGTGCAAAGCATTCACAATTCCGGTCGCCCCCGCCTGACGAATATCGTCGAGAGACACCAGATCATTGGGACCATACCAACGCCAAGTTTGTTCCATTACAACCACCTTTTTATCTATATAATCAATTTACTTCACCATCGTAGTGCCAACGATGAAACAAACTAAAAATAGCAATTCATTGCAAAATTTAAGTCATAGCAATTTTGGAGAACCAACAGGGGCCGATCATCATTTCCCCAACGACACCACCGGATTCGAGCTAAACAAATAGCCGTCAAAACTGGGGTCGTCAATGTCTGAGAGCTCCAATAGTCGCTGTTTTACATTTTCAAGGTGTTGCCACATGGCATTTTTAGCCGCTATCGGATCTTTACGTTGCATCGCCGCCAAAATACGGGCGTGGTCAGCAAGCCACTCTTCACGATAAGCCGTATCAGTAATGTATGAATGAAGAACTTTCCACATTGGACTTTGTTCTCTGCGATCCCAAGAATGCTTCAGCATATCCACCAAAACCGAGTTTTGCGTCGCCTCGGCAATGCTTAAATGAAACAACTCATCGCCACTGCTATTACAAGAGCCTTCGGCCAGTTCTTTGCGTTCCAGCTCTAAAGCCGCCCGCATCTTCACGATATCGCCTGGAGTTACTTGAATCGCCGCAAATTCAGCAATATTACTCTCGAGTAATTGCCGAGCTTGCAGCATTTCAAAAGGGCCTGCATCATCTTTCATCATATTTTCACGGCCATTCGATTGGTCCGGAATATTCACAACGTAAACCCCAGAACCTTTCTTGACTTCAACTAAATTTTCCAACTCCAGCATAATAATGGCTTCACGCACCACGGTGCGACTCACCTGAAGCCTTTCGGCAATCTCACGCTCAGGTTGTAGACGGTCACCCACTTGGTAATGACCATCCATTAATTCTTGTCTCAGTATTAGACCGAGTTCCTGATACGGTCGTTTCGGTTCAAAAAGCATCATGATCTGCTTATCACTATTGTCCATTACATTATGCGTTCATCATAATGGCCCAAGCAAATTGGTCAACCTGTTTATCTAAAACTGCCGTAACACCTTGTTTTCATGTTTCAATAATCAATTGAATTAATAGCCTTCATCGGCTCAACAGCTGGCTTCCCCAATCGCCCTAAAGAAATCATCAATACAGCGGCAGAGCCACGCGTTCTAGGCCGAAATACTTCAGTTGCATCGCCGTTTATTGCTGTATAGCACTCACAGCGGCCAAAGCAGAGCCAGCTTCATCGCTTTACTCTCGAGCAGTAGAAATCTCAAAGCTTGTAAGTTCGATTTGATTCAGCTTCGACGCACATATTCGCGATAAAACAACGCAATGTCAAACCAATATCCACAAATTACCGACCAATATTCATAAAAACAACATTTTGGTTAACCAATTACGTGACACCGATCACCATCTGTTTCATGGTATTTCCTTATAATCCTGACCTAAAGAAGCCCAAGACCATTTATCGTTAAAAATAACTGCTCAACCAAATTTATCACTAGTTACTTTATTCGCTCAAATGGAAAACAACTAACAATTGGTATACCAAAGTTAACAAATTCAATGAACCGAGGGCGATCTTTATCGACGACTGCTATGCGATTTCTCCACAGCTCGATGCTTAGCAAACTCACCAACAAAGCAATGAAACAACAAAGGTGCTTCTATGCAGCCTCGATTATCGCGCAAATACAGTGGACTCGATTTCACAAAGCAACCTTTGCCTCCAGGGGGGAAGGGTGAGACTTGAAGACTCAATCAAAAATGAATTTTATTATCGAAAAATATTCCGCCAGTTTGACTGACGGAAAATAAGGAAAAATCATGAACAATATTGCTAATACCACTCTTAAGGCTGGAGTACTCCGCCCGAGCTACCCTCGATTAAATCTGAAAAGTCGCATTGTCCATCTTGGTTTTGGCGCCTTTCATCGTGCCCATCAAGCCTTATTCACCAACGAAGTATTAGATAAATCCAGCAGTGATTGGGGGATCTGCGAGATCAACCTATTTGGCGGAGAGGAACTAATCCGCCAACTCCGCCAACAAGATCATCTATATACGGTTAGCGAAAAAGGGGCTACCGAAACCACCGTGAAACTCATCGCTTCAGTAACCGAATCCTTGCATCCCAGCTTTGAAGGCTCGCAGGCGGTATTAGCGAAGATGGCCGAGCCACAAGTAGCAATTATCTCGATGACCATCACCGAGAAAGGTTACTGTGTCGATCCGACAAGCGGTCGTTTAGATCTCAATAATTCGTTGATAGCCACCGATCTGGCTAATCCTCGACAACCGAGTTCGGCCATCGCCTATATCGTTGAAGCCTTGAGAATGCGGCGCGATTTAGGTCGGCGCGCCTTTACGGTTATGTCTTGCGATAATGTTCAAGAAAACGGTCATGTTGCCCGCGCCGCCGTACTCGATTTTGCCCAAGCGGTTGATCAAGAGCTTGCCGCTTGGATCGAAGCAGAAGTAAGCTTTCCCTGTACCATGGTTGATCGTATCGTTCCTGCGGCAACCGCCGAAACCTTGGAAGAAATCAGCCAACAACTTGGCGTCGCCGATCCCTGTGGTATCGCCTGTGAACCCTTTAAACAATGGGTGATTGAAGATAATTTTGTTAATGGGCGTCCTGATTGGGATATCGCCGGTGCAGAATTTGTAAGCAACGTGGTTCCCTTCGAAGAAATGAAACTACGCATGTTAAACGGCAGCCATTCCTTCCTCGCTTATCTCGGCTATCTGGGAGGGTATCAACATATTTCCGATACCATGAGCAATGAGAGTTACCGCCAAGCCGCTTTCGATTTAATGATCAAAGCTCAAGCTCCGACTTTAAACATGCCAGAGGGTACCGATTTGCTTGCCTACGCCAAGCAACTGATAGAACGTTTTAGTAATCCAAGTTTAAAACATCAAACTTGGCAAATCGCTATGGATGGTAGCCAAAAAATCCCACAGCGTTTTGGTAGCGCCTTGCGTTATCACTTAAACCAAGGCTCAGACTACAAATGGTTAGCAATGGGCATCGCTGCTTGGATGAAATACGTCGGTGGCGAAGATGAAAACCAACAGCCCATAGAGGTTCGAGATCCGATGGCAGAGCAATTAAAAGCGATTTACCAAGCACATCCAGAACAAGCATCACGAGTCAAAGCCCTGCTAGGACTTGAATCCGTCTTCGGTAAAGAGCTTGTGAATCATCATCATTTGGTTGCCGAAATCAGCAAAGCCTACCAAATCATTTGTCAAACAGGCGCTCGCGCGGCCGTGGCTTCCCTATAAACAAGCCGACTCCGAAGGTGGGGCGTCGAAGGATGCATTGCTAAACAAACCTATATCATTGCGAAGCGAATACCCGCTTCGCAATAATCGGCCATCCAAAGATGGCGAAGAATTGTTTCAAATATGGGCAACTGCAATCTTTGCGCACGGCACGGAAAACCATAAAACCGATCGCCATGGATGCTGGAGGTGTATATGCTCAGCTTAAGGAACAAGCGCTTTCACCACTGAAGAACGAGTATACTGCTTGCTTCAAGCCAAAAAGCTTCCATAATAAACCTTTATTTATCCAGTAAAATCAACCATGATCTCCAGATTCACAGGGGATGAGGCAAGACCGCATGAAACTAGCTCTGCTCTATACTCTAGAGGCCAATATCGCCCTGTTTAAACCCTACCTTGAGCAACACTTAGAGATGAACAAACTCGATATCAAGCACTATGTTCACCCCGAATTACTACAAAGAGCCATCGAGCAAGGCTTAAGTGAACAGCTGATTAAAGCTGTACAACAAGTAATACAACAAATCGCACAGGCAGGCGCAGAGCTGATTGTATGTACCTGCTCAACCATCGGAGACATTGCAGAAAATACCCCGAATGTGTCCGCCCGAGTGATCCGAGTCGACCGTCCCATGGCCAATCAAGCGGTTCAAGCCCAGCGAGTGCGAGTATTTGCCGCGCTGCAAAGCACACTCACTCCAACCCTTGAGCTAATCGCCAGCTGTGCCCAACAACAGGCGAAAAACCCCAGAGTAAACGCCGAACTGATCCCTCAAGCCTGGTCCTATTATCTGGCGGGCGACACCGACAACTATGCACGTACCATTGCCCAACACATCAATCAACAGCGTCTCGATGATGATGTCATTGTACTTGCACAGGCTTCGATGGCCCATGCGACTCAATATATTCAACAACCAAATATAAGCATATTAAACAGCCCCGAGTTAGCCGCTCACTACTTACGCGAGCAATTGCAATTCAGTCAAATTTAAGGGAATTATCATGCCAGAATTAAACCTAGCGCAAGTTGTCGGCCTGATCGCTTTCCTAATCGGTATCAGTGCCTTTTTTACCCAAGATGGCCATGCATTTAGACGCCGACTGACCATTTTTCAAATTGTGCTGTGTGGTCACTTTATATTAATGGGGGCTTATACGGCGGTGTTTGCCAGTGCCATTAGCGCGTTAAGAACCTATGCGTCGAGCAAAACTCAGTCCAGCGGCGTCATGTGGAGTTTTATTGCCCTGTTGTGGTTAATGAGTGTGCTGGCGATGCATAACCCCTATGAACTGCTCCCCATTATTGGTACGTCCTTAGCGACTTGGGGGCTATTTAAAACGGAAGGCTTAAAACTTCGCGCCTTGCTTCTATTCAACTCCTTTTGTTGGTTAGGCAACAACCTGTTGTTGGGCTCCATTGGTGGCACGATGATGGAAACAACCTTTATCTTGGTCAATTCCTATACCATCATCAATCTCATCAGAGCCAACAACAAACAAGCGATTGAATAAGTATTCGAGATAAGCCAAGGGCACGGTGGCTGTAGATGGCATAAAACAATCATAAACGACTATTATTGCGACAGCTTAGGCAAAGGCTTTCACCGCTTGAATTGCTTATAATTGCAGTTAATCAATGGCGGCTAAGGCACCATTCACACAGCGCATACCTGGTACAAAAGTCAGCTTATCTGCCGACATCTTTTGACCATTGGGTAGCTTAATATGATTAACTAACCAGAGCACACAGCCATCACTTAGATTCAGTAAACAACGAACTTGAGAATACAAGTGGCCATCATCAAACACTGAAGATACCGCGAAGGCTTGACCTTGCCACGCTTTTACCGCCTTATCATGACACATCACTAAATCGAGATATAAAATTTCCGGCACCACATCTTTCACCACTTTCAAGCATAATCTAGTACTAGAATAGCTTTGTTTTTCCAGCCACAGTCGATGGCCAATCGCGGTATCGGTCCACTCGAGGATCGTCATTTCTGCGTTCATGTCATTCCTTATCTATTACAGAGGAAACAATGGTATTTTTTAACTAAGCGAGGGTCGACAATCGAATCTCCCTTATTGCTTTCTGGTCACCACATGATCAAACAGTATGGAGTAAGGCATTATACCACCGCCATGCCACCAAACGCTTTTCACACCCACAAAAATGACAGGATCTCCCTACGATAAAAATAATTGACTGAAAATTTTAGCCGTTTTATCATGCCGACGGCTAAAAAATGTATCAAAACGCGCTTTCATGGCGCCACGCTCCCCCTAGCACTTCCTTTAGAAATGCTGATTTTCTGTGGGTTCCCCATATTGATACAAGGCTCCATTCAATGAATAATTCTAACACTCGTAATTTCTGCATCATCGCCCATATCGATCACGGCAAATCAACCCTTGCCGACCGCATGATCGAATACACCCATACCCTCACAGCCCGTGAAATGAAAGATCAAATATTAGATTCGATGGATATCGAACAAGAACGAGGGATTACGGTTAAACTGCAAACCGTTCACATGCTCTGGCAAGACAAAACTGGAAAAAAGTGGCAATTCAATCTTGTTGACACCCCAGGTCATGTCGATTTTTCTTCTGAAGTATCCCGCAGCATTACTGCCTGTGAAGGTGCTATCCTACTGATTGACGCGACTCAAGGTGTACAAGCACAAACACTGGCTAACTTGCGTCTTGCTCAACAACATGGGCTCACAATATTGCCTGTCGTGAATAAAATTGACAGCCCTCAGGCTGATCTTGCGCGGGTGATGACGCAGCTATCGGCAATTGATGGCCTTGCCCTACAACATATCATGCACTTGTCAGCAAGAACCGGAGAGGGTGTTGAAGCCTTGCTTGACACGATCCCAAAACGATTCCCTAGCCCCAGGAGCAATCCCAAAAACCCTCTAAGAGCCTATATTTTTGACTCTCACTACGACTGTTACCGTGGTGCGATCCTGCATGTAAGAATAATGGATGGCAAACTATCGCCAAAGGAAACACTTAAATTCATATCGACAGGTCAGTCATTTGAAGTGATTGAGACGGGTTATTTCATGCCCCAAATGACCCCGACTCGAAGACTCAATACGGGTGATGTAGGCTATATCACTGGGGCTATAAAAGATATTCGCGCGGTGCATGTTGGAGATACAATAACATCACGCCACCAGCCGGCAACAGAGCTAGTGCAAAAGTTCACAGAAATAAAACCAATGGTTTTTTGCGGCATTTATCCCGACCTACAAGGCAATGCTGAAAACCTGAGGTATGCGATGCAAAAACTACAACTGAATGATGCCTCACTCTCCGTAGAGCCTCACGTATCAGAGTCTTTAGGCGCTGGATTTCGTTGCGGATTTCTCGGCATGCTGCATCGAGAAATAATTGAAGAACGCCTTAAAAGGGAATATCAACAACACGTAATCACCACTGCACCAACCGTGAATTACCGGTGTATTTTAAAAAATAACACGATTCTAGAAGTCGATAATCCAGCTCTGTTTCCATCTCACGATGTTCTAAACTATGCCGAAGAACCCTTAGTAAGGGTGAGCATTAGCACCCCCTCTCGTTTTTCGGGAAGAGTTCTAGAATTGTGTGACAGCAAAATGGGGGACTATATGAATATGTCCTACCTTTCCGATGATGACGTTCTCATCGAATACAGCATGCCCCTAGCAATGATGATTAATGGCTTTTTTAGTGAGCTTAAATCTGCCAGCAAAGGCTATGCAACGCTTGACTATAAACCAGATGGTTACAAACGCTCAGAGCTAGTTAGAGTTGATATTCATATCGATACCCAAGTTGTCGATGCATTAACCTTTATTAGCCTTCGCGATAGCTCATTTCAGCGCGGCACCGCGCTGGTAAACAAATTGAAATACCTCATGCCGCGTAAACTTTATCCGGTACCTGCCCAAGCAGTGGTTAACAATAAAGCGATTGCTCGCGTAGATATTCCACCATTACGTAAAAATATGCTTGCGTCTGGGTTCAATGGTAGTGTTTCAGCAAAACAGCGAATGATACGCCAGCAACGAGAGCATCGTAAAAATAGCCGAGGGGCTCTAAGGATGGAAATATCTAGGGAAATCTTTAGCGCAATACTCCTCGCTTAAAAATTATTGGTTATATAGCTAACATGAAATGACGCTCCCAAAACTGGGCGCTGATCTTTCAGCCATAATCGATGACCCGAAGCGGAACAACAGATATAAGAACGAAATATCAACTCACTCGTATCAAATGTCATAACATTCAAGCTAATTCGTAAACCTCCTGTCGACTGACAACGGTCGACAGGAGGTTTTATATCAAACCCGATATAATACCAATCTAACTAATGAACCGCGCATTTTTACTGGCCTAAATCACCGCTAACTTCGTTATAAACCTTGTAATTAGAGCCACTAGTTACAGCTATTCATGCCTCTTTATCAGCAGATTTATTCAACGCGGCTGATAATACAATGAATCAAATTGGTATAAGCAGTCGCTGAAACGGCTTAGGCGCGATTTGCTCCGGTAAGCAATACAGCGATATGACCTTGTAGCGCTTGCTCTTCGCTCATTGCAATCACGCCAGCGATAGCAACCGCACCAGAAGGCTCTAATCTCAACGAATCGGCAGTTTCGGCATCTTCCATAGCCCTCTGGATCTGCGGGTCATCAACTAAAATCACCTTGTCTACCAAACCTTGCATGTCCATCACCGCTTCCGGAATGGGGCTTCTTACGGCAAGCCCATCGGCAATCGTATTCACCGAATCACGCTCAACCGCACGAGATTGTAGCCAGCTGCAATACATTGAATCGGCACCTTTGGGAACAACACCGATAATCTGGGTACTCGGCGAGGATGCTTTTATCCAGCGCGCAACACCGTTGATCAAGGCCCCATTTCCCAGCGGAATATATACCGCATCGAAATGCTGGCCCTTGCTGAGTAACTCAACCCCAATGCTTCCAGCGCCTTCTGAAACAGCCACCTCTTTACCGTCTTCCAGAAAACAATAAGCATGCTGTTGGCTATACAGCTTGGCTTGCTCTTTGGCGCTATCAAAATCATCACCATAGTGCTGAATCTTAGCGCCTAATGCTTTGATTTTAGAAACCTTAAGCGGGTTCGCATTGCTCGGAACAAAAACCTCTAGCGGGCGTTTTCGCTGCTGACAACTCCAAGCCAGTGCAAGTCCCCAATTACCGGCACTCGCACAAACAATTGGCCGTTTATCCTCAGGACTGAATACTGTAGAGAGGTAGTGTTCAGCTCCTCGCCCCTTAAAACAAGCAATCGGATTATCGGTTTCATCTTTAAGCCAGATATTGGCCTTGCAAGCTTGGCTTAAAAAGGACGAACGGAATAACCGAGACTGGGTAAACAAGGGGTTGATATGCTGGTGTGCCCTCTGGATTTTACTTAAAGAGATCCTCGACTCCGCCACTGGTGGGCAAACCCTCGATTTCTGCGCTGACGGTAACACGTTATCTCCCTTCGCGTGGTCAATCATCAACACGCCATCGAGATGTTCATACTCATGTTGCAATAGCTCCGAATAATCGGCCGGAAGCTCATTCCAATCACGAAACTCACCGTGAATATTTTGGTATTTGAGGCTAATGCTTTGATGCCGTTGGATTTTAACGATCAGTTCTGGGGTACTTAAACAGTCATCCCAAACCGACTGCATAGCGTCACTGCGCCAAGTGATTTCCGGGTTAATCAAGGTGATTGGCGCAGCCCCCAAGTTAACCACAATAATCCTTAAAGACAGCCCCGTTTGTGGCGCAGCTAAAGCTCGACCAAATCCGAGCCTATGGCGAACATCATTTAAGGTGGCATGTAAGTTGTTGACACAAGAGCGCAGATTATCGTCAAAATCGGTCACAATTTGCGCTTTTTTTCGAAGGCTTCCCGATACATCACTATCAGGTGTCAGCACTTCCATAATCTCAGACATGATTGTATTTCCTTCACTAAAATGAGTCTTAATATGCTAAGAGAAAGAGGTAATCAATAGCGCCATTGTTTATAAAAAAGCTGCACAAATCCGGCTTAAAATCAGCAAAACACGCATATTTTCGTCATCTGAAACACCAACAACTACTCCAACAGTTGCTCGATAAAAGCTGAAGCGTCCTGTTTCGATTGGCGAATAATTAACGAAGAAGTAAAACTTCGAACATTGTCATCATCCATCAACATGTTTTGAGTAAATGAATCAAACTCAGCCACACTCTTCACTGCAATCAGCAAACAAAAATCACTTTGCCCGGTAACGTAATAACATTGCAGTACGCAAGGATGAATTCGCATCTTATTTTCGAAGCGACCAATATCGGTATTTCGCTCATCGATCAGATCCACATGAATAATAAACTGCATTTGAATTCCGAATTTCTCGGCATTCAACTCCGCGATTTCTTTATCAATCATGCCGCTACTTCGTAATTGCTTAATCCGACGTTGAACGGCAGAAGCCGACAAACCCACCATGGAACCGATATACTCAGCGCTCTTTTTAGTGTCTTTGCGATAAATTGACAGGATCTTTAAATCTAAACTATCCATTTCCACATGCTTATCTCACTTTGTTTGAACAGTAGTTTCCCTGAATCAATGAGATTTGCAAAGAACTGGATCGTTACAATATTTCGGCACACTCGAGAGACCTCAAAAAATGAGATCTGTAGCATCGTGCCACGATAAGCGAATCAGACGGTATTTTGTGAGTGATGCAAACAGATGAGAAAAAGCGATGGAGGCTGTTCAACAGAGCCTTACATTGAATAGAGCAAAGGATACCCTAATAATTCGACCCAGAAACACCATAGGACTGAACCAACGCCTTATAGTCTGCGGACTGGCGTATATTACCAATGGCATTCCAAATACACTCCGTCAACGCGGTATGCTCAAAATAAAAATTCTTCGAAAACATCAAATAACCGAGCTTGGATTTGAGCGCTGGCTGTAATATTTTAATCTGACGAGCGAGTAACGGTGCAAAGGCAATCACCGATTGAACATTGCCGCCAATCGCAACAACGCCGTCGACCCGCTTAGCAACCAGCATATCCAGCATCTGCTGCTCATCATTAAACTCCAGCGGTTTTAAGCCCAAACGTTTTACAATATCGATACCAGCAGAGCCTCGTTCAACCGCGATACGGGTCCTCGGACCACTGATCTTTTCTCCATCCCACTTTAAGTCACTTTGTTTAAGCGTAAACAATTGATAAAAGTAGCCTCTGACCGCCCGCTCTGGATCCGGTAGTCCGTCTTTCATCGGATAAGCACCATAGACCGCCCGTTCGCTTTTATAGCTGGAAGAATAAGCGGCGTCTGCACCACCATACTCCACCAACAACAGCGCCCTTTTCCATGGAACTAACAAAAACTTGATTTCAACACCACAGCGCTCACCAGCCTGCAGCAACAACTCAGCACGATAACCGGGTCGGTCCGCTAAACGTTGCTTATCTATATGATCAAAAATTGGCCCAGAGGAGCCGCCTGCGGAGGCTGTCGTGGCAATAACAATGCTGCGAGTCTCTTGTGCTGCACTTGCAAACGACATAATTAACATGGCATAAGCCGCCAAGTTGATGAGAATGCCCCGAAGTCCTTTCATTGATTGCTCCTTTACTGCTGAGTAATGGGAAGGCTTAAGCGCTCAGTGCTTTTTGTAAAACTCAGTATCAGCAGCGTACAACTTAGAAATACAGCATGTTGCAGATTATACATCTCAAAAGATATCTTGTAAGGGTCATCCTTTTATGAATTTTATCAATTAAATATTTAAACCTGGCATGCGGTATTCAAACAGTCTTCTCTGCAAACCTTGCTTGACTCTCGATTTTACTAGTGGCTTTAACCTACATGACCTTTTCAAACCAATTATCGCTTATATTTAATTCGATTTCCTCGTCAAATTGACCAAGCCAAAGCCCTGATATTTGATCATTCCAAGAGAAAACAGCATACCTAGAAAGATACCTGCAGAACCAATGAACTCAGCGCTAGTCAGCGACTCACCAAGCACTATAACGCCTAATACCAAGGCAATTGGAGGCACTAGTGCCGCAAATATAGCGCCTTTGGCAGCGCCCAAAATACTAATACTTTTGGCGTAGCAATAGAGCGCAACAATCGCCACCAATACGCCTTGATACAAGCCATGATTAACCAACATGTCCACCGGAAGTTGAGTCAGTGCCCCCGGATTGAAGAGTAAAGATATTGGTAAACAAACAACAGCCGAAACCACAGAAACCATCGCGGTAGCGACCCAAGAGTTTAACTGCCAAAATTTACAGAGTAATGTGAAAGAAGCCCAAAGAACGCCACAGCCTACAAACATAAGATCACCCAATAAAATGTCGGCATTCAATTCCTCAAAACTACTTTTGCCGATAAAGACAATGCCGGAAATGATCAGCACAATCCCTAACCATCGGCTGGGCGTCAATTTATCCGCAAAACAAAACATGCTCCCAAGGGTAGAAAATACCAACATGGTACTCGGTGCAATAGTTCCAAAGTGAGCACTCGATGACAAATTAATCCCCGAAGTTGCAAGAATCACGTAGGGTGCCCCAGCACCAACGGCTAAAATAGCACCTTTACTAAAAATCACGCTTAGTTTGATCGCATGGAACAGCAGTACCGGCAACAAGATAAAACCGGCAATACTGAAACGAAGGGTCGCTATATCTAAAGGAGACAAACTTTGCAGCGCAGCGACTTTTGACACCACCGGCCAACTGCCCCAAATCATCGAGGCAATTAAACCGAGACCCACCCCAACCATGGTTCGCTTATCCATCATTAACATCATCATTTTCCCCCATTATTCGTGTCTATCCAGTTTATGCCTACCCGCCTTTCAAATCGCAGCCTATAATACTGACACACGCATAAATTCGGCTGATTTTTACTTAATATGGAGAAAAACTGCATATGGATGACTTCGATCGACAACTTTTAGCGAAACTACAATTAAACAACAAAAAAACCTCTGAAGATCTTGGAAATGAAATAGGACTGTCAGCAACTGCGGTTCAAAGAAGGATCAAGAAACTGAGGGAATCGGGAACCATCGAAAAAGAAGTCGCCATATTAAATAGCCGCGCGCTAGGCAACTTCATAACTATTATTGTTGAAGTTTCCTTGGCAAAAGGTGGCACCACCGTGATTGACAACTTCAAGAAAAAAGCCAAGGCGCACTCCGAAGTACAACAGTGTTACTACATGGCGGGCGAAAAAGATTTTATACTGATGATTACCGCGTCCAGTATGCAAAGATATGAAGAAATCACCCGAGAGTTATTTCTGGATGACCAAACCATACTCAAATTCAGCTCAAATGTAGTGATGGAAAATGTAAAACAGAGCCTAGCCTATCCTTTTTAAAGCGAATCGATTTGCAAGCTCAAGAGCAAACTTAAAGTCACTCCCAGCCCTAAGCTCGGCACAATGACTTAGTCATATCACCTCAATCACGGCTTTAATAGCTGATTGAATAACAATCTCGGTTTGAAGTTGATGACTCGAGTGTCCACAAGCCATAAACTGCTAAACTCCAGTTGCGGTCTTCATCGCGATCATGTTGCAAACATTCAAAGAGGTTCGTTTGACGATTACGCTTCCCTATCAGATTCATAAAAATGACGTTTTTGACTTAAAAAATCCGCCCAAAAAACTCTCAGAGAGATTTATACCGCAGGACCAAACGGAGCTCGGTATTGGCGTGTCACCCCCTATGATACTCAAGATATAGGCGAGGATATGCGCCTCAATTGCCTGCCAGTGCACTTGGCGATTGTCGATCAAGTGAAACAAAGAATCGCTCACTGTAAACAAACACGAGTTGTGATTGGCCTGCTCGAACCAGCAGATAAAGACGCCAAAACGCTCAACACACTAAGCAAGCGAATACGTAAGGCCTTGTCAAATAACGATAACGTGAAGAACCTTTATCACACATGGATTGAACTGGACTTTGGGAATAACACCTTCGATGTTTTCGATATTACTGGGCCCTATTGGAAACACATCCCTAATGCGGATCAAGGCTGCTACTTTGATCGGCAAACTGCCAGTCAATTTGATCTAAAATATACGCCGATATTCAAATCACAAACTAAGGTGCTGGCGTTTCACGAACGAATCACTTATTTGCAATCAAGTAATGATGTGGCAGGAAAAAGCCATGCACAGCGTTATCTGAAGCAGTTTTATAGCCATCAACCGCGGGTTGAAACTCCCCCGAGTTATATCGATAGACTCAAAGAATTTTTCCGCTCTTTTATGGAAAGGATGACTTAAGCAAAACCGACTGGCTTGCTTCATCAAACTATCGGCGTGTCGCGACTCAGCTCAAACCTGAGCGCGACTTTAAGCCCCCCTGAGTATCCAGGGTAACGTTAAGGCACTGCAAAATAGGCCAATGCCATAGGCACTGTGAGTGACGATACTTAACCCCCTCGCCAACCGAGGCGCCGCTGTTTTACTTGCCGCAAACCCAAAACCAAGACAAGGTTGGATGATACAAAAAGGAAATACCAAGGTCACAATCCCGGTGATCAACGCAGGCAGCAGTGTTGGACTTGCCAGCCATACCTCTTCGAATAAAAACACATGAGCCATCGCAAAAACAATCCCAATTGCATAATGTAAGGCCCAACCGAGAAGTCTTTCGCCCTTGACCGGCGGTGTAGACACAATCGTTCGATGCAGTAGCTGCCCCCTTGCTATGAAACATACCCATCGCGCAAGCAGCGCATAATCCAGCGCTGGGATCCCGAGTATTCTTTTTTGGAACAACGACCAACCATCCATGACCAGCGTCGCTCCAATACCAATCCAAACGGCTTGTAAACAAAGATTTGTAAGCATTAAATATTCCCCTTGTCGCTCTTAATTTGATAGATTCACAAACAGGGTACAACTTGAAGTCGACTTTAAGTCAATAGGAGATATGATGGATATTGCAGAGGTGGCTCGTCGCTCTGGTTTAAAACCTTCAACCTTAAGATATTATGAAAAAATCGGGCTGATCCACTCCCCCAGTCGAAAAGGGCTACGCCGACAATATTTTCCAAGTGTATTGAATAAATTAAATATTATTTCTTTGGGCCGCATGGCTGGGCTATCGCTCATTGAAATTTCAATGATGTTCGATACAAACGATGAATTGTCTATCGATAGAACATTGTTAATCCAAAAAACGACTGAGATTGATGCGCAAATTAAACAGCTACAAGCAATACGCAATAGCCTTTTCCATGTTGCAACTTGCCCACAAACTTCGCATTTAGAATGCCCGTCATTTCAGAAAATGATGAGCGCAGTGAAGCGTGATCTATCTTAGATTTATCGGGCCAAGCGCGGTGTTAGCTGACCGGAACTCGGGGAAATAGGCTTTGTCAGCAACGACTAGATTGCCTGTGATGGCAAACCAGCCAGCTAAAATAAGCTATTTATATCTATTGTTGCGCCATGAGGCCATACTGAAATGGTTACGCATTCCGTTTACAGAGCTCAATGCATCGCAATTCTCCTAAGCTTGGATCCAAACTAACTGCAGGTTTAAGTGCTTCCCCAAATAGGAAATGCTCATGAGTAAAGGACAAGACAGTAAAAAAGGCTCCAAGAAGAAACCGCTGTTAAGCGCCAAAGAAAAGAAAGCAGTCAAAGCAGTCAAAGCAGTCAAAGCAGTCAAAGCAGTCAAAGCAGTCAAAGCAGCCAAAAAATCGCCAAAGAAAGGTCTAGGACTTTAGATTCAAATTGTGACGAGTCATCGATTATTTCGATGACTTTTTGCGTTTCACAAATAACACAAAATAACCAAGTTGAATAAACGACGGCGGCCAATCCCCCCTTGTTGCAAGTAGCCAGCCTTACCGCTTGATGGCGGTACAATCATCCCAAGTTGCCAGCGCGGCAAATAAAAAGCCGCCACAACGCGCCCCCCACTGCAAACAACAACAGAATTTCATAGCGCTTGGTTTAACCACAAAGCGCTCTTATAGCAGCAGGCTATAACTCAGAACAAATTAGATTTGTTAAAATACCCAATTAGACTTCTGGACGGCTAATTAATCATTGACTTCAAGGGCACTTATCCATAGCATCCTTCTACCATTCAGTCACACCTTAGCATGTAATTCTAAGCTCTCTTGTATAGGCCTATGTAAATGATTGAAATCAGCGATGTTAATAAGGTTTTCTATCAAGGAGAGAAAGAGATTGTTGCGCTTAATGCCATCAACCTTTCTATTCCTCAAGGAACCATTTTTGGCGTGATTGGCTCATCCGGTGCAGGTAAAAGTACCTTGATCCGTTGTGTCAATATGCTGGAAGCGCCAACTTCGGGACAAATCATTGTTGATGGGGTCGATCTCACCACTCTTTCACACCCACAACTTTGCCAAGCTAGACGCAATATAGGGATGATTTTTCAGCACTTCAACTTGCTATCTTCACGTACGGTATTCAACAATATCGCGCTGCCCTTAGAGCTAGCAAACACAGATAAAACGCAGATTGATCGTAAAGTAACAGAGCTCTTGGACTTAGTCGGCCTCACCGATAAACGAGACACCTATCCAGCCAATCTTAGTGGCGGTCAGAAGCAACGAGTCGCGATTGCGCGAGCCCTAGCCTCTGATCCGAAAGTACTGTTATGTGATGAAGCCACCAGTGCCCTTGATCCCGCAACCACCCAGTCGATTCTGGAGTTATTACGAGAGATAAACTTGCAACTTGGCATTACCATTTTACTGATCACTCATGAAATGGATGTAGTGAAGAGTATTTGTCATCAAGTCGCGATCATCGGTGGTGGTGAACTGGTAGAGAAGGGAACCGTTGGTGAAATTTTTGCGCATCCCAAAACCCAACTGGCTCATGACTTTATACGCTCAACTTTAGACCTCTCTATCCCCGAAGATTACCGAGTACGGCTAAACACAAAAAGAGTCGTGGGAAGTCACCCCTTAGTGCGCTTAGAGTTTACGGGAGCAACGGTTGACGCACCTCTGATCAGTCAAATTGCTCGCCAATTTAATATCGATGTTAGTATTTTAAGTTCCGATCTTGATTACGCCGGAGGGGTAAAATTTGGCATGATGGTCGCCGAACTACTTGGCAATGAAGCAGACGATAGCGCAGCGATTGAGTTTCTGAAACAACATAAAGTCAAAGTGGAGGTACTTGGTTATGTCCAGTAACGGTTTTTCATTTCAACAAATCGTGGAGTGGCTAAACTTCAATGGTCAGTTACTACTCGGCGCTACGGGCGAAACCCTCTACATGGTGTCGGTCGCGGGCATTGTTGGCTTTGCACTTGGTATTCCCTTAGGTGTTATTTTACATATCACTAAAAAAGGTGGATTAGCTGCAAACAACAAACTAAACCGAATATTAGGTGCAATCGTGAATATCGGTCGTTCGGTACCGTTTTTAGTGCTCATGGTCGCAATTATTCCACTCACCAAGCTGTTAGTAGGTACCTTTATTGGCACCACCGCCGCGATTGTGCCGCTAACGATTGGTGCAATCCCATTTGTTGCACGTTTAATCGAAGGCGCACTGCTAGAGGTTCCTTCTGGTTTAGTTGAAGCAGCGCAGTCGATGGGCGCAACGCCAAGGCAAATCATCACCAAAGTTTTACTGCCCGAAGCGCTCCCCACCATTATCAATGCCGTCACCATCACACTAGTAACCTTAGTCAGTTATTCTGCGATGGCAGGCACTGTTGGTGGAGGAGGCTTGGGAGATGTGGCTATTCGCTATGGTTTTCACCGTTATGATGTGGTGATTATGGCCGTGACTGTAGTGATGCTCATCATCTTAGTCCAGATTATTCAGTCGATTGGCGACTTGATTGTAAGACGGGTCGACCACAGATAGTGATTTTCAACGAAAAAATTTGCAAATAACGGTTTTAAAAACGACCACCAGATCGACAAAAATAGATATTAATTACAGGAAACACAGCATGAAATTTAGTCTTAAAAGTATTCTCGCAGTTAGCCTGGCGGCATCTGCTTTAGTTTTAGCGGGTTGTGGCGAGAAAGAGACCGACCTAAGCAAGATTAAAGTTGGAGTAATTGCCGGAGCAGAAGCTCAAGTAGCAGAAGTAGCAGCCAAGGTAGCCAAAGAAAAATACGGCCTAGACGTAGAGTTAGTGACCTTTACCGACTACGTCACACCAAATGCAGCATTAGATGATGGCTCTGTTGATATCAACGCCTTCCAACATAAACCATATCTGGATCAACAGATCCTCGATCGCGGCTATAAATTGGCTATCGCAGGTAACTCTTTTGTTTACCCAATCGCCGGCTACTCAAAGCAAATTAAAACTATCGCAGAACTGCCAGACGGCGCACGTATCGCGGTTCCAAATGATCCAACCAACCTTGGTCGCTCATTAATTCTTCTTGAGCAGCAAGGCCTACTCACCTTACGTGACGGCGTTGGTCTACAAGGCACCGTTCGCGATATCGTTGCTAATCCTAAAAACATTAGCATTGTTGAATTAGACGCCGCCCAATTGCCTCGTTCACTTGATGACGTTGCCCTTTCGATTATCAACACCACTTACGCTAGTAGCATCGACTTGTCACCCGAGAAAGATGGTATTTTTGTAGAGAGTAAAAAATCGCCTTACGTCAACTTAATCGTGGCTCGCGAAGACAACGTTAACGCAGCAAATGTGCAAAACTTTGTAAAAGCCTACCAAACCGATGAAGTATACCAAGCGGCTTCCACAATCTTTAAAGGCGGAGTGGTAAAAGGCTGGTAATCAAGCCACAGCCGCTAGAAAATGAGTGAGCAAAATTAAACATCGCGTTTACTTTTACGAATAAAGAGCCCGCATCACGCTCACTGAACATAGAAGATAAGCCTTTTTATTGCTGATTAATCAGCCAACAACAATGCCCGTCGAGCGATAGCAAAACGGGCATTTTAAGACTCTTTCATCAATCCCAGAAAACCAATCTTGCAGTCAACGTTTGTGGCCATAGATCCATCTCAAATTTAAGATCTAAGCATTGGTTTTTTTTAGAACACGATGAAGTGCTTTCTGCGCCGCTGGTGCGCAGCAACTCATTTCAGAAAGTCCCAACCATTCAGCCTTTTCAATTTCTGCGTTAGCAAATATATCCCCCGTGAAATTTGCGGTGTAACAATGCATTGTCAGCTGAGTATTGGCTAAAGCATATGCCGTATCAGTGATCGAGAATTGGTGCTGAATTGAATCGAGAGCTAATTCAATACTCAGTTCTTCGCGAATTTCACGCTGTAAGCCAACTTCATTGGTTTCTCCAATCTCCAGCTTGCCACCTGGGATAAAAAATTTATCTTTACCTTTAGACTTCACACAGAGTAAGCGCTCTCCTTTTCTATAGAGCCACCCGACACTCACTAACTGTTCCATTTTTACCCCTCATGGATATAAAGCATGTAATGAATAGATCATTATTTTTGACGAGAGACTAAAAATCAACTGGCTTAACTCGGTCGCCATCCATACACTCTTTAACCAAGAGAATATATTCGTGAAAAATAGTAAAGTATCAGCAGGCAGCCATTTCGGTTTTTAGGTGCTTGGGCTAACAGTGAAAACCGCGGGTAAACACCACCGTTTTCAAGCCAATTCGATTAAGCATTATAAGGTGTTGTCTAACCAAATGATTGATTTAAGGGCTTATCGAGATAAGCGGTTAAAGTTAAAAAAATAGCATCGACAGCAAGCATTAAAAACCTTGCAAAAATGAGCCACTAGCCCCCTTGAAACAAGGCTCGAAAGTCATAAATATATTCGCGGAGAGCCCTCAGACTCTACGGCCTTTTATTTTAGACAAGCGACCAACATGCCTAGAAGTCTATCGGGCACACCCGCTCACCAGAGCGGTACTCTTTGGCTAAACGCACCGCATTAGTAAAAAACTGTAAGGTATAAGCAGGGGGTAATTTAGTTGTACCGTTTTCCTGAGCCAAGCGCTCTGCCTCAAGCAACTCAACATCCCCTTTCAATACACAAGAGTAATAGAACCTTTGTTTAAGCACAGGGCCAATCGAAGGGCCAAATTCATGAATTCGCTTTAAAAAAGCTCCCATTACCTCCGGCTTACTTTGTTCTTTGTACCACTCTTGAGCCATCACTAAGGTTTGCGGTAAATGCTCTTCAAGTACTTCACCATTATCCGGTTTGTACCTTAACACATCCCAGAACAAATGATTTAATTCATTATCTTCTCTAATCTCCCTTACCAGCTCAGCAAACCAAGAGGGTGCCATATACACCTGTGGCTCGATATATTGCAGAGGTGGAGATTTTAACAAGCGAGGCATGATTTTTAAAAAACCATAGTCTCCATCCTCTTCCAAAATAAACTCCCAAGCCCCCCCTCCCATATTCCTGCCGTCATAACGCTGCTTATAAAAAGCTAAAAATTCTCGTTTTTTCATTACTCTCCCACCTCATTTAAGCCCGCTACCCTTTCTATTTTTACTGGTAATCCATCAGGGTACTTTATCCCAATTTTTTCTCCCGCCTTTAAATTCAATTTATCAGCTAATTGACCTGAAGCAATTGCATCTGGGGGTATACGATACATTGGCTCGCCCTTACTATCTATTCCCTCTGGCTCAAATCCAACTTGTTGTTGAGTAGATAAATCAGCCCCACCAGTTTTAACTTCAATAATTAGTACAGTTTTATCAATGTTACTTATTGAACAGATATCTGGTTTACAGTAGCCGCCTTTTCCATCTGCATGATAAATGACCATCGGTACCCAACGGTTTCTTCGTCGGTATCAAAAGGTGACTTCGCTAACGCGAACTATTTACCTGGTGCTGGAGGCAGTCGATTTATGTACTTAAGCACGAAACCAACTTGGTTCTATATGATAACGACAACGCCCGATGACCTTTCGATTGTAGATAAAAGCAGTGAGTACTATAAAAGTGGCGCTAAAACCTACTTAACACGAGAAGAATGGATGACAAATTACCCTACAATCGTACCCGAGTAGAATGCCGCCGAATAATGACTTCGCAAATGATTTGTCTACAGAGCATAGGATGAGACGGTATAGGAGTTGAATGTTGGGGGGGAGACTACACGACGGTGATTTTGAAACACAAAAAAGCCGTCACTAGGACGGCTTTTTCTAATTTGGTACCAGAGGCCGGACTTGAACCGGCACGTTATTTCTAACGGGGGATTTTGAATCCCCTATGTCTACCAATTTCATCACTCTGGCATTTTTCCCCGCCTTAGCGAGTGATTGGCATTATAAGCTGCGTTTTTAGATTGGCAAGTGCTTTTTAAGAATAAGCCGTCTAAGTGTTTAAGATTTGGTCGCGCGAGCATTTTATAAGCTTATGTTGGCAAAATTCGGCAATAGTTTGGTGGTGGTGAACTGAGTTTTGCTAGAATGAAGGCCTCACTTTTTTGGAAACATCCTATGACACAAGCAGCTTCTCTCTCAGCCCTTCCAAGCGCAGGCTTTTTCCGCCGCTTAGGTGCTTATATTTATGATGCAGTGATGGCAACAGCCATTGCGATGGTCGTAACCATGTTGAGCTTGGCCATGGTTGCCGTCAGTAGTAGTTTAGGCTTACTCACGCTCCCCGAGGGAGTGGAGCCCTCGAGTTACTTGGTGACACAAATTTGGTTTCAGGGGCTAATTTGGGGCAGCATCATCTTGTTCTATATTTGGTTTTGGCACAACCAAGGCCAAACAATCGGAATGCGAGCCTGGCGTTTGCGAGTTCAAAATAAAGATGGATCGAATATTTCCTATACCCAAGCGCTGATCCGCTTATTCACTTCAGCCCTTGGGCTAGGTAACGTAATGGTATTACTCACCAAAGACAAAACTGCTTTTCAAGATATATGGGGAAAGTGCCAAGTGGTCACCCTACCTAAAAAGTAACCCTATCTAAATCACCAGATGATAAAAATAGCCGCGCAGAAAACGCGAACAGTAGGCTGCAATCATGGCAGGAGCCCACGCGATTAATAAGCTCATCGCGAGGGCTGTTGTGATTAACTCACCACTTATGCGCGGCGATTGATCAAATACAAGGCAATCCCAAGTACCAATGCACTTGGAATGGCTGCGCTCACATAAGGGGGCACACCATAAACTAAGCTCATCGAACCTAAGACTTGATCAAGAATGTAATAGCTAAATCCCGCCACAACACCCATCATTATTTTTGCGCCCATACTGGAGCTACGCAACGGACCAAATACAAAAGACAGAGCTAATAACATCATGATGCCAGTGAGTATAGGCATCATCAATTTACGTGCTAAGGCTAACTGGTAGCGAGCGGGATCTTGATGGTTTTGTTGCAAATAACTAATGTAAGAGTACATTCCCGAGATCGACAAATCATGGGGTTTAATCGTCACTACACTCAATTTTTCTGGCGTGAGGCTGCTATTCCATCGATAACGGTCGAAGTGTTGTCGAGTCACTCCATCATCACTAAAATCGGTCACCACAGCCTGATCGATCAACCAATAATCTTTATCATAAATAGCACGTTCACCCTCTACCTGTTGGTAAAGATCGGCATTCTGATTAAAGCGATAAATCGTAATATTGAATATATCTTTACTTTCTTGAACTTCGCCAATACTCACAAAGCTATCGCCATCTTTAGCCCATATCCCACGTTGTACCGCGACCAATGAGCCACCAGACATCTTGCTAGAACGTAACTGTTTAGCCGCCAAATCTGAGGAAGGGGCAACATATTCTCCTAAAAGCATCATCGCGATCATCATCGGCACAGCCGTTTTAAGCACCGCCGAAGCAATATTAAAACGAGATAAGCCAGCACTTTGCATCACCACCAATTCACTGGTACTGGCCAAAGATCCTAAGCCGATCAGGGCTCCTAATAAGGCAGCCATAGGGAAAAATATTTCTAACTCGCGAGGCACACTCAGCAACACATACCATAGGGCATCCACCACTTGGTAATCCCCTTGACCAACGCTGCCCAGTTGCTCAACAAATTTTACGATCATACTCAAGCTTTGTAGGGTCACCAAGACCAACAAACTAGACATTAAAATCGTTCGGCCAATGTACCAATCAAGTATTCGAAACACAGGCCTTTCCTTTAAATTTTCCACGCACTTTCAAGTAATACTCACTACGAATAAACAAATAACTCAGGGCAATACTAAACATCAGCGCATGTACCGACCACAAACCGATGTGGGGTGGCAAAGTCCCTTCCTCAACAGCACTGCGAGCGGCACTCAATAACAAGTAGTAACTAAGGTACAACAAGATAGCTGGCAATAACTTTGCGTAACGCCCCTGCCTTGGGTTCACGGCAGCTAAGGGCACCACCATAAAAGTAAGGATCGGAATAGTTAACGGTAAAGAAATTCGCCATTGTAATTCAGCAATTTGTGCTAACTCGGTCGCTCCCCATAATTCCATGGTGGGTTGTGACCACAAACGCCGTTGTGATTGAGTACTCTCTTGCTCGCGTAAATAAACTTTATAACGCTCAAAATGTAAAATACTAAAATCTAAATCTTTAGGCGCTTGTTCATAGCGTTTGCCGTTGCTGAGTACCATCCATTGTGAACCGTCACTGCGGCGCTCTATGCCTCCTTCTTCAGCCATAACCACTGATGGGCGGGTCTCAGAACCGGCGGCAGGCGTATGCGCCACAAATACTTTCTCAAGATGTTCGCCTTTATTTTCTATTTGTTCAACGAAGGTCACCACCCCGCCGCCTAGCGATTCGAAACGGCCTTGTACCAACACCGACATACCAGCCTCGGCGTCCATTTGGTCAAACAAGCGTTGTTCCAAATAGTTAGTGTAGGGACTAACATACAAAGTATTCGCAGCAGCGACGACGGTAAACAGCAAACCCAAGACCAAGGTATCACGCAATAACTGAGCGGTGCTGTAACCACAAGCTTGTAATACCACCATCTCGCTATCGGCGTATAAGCGCCCATGAGCCACTAACACACCGATAAACATACTAATCGGTAAGATAAGAATTAAAAAAGAAGGGACATTTAATAGCATCACCTTGGCGATGATCTCACCCGCAACATTGCCTTCGGCAGCCTGAGCTAAGATCCGAACAAACTTTTGCGAGGTGAAAATTAGCATCAAAACAGCAAGCACTGCGAGTTGTGTTTTGGCCGTTTCTTTAAATAAGTAGCGGAATATTAGCACTCAGTCATTCACTTCAAACTTGGAACTTTGCTGGTAATAGCAAAAATTTCAGATAAACTTTCTATTTTGTACAGTTTCACATAGCTAAATGTGACTGTATCACTCATATTTATTTAAACAGTCGCTAGGATCAACTGATCCATTCGAGCAGATAAACTATCTTAACCCAGTTTTGCTAATTGTAGGAGCATTCATGGAATTTAGCGTAAAAAGTGGCAGTCCTGAAAAGCAACGTAGTGCGTGTATAGTCGTCGGTGTTTACGAACCACGTCGCTTATCACCAGTTGCCGAACAACTAGATAAAATTAGTGACGGCTATATCAGTGCCCTATTACGCCGCGGTGATCTAGAAGGGAAAGCAGGACAAGTATTGCTGCTACATCATGTACCCAACGTATTGAGCGAACGCGTGCTCTTGGTGGGCTGTGGCAAAGAACGTGAATTAAACGAGCGTCAATACCGTCAAATCATCACCAAAACGATCAACACCTTAAACGATACCGGTTCTATGGAAGCGGTCTGTTTCTTACCTGAGTTACACGTCAAATCACGTAATACTTATTGGAAAGTACGCCAAGCAGTAGAAACCACTCAAGAAAGTTTATACAGCTTCGACATGCTCAAAAGCAATCGTGAGGAAACGCGTCGTCCACTGCGCAAAATTGTCTTCAATGTGCCAACACGTCGTGAACTGGCTATCGGAGAAAGCGCTGTGCAACATGGTTTGGCTGTCGCGCATGGTGTGAAACATGCCAAAGATTTAGCCAATCTGCCTCCCAATATCTGTAATCCGAGCTATTTAGCAGACCAAGCACAACAACTTGCGAATGATTATGACAATATTAAGGTGAGCGTGGTTGCAGAAGCGCAAATGGCCGAGCTAGAAATGAACTCTTACTTAGCGGTTGGTCGTGGCTCCGATAATGAATCGATGATGAGCATCATCGAATATTGCGCTCCTGGTTGTGAAGAGCAAAAACCGCTGGTATTAATTGGCAAGGGTTTAACCTTTGACTCCGGTGGTATTTCCTTAAAACCTGGCGCAGGCATGGATGAGATGAAATATGACATGGGCGGCGCAGCTGGTGTTTATGGCGCTATGAAAGCCCTAGCCGAGTTACAATTGCCGCTCAAGGTGACCGGTATTTTAGCTGGATGTGAAAACATGCCCGGAGGCAACGCTTATCGACCCGGCGATGTGATTACGACCATGTCAGGACAAACCGTTGAGGTTCTCAATACCGATGCTGAAGGTCGTATGGTTCTATGTGATGTACTTACCTACGTAGAACGTTATGATCCAGAGTTAGTGATTGATGTCGCTACCCTTACCGGTGCCTGTGTCGTCGCTTTAGGCCATCATACTTCTGGCTTAATGACGCCACATAATCCATTGGCTCATGATTTACTCAACAGTGCCGAACAAAGTGGTGATAAAGCTTGGCGGCTACCACTCGGTGAAGAGTACCAAGAACAACTGGCGAGCAACTTTGCCGATATGGCGAACATTGGTGGTAAAACTGCAGGTTCAATTACCGCGGCCTGTTTCTTATCGCGTTTTGCCAAGAAATACAGCTGGGCTCATCTCGATATCGCAGGTACCGCTTGGAAATCAGGTGGAGAAAAAGGCGCAACTGGCAGACCAGTTCCGCTACTGACTCAATTTTTACTCAGTAAATCTGGTCAGGAAATCGAAGAATAAGCAACATTCTAAATCAACCAACAGGGAGCCTTGCTCCCTGTTTTGGTTTAAATAAGCACCACGAATATAGCCCGACAGGGCTTGGCTCGCGTATTTGGAACAAGTAGTCTCTAGCGTATGAATGCGAAATTTTATATCATGCCCGATTCGGTCATCAGTGACAGCGAGGCCCTCGATAAAATAGTGTGTCAAATCGTCGCACAATACTATCGAAATGGTGAGCGGAGCGTCGTCTATTGTGCGTCAAAACAACACGCCGAGCGACTTGATGAGCTGCTATGGCAGTTTGAACCAGAACAGTTTGTACCGCACAATCTCAATGGTGAAGGCCCCCAAGGGGGAGCGCCTGTCGAAATAACCTGGCAGGTACCAAGGCAACGCCGTCAATGTTTGGTGAATCTCACCAGCACTGCGGTCGATTTTGCCAGAAATTTTCAACATCTTATCGATTTTGTACCCGCGGATGAAATCGGTAAAGCAGCGGCTAGAGAACGTTATCGAGTGTATCGCCAACAGGGTCTACAACTAGACACCGTGGCCTACACAAACCCAGAAATTAAATAGAGTCAAGACATCCAATGGAAAAGACCTACAACCCCAGCGCTATTGAACAGTCGCTATATCAAGAATGGGAACAACAGGGCTATTTTAAGCCCCATGGCAACACCGCTAAAGAATCGTTTAGCATCATGATCCCGCCGCCAAACGTCACTGGCAGCTTGCATATGGGGCATGCGTTTCAAGATAGCATTATGGATACTCTGGTCCGCTATCAGCGTATGCAGGGTAAAAATACCCTGTGGCAAGTAGGGACCGACCATGCCGGTATCGCTACCCAAATGGTGGTCGAGCGTAAAATCGCCGCCGAAGAAGATAAAACCAAGCACGATTACGGTCGTAAAGCATTTATTGACAAGATCTGGGATTGGAAGGCCGAATCCGGTGGCACTATTACCAAACAATTGCGTCGTCTCGGCGCCTCGGTTGATTGGGAACGTGAGCGCTTCACCATGGATCAAGGGATGTCTAAAGCGGTTGAAGAAGCCTTCGTCCGTCTTTATGAAGATGACCTAATTTATCGTGGTAAACGTTTGGTGAACTGGGATCCAAAACTACACACGGCAATTTCTGATCTAGAAGTAGAAAACAAAGAACAAAAAGGCCACATGTGGCACCTGCGCTATCCGCTGGCCGATGGTGAAACCACCAGTGAAGGCTTTAACTACTTAGTCGTTGCCACCACCCGTCCAGAAACCATGTTGGGTGATACCGGTGTTGCCGTAAATCCCGAAGACCCGCGTTATAACAGCCTGATTGGTAAATTTATTGAACTGCCATTGGTGGGTCGTCGAATTCCGATTGTTGGCGATGAACACGCCGACATGGAAAAAGGCACCGGTTGTGTGAAAATCACCCCTGCCCACGACTTCAATGACTGCGAAGTAGGTAAACGCCACCAATTGCCGATGATCAACATTCTCACCCTGAATGCAGAGATCCGTGATGAAGCAGAAGTATTTAGTAGCAAAGGTGAGCCATCAGACGCTTACGCTACCGACATTCCAGCCGAATACCAAGGCCTCGAGCGCTTTGCCGCCCGCAAAGCGATTGTGGCTAAGTTTGATGAACTCGGCTTGCTCGAAGAAGTAGCAGAACACAATAACACCGTTCCTTACGGTGACCGCGGTGGAGTGGTCATTGAACCGATGCTTACCGACCAATGGTATGTACGTGCAGCGCCCTTAGCCAAGGTCGCAACCCAAGCCGTGGAAGACGGTGAAATTGAGTTTGTACCTAAACAATATGAAAATATGTACTTCTCGTGGATGCGCGACATTCAAGATTGGTGTATTTCTCGCCAACTTTGGTGGGGGCACCGCATCCCTGCATGGTACGACGAAACAGGCAAAGTTTACGTGGGTCGTAACGAAGCCGAGGTACGCAGCAAACACGGTTTAGCCGACGATATCAGTCTGCGCCAAGACGATGACGTTCTGGATACCTGGTTCTCATCTGGACTGTGGACTTTCGCCACCCAAGGTTGGCCGGAAAAAACGCCCGATCTGGCTACCTTCCACCCCAGCAACGTATTGGTCACCGGTTTCGACATCATTTTCTTCTGGGTTGCCCGTATGATTATGATGACCATGTACTTCATCAAAGATGAAAACAACAAGCCACAAGTCCCCTTTAAGACGGTGTATGTGACCGGGCTGATCCGCGACGAAAACGGCGACAAAATGTCTAAATCGAAGGGGAACGTACTCGATCCCTTAGACATGATCGACGGCATTGATCTTGAAAGTTTGGTCAGTAAGCGTTGTGGCAATATGATGCAACCGCAGCTGGCGAAGAAAATTGAAAAAGATACTCGTAAAACCTTTGAAAGTGGCATCGAAGCCCACGGTACCGATGCGCTGCGCTTTACTCTTGCCGCTATGGCCACTACTGGCCGCGACATTAACTGGGATATGAACCGCCTCGAAGGTTATCGTAACTTCTGTAATAAGCTGTGGAACGCCAGTCGCTACGTATTAATGAATACCGAACAGCAAGATTGCGGGCTGTCTTCACAAGAGCGCGGCGGCGACATGGAATTTTCACTGGCCGATCGCTGGATCGAAGGTCAGTATCAGCAAACAATTAAGGCCTACCGCGAAGCGCTCGACAGCTATCGCTTCGATATTGCCGCACAAACGATCTATGAATTCACTTGGAATCAATTCTGTGGCTGGTATTTAGAACTCACGAAGCCGATTTTGTTCAAAGGCAGTGAAGCACAGCAACGTGGCACCCGCTATACCTTGCTAAATGTACTAGAAAGCTTACTCCGTTTGATGCATCCAATTACCCCTTACATCACCGAAACAATTTGGCGCCAAGTCGCTCCGTTAGCTGGCAAGGGCAAGGCGGATGACAGCATTATGTTACAAGCTTTCCCTGAGTTTGATGCAAGTCGTATGGATGAAGCCGCCATCGCCGATCTTGAATGGCTCAAACAATTTATTTTGGCAATTCGTAATATTCGCGGTGAAATGGACATTAGTCCCAACAAACCACTCAATGTCTTATTGAAAAATGCCTCCAGTGAAGACCAACGCCGCCTAAAGGATAACGCACCGTTCTTAGCTTCTTTAGCCAAATTGGAGAGTACAAGTTTGTTAGCCGAAGGCGAAGCGTCCCCTGCTTCTGCTACCGCCTTACTTGGTGACATGGAACTACTGATCCCCATGGCTGGTCTCATCGATAAAGAAGCCGAGCTAACGCGGATTGGCAAACAACTTGAAAAGCTCGACAAGGACTTAGCAAAAGTTGCGGGTAAACTGTCTAACCAAAAGTTTGTGGCAAACGCACCTGAGCAAGTGATTGCGAAAGAGCGTGCTAAGTTAGCCGAAATGGACAAAGCAAAAGCAAAACTAGTCGCGCAACAAACGACTATCGCTGCGTTATAAATCACGTCTAGTTAAGGGTCCTCCGCCGGGGGACCTTTTTATTTGTAGACGAGGAACCAACATGAATAAAAGTTTCATCACCAATCTGATTGCCCTCGTATTGGTCTGCGTCGGCTATTTTTTCCAACAAGCACTGATGTTTTCCATCGGTTTATTTGCTCTATCTGGTGCCGCAACTAACTGGATAGCCATTCATATGCTATTTGAAAAAGTCCCCGGATTATATGGCTCGGGGGTTATTCCAGCCCGCTTCGATGACTTTAAGCAAGGTATCAAAGAGCTGATGCTAAGCCAGTTTTTTACCGCCGAAAACATCGACCGCTTTTTATCCGATGCCAGTGGCAAAGCAATTCAAGTAAACCTGAGTCCCGTCATCAACAAAACCGATTTTAGTCCGGCTTATCATGCCTTAGTGGAAACCATCGAAGGATCTTCATTTGGCGGGATGTTAGCGATGTTTGGTGGTAAGGAAGCACTCACCCCCTTAGAGCAGCCTTTTATCGATAAACTAAAAGAGGCTGTCCTTCAAATTAGTCAGGATCCACAGTTTAGTGAGGCTTTGCGCCAAGAATTAGAGCAACCAGAACACTTGGGTGACGTACAACAAAAAATCACTTTAATTATTGAACAACGCTTAGCCGAACTCACGCCGCAATTAGTGAAGCAAATTATTCAACAAATGATTAGAAAACACTTAGGCTGGTTAGTGGTTTGGGGGGGGGTTTTTGGGGGCTTATTTGGCCTACTTAATGGCCTCGTATAAAACTCGATAGCGCGCGTTAATCGCGCTCTACCACGCCATAAGATACGAGTGTTTTAGTAATCGCGCCAGAGTCCAACATTTGTTGTAAGTGCTTTGAGATTTCTGCGGCGCGCTCGATCAACTTAGAACGTTTTGAAATGGCCAAATAAACCGAGCGGTAATTACGTTTTGTATAATTGGTATGCTCAAATATATCCGTCATGTGTCTTTGCTTTAAAAAGATATCACCTTCAATACAAGACATAATCAGCGTATCGATACGGCCACCAAGTAGCAGGCGAAATAAACTTTCATCGGTCGTAGCATAGTGTTTGAACAGTTTAAGATCTTGATCAAATTGTTCAAAATAAGCGACTTTGTTCAATACCCCTATCGTTAAGGAGTACAAATCAGAATAGCTATCGAGCTTCTGCACAGGTCTAATTTTCGCTTGATAAAAACACATGTCGTTATGACTACGGTAAGGCGGCTCAACAAAGTGCATATACTGCGCACGCTCATCGTTTTTATAGAGGCCGGTCATCACATCACTTTCACCAAGTTCCATATACTTTAAGCAACGTTTCCAACCACAGGGCTGAGTCTTTAACTCCAGATCAAGAGCCTGACTAAGCTGCTTAAGAATATCGATCTCGATACCGCTCAAACTACCATCGGCCTCAATCACTCGCCATGGCGGCCAATTAGCGTTGGCGGTGACCATCTGCATAGCGGCAACGGGCCAAGCCAGAAAAAATAATAGAACAACAATACGCAGCGACACAGCCTATCCTAAATCCTGAGCATATAGCTCAGTGTAATAAAAAAAACGACACCTAGGCGTCGTTTTCATCGATAAATTTTAGGCTCTATGACTCGTCGTCATCCTCATCAGACTCGAAATAGGTGCCCCATCCATCATAAATGACCTTATGCTTATCGGCAATATTCGCTAATTCTTCAATACTTTGTTTGATTATTTTCGCTTCTAGCGGCACTTCAACAATCACATCAAAGCACCATACCTTAGTCCCATCTTCTAGCTCGGCTTCTTCGGCATCACTCACCTCATAACCCGCTTTAAAGACATCTACCGCCGCTTTTTCAAGCACTTTAAAATCGTTGCTGGCAAGGTGGTGTTCGATGGTATATTCGGCATCTGGATCGCTGCCATCGGCCAATAATTCTTGAATAATTAAATCAGTTTCGGCCTGCCAATCGGCAATCAATTGTTGGGTACTCATGTATTCTCTCCTACCATGGTCTCTGCTGGGCTGGCTAAATTTCGTTGATGAACATCGGCATAATCGGCAGCTTCACCGCGTGCTTCCATGGTCAGCTCATAGATCCGTTGTTCCATCTGCTGATGCAAGTCGGCAATGTGACTGCGCAGCTGTCCTTTCCATTCTGCGACCGAAAAAGCATGGCCCACTTCAACGATCACCTTACCATTGTTCCAACGGTTCAGTTTTACCTGACCATGAGTTGAAGAACAACAGATCGGTAACATAGGAACTTTGGCTTGCATGGCTAGATGAAAAGCTCCGGTTTTAAAACTCTGCAAGCCACGTCCATAACTACGAGTACCTTCAGGGAACATCCATACCGACAGATGACGTTTCTCTATCGCAGCGGCCGCCTGCTTAATGGTGTCGGCGGCTTTACTACGTCGATCCCGGTCAATTAAAATATTACCGGTAATCCAGTAAATTTGCCCAAAGAAAGGGATCAACGCGAGACTTTTCTTACCGATAGACACCACCCCCTTACGCAAGGCGAATGGCAAGGTAAACATGTCATAACTATTTTGGTGGTTGGCTATCCATACCGCCTTTTCTGGCAATTGTTGTGTAACCACTCGAACTTCAACCTCAAGGCCCACAAAGCGTCCACATTTGGCAATTAAAACGCCAATCTGATGCACTAGGTCAGGATGACGAGGTCGAACCAAACAATACAAAATGACAAACGGAAATGCCGTTAACATCACTAAAGCAATAAAAATAATTCGAATTACAGCTAACATAGCACCCCCTTAAAACAGCACGCAGTATACGCGCTGAGATTTAAGTGAACAAGTGTAAGCTGAAAATCTACACTTAGGCATCTGCATTGGGCCCCTCTCCAAGCTCACTCTCGATAGCCTCGACCTCAATGCCATCGACGCGCTGTAAGCCTCGAGGCAATTTGTTACCACGTCGTCCTCGCTCCCCACGATAATGATCCAAATCGCTCGGTTTCAAAGTCAACTTGCGTTTGCCCGCAAATAGAGTCACCGAAGCATCGGCCGGAACAACACTCAGCAAAGTCACATATTCTTCGCGATTTTTCACTCTTGCACTAGGAATACTAATTAACTTATTCCCTTTACCTTTAGAGAGCTCTGGCAAACTGGTGAGCGGAAAGACCAACATTCTGCCCTCATTAGAGATGACCAGACAACTATCATTCTGGTAGCTGTCCACCACAATCGGAGCCACAACCTTACTGCCCGCAGGTAAACTCAAAAACGCCTTACCATTTTTATTCTTGCTTAACATATCGCTAAACTTACCGATAAAACCATAGCCGGCATCGGAGGCCACCAAGTAGCGCTGTTCGTCATTGGCCATCACGACATTGCAGAATACTTCCCCTGCCGCCAAATTAAAGCGACCAGTCAATGGCTCTCCTTGGCTACGTGCCGAGGGCAAGGTATGTGAATCGAGCGCATAACTGCGTCCTGCTGTATCTAAAAATACTGCCTGCTGATTACTGCGTCCATAAGCACTGCTTAAAAAGACATCCCCCGACTTGTAACTCAAGGCTTTAGCATCAACCTCATGGCCCTTAGCCGCTCTTGCCCAACCTTTTTCTGACAAGACCACGGTAATAGCTTCGTTTGGCATCAACTCTTTTTCACTCAGGGCTTTTGCTTCTGCACGCTCCATCAGTGGAGAACGACGTGCGTTACCATAGGTTTCGGCATCAGCAAGTATTTCCTTCTTGATCAGCGTGCTGAGTCGACGTTCGCTACCCAGTAGCTTCTCCAGCTTATCGCGCTCTTCAGCTAACTCTGCTTGCTCGGCTCGGATCTTAATTTCTTCTAACTTAGCCAACTGACGCAATTTAATTTCAAGGATCGCTTCAGCTTGTTTATTCGACAAGCCAAAACGCGCCATCAGCGCCGCTTTAGGCTCGTCTTCGGTTCGAATGATTTCAATCACTTCATCAATATTGAGGAAGGCAATCAGCAAGCCATCCAAAATATGTAAACGAGCTAATACCTTGTCTAAACGATATTGCAGTCGACGGCGCACCACATCGCGGCGAAACCGCAACCATTCACTTAAGATCTGTAACAAGCCTTTCACTTGAGGCCGATTATCAAGCCCCAACATATTAAGGTTGACTCGGTAATTTCGCTCTAAATCGGTGGATGCAAACAAGTGATTCATTAATTGGTCAACATCCACTCGATTAGAGCGCGGTATCACCACAATTCGAGTTGGGTTTTCATGATCCGATTCATCACGCAAATCCACCACCATCGGCAGCTTCTTCGCTTGCATTTGTGCCGCGATCTGTTCCAGAACTTTGGCTCCCGAGACCTGATGCGGTAAAGCCGTAATCACAATGTCACCATCTTCGGTGTGGAATACGGCTCGCATCTTCACCGAGCCACGGCCCGTTTCATAAATCTTGCGAATATCGCGTCTCGGGGTAATTATTTCCGCTTCAGTTGGATAATCGGGCGCTTGTACAAATTCGAGCAACTCACTCAATTCAGCCTTCGGATTATCCAGAAGATGAACACAAGCCTTGGCAATTTCACCCACGTTGTGCGGTGGGATATCGGTGGCCATTCCCACTGCAATCCCGGTGACCCCGTTCAGTAAAATGTGCGGCAAACGTGCGGGCAGCACTTTCGGCTCATTCATGGTGCCATCGAAATTAGGTACCCAATCACAGGTTCCTTGGCCCAGCTCGCTCAGTAAAACCTCAGAAAATTTCGACAATTTCGCTTCGGTATAACGCATCGCAGCAAAAGATTTTGGATCATCTGGCGCGCCCCAGTTTCCCTGACCATCCACTAAGGGATGGCGATAGGAGAATGGTTGAGCCATCAATACCATCGCTTCATAACAGGCAGAATCACCATGCGGATGATACTTACCCAAAACGTCCCCTACGGTACGTGCCGATTTCTTATATTTTGCGTTAGCCGATAACCCCAATTCAGACATCGCATAAATAATTCTGCGCTGTACTGGCTTTAATCCATCACCAATATGGGGCAAGGCGCGATCCATGATGACGTACATGGAATAATTTAAATACGCTTGCTCAGTAAAAGTGCTCATCGATTGACGTTCTATGCCATCTAAACTGAGTTCATTCGCACTACTCATGCTCTATAACCTTTTATGTTCCTTGCAAAGCTAGCACTGCGGATGCTTTGTCAAATTGCCAGAAATAGCGTGCGCTAGCTGGTTTACCAATGTAATAACCCTGAGAGTAATCAACTCCCAATTTAATCAGTTCGTTATTTAATGCTTCCGATTCAACAAATTCAGCAATGGTCTTGTGGCCCAATTGATTGGCAATACCAACCAAGGCCTGAATAAACACCTTATCTTGGTGTTGATTCAAAATTTCTCGAACAAAAGAGCCATCAATTTTTAAGTAATCAAAGGGTAACTGTTTCAGCGAGTGAAACGAAGAATAACCGACCCCAAAATCATCTAATGCAATCGCACAACCAAGTGCCTTCAAACGCCGTATATGCTCTTCTGCTTGCTGCATGTTTGGTAACGCTGCTGTTTCGGTGATTTCAAAAATAATCATTTCGCCAGCAATATTACGACTCACAAATTCTCGGGCAATCCGGGCTATAACCTTTTCACTGCAGAAGGAGCGTGCCGATAAGTTTATCGCCAACTTATCGGTATAACCACAACGCAGATTGGTTTCCATCTGCTGCAAGGCCTGTTGCACGACCCATAAATCGATTTTGTCGATCTGGCCATTCTTCTCTGCTGCTAAAATAAGTTGATAAGGGGAATGTAAACGATCTTGTTCATCTCGAACCCGTAATAAAACCTCGTAATGCTCAACCTTATTCAGCTTATTGTTCATGATTGGTTGATAAAACAGTTCCAAACGGTCGCGTTCGATAGCATGTTGTGCCAAGTCCAACCAAAAGTGTTTTTTAGCAAGCTCCGAATCGCTATTCTCCGCTTCAAAACTCACCACACAGTTTTTACCACGCTCTTTCGCTTGATTGTTGCAAATATCGGCTTTTGCCATCAACTCTTCAAAGCTACTGCCATGTTCAGGAAAAGCAACAATTCCGACACAAGCCGAAGTGGTATGAATGATGTTGTGTCCCGGTACTCGAACTTGGGCCAATAAGCTGATGATCCGTTGTGCCGCGACTTCAGCATAGGCTAAACTGGTATCTTCAAGATAAATCGCAAATTCATCGCCACTGATGCGCGCTAAAATACTATCGTTTGGTAGCAAGCGCTCTAAGCTAGCCGAGACTTGGCAAAGCATTTCATCACCAGCACCGTGACCACTAATATCATTCACATATTTAAAATTATCTAAATCCACCATCAACAAGCAACCAAAACGTTGCTCTTCAACCATTTGATTCAAGACTCGCTCAAACTTACGACGATTCGGCAGATCGGTGAGGTTATCATAATTAGCAACCCACTCTAGCTCTTCAGCGCGGCTCTTCAATTGTTGTTCTAATGCTTCCAATTGATAAGACAATCGAACCAAGGCGTGATTCAGTTCATCAGACTCATCAGGCAATACCCGTTTACCTGTACTTTCCAAATTACGCCGAAATAGATTATGTGATGAGCGCGCCAATAAGGGTAAGTGATCGATGGTTTGTCGGATCCGTCGCAATGAAGGACTCAAGCAGAAAATAACAATCGCACCTGCGATAACCAAGGCTGCCATGCCAAACAACATGTTGTTATAGTTAGCCCGATTAAGCAGCTGAGATTGGCTATTAATGTCATTGATAATGGCGTAATAAACCGGCTTGTTACCGACGTTTCGTTTTATCGGAAAAGCATGTAATTCACTCAAACCCCATTCACTATTAAATTGCTCAAGACCATTTACAATCGAATGGCTGTCAAGCTTGGTCAACATGTTAGCGATTGACTGACGATACATCGATTCGGCATATAATAAATGCAAGGAGGCATCGTCGTTCAGCTCGAGCATAAAATGGTGGCTGCCTCGACTGGCAGGAAACAATTCCAATAACCGCAAGGCGTCGATGCTGTAAAAGGCTTGATAATCTGTCTGTTGCTCACCCACCTTAAAATGAGTAGCAACGATCACTCGGCAGCTTAACGGGCAATCTAAGATCCAAGAAAGCGATTGATGCGCTTGTAACATCCAATCGGTCGCTTTTTGGCTATGCTCTAAATAACCGAAGTCATAACGCTCTCCTAGCTCAGGCACCACAAGGGTTAAACTGCGAATGGGTAGCTCTGTATAGTTCTTTAGATCTTGCCAAAAAGAATCGAATACCATTGCTAAATCCTCGGACTTAGCTTTCTCAAAACGATATGCTTGGCTGGCATTAAAGGAATTTAAACGCGCAAATACATCGTCATAATATTTTTGTAACTGATAATTTTGATTTGCAATGACATTGGTTCGACTGTCTCTGAAGAAACTCTGCAAATTGTCATGATTAAAGCTGATTAGGCCCACCAAACTAATCAACAATACACCGCACAGCAACAACAACGCCTTCGTTGCTAAGCCAAGTCGAAGATCTCGCATTTTTTAGGCTACCCTATACCAAGTCAGAGGCCATGTTTCCCTTGGTTTCTAACCATTGCTTCCGATCACCTGCGCGCTTCTTCGCGAGCAGCATATCCATCAACTGCAAAGTTGCGTGCTCTTCATCAATAGTGAGCTGAACCAAACGTCGTGTATTAGGATCCATGGTGGTTTCGCGCAATTGTAGAGGGTTCATTTCACCCAATCCCTTAAAGCGCTGTACATTCACTTTACCGCGTTTCTTTTCGGCTTCGATACGATCTAATATGCCTTGTTTTTCATCTTCATCTAGGGCATAGAACACTTCTTTACCCACATCAATTCGATACAAAGGGGGCATCGCCACATAGATATGCCCTTGCTCGACCAATGGCCTAAAGTGCATCATAAACAATGCGCATAATAGCGTGGCAATATGTAAACCGTCGGAGTCAGCATCCGCCAAAATACAAATTTTACCGTAACGTAAGCCGCTTAAATCATGACTATCAGGATCAATACCGATGGCCACCGAGATGTCATGAACCTCTTGCGAGCCCAGAACCTCACTCCCGTCCACTTCCCAAGTGTTGAGAATTTTACCCCGTAAAGGCATCACCGCTTGGATCTCTCGTTCACGCGCCTGCTTCGCACTGCCTCCCGCCGAGTCACCTTCCACCAAAAACAGCTCTCCAGCCAGCGGATCCTGACTAGTACAATCAGTCAGTTTCCCTGGTAAGGCTGGTCCCGATGTCACTTTCTTACGAGCAATTTTTTTACTGGAACGCATTCGCCGTTGCGCATTGTTAATAAACACTTCGGCAAGCAATTCGGCTTGATCGGTATTACTATTTAGCCACAAACTAAAGGCATCTTTGACAACCCCAGAAACAAAAGCTGCTGACTGTCGAGACGACAAGCGCTCTTTAGTTTGTCCGGCAAATTGTGGATCTTGCATTTTTACCGATAACACATAGCAACAACGGTCCCAGACATCGTCCGGCGTCAATTTCAGACCTCGCGGCAAAATATTACGAAACTCACAAAACTCTCGCATCGCATCGAGTAGACCTTGCCGTAAACCATTCACATGAGTTCCGCCTTGCGCGGTAGGAATTAAGTTCACATAACTTTCGGTGATACTTTCGCCACCTTCAGGCAACCAGCTCACCGCCCAATCTACAGCCTCTACATTGCTACTAAAAGCGCCGGTAAAGGGGTCGTCTGGCAGACTAATGTAATCTTTAAAGGACTGACTTAAATAGTCTTTTAAACCATCTTCGTAATACCATTCATCCTGCTGATTACTAATTTTATCAATAAACTTAATATTTAAGCCTGGACACAATACCGCTTTAGCTCGCAACAAATGACGCAGCCGTGAAACCGAAAACTTAGGGTTATCAAAATAACTTGGGGTTGGCCAAAACCGAACTTTGGTTCCGCTATTACGTTTGCCGACACTGCCAGTAACCGCTAACTCTTGAACCTTATTCCCATCTTCAAAGGCCATTTCATAGACCTGGCTATCACGACGAACCTGCACTTCGACCCGGGAAGATAAGGCGTTAACCACCGAAATACCAACCCCGTGTAGCCCTCCAGAAAATTGGTAATGCTCATTCGAGAATTTGCCCCCCGCATGCAAGCGAGTAAAAATCAGCTCAACACCACTCACCTTCTCTTCCGGATGAATATCGGTAGGCATGCCACGACCATCATCGACCACTTCGATAGATTGATCTGCGTATAAGGTAACGATAATAGACCGAGCGTGACCAGCAAGCGCCTCATCCACACTGTTATCGATGACTTCTTGTGCTAAGTGATTGGGACGAGTGGTATCGGTATACATGCCAGGTCGGCGTTTTACCGGATCTAAGCCACTTAATACTTCAATAGAGTCGGAATTATATTGGTCAGCCATGATGGAAATATTTACCTAAGAGCCAAGAAGTCGAGAATAGCACCACAATGGCGTTCAAAGCCTTGAAAGCTGTGGTCTCCGCCCTCTTCAATAGTGAATTTTGCGCCTTTATACTCGGTGACCGCTAGCCTAAAGTCCAGCACTTCATCACCCGTTTGTAACAACGCCCATAACTGTTGTTGACAGCTCAAATCGCTAACTTCCAGTTGTCGTAAGTGTTGTATATGCTGTGCTTGCAAGTCATAACGTTGCTGAGTATAGGGATTAATTTGTTCCCCTAAATAGTCGTTTAATAAGATATATGGTTTTACTGCTGGATTAACCAGTACCGCAGGAGCGCCCGTTTGTTGCGCCACTTTGGTCGCCAAAAAGCCACCAAGAGAACTACCAATAACACCTAAACGAGCATCATGATTTGATTCTAATAACTGGGAAATTTGCTCCCAAGCTTGCTGTGGATAACAGGCTAACTGAGGACATAAAAACTGAATATGTGGTGCATTCTCTGCGACATAGTTTGCCATAACTTGCGCCTTCGCAGAATAAGGCGAACTATTAAAACCATGTAAATACAATAAAACTGACGCTTGCTCCACTCAATAACCTTTAGATTTTGGATCCGGAAGAAAACTTCGCTCAGATAAACGACGTAAACGAGTGGCAATTCGCCCCTCTTTAGTTAACTGCAAGTAACGCCAGCCCGGTTGTTGGTGATCAAGAGCAAAATTTGCCGACAACGGTAAAAACTGAATACAAGTACTTGGTGTTGCAATATAAGCGATGCCATCAAACTGAAACTCATAGTTTTGATGCACATGACCAAAAATAACTCCTCGCACATTTGGATAGTTGGCGATCACAGCAAAAAAAGCATCTGCATTTTTCAAATTATGCTGATCTAACCACTTACTCCCCACAGGAATACTTTGATGATGCATTGCGATGAGTACATGTTTATCAGGATACTCAGCTAAAGCCTTGGCTAAGCGATCTAACTGTGACTGACTCAATGAACCATGCGGCTCTCCCGCCACTTGAGTATCTAACATGATGATTTGCCAATGTTCACTGACTAACTGCTTGGCGGTCAAAATCCCATGCTGTTCAAGCGTGTCCATGTTTCCTTGTAGATCATGATTCCCCGGCAACCAAAAGCAAGGCTTCTCTAACTGCGCAATTTTTTCAGCGAAACGTTGATAGGAACGTTTACTGTGATCTTGAGACAAATCGCCAGTGGCCAGAATGTAATCAAAGGGAATTTGGTCTTGTTGGATGTTCGACAACACAGCACTAAAACTGTCGCAAGTATTAACGCCTAGCAACCCGGTACGTTCATCAGCGAAAAGGTGGGTATCAGTCACTTGCAACAAATGCACACTGCCATCTTCTGCTGTATTAATATTTAATTTAGTAAATGCCACAATCTTTTCTTGGAGCTTGATTATTCAAACTCTACTTTCATCCGCTGTTTTAAACAAAATGCCAACCAGTCATTAAGAAACTGATTTATTTGATGCTTTTCGTCACGATGATGCATCTTTTTATTAGGATAATCATACCTTGGTTTTAGCTTATAAATCTGCTGACTAGCACACACTTCCGCCAAGCGCGCATCGTGATACAAGCGCACAATCAGCTGAGATCGTAAATACTGATGCGCTTGGCGACCAGTTTGTCTGATCTCATACAGCGAGGTATAACGCGTACGTTCTTTACACTCGAGCTGGTAGTCTTCACCAATTTGTGGCTGTAATCGTAGTGTCTGTCCACGGCTAAGCTCAGTCGGGAATAGGCGCATCAGCAAGACATAATTAGCAGCATAAAGCTGCATCAGTTGCTCAAGATTTACGCGATAACGACCAAGTTTTTTAGCCTGCATCTGCAACGCCATTATTTTGCCATTGCAGCAACACTTTCTGCAAATTTAGCTGCAACCATTGAATCGCAATTACAGCCGCAGCATTATCAATCAGGCCCGATTGTACCCATTCGAAGGCTTGTTCGCGACTTAAAACTTTCACCAATATGTCTTCATTTTCATTTTCCAATCCATGAACACCACCCGCTTGGCTTGCATCAACTTCACCGAGGTACAAATGAATGCGCTCACTTAAGCCTCCCGCGCCCGGTAAAAAACTATTACACGAAATCACTCGCTTCACCCTTAGCCCAGCTTCTTCTTCGGCTTCACGTACCGCAACATCCAATGGTGGTTGGTTACTATCAAGCATCCCGGCCACGATTTCCAATAACCAAGGACTGGCTCCAGTTTCGACCGCACCGATCCTAAATTGCTCAACTAAAACGACTTGGTCAAGTAGCGGATCAAAAAGCAAAATTGCTGCCGCATGACCTCGGTCTAACATTTCACGCTGAAACCACTGACTCCACCCCCCTTGGTACAAACGGTGACGCAAGGTGTAACGCTTTAATTTAAAGAAACCTTTATAGACATCCTCTACCGTCTGTATTTCCATGTCTTGATGAGAAAACTGACTCAGGTTTTTCAACTTAAGCATATGAATCTAGTCCCCTTTGTTTGGCGATTTAGTATATAATTTGCCGACTCTTAATGATCCAATGACAGATTGACTACAATCTATTATGATTTTTCTTAACTAAGTCTTAATCTAAAGTTAAAGCTGAGATAGACTAACATTTATTCGCAATATGTTAGCTGTTTAAGCCATATTGTTTAACTCCTAGAATTAATTTAACTCACTCCCGATAAACTTCGCACATCCAAGGCGAATAGAGGAAAGGCGAAATGAAGCTGAAAATGAAATCATTGATATTAGCTTGTACTTTTGGCTCGATAGCTTATCAAGCTCAAGCTGACGACTTATTGCAAATTTATCAATTAGCTCAAGAAAAAGATCCCGTCATCTTGCAAAGTAAATCGCAGCGTGACATCGCCTTTGAGAAAATAACTCAAACCCGAGCATCGCTACTCCCGCAAATCGGTTTTTCAGCGGGGGCAAAATATACCAATTCCGATAACAGCAGTATCGACAGTATCACCAATACCAATGCATCGGTAGGTTTAAGCCAGTCACTCTATTCCAGAACCAACTGGACCAGTTTAAGCATTTCAGAAAAAGATGCGACTCGGGTCGATGCCTTGTATGCCAACGATGTGCAAAATCTGATTATTCGAGTGAGCACCGCTTACTTTAACGTATTACGCGCCATCGATAATGTTAGTTTTGTACAAGCAAACAAGGCTGCTGTCGCTCGTCAACTAGAGCAAACTAAACAACGGTTTAATGTTGGCTTAACTGCGATTACCGACGTTCATGAAGCACAAGCCGAATATGACCGAACGCTTGCCGAAGAAATTCAAGCCAGTAATACCTTATCAAATAGTTACGAAGCCTTGCGCGAGTTAACTGGTTTAGAACATCGCCAACTCAATATTTTAAATACCGAACGCTTCGATCCCGCCGAACTAAATCAAAGCGCAAAGCACTGGTTAGAGCTTGCCAGCGATAAGAACCTTCAGTTGAACGCTCAGCGGATTGCCAAAGAAGTCTCTCAAGAGCAAATTAAATTGGCTCAAAGTGGTCATGCGCCAACCTTAGATTTAACCGCAGGTATTGGTTACGACAACAATAAATACGGGAATAGTATGACCGACAACGCTCAAGGTGGCAGTGCGAATTCGGGCAATATCGGTCTTGAATTCAACTGGCCGATCTACCAAGGTGGCAGTATTGACTCTCAGGTTAAACAAGCTCAATTTAGTTACATTGCAGCGTCTCAAGCCTTAGAGCAAACCTATCGTTCAGTACAAAGCACCGTAAACTCGGTGGTCAACAATGTCAGTGCGAGTATCGGCTCGGTAAAAGCCTTCGAGCAAACGGTTGTCTCATCTCAAAGCGCTCTGGAAGCCACCGAAGCAGGTTTTGAAGTGGGTACTCGAACCATCGTTGACGTACAAGATGCAACGCGTAATTTATACTCAGCAAAAAGTGATTTATCAAATGCTCGTTACGATTACATCTTAAATATGCTGTCGCTTAAACAAGCCGTAGGCACCCTAAATGAAGAAGACGTAGTATTGGTTAATTCCGGTTTAATGGCCGCTCAATAAATCCCCCAATGTCATGCATTCAATGTTAAAAACAGAGAGAATGCATGACCACGGAGAATTATTGGTTAATAAAAAAGGCGCCAGTGGCGCCTTTTTTAGACGATGATGCATACTAATCAATCTGATTCTGACGGATCGATTGAATAATCTCAGAGGTAGAGCAGCCCTCCTCAAAATTAAGCACTTTTACCTCGCCACCATTGGCAATCACTTCTTCACCACCCGCGATTTCCTCTGGTTTATAATCACCGCCTTTGACTAACAAATCCGGTAACAAACTAGCGATCAGCCGCTGTGGGGTATCTTCAGTAAAGTCAACCACCCAATCCACCGCCCCCAAACCAGCCAATACAGCCATCCGACGATCAACACTGTTCACAGGGCGTCCTTCACCTTTTAAGCGCTTCACTGAATGATCACTATTAACGGCAACGATTAAGCGATCACCTAAAGTACGAGCATGATTAAGATAAGATACGTGACCGGCATGTAAAATATCAAAGCAGCCATTCGTCATCACAACCTTTTCACCACGACGATGGGCAGCGTCTAAAGCTTGTTTTAACTGCTGTTCATTCAACACCCCAAAACCGGTTTCCTGGTGACCATATACTGCGTTGGCAAGTTCAATGGTCGACACCGTCGAGGTCCCTAACTTACCCACCACAATACCAGCGGCCACATTGGCTAAAGCGCAGGCATCTTCTAGGCTAGCACCCGCTGCAAGGGCACTGGCTAAAGTAGAAATAACCGTATCACCAGCACCCGTGACATCATAGACTTCTTGCGCTAAGGCGGCCAAATGCAAAGCATCTTGCCCCTTACGAATCAGGGTCATTCCGTGCTCACTGCGCGTCACCAGCAAGGCTTGCAAATCTAATTCATCAATTAATTGAAGACCTTTTTGAACGATCTCTACCTCATCTTTACAAGCACCAACCACTGTTTCAAATTCGGAGAAGTTAGGCGTAAGCAGCGTTGCGCCGCGATATTTATCAAAGGCACTGCCCTTAGGATCGACTAAAACCGGCACCTTCGCTTCACGCGCTAAGCCGATTAAATCACCAACCCGATTCAATGCACCTTTATTGTAATCGGATAATATCACCACTTGATGCTGGTTGATCTGTTGGGTAAAACGATCACGCAAGTCTTGGCTATCTACGTTATGAAAGCTCTCTTCAAAATCCAGACGGATCAACTGCTGATGACGGCTTAATACCCGCAATTTAGTAATCGTGGGATAATCAGCAAATTTACTGAACTGACAACTCACTCCCACTGCGGCTAGCTGATTTTCTAAGGCATGGCATGCCTCATCGTCACCACTCATGCCGAGTAAAGTTGAACTGGCACCCAAAGCGACCGCGTTTAAGGCGACATTCGCTGCACCACCAGGGCGCTCTTCAATTTGCTCAACTTTCACCACTGGAACTGGTGCCTCTGGAGATATTCGTCCAGTAGGTCCTTGCCAATATCGGTCTAACATCACGTCACCAACAACTAGCACCTTAGCTTGAGAAAACTCAGGGAGGGTTATTCGCATTACTCACTCTCATCGAAAATAAATTGCGAACAGTTTATCATAGTTAAAAATCTGGTCTGCGGCATAATTACCAGAATTCGGGTAAACTTGACTCACCAACTGAAGCAAAAAGAAAAACATGGCTGAAATATCTCCCCCCACACTCAACGCTGGCTCCTTTCACCCCCGAAATTGGGGGGCTTGGTTGTTAATTAGTTTCATGCTTGGTATTAGCCTGCTGCCCCATCGCCTGCAACATTACTTAGGCTTGGCGATTGGCCGCCTAGGAAAAAGACTACTCAAATCACGAGTGCATATCGCACGTCGAAACTTGCACATTTGTTTCCCAGAAAAATCTGCGGTGCAGCGTGAGCAATTGCTTGAACAATGCTTCACACATCTCGGACACTCGGTAGTTGATACCGCGAATGCTTGGTTTTGGCCCAAATGGCGCTTTGCCAAACATCTTCATTTTGAAGGTTTGGAACATTTAGAACAGGTGAGACAAAAACCAGGCGGCATTCTGCTGTTAAGTGCTCACTTCTGGACTTTAGAAAGCCATGCCAGAGCCTTTGGAGTCATTGATCCTGGTGTTGGTATCTATCGTCCGAATAAAAACCAAGTCTACGAGTATTTCCAATACCATGGACGAACCAGAGCCAATAAGTACCTGGTCGACCGAACCGATGTGCGAGGCATGATAAAAGCTTTAAAAAATGGGAATGCGGTTTGGTACGCCCCCGACCATGATTACGGAACCCACGCGGCTGTATTTGTGCCTCTTTTTGCTCAGCCAAACGCTGCTACCATTACCGGAACAGCCACCCTCGCTCGAGTCAAAAACGTACAGGTACTGATGAGTTACGCACTTCGAAACGCAGATGGCTCCATCACCTTGGTGATAGAACCCGCTATCGAAAATTATCCCACTGGTGACACTAAAGCCGATGCGCGCACGATTAATCAGGCCATAGAAAAAGCCATTTTACGCGCTCCCGAGCAGTACATGTGGATCCATCGTCGCTTTAAATCGCGCCCTGAGGGCGAACCCAGCGTCTACTAATCTACCTTTGGTGCTTGAGCGGCAAATAACTGTCGCCAGGTATCACAAACAACGCTCAGATCGAGGGTGAACTGAGCCTTTTCGACCAGCCGCGGTAATTCTTGTAAGGATTGACGATGCCCCTCGTCACGGATCTCTAAATAACAACGAGTCAATCCCTGTGCCTGCTGTTTGTCTAAGATCCCCAGCTGCGCGCAGCTTTCAAAAATCCGGACATTATCACTCCATCGACTCAGCTCAGGACAGCGATCGGTATACTGTAATACCAAATACTGCGCAATAAACTCAATATCAACCATCCCCCCAGCCGACTGCTTCAAATCGAATAAATCACTAGTTTCTCTACTCAAATGCTGGCGCATTTTATGCCGCATCTCCACCACTTGGGTGATGAGTTCTGTAGGTTCACGTTTGATCGACAAAATTTGATGGCGAACCTGTTCAAAACGTTGCCCTAAGTCACGATCACCATAAACCACTCGGGCTCGCACTAAGGCTTGGTGCTCCCAAGTCCAGGCTTCTTTCAGTTGATACTGCTCAAAAGCATCGATCGCCGATACCAACAAACCCGAAGCCCCCGATGGACGCAGACGCATATCGAGCTCATACAATACGCCAGAGGCGGTGCGGGTATTAAACAAGTGCATAATGCGTTGCGCTAATTTGAGATAAAACTGCTTACTATCGATTTGCTTCGGACCAGTGGTGTAGGTAGAGCTGTCACTGTTATGTAAAAAAACCAAATCTAGATCGGAGCTATAGCCAGTTTCGATGCCACCGATCTTGCCGTAGCCCACAACCGCAAAACCGCGTTGCTGTTGCTCAAGGTGTTCCGGGTAGCCATGGCGCTCCACAATTTGCGCCCAAGCATGTTCAACCACCGCATTTACAATTACTTCTGCAACCGCTGTTAAGTGATCACTTACTTTCATCAAAGGTAGCGCACCGGCGATATCCGCGGCGGTGATCCGCAACTGTTGTATTTGCTTGAACTGACGTAAGGCCTCCATTTGCTGTTCCATGTCATCGGCTGGGATCCGCAACATAAACTCGCGTAGCTGCTGGGCGTAGCTATCGGCACTGACCGGATTATATAACAACGCGGGATCAAGCAACTCATCCAGCAAGATCGGAAAGCTTGCCAACTTCTCGGCCAACATCGCGCTGCCAGCACACAAGCGCAACAGTTGATGCAAAGAGCCTGGATTTTCGGCTAATAATTCTAGATAAGCAGTACGGGACAAGATCCGCTCTAACAACACCATGACTCGGGGTAATACTAAGTTGGTTTTCGGATGCTCAAACAACTGTTGTAACAAGCTCGGCATCATCCGCTCTAAAGTTTGTCGACCCCGTTGACCAATTTGCCGATGCTCCACTGCATGCATAAAGTGATACATAGTTTCCACGCGTTGCTGCTGCTCCGCTTCAGCGCAAACATGTTTAGCCATGAGCGAGGCAAGCGCTTCGCGATCAGCACCACAATGCCACAGATCTTCGTAATCTTGGCTAGCTTGATGCTCATCACATTGTTCATCGCCAATGGCGCTTTGGAAACAGCCATTCACCTCGGCTAATAAAGCTTGTAGTTGCTGATAAAAATCAACCCAGGATGCTTCCCCCATCACCCATGCGATCCGCTGTTGATCAAGCTCGCTATCCGGCAGAGTCTGGGTTTGTTTATCATCAATTTGCTGTAAGATATTTTCTACCTGACGCAGATACAGATAATGCTTGGTAAGCAATTGCGTCTGCTCAAGACTCAACTCGCCGTACTCACTGAGTAAGCTCAAAGCCTTGAGCAATGAGCGCGTTTGCAGGACTGGTTCTCTTCCGCCACGGATCAATTGAAAAGTTTGCGCAATAAACTCAATCTCACGGATCCCTCCTGAGCCTAGTTTGATGTTATCACGTAAGCCCTTACGTCGAATTTCCGAGTTAATCATCGCCTTCATCGAGCGCAATGCTTGGATCGCACTAAAATCTATATAACGACGATACACATAAGGTTTTAGCATGGCTTGAATGGCTTGGTCATAACGCAAATCCTGGTTAATCACCCGCGCTTTCACCATCGCATAGCGTTCCCAATCACGACCATGATGCTGATAGTAATCTTCAAAGGCGGCATAGCTTACCGCCAAGGGACCCGACTCACCAAAAGGACGCAGCCGCATATCCACGCGAAATACAAAACCGTCAACGGTCGGTTGATCGATTAGTTGAATTAGACGCTGGCCCATACGAATAAAAAATTGCTGATTAGCAATGCTTCGCCGCCCACCTTGAGTTTCGCCATTTTCTGGAAAACAAAAAATCAAATCGATATCAGAGGAGAAGTTAAGCTCGCGTCCCCCTAACTTGCCCATGCCTATCACCACCAAGGCTTGAGCATTGCCAGCGCTATCCATCGGCGTCCCAGATTCAGCACAACAACGCGAATATAGCCATTGATTCGCACAGTCAACACAGCTGTCGGCCAGCGCCGATACTTGCGCAAAGCTGTCGGTAACCGCTTGGCCTTGGGTTAAATCTCGCCAGGCGATCAACACCATTTGCTGGCGACGAAACCGCCGTAATACTTTCTTGGCAGCATCATCATTTTGTTGTTCGGCTAATTGAGCAGTCAGTTGCTCACGTAGCTGCGTCTCTGTTAACACCTGGCTTAGCAGCTGCTGTTGCCAAATATCGAGCAGCAAAGAAGGCTGAGCAATACAACTATCGGCAATAAAGTCACTCACCGCGAAGGCCTGTTGCGACTGTTGCTGCTGGTACTCGCTGAGTTCAGTGTTTAGTCTGGGTTCCAAGGCGACCACTCGCTCCCATGACTGGGCAGCGAAAGATAAAAGTTGTTGTTGCAGAGGGAGAGCATTTGACATAGTTAGCAGCACCACAGCTGAGAAATTAAATGAATCTGAACATGAAAACTATTGAAGTTCAAGCATCCACTAGCCGATATTCAGACGCCACCACTACACTCCAAATATGCCTTATTTATCACAAAACTGTTTGATATATCAGTATTTACCCCGCAATACTGAAAATCTTTAAAACTCAGGTATAGTGCTTGTATATCGCTCAGTACTCGCTGCAGGATGCGCTGATGAAAACCAATATAAACGCCTTCGACTTGGTCATGATGTTACTGTCCATTATCGCCATTGGCATTGTCAGTAGTTTGTATTTTTATCCTAGTGATTCACAACTACACGCGTTGTTAGTCACTTTGGATACCTTAATCTGCTGTGTTTTCATCACCCACTTTTTTAGTCGCATGTTACGTAGCCATACACCAATGCACTACCTAAGCCACCATTGGATCGACTTATTTGCCAGTATTCCATTGATTGAACCGCTGCGTTTCCTGCGGTTTATTCATGCGGTGAAGCTAATTAAAGCCATCTCGGTACAGCAACACTTACTTAAAAGACTCAAACATAGAAGAGTTGAAGCAACTTTAGCCGCCATATTACTGGTCCTCCTGATCATTGTGTTACTTGGTTCGATTGGCATCTTAATCGCCGAGGGAAGTGAGTCTGGCGGGCAAATTCACAGCTCTGGAGAAGCTCTTTGGTGGGCAATTGTTACCATTTCTACGGTCGGTTATGGTGACTTTGTGCCAGTCACTGACGCCGGACGAGTCATCGCTAGTGTGATGATTTTAACTGGTGTCGGTTTTTTTGGTGCCATCTCCGGTTTAATGTCGGCCATGCTACTACGTGATGAAACCGCCAAAGAAACTGAGCTCGTGCGTTTTATGCAACAGCATCATGCCAATCAAAAAACCATGCAGCAACAACTACAACAAATCGAGCAACAGTTACACCAGCTACAGCAAAAGCAACATCCCAAAGACTAATCGAGCAATGATCTGAGTTCAAATAACTCCTGTCCAAAGCTTAATTTATTCGGAAGAACTCAAACTGACCCGAGCACGCAACCATAGATTCGCCAACGCTTCATAAATTGCAGTATCCGCCTTGGCAATATTACTGAACTTCGGGATAAAGGCTCGCCAACTGAGTGGCGCTTGCCAATTACGCACCTGATAATAACTTGGTGCGGCAGTCACTTTTAACCCTTGCTGCTGAAATAACCACATCGCTCTTGGCATATGCGCAGCTTGTGTCACCAGTACGATGTTTTTTCCACGATAGCTACCTGCCGCCGTTTGCGCTTCTGCTGCCGTATTTAAGTTATGGTAGCTACGTAACAGATGTGAGTCCGGGACACCTAAGGATATCGCCAATTTGGCCAACATATCGGCATGCTCCACGCCACTGGCTTCTACATCCCCGCCCGAGAGCAATATTTGACTCTCTGGATGCTGTCTCCATAAGCGAATAGCCTCCACCAGCTTTACCGTAGCGCAGGGTAAAACTTGGCTAGAGAGTGGTTGTGTTTTATCCACGTAATGCAAACAACCCAAGACCACAATCAGGTCCGTATCGGCGGGTAATACATGCATCGCCGGATATTGTGTTTCAAAAAACCGTAGCATTTTACCGCTCAACGGACCAAGACTGAAAACCAGCGCCAACAACAAGGAAATAAAAACTAAACTTTTCGCCAGGTAAGCTCGGCCAAGTAACCAACAGATCGCCGCCAACAACAATAATAGCCATAGCAAAGTGCTGGGTATAAACAGACTGATCAATAACTTACTAAACAAAAAGCTACTCACCAAAACTACCAATAAACCGTTTGTTGCAAGGCTTGTTGGCGAGAGAACGTTAAAGCATCTAATAACGATTGCTCTTTTCGGCTGACCCATTTTTCGATCGTTTGCTGTAACTCCGGCTCCAAATCATCAAACAGGGCCCGCAAGGGTTTATACAAACTCAACTCTTCAATCCCCGACAAAATATCCATCCATGGCAATCGAAATTCTTGTCGAGCGCTCTCATCAAATAATTCCCCAACACAGATCCCCACCAGCAAATTCCGTCTTAATTTGGTGGCTTGCTTAATGTACACATCGGCATCCACTTCAGGTAATGCGAGATCAGAGTTGCGCAAATGAGTCCAACTGGTCGCTAACAATTGTTGAGCGACTTGGCGAATATCTAAGGCTTGCACCGTTGGACTATTTTGCCATTCTGCCAAATACAACCAGCGAGTGATTTTTAACATCAAACGACAATAGCGCGGGCTGTGCATTAACTGGTGGATTTGTTCCACTTGGGGTAAGGCATTTTGTTGCTGTTGTAAGGACTTTAATAGAGAGCGCTGCTGAGGCAGCTTTTTAATTAAAACACCGCGTTCTGCGGTCAGTCGGGATAAACTATGGGCCTGATTAAGCCAGCTAAACTGTTGGCGTAACCAACGCAGCTCACTCAACCAAGAACAAGCAACCAAGTCTAACTCACTAAACATCTTACAAGCCTGAACCAACATTTGGACGCCCATCGACACCTGTTCTAAGACCTCAAGCTGGGGATTATCTAAAAACAGCTGTTCATGATACTGCCAATGCCCTAAGGCCGTAGAAAAGATACGAGTCAAACACTCGGCACCGTGGGGGGCATCACTCAACTTAACCGGAAGTAAATGTTTAAGCGTTTCGCGATGACCCGCAGCTAACCGATAACCACGCTTCGCTTTGCTTATATTAGCTAAACGTAAACCGTCAATCTCGGCGATATCACTAGCCAATTCAAATAACTGAGTCACATCACCTTTGACTAATTCCAATTCAATTTCGCAAATCGCTTCCCGTTCGGTATTAGCAATTAACCAACCTTGATCAAAGGCCACCTCAACTAAGGTATCGTTGGCCAAGTCGAGTAACCACGTTTGCCGGTCAAAAACGGTACTAAATAAGGGGACTAACTGCTGTTCTATTTGTGCTAAATCTGCACCTTGAGGCCATTCAATTTGATTAAACAACGCCAATTGCGGCTGTTTAGTCGGCACCAGCGAATTATACTCTGGTCGTTGATGTAAACCGCCAACCACCACCCCATCGGTTTTTAAGGTTTGCACATCTGCACCATCACCGCTGCGAATTCGGAGCCCCATGCCCCAACGCATTAGTTGGCGATCTGGAGTATCAAAATAGATACTGGTTAGCGGCTTTATTTCCGTTTGCAGCACACTATAATGACACAGTCGTTCGAACAACTCTGAGGCACAATGAGGTGCCGCTAACAGCTTGATTTCAATTTCATTGTTCATGGTTTATCCATGCTTGCTGACGCAGCGCCCGGCTCTCCTGTTGGGATTTTGAACAAATTTTTTTGATTTATCTCAATTAAAACGTACTAAAATTGCAGATAAAAGCTTGCAACTAAGCTAGTCTACGTTACCATGCGCCTCGCAAAAAATATATCCTTTGCATAGCTAATTGGAACAGAGATTATGTCTGGAAATACAATTCTTGGTTTGTTTGCTAAATCGCCAATTAAACCATTACAAGAACATATCAATGTAGTACATGAGTGTTGTGAAGGTTTAGTACCTTTTTTCGACGCTGTACTAAAAAAAGATTGGAAAACTGCCGCTAAGCGTCGCGTAATCATCTCTGAATTAGAGAAAGAAGCGGATCGAATGAAACGAGATATTCGATTAAATCTTACCGGTGGACTTTTCATGCCAATTGAACGTTCCGACGTTCTCGAACTGTTGACTCATCAGGACAGAATAGCCAACAAAGCAAAAGATATTTCAGGCCGTATGCTTGGGCGAAAAATGGAGTTACCACCGAAGCTGGCGGAAATGTTCATGGAGTATCTGCAACGCTGTTTAGATGCCACCGCGATGGCTAAAGCGGTGATTAATGAATTAGAAGACTTACTCGAAACCGGTTTTAAAGGCCGTGAAGTCAATGTCGTGAAAGACATGGTTGAGAAACTCGATCTCATCGAAGACGAAACCGACGGACAACAGCGCAAAATCCGTAGAAAACTACAAAAATTAGAGAAAAAACTCGATCCCATCGACGCAATGTTCCTCTACTTCATCATTGAAGCCATTGGCGAACTCGCCGATCAGGCACAACGTGTTGGCGCACGTTTAGAACTGATGATCTATCGCTAAAAAATAAGAAATCACTTAGGTAACTCCAATGGAAATTCTTGCAACTTACGGCACCACGCTGGTTATCATCGCGGCTGTCTTCGGCTTTGTGATGGCTTGGGGTATTGGCGCGAATGATGTCGCCAACGCCATGGGCACATCGGTCGGCTCTAACGCTATCACGATTAAGCAAGCAATCATCATCGCGATGATTTTCGAATTCGCCGGTGCTTATTTGGCTGGCGGCGCGGTCACCAACACGGTTCGTAAAGGGATCATTGATTCAGGAGCTTTCACCCAAACACCAGAGTTACTGGTATTTGGCATGATTGCCGCGTTATTGGCGGCAGGAACCTGGCTATTAATCGCCTCCTATAACGGATGGCCTGTTTCTACCACCCACTCTATCATTGGCGCAATCGTTGGTTTTGCCGCGGTGGGCGTAGGTACCGAGGCCGTAGAATGGGGCAAAGTATCCAGCATTGTCGGCAGCTGGATTATTACCCCTGCAATATCCGGCATAGTCGCCTATTTCATTTTTATGAGCGCACAAAAGCTCATCTTTGAGAATGAAAACCCACTGGCAGCAGCCAAACGCTACGTGCCCGGCTACATGTTCTTAGCTGGGTTTATGATGGCCTTAGTGACCATCAAGAAAGGATTAAAGCACGTCGGCTTGGAAATGAGTTCGACCGAAGGCTACCTCTGGGCAATCGCCGTTGGTTTAGTGGTTGCAATCGTCGGTAAATACATCATTACTCGTCTGAAAATCGACCCGAAGGCCGACCGTCAAATGCACTACACCAACGTAGAGAGGGTATTTGCGGTACTAATGGTTATCACGGCTTGCTGCATGGCGTTTGCCCATGGCTCAAATGATGTGGCAAATGCAATTGGACCATTGGCCGCAGTGGTGAGCGTCGTTCACAACAACGGGGAAATCACAGGCAAGGCGGCACTCGCTTGGTGGATCCTACCGCTTGGTGGCTTGGGTATTGTTGCTGGTTTAGCCTTATTTGGTCACCGCGTAATCGCGACAATTGGTAAGGGCATTACCGAGCTCACACCAAGTCGTGGTTTTGCTGCCGAACTCGCAGCAGCGACTACCGTGGTGATTGCTTCGGGTACAGGTTTGCCCATTTCAACAACACAAACACTAGTTGGCGCGGTGTTGGGTGTCGGTATGGCGCGTGGTATTGCCGCACTTAATTTAGGCGTGGTGCGTAACATTGTCGTCTCGTGGGTGATCACCCTGCCAGCGGGCGCTTTGTTGTCCATCGTGTTCTACTATATTTTATTGGGTATTTTTGGTTAATTAACCTTAATCAAGCTAACTTTTACTCACAATAACAACGTTGTTGGTTGAGACTGACAACGTTGTTTCGTACACTAACGGCGAATACAATCAAATCCGAAGAGATATGCCGTGATCCTCAGAAACTTATCCGCAGCTTTTTTATTGCTCGCCCTCACTTCGCCAGCCATCGCTCAAACTCGTTATATATCGGATGACTTGTTCATTTTCATGCATTCCGGGCCCAGCAATCAATTTCGAATTTTAGGTAGCGTAAACGCCGGCACTAAAATTAACCAAATTGGCTACGATGCAGAACATAAATACGCCAAAGTCGTCCTCGACAATGGTCGTGAAGGTTGGGTTGACTCCAAATACCTAAACTCGAAACCTGGTCTTGCATACCAATTAGAACAAATTAAAGCGCAGCTCAAACTTAGCGAAAGCAAGTTCAAGCAGCAGCTAGAAAGCAGTGAAAGCAATTCTGCTGGACAACTTATCAAGCTCGAATCTCAGCAACAACAAATCGAGCAATTACAGTTAACCAACGACCAACTGAATGAGCAACTCAGTCAAATCAGCAAACAAAACATTAATCTTCAAGCTGAACTTGACGCCATTGACGAAGCGGTGCAGATGCAATGGTTTATGCGTGGCGCGGGCGTTGCCGGTATCGGTCTAATTTTAGGTTTATTATTGCCGATGATCCCTCGTCGCAAAAAACGAGACCAACAATGGATGTAGGTTTAACCATTAAAAAGGGCGCTTAAAGCGCCCTTTTTGATTTAAACAACTCAGTGCATTGTTATTTCACTAATTAAACTCGTCGGTTTATCGATGAGCGCCGAAAACTTAGGTTTATCCGCAAACCATCGACCAAAACTTATCCCCAGTCGACCAAGGCTTTTAAACGGCAAAGATTTCCGGCCACCCGCAGTACAATATCGTTGAGGCGGATAGCAACCAGCTCAATACGATTGGTCAGTAAATCGCCTTCAAACAACTGTTGCTCATTCAAGGTCACATGACGCCGAGCCGGATCGGATGAAAAGACATGAGATTTAAAAGTAATCGCCGGCACCAAGGCTTGTAACTCGGGTGACAGTTCCGCCAGTAGCGGCGCATCATCATAAACCGCGGTTGACTGCTGCTCTTGCCAGTTCAAGGACTCTGTCGCTTGAACCGCTTGCGCAAAGCGCTGTTCCAAACTGAGATCAGACTTCAAATTTGTCGGCTGAGCGGGCTTATACTCGGTCGAAGCCGTTGGCGACGATTCAACAACCGGCTTAAAATCCTTATCTTCTTGAGCAATTAACCGTTTGCTAGTGTTAGCGATTAAGTCGGCATACTGCGCCTGACGCATCGCCAATAAGTCGACTCGCTCTAAATCTTTGAAATCGGGCAAGGGATTTAATTCAAAAGGCGCCAGCCGAGGCTTCTGTGGCTCCGCAAATACTGGTGCTGGTGCTGGCGCTGCCACATCCGCCACGATAGGCGGAGCGCTGCCAGACCGAGGAACAACTTGTAGCTTTTGCCACCACCACAAGCCAGCAAACAGCAAAACAAGCGTCAACAAGACACAAAATAGTGCGAACCATAAGCGATTGTTGGGCGACGTTGGGACTAACGCCGCCATCGCGCCTTGTTGACTACGGCGTTGCGCCGCCAAGATACTAGACACTAATTCAACTCCTGCAAACGTGGTTGATCAACATATATCTGTTGATTCAAATGTAACAGTGTAAATACACCGGCAATGCCATCCGCGGTGAGATGATTCTGACGCTGATATTGTTTCACTTGCTGACTCAGTTGGCGATCATATTTGAAGATCTGCCGTGACCGCTTACCTTGAATTAGCGATAGGCTCTGTTCTAACCAATGCACCGCTTCCCCCTGACTGCCCAGCTTTAATACTCCATCAAAGCCTTTCGGTTGCTGCCACAGGACCTGAAACTCACCATTCCAGCGTTGCTGCAACCAAGCTTGATCCACCATCATAGAACGCTCTCCCAACCATAATTCAAGTTGTGGCCCCCAATGTCGCAGCACAGCATAAAAAGGTTCACCTTGGTCTTCTAGCTTTAACACCGCAGGTAAATTAACTTCACGTAACATCTGCTCCCCGCCATTAAGAGACAAACAATATAAATCAACGCTTGTAATCAAGTCACAACTGGCTTGAGAGGCAGGTGCATCATAACCCCACGCGCGTAATAGCAGCTGCCATGCACGTGGCGGTAAACGGCTACTACTGCGTAGCTGTTGCCATTCGTCTGCTTGTTGCTCCGCGGCAGTGACACTGGGCGCCACAACAGCAGCGACAGGCACACTCAACTGCGGTTCAACAAGAGCCCGTTGTTGGGGAAGCGAGTCCGCGATAACAGAGCCAAGCATTGGCCAATGTTGATACACATAACCCGCCCCTAACAATACAACACCTAACATCGCACCACTGAACAAGTAAGCAAGATTAAGCTGTCGAGGCGGTTCATTTAAGGCTACTTCTTCAATCGCTTGCCTTAAAGCAGCTTTATCCACCTGTAGCTTATTGCCAGCATAGGCGGCCAACAGCGCGCGATCACAAAGCAAATTAATCACCCGAGGGATCCCTTCTGCGGCCTTAAATACCTGCTTCACTACAACATCAGAAAACAAAGGCCGCTCACAACCCGCCACCTGTAAACGATGCATGATATAGGCTTTAACTTCATTCACCGTTAATGGCAACAAGTGATAACGAGCAGTGATTCGTTGCGCCAATTGGCGTAAAATTGGCTGCTTTAATTTTTGCTGTAACTCCGGCTGACCAATCAATACCACCCGCAATAACTTACGGGTATCGGTCTCAAAGTTGGTTAATAAACGAAGCTGTTCTAATACCGCTACCGAAAGATGCTGAGCTTCATCGATCAACAGCATGGTATTCCCACCAGCAGCATGGTTTTCTAACAAACGCTGACGGATCGCGTCTCCTAACTGTTTAACACTCATCTTATCGCTGTCGTAAGGGATGCTCAGCTCGTCACATACCGTGGCCAATAGCTCTATTTCTGTGAGTGTGGGATTGAGTACAAAAGCAACTTTGGTTGTTGCGGGTAGTTGTTTTAGTAAAGCACGCGACACCGTGGTTTTACCGGTACCAACTTCACCAGTGAGTAGCACAAACCCCCCCGTTTCGCCTAAACCAAAACTCAGATGAGCTAAGGCCTCTTTATGCCGTTCACTCATAAATAAAAATTCAGGATTTGGCGCTATCGAAAAAGGAGTCTCCTTTAAACCAAAATAATCCAAGTACATTAAATCGCTATCCTTTCACCGACCATGGCCTACCGATGTTTTCACTCGGTGGCAATCCAAGCCCAATTGAGCGTTGATAGGTGTATAATACCCTCGCGCAAGCCGTTTGTGCATAGAGAATAACAAGGAGTGATAAGTGGAAACCTATTTGGTAGGAGGAGCAGTCAGAGATAAACTACTCGGCTTGAAGGTGAAAGACCGCGACCATGTGGTTGTCGGTGCCTCTCCAGACCTAATGCTTCAACTCGGCTATACCCAAGTTGGCAAGGATTTCCCCGTATTTATTCATCCGCACTCCCGTGAAGAATATGCCTTAGCACGCACCGAACGCAAACAAGGAAAGGGTTATACTGGTTTTAGCTGCGATGCAAGCCCTACCGTCAGTTTAGAAAACGATTTATTACGTCGTGATTTAACCATTAACGCCATCGCCATGAGTGAAGACGGCAAGCTCATCGACCCCTATGGGGGTCAGGCCGATCTGCAAGCAAAGCAATTGCGTCATGTTTCTCCAGCTTTTGTTGAAGATCCACTTCGGGTACTCCGGGTCGCTCGCTTCGCCGCACGTTTACACCCCTTAGGGTTTAGCGTGGCAGAATCTACCATGACCCTAATGCGCGAAATAGCCCATTCCGGAGAGTTATCCAGTTTAACCCCAGAGCGGATCTGGAAAGAGCTCGAAAAAGCCCTCGCCTGCGAAGCGCCTCAGGTGTTCTTCGAAGTTTTAAAACAAGCCGATGCCTTAAACCTATTATTTCCAGAACTGGCAGCTTTATTCGGCGTACCAGCTCGCCCCGAGTGGCATCCAGAAATTGACTCTGGCATTCATACGCTCATGGTTATCGAACAGAGTGCACGACTCGGATATCACAACGAAGTACGCTTTGCCTGTTTATGTCACGACTATGGTAAAGCACTCACGCCAGCAGAAACTCTACCCTCTCACCCAGGACATGGGCCGAAAGGACTAAAACTAATTAAACAGTTTTGCCAACGCCTCAAGGTGCCCAATCACTACCGAGACCTTGCTTTTCTGGTGGCCGAATATCACATCACCATTCACAGCGCTTTAGAGTTACGCCCAGAAACAGTGCTAAAATTATTTGACCGCTGCGATGCTTGGCGCAAACCAGAACGCTTTCGACAAATATTGGAAGCGGGAGTCGCCGATATTAAAGGTCGTTTGGGTTTTGAAAACTACCCTTACCCAGCCTACGACTATCTGTTACATCAGCTCGAAACCGCCAACAGCGTCGACGTACAAGCCATCGTTCAAGCTGGCTATCAGGGCGCTGCCATTCGCGAGCAATTACAAACACAGCGAATTGCGCTGATTAAACAACAAAAACAAGCGTACTTGGACGGAGCAGCGCAATCAGACGAGAATTAATCTACGTCCAACTGCCCTAAAACGTGCGCTTTTCGACCTAAGACCAGGCCAAGAAAGCAAACAAGCCCACGCCAAGTATCATCCGGTAAATCACGAAGGGTTTCATGCCGACCCGATTCACCCACTTAATGAAAAAGTGAATACATGAATAGGCGCTAACAAAGGCCACTAAAATCCCCAACGACATCGCCGACCAATCAATCGCCACAGGAGTCTCGACCATGTCTTTTGCCATTAGTGTGCAAGCACCAATAATGACAGGGATCGACATCAGAAAAGAAAAACGAGCGGCGGCTTCACGGCTTAGACCTAACATTAGACCCGCAGTGATGGTAATGCCGCTACGTGAGGTACCAGGAATAATCGCAATGGCTTGAGCAACACCAACAAACAAGGCTTGTTTCCAACCGATATGGTATTCATTTTTAATTAATTTCGCCTGCGAATCGGCCCACCATAACAAAGCGCCAAAAATCAGGGTGGTACTGGCAATCACGTAAGCTGATCGTGAATACTCTTCAATCAGCGACTTAAACAGGCCGCCAAAAATAATCGCAGGAATAGTCGCTAAAATAATTAACCAAGCAAGTATCGCTTCGGGGCTACGTTTACCAGTAAAAGAAGCCAGCCAGGCGCCTAACATCGCCCAAACTTCTTTACGAAAGTAACCCAATACTGCAAACAAGCTGCCGACATGTACCGCAACATCGAAGGCGATGCCTTGATCGGCCCAGCCCAAAATTTGTGAGGGCAAAATCAAATGAGCGGAGCTAGAAATCGGTAAAAATTCTGTTAAACCCTGGATCAACGCCAACATAATGGTTTCAAAGGGACTCATTTACGCTTCCTTATCTAAAAACTAAAGGTCTAAAGTGTCAACTCGAGTCAGCACTTGACGACTATGATCAAAATCTTGCCATAGTTGTATGAAAGTTTGGTTTACCGTAGGGTGCAGCATTGAACCAGCAATATCCGCAAGAGGCTTTAATACAAAAGCACTCTTGGTTATTTCGGCTCTGGGTAGTTTACAAGGCGTGTCTACCACTAGTTGGTTATATAACAGAATATCGATATCGAGGGTTCGTGACGAGTACTTTTGTGCATCCATGGCGCGACCATGTTCAAACTCAATCCGTTTTATTGCCTCAAATACGGCCTGTAAAGACAAGGGACTAGAAAATTTTGCCACTAAATTATAAAAAGCCGGACCATTGAAACCAAGGGCTGCACTTTCATACACCGGGCTTAACTGCAACTCACCAAATCGCTCTTTTAGAGCAAGTACACCTGCACGAATATAATATTCACGCTCAATATTACTGCCTATCCCCACAAAAATATTGGCCATTATTGAGCATAACCTTCTCGGCTACGCTCAATTTGCACCCCGACACTACTAGCAAAAGGCACTGCACCTGGCTTATTAATGGTGACTTTAAGCCAAGGCACTGCATATTGCTGGATCAGCAAATCGGCTACTTTTTCGGCGACGGTTTCCACCAATTCGTGGGCTTCGCCTCCCACTAAATTGCTCACAGCTTGACTCACCGATGCATAATCTAAGGCTAAGCTTAAGTCATCACCAGCCGCCGCAGGACGGTTATCCCAAGCCATTTCCAAATCAATCAGTAACTTCTGTTTAATTTGTTTTTCCCACTCATAGGCACCAATGGTTGCCAATACCGTGAGCTGTTTAATAAATACTTTATCCATTATTTTATGCTGCTGTGCTGTAAACGTGCTAATTAGCCTTAGCTAAAAAAACAGCGTATCATTTGGGTTTCAAAGAGCGCGATAATACCGCAATATGGCAATTGGTGGAATGCTTCTAAGCTAATGGGTTTAATCGGTTTATTTTTTATCACAGCAGCGTATTTACTGGGTTCTATATCCAGCGCTGTATTAATTTGTCGAATTTTTAGTCTGCCCGATCCTCGCCATCACGGTTCTAATAACCCTGGGGCCACCAATGTGTATCGCTTAGGCGGGAAAATCCCCGCTGGATTGGTACTGGTCTGCGATCTGCTAAAAGGCACCGTCCCAGTATGGTTAGGCTATTATGCGGGTCTCTCCCCGCTGGTACTCGGTTTTGTCGGCATCGCGGCTTGCTTAGGACACATGTATCCCATTTTCTTTCATTTTGAAGGCGGAAAAGGGGTTGCGACCGCCCTTGGTGGCGTTTTACCAATTGGTCTCGATCTCGCTGCCTTGTTGATCCTCACTTGGCTAATAATCCTAAAATTAAGAGGTTACTCTTCGTTAGCCGCAATTATCTCGGTGAGTTTAGCACCATTCTATACTTGGCTTATCAAGCCTGAATACACACTGCCCGTCGCGATGCTCTCTTGTCTGATTATTATTCGTCATCAAGGCAACATTCATCGTTTACGCAACCACACCGAAACCAAAGTCATCAAAAAAGACTAAGCCGCTCACCTTTGCATCACTAGAGAAGATATCGACGAAACAACGCAAGGCTTGTTCGCCAACAAACGAATAAAACAACTGACAACGGCAAGCCCATATAAGCCACAAAATGGCCTCCGCGCTCGTTCTGGAATGAGGCGATCAAAGCCACCCCATCGAACACAATAATCTATAAGGGGTTTGCTGCAGGCAACTCGTCTAAAGGCCAACGCGGCATGGCTTTCACCGATAAACCTTGCGTTTGGCCCGCTTTAAAACGCTGCATCCCCGCATAAGCGATCATCGCACCGTTATCGGTACAAAATTCAGCGCGAGGATAAAACACCTGACCACCACGTGATACCAATAATTCACCGAGCTGTTCGCGTAAAGCTTTGTTTGCGCTCACACCGCCGGCAATCACTAAACGTTTTAAGCCAGTTTGTTTCAGGGCGCGACGACACTTAATAATAAGAGTCTCAACCACGGCTTGTTGAAAAGCCAAAGCAATGTCGGCCTGAGTTTGTGGATCTTTGCCCTCGCTATCGATGGTATTTTTGGCGAACGTTTTTAATCCCGAGAAGCTCATATCTAAACCGGGACGGTCAGTCATCGGTCTTGGAAAGACAAAACGCCCGGCAGTGCCTTGTTCCGCTAAGCGGCTCAACGCTGGGCCGCCTGGATAATCAAGACCCAGTAACTTAGCGGTTTTATCGAAGGCTTCACCCGCCGCATCATCAATAGACTCGCCTAAAATTTGATACTCACCAATCCCATCGACTTCCACCAACAATGTATGCCCCCCCGACACTAATAGCGCTAAGAACGGGAATTCAGGCGGATTTTCTTCCAGCATTGGCGCAAGTAAATGACCTTCCATATGATGCACTGCCACCGCCGGCTTATCCCAGGCCATCGCAATACTACGCGCGGTGAGTGACCCCACTAACAAAGCGCCAACCAAACCGGGGCCAGCAGTATAAGCTACCGCGTCAATATCATCGGCACTACAATTGGCTGCTGCCATCGCTTCTTTAATCAGTGGAATAGTCTTACGAATATGGTCGCGCGAAGCTAACTCAGGCACCACCCCTCCGTAATCGGCATGCAATTTTACCTGACTGTATAAAACATCGGCCAATAAGCCTTGCTGATCATCGTAAATAGCAATGCCGGTCTCATCACACGAAGTTTCAATACCTAATACGCGCATAGTGTTGCTTTTCCTGCTTGGTTACTGGCGTCAGTAACGTATAATCTCGCCCAAAGGCCTGCCAAAAATCGCAGCTATCTTACTTGTTCAGCGCTAATTTCACCAGTGACTTACAAATAGGCTTTACATTACCCCTCAGTTCGGCTTAAAATTCCGCACCATTTTTAAACACTCAGGCTGATATTTGTTCGGCCGTTAATAAACCGGAAGGTGATAGGCATATGCCAATCGTTAAAGTACGTGAAAACGAACCATTTGACGTAGCTCTACGTCGTTTCAAGCGCTCTTGCGAGAAAGCAGGTATTCTTTCTGAAGTTCGCCGTCGCGAGTTTTATGAAAAACCAACTACAACTCGTAAACGTGCTAAAGCGTCTGCTGTTAAACGTCACGCTAAGAAATTAGCACGTGAAAACGCACGTCGCGTTCGCTTGTACTAAGCGCAGTTAATAACCTATGTCATTAAAAGCGACGCTACAAGAAGAACAAAAAGCAGCCATGCGAGCCAAAGACAAATTACGTCTTGGCACACTTCGTATGTTGCTTGCGGCAGTTAAACAGGTAGAAATTGACGAACGCATTACCCTAGAGGACGATCAAGTATTGAGCATCCTCGTAAAACAGGTAAAACAGCGTAAAGATGCTGCTGAACAGTTTTCAGCCGCTGCTCGTCAAGATTTGGCCGACAAAGAACTCGCTGAGATTGCTATCTTGGAAACGTTCCTTCCTCAAGCGCTTAGTCCAGAAGAAATTGCCTCATTGATTGATGATGCAATCGCTAAGTCGGGCGCGGCTGGAATGCAAGATATGGGTAAAGTGATGGGGATCTTAAAACCTCAGGTGCAAGGTAAGGCAGACATGGGCGCGATTAGTGCCGCCGTCCGCAGTAAACTCGCCTAAGCCCATCTCTTAAATTACTCGAGCAAGCCGTGTACTCCATGAGTTCACGGCTTGTTTGTTTTCTAAAAACCGAAGACGAGGCTAAATGGCTGGAAGAATAGCGCAACAATTTATTGATGACTTATTGGCTCGCACCGATATTGTTAGCCTAATCGATCAGCGTGTGCGTTTAAAAAAAGCCGGTAAAAACTATTCCGCTTGCTGCCCCTTTCATAACGAAAAATCGCCCTCTTTTACGGTCAGCCAAGACAAACAGTTTTATCACTGCTTTGGTTGTGGCGCCCATGGCAACGCCATTAGTTTCCTGATGGAATACGACAAACTTGAGTTTGTTGACGCAGTGGAAGATCTCGCCAGCCAAATGGGCGTAGAAGTTCAGCGAGAAAACAGCAACGATAGTAAATTTGACCCAGCCAAAAGCCAACAGCAACGCCAGCAAAGTAAAGATTTATACGAACTAACCGCGCAAGCCTGTCGCTTCTTCCAACAACAATTACGAGTGCATCCAAATAAACAACAAGTCATCGACTACTTAAAAGGCCGCGGCTTAAGTGGTGAAGTGGTGCAACGTTTCGCCGTTGGCTACGCATCAGATGAATGGGATGCATTAGGTAAAACCCTCGGCGGCTCGGCACAAGCCAGTCAGCAATTGGTGGATGCGGGTCTTTCTATCGAGAATGAAAAAGGTCGTCGCTATGACCGTTTTCGTGATCGGATCATGTTTCCAATTCGTGATAAACGCGGCCGTTATATTGGCTTTGGTGGTCGAGTTTTGGGAGATGGGACCCCCAAATACCTTAACTCACCAGAAACCAGAATTTTTCATAAAGGTCGCGAATTATATGGTCTGTATGAAGTTCGGCAGGCCTACAAACAAGTGCCACAAATTTTAGTAGTGGAAGGCTATATGGACGTGGTATCGCTCGCCCAATTTGGGGTCGATTATGCGGTCGCGTCACTGGGAACCTCTACCACCCCAGAGCATTTACAGATGCTGTTCAGAGCCAGCGAAAAAATTATTTGTTGTTATGATGGTGACCGGGCCGGACGAGATGCTGCATGGCGAGCCTTAGAAAACGCCTTACCCCACCTACGCGACAATGTAGAACTTAAGTTTATGTTCTTACCCGATGGTGAAGATCCCGACACGCTGGTTCGCCAAGAAGGTAAAGATGGCTTTGAACAACGGATGAACGATGCGATGCCGCTGTCGCGTTTCTTATTTGAACGCCTCGGCCAAGACATCGACATCAGCACTGATGCCGGAAAAAGCCACCTCGCGTCGAAAGCTTATCAGTTAATCTCTCAGGTGAACGCCAGTTTTTACAAAGAAACTTTACTCACCGAGCTGGCCACCCAAAACCGAATGCTACGTAGCCAGCTAGAAAAAGAACTAGCACAGTTAAAACAAGCGGAACGCAGCCGACCCAATGCACAAAAAGCACTTAGCTTAACACCAATGCGTAAAGCCATAGCAATGCTCTTGCAGCGGCCAACTATTGCCAATGACTTACCGCCAAGCCCACAACTGAGCCAGGTCAATATTAAAGGAATGGCCTTGCTACAGCGGCTGATTACCGAGATCCATCAAAAACCAGATATTACCACCGCGCAGCTCTTAGAACGCTGGCGAGATTTACCAGAGCAAAAACACCTTAACGCTTTGGCCAGCTATAACTTGGAAATTGACGAATCAGGTTACCCCGATGAGCTACAAGATATAATCGCCAGCTTCATCGAACAACTGTTGCTACAACGTTACGACCAACTCAATATCAAATCGCTGAACGGCACACTTAGCGTAGAGGAGAAGCGAGAAATGCTACAATTAGTTGTTGAATTAAAGCCTTAACTCGGCTGTTTAAGTAATAAACAAAAAGATACTATATAAATGCCTTTAATATAGAAATTTTCACCCATACTTGATATAATTCTTCGTTTGCGCTTGCAGCGCTTACGTTTATGGTTTTGCTAGCTTAATCTACTTCGGATGACATCTATGGAACAAACCCCACAGTCTCAACTCAAACTCCTTCTCGCAAAAGGTAAAGAGCAAGGCTACCTAACTTATGCAGAAGTAAATGACCATTTACCTGCTGATATCGTAGATTCCGATCAAGTTGAAGATATCATTCAAATGATCAACGACATGGGTATTCAGGTACATGAAAACGCACCTGATGCCGATGACTTATTGTTGGCGGAAAACACGACCGACGAAGACGCAGCAGAAGCTGCGGCTCAAGCGCTCGCCACGGTAGAATCAGAATTAGGCCGAACGACTGACCCTGTACGTATGTATATGCGTGAAATGGGTACTGTTGAATTGCTAACTCGTGAAGGCGAAATCGATATTGCGAAACGTATCGAAGAAGGCATTAACGAAGTTCAGCGTAGCGTTTCTGAATACCCAGAAACCATCTCTATCTTGCTCGATATGTACGATAAGTATCAGGCAGAAGAGCTTAAAGTCAGTGACATCGTCAATAGCTTCATCGACGAAAACGAAGTCGCCGAAGCCGCGCCCACCGCGACTCACATTGGCTCAGAGCTTGAAGAAAAAGATCTTGAAGACGAAGATGAAGACGACGAAGACGAAGAAGAAGAAGACACAGGCCTAGATCCTGAACTCGTCAAAGAACGTTTCGAAACCTTGCGTGCTCAATATGACAAAACTCACGCAATGATTGCCAAACATGGCCGGACTTCTAAACAAGCGAAAGCCGAGATTTTTGAACTTAGCGAAATCTTCCACACTTTCCGTTTAGTGCCAAAATTGTTCGACAAACTGGTTGCCAGTATGCGCCGGATGATGGAGCGTGTTCGCACCCAAGAACGTCTGGTTCTTAAACTTTGTGTAGAACAAGGTAAAATGCCGAAGCAAGCCTTCGTTAAAGCCTTCTCAAAAGATGAAACCAGTGACGTATGGTTTAACGAGCATAAAACCTCTGCCAAAGACTATGCCCCAGCGTTAATGGAAGTCGACGAAGAAGTTCGCCGTTGTATCTTCAAGCTAAAATCAGTTGAACAAGAAACCGGCCTATCCATTAACAACATCAAAGACATTAACCGTCGTATGAGCATTGGTGAAGCGAAAGCTCGCCGCGCCAAGAAAGAAATGGTTGAAGCCAACTTACGTTTGGTAATCTCTATTGCGAAGAAATACACCAACCGTGGTTTGCAATTCCTCGACTTGATTCAAGAAGGTAACATCGGCTTGATGAAAGCGGTGGACAAATTTGAATACCGTCGTGGTTACAAATTCTCGACTTACGCCACCTGGTGGATCCGTCAGGCAATTACTCGTTCTATTGCCGATCAGGCGCGTACTATTCGTATCCCGGTTCATATGATCGAAACCATTAACAAACTCAACCGTATTAGCCGTCAAATGCTTCAGGAAATGGGCCGCGAACCCACGCCAGAAGAATTGGCAGAACGGATGTTAATGCCTGAAGATAAGATCCGTAAGGTGCTTAAAATTGCCAAAGAACCGATCTCCATGGAAACCCCGATTGGTGATGATGAAGATTCGCACTTAGGTGACTTTATTGAGGACACCACTCTGTCGATGCCTGTTGATGCAGCGACCGGTGAAAACCTCAAGTTTGCCACTCAAGAAGTACTGGCAGGCCTCACCCCGCGTGAAGCAAAAGTACTGCGGATGCGCTTTGGTATTGGCATGAACACCGACCATACGCTTGAAGAAGTGGGCAAACAGTTTGACGTTACACGTGAACGTATTCGTCAGATTGAAGCGAAAGCTTTACGTAAGCTTCGTCACCCTTCTCGTTCTGAGCAACTTCGCAGTTTCTTAGACGAATAGACCGCTAAACGGCGAATAAATAGGCGCTTAGATTCAAACGCATAGACAAGGCTGAGACTATTTTTTATAATCCAGCCTCGTTGCTAAAGCCAAGCGCTTAGCACCACAAATTCGGCCCTTTAGCTCAGTTGGTTAGAGCACACGACTCATAATCGTTAGGTCCACAGTTCAAGTCTGTGAAGGGCCACCATATACAAAGGCGTAGAAGTTAATCACTTCTACGCCTTTTCTATTTTTTCTCTCTGTGTAGCAAATATGTAGCAGATTTCAGGCAATAAACTGTTATTCCCCTATTGTTTTTAAGAAGACTGAGTAAATTTACAACTGGGATAAGCTGAACAGCCAATAAACGCATTTCCTGCATTCTTACCACGTTTTGCCAGTCGCTCTACTCTCTGCCTCACATTTAGGACAAAGTTCATCCTTGACCTTGAAAACTAATTATTAGTGCTATGTATTTAATTTAATCCAACAACAGATTAATAAATAAAAGGCTCTAAATTCATAAGCTTCCCTTCATCCGTTAACGTTAATTGAATGGTATTTATCTCAGATATAAAATTGATACCGACTTTTATATCTGAGTACAGCTATACGTATTTTTTATGTTATGGTGCAGATAAGAACCAGCAGATGAAGCACTCATTAACTCATCATAGATATACTGTGGTACATCAAAGTATTGATAGACTCCATTGTGGAATTCGACTTCTAACGTCATGCTGTCTACATCGTAGCCAACAGACACCAAATTACTTGATGACACGAGTGCTCTGCTAAGTTGGCGCTTCGGACAACTTCCGTTTCCGTTAACTTGGAATGATTACCAACTTCAGATAACGATATAAATTTTTCCAAAACAACTCCTTTTATTGGGTTTCATCATCCGCTTTAGTTCCGAAGCGAAACTCGTACTTGAGTCCAGCAGTGGGGAAAACTTCCGTAAATGCGCCATTCCAAATTGCTATGTGAGACTCAGAACGAGCCACAAACATACCATTTGCAATATCACCAGTTTGCTTGCTTAAAAAGATGCACGACTTGTCACGGCTTAGCTCTGCTAGCTCACAGCCCTCGAAATGCTCAATACTACCAAGTGCCAAATCTTTACCTTGGTTGTAACTAAACCAAGGTAAAGCAACAATTGAAATAAGAATACATAATACGATATATGGCGTAGCCAGCATCAGCACTGAGATTTTTAATGGGCCATATACATAAAAATACAATCGCTCGGGGACATCCCCCCCTCTGGATTCAGCATCAAACTTGAACTTAACTGGGTTTCGTAAGAAATAGATGGCTACAAATGAAAATACAAACACAACTGCAAAAAACAACAAAAGTACATAAAAGTGAGTTCGTAGATATACCCAAAGATCTACTACCACTAAAAAGATAACTATGAAGCTGCCAACTAAATGTTCTTGAATTGATTTTGGAAAAAACTCACCGCTCATACCAAAACCAATTTGATAACCATAGGTATGGAAGTAGCCAAGCAGATAAAGAGCTGGAACAGATACAGTCATTAGACTGATGATACGATTTGAAGAGATAAACGCCAATAAGCGGTTATTGCTCTTTGTGATTTCCTTATCTTCCGTATTCATCCAATACCCATTGCAAAAAAGTTATTGATTAGATGAATACTAAATCAACTCAAGCTATTGAACAATCTAGAATATCTTTAAGATATGTAGTATTGAGAAGATAAGCCAACTAGTTCGTAACTAACTTCAACATAACTTGGTTTGTTTCTACATCTTTAGCTAGCTGGCCACTAGCCAAGACGTCTGATTTGAAGCGACAGGCGTCAAACACCTCAAGTGGAGCTTTAGTAAAAGCAGAATTATTAGTAAGGCTTTTGACTGAATCACTGATAAAACTGGTGTCATTCTCAGTAACCAGAGTTAAAGTGGACATCCATGATAAAAAAACATAAACATTGATAGTTTAGACTGTTATCAGCATTCTTATCACGCTTTGCCAATCACTCGACCAACTGTGCCCCACGAGCCTGTAAATTAAATTGTGTAATTGCTTATAATTAGCCCTGAACAGGCTAAGGATAAGCAACATGGATAAGAAAGCTCTCGAAGCATTTGCTCGTGAAGCCGCTAAGTCAATCAAGACCCCTTCAGATCTAGATGACTTTCGTAAAATGTTAACCAAGGTGACTGTTGAGACAGCGTTAAATGCTGAGCTTGATGACCACCTCGGTTATCAGAAACACGCTGAAAAGCCCGATAAGAATAGTCGTAATGGTTATTCATCCAAGACTGTATTGAAACTGCGAAGGCTTGAGGAGAGAATACCCTCACAACGACTTTAGATTAAGAAGAACAATATGCCTGATAATCAGCTATCGCTGGACAATCAAGTGTGTTTCGCACTTTACTCCGCTTCACTCGCAATGACACAACTTTACAAACCAATGCTGGAACCTTTGGGGCTGACATATACTCAGTATCTGATTTTGCTTACATTGTGGGAAGAAGACGGTATTGGCCTTAAAGATATTGGTTCAAAGTTAGGCCAAAAGTCAGGAGCTTTAACACCAGTGATAAAGCGAATGGAAACGGATGGCCTAGTACAGCGAGTTAGATTGCCTCATGATGAACGATCGTTAAGTGTCCGATTAACGTTAAAGGGACGTTCTTTAGAGAAAGATGCTCGAAATATCAACACATGTATTGCTGATGCTTGTGGTCTGGAATCGGAAGAACTCATTGATTTAAAAGATAAAATCATCCTTCTTAGAAAAAATATATCAAATCAAATAAAATAATAGTTGTGCGATAATAGTTATTGCGATAACGTTAGTCCCAACGGAGCACCCATATGTGGGTTCTCTTTAACGCAAATAGTTATCGCAATAATCAATTGAGGGCAATTTAAATGAAATCAATTTATACCACACAAGCAACTTCGACTGGTGGTCGTGACGGACAATCCAAATCGGAAGATGGCAAACTGCTCGTAAAACTTAGTACGCCCCAAGAACTTGGTGGACTTGGAGGCGACGGTACCAATCCAGAACAACTCTTCGCCGCCGGCTATTCGGCTTGCTTTATCGGCGCGATGAAGTTTGTTGCGATGCAAGACAAGATCCGATTACTGAATGAGCCTACCGTGACTGCGAAAGTCGGTATAGGCGAAAATCCACAAGGTATCGGTTTTGCAATTGCTGTAGAACTTCATATTTCTCTACCTGGATTAGAGTATGAAACCGCATTGGCACTGGTCGAAAAAGCGCATCAAGTATGCCCATATTCAAATGCGACTCGTGGAAACATCCAAGTTGAACTAATTGTTGCAAATTAGAATTCATTGTTGAAAAGGCATTTAGACTAAAAGGTAAAGGAAAATGAAATTGACAAAATCTATTTTGGTAATGGCATTGTGTGCGAGTAGTTTCGGGGCTTTTGCTCATTCAGGTTCATACGGAGTTGAACCTCATACTCAAAGCTTCTTACAAGCTTTGGAAGGAGGCCAGCCAATTGAAACGATGACACCAACAGAAGCCAGAGCAGTATTGACCGGTGCGCAAAAAGGAGCGGCTTTGGCACCTGCGTCAGTTAAAAGTTATACCATTAACGTTGATGGTCAAAAAATAGCTATTAAAGTGGTCAGACCCTTAGAAGCGGAAGGCAAACTTCCTGCTTTCATGTTTTTCCATGGAGGTGGATGGGTGCTCGGTGACTTTCCTACACACGAGAGACTGATTCGAGATCTAGTGGTTCGCTCTGGTACAGCTGCAGTATATGTTGATTACACACCGTCGCCTGAAGCGAAGTACCCAGTAGCAATCAACCAAGCTTACGAGGCAACGAAGTGGGTGGCGGAACATGGTGATCAAATCAACATTGATGGTAGTCGTTTGGCTGTAGCGGGCAACAGTGTTGGCGGGAATATGGCGGCAGTTGTTGCTCTGAAAGCCAAAGAAGCCGGAACGCCTAAACTCCGATTCCAATTGTTACTATGGCCAGTCACGAACGCCTCGTTTCAAACTTCTTCCTATGATCAATTCAGCAATGGTCATTTCTTAACGCGTGGAATGATGAAGTGGTTTTGGGATAACTACACAACGAGTCCGGTTGAGCGAAATGAGATTTACGCATCACCTTTACGTGCATCTCTTGAGCAACTTTCCGGTTTGCCGGATACATTGATTCAGACCGCAGAAAAAGATGTACTACGAGATGAAGGTGAAGCTTATGGCATCAAGCTTCAGCAAGCTGGTGTTAATGTCACTTCCGTTCGCTACAACGGTATGATTCACGACTTTGGTATGTTAAACGCGCTATCAACTACCCCCGAAGTTCAAGACTCATTGACGCAAGCTGCACAAGCTCTTGCTAACCATTTAACAAACTAAGTTCTAGACATCTTATTGATAGGTGCTTTGCGGAACCAGCAAAGCACCTCGTTTATAATTAATTTTCAATTCGCAGCACAAGTAATTTGAAAGTGCATTCATACTTACAACATCAGCAATTTCAGGTCGCCCGATAAATTGAGAGTCGATTGATCTAGTGGTCAACTAAAATTGGCCACCGTTTATAGTTTTCCCAATACAGTCGTTCAGACTCATTGGGAGAGTTAAAGTGGACATCCATGATAAAAAACACAAACATTGTTAGTTTAGACTGTTATCAGCATTCTTATCACGCTTTGCCAATCACTCGACCAACTGTGCCCCACGTTTAGGGCAAAGCTCACCAGATTGTCTCTGACAGCTTTTTCAGCAACTAATTCACGAACATTAGCTTTGTGCTTAAGTGATGTTTGAAAACCTCTTTTCAGCTTCAATACCTCAAGCTTAGCGGTGAGCGCTGTAACTTCTGGCTCACTAAATTTGCTCTCCTACTTCGAACGAATGTAACGCAGGCAACCACGTATATGCGTAACGTTTTTAGGCATAGCGGTTTTGAAAGTGGCATCAACGGTAAAATGGACATCCATGATAAAAAACACAAATATTGATAGTTTAGACTGTTATCAGCATTCTTATCACGCTTTGCCAATCACTCGACCAACTGTGCCCCACATTTTGGACAAGTCTCGCCTGATTGCCTCTGACGGCTTTTTCAGCAACTAATTCACGAACATTAGCTTTGTGCTTAAGTGACGTTTGGAAACCTCTTTTAAGCTTCAATTCCTCAAGCTTAGCGGTAAGCGCTGTAACTTCTGGATCACTAAATTTGCTCTCCTGCTTCGAACAAATGTAACGCAGGCAACCACGTATATGCGTGACATTTTTAGGCATAGCGGTTTTGAAAATGGCATTGCCCACAAAGCATACTACGGAGATTTTGATGACCCAACGGATCTATCCTTAGATAACAATTTGGAACACTATGTGCCCCTCGACAATAGAAATCTGCGGCCAAGATGAACGCAGACTAGATTGTAACCATACTGTGGTTCTGTCGTGGTCATGGGAATGCTATTTCCCCCCTGCCGAGTCCTCGCATGCACTATGCTTTAGTATAATCAACACTGACTAAGCAAAACGATGAACATACTGAAACGCCTCCGATTAAGCGCAATCACTTACAACCGAGGGCACCTCAACATCATGGTGAAATTCACGCTAATGGCGTGGCTGCTTTTCGGTAGTCTGCATGCAAACAGCAATCCTGCTACATTGCGCCTGTACACCAATATATCGCCTCCCTATCAAGAAATACAAAACAACCAACTGGCAGGCAGTTCGGTTGAAATTTTAGCGTGTTTGATGGAAACACTCGATTGGCCCTATGCGGTTCAAACAGCGCCCTGGAAACGGGTTTACTCCCGGGTTAGAGCGGGTGAAGCAGATGGTTTTTTCAGTTCCCTCCCTTTCCCTCAAGCCAATGACTTTGCTGCATTGTCCTCCCCGGCTGCCTTAGAGAAATGGTACTGGTTCTATACGTCTCCAGAGCTTGTGAAGGATAAGGTTGGCATTGTGCGTGGCGCCACTGTCGATCTGTGGCTGCAAGCTGCCTATCCGACGATTAAAGTGCAACGAGTGAATACCCTAGACCAGCTGGTCAAACTACTGATCAAAGGTCGGGTTAATAGCATTTTGATGGATAAGCAAACCTTTGAGAACGTGCAAAAGCAAACACTAGGAAAGGAAATTAACTCGCAATTCGAAAAATATAGTCCGTTGGGTTTCTACTTTTCTAAAGCCTACTTAGCCAATCACCCAGACTTTCTCGACGCGTTTAATCAGGCGTTGCCGAGGTGCGTCAGCTCACTGCCCACCCTGTCCAATACTGAGCGAGTCCTGATGGAGCGAATTGCCACAGAGAAAATCAGTGAATGGGTCAACAACCCGCAGGTGATCCGTGCTGTTGAGCAAAGTAATCAGCGCACATCTTCATTAACAGACGCCAACCTCGCTGACTTAAATAGCGGCCTGCAAAAGATACCAACAAGGTTACAAGCTAAAGTTGACTCAATAATCAATAGTGAGTTATCCGACTACCTCGAAGAGATCGCCGCTAACTCGGCAGGGCTTTACTTAGAGATAATCGTGTTTGACGCGCGAGGAGTGAATGTAGGGCAAAGCCAACCAACGTCCGACTATTGGCAAGGAGATGAAGCCAAATACAGCCAAACCTACTTACAGGGTAACGGTGCTATGTTTATCGATGATATTAACTATGATGCCTCCACACGCAACTTTCTGGTACAAGTTAGTCTGACCATAAGCTCCGCAGCAAATGATAATCCGATTGGCGGGGTGACTATTGGTATCGATATCGAAAAAGCGCTAATGACTTACTACTCGCCTAACGAGTAACCTATTAATGACAACTTCAAAATAGCTTAACCAAGAGTTAAAGTAGACATCCATGATAAAAACACAAAGACAGTAACAACGTTAGTGAAGTGAACACCACTGCAATCATTTAGTCCTCTGGCTGTTCTCATGCCAATTAACGGGTAAGTTTGCAAAAATGGCTCATTTCGTTGATTTTTGAAACCATACACGCCTCAGCAAAGCTGATGATTGAGAATAGTTAAAGTAGACATCCATGATAAAAACACAAAGACAGTAACAACGTTAGTGAAGTGAACACCACTGCAATCATTTAGTCCTCTGGCTGTTCTCATGCCAATTAACGGGTAAGTTTGCAAAAATGGCTCATTTCGTTGATTTTTGAAACAATACACGCCTCAGCAAAGCTGATGGTTCAGACATAGTTCGAAAGCAAGCTCGCGCTTAAGCGCGATTTAGCAAACGTTTGCAGCAACTTAAACCGGCCGTTCGTTGATGCCCCATATGCTGATGATATTCTCTAAGCAAGCGCTCTTGACCAACAGCGCCAGAAAAGTGCCGTTCAAACTCACCGCTTAAAGTCAGCCACTGCGCTTCATTTATCCCTAAGCGTTGGATGATGGAACTTTCTCCACTGTCGATGTCACCTCGTTTATCTTCTCTTACCATGCGTCCGGTCATATCGACTAACTCAAGATAGTCTTTTAGCTCAAAGGGTAAGCCTTGGGGCATCGGCTCTCTTGGGTTACCCACAAAGGGAAACAGGTTTGTTGCCTGGGCTTGTTTTAGCTGAGCGGCTTTTGCTCGTCGCTGTACGCTGGTATGAGCGGAGCCCTCTGGTGTACTCGCCATCTTGGCTCTGATGGGGTTTAGGTCTACGTAAGCCATACACGCTATGAGGGCGGCTTCATCCAAAAGCGCTTGGGATTTAAAGCGCCCTTCCCAAAATCGACCGGTACATTGGTCTTCTTGATTGGCGGCTCGCGCAATGTGTTCGTTTAAATGGCGCATAAACCAGCTTAAATCATACAGGCGAGTCCGGTACACTTCGGCGGTGGCGCGAATGGCCTGCAGTTGCACTTCATCTAACTGCGGTCGTAACTCAAGGTTGAGATACATCTGAGTCAGTAAGGTGCCCTGATGCAAGCTATGCCAGCGTTTTAAGACTTCATCCATTGACCAAGCTTCTGCTTGAGCCCTATCGATATGCAATACAACATGCGAGTGGTTACTCATGACAGCATAAGCACAAACATCAATGGCGAACACTGACGCTAATTTGAGTAAATAATCCTCGACCCACTGGCGGCGGTGCTCATAGCTTTTGCCGGTTTGTTGGTCTTCGCCACACAGAAACGCCCGCCGAACACAACGCGAAACACAATGATAGTAGGGTGTATCCGATAAGCTCACCTGCGAGCGTCTTGGCCGAGGCATGATGATAACTCCCCAAACAAATAACTATTGATAGTTTAGACTATTATAAGCGTTTCGTTAGTTGGGGTGGGTGTCTTCTTAAATCGTTCCAAACATCAATCGCGAACACCGACGCTAATTTGAGTAGATAATCCTCGACCCACTGGCGGCGGTGCTCATAGCTTTTGCCGGTTTGTTGGTCTTCGCCACACAGAAACGCCCGTCGAACACAGCGAGAAACACAATGATAGTAGGGTGTATCCGATAAGCTCACCTGCGAGCGTCTTGGCCGAGGCATGATGATAACTCCCCAAACAAATAACTATTGATAGTTTAGACTATTATAAGCGTTTCGTTAGTTGGGGTGGGTGTCTTCTTAAATCGTTCTTGAATCGTTGAATCGGGTTTCTTCTTGGATCGCTAAAAACCATTAGCCTTATTTATAGGCAATAAACTCACAATAATGCTCTCTGTATTTACTGGCATCAATTCTAGCTATTCTTTTAAAACCGGCTTCCACTAGCATTTGCTTAAATTCCTCTTCTGCTATCAAATGCGAGTATCGAGTAAAGCTATAGATATCACCTGCAATAGTCATTTCTACCTCCCATTTTCTTTTTTTGGTGCTTTTATCATGGATGATGGTCTCCCTTACATTAACCGGAAGGCAGTTCACTTCGGTTTCATCATGACTAATGCTTATTGGGTGTTCATAGTTAAGGTATTTATCTGAAGGTATGTCAATATACAAGCACCCCCCACTTTTAATGGACTTGAAAATGCCTTTGATAGAATCTTTCATTTCTTTTACGTTGGCGCTTTGGTTATCTTTGTCCCACATATCTGAATAGACGATGGAGTTGCCTCTGCATAAAATCAGTTCGAATAGCTCTGGTAGCTTATCCCCTAATTCTTGCCATTTTATTTTTAAGGGAGATGTCTTTACACTCGTTGTTTGAGCATTTTTATTGAAGCGGGATATCATGTTTTCACAAGCATCAGAGCATGTTATTTTGTATCCTGAATCTATTAAGTCGATGATCCCAAAGCCTGTACCCACAGAACAATCTAAGATATTGCCATGTTTGTATGGCCTAATAATGTCCTTAAGTGAATTAACTAAAGAGTCTCGGCATGAAACAGCGCTTAAGTAATAGTCCAGTTGAGCAGGAAAGCTTAGTGGCTTCATGCTAAATCCTTATATTTTTCGTATAGCTCGTTATCTTCGATCCACTGTTCTAAAGCCTCTCGGTTAACTTTACTGTTATGGCGAGAGTCGCTAGGTAATAGTGAAGGGTAAAATAGTATCTGACTATTGGGGTATCCGATTTCTTTAAGCTTTAGCTTAAGAGACTCTTGTTTAACTTGCTGATGTTCTTGTTGAGGAATGATGAGGCTGACTATATCTCGCTCTTTATGATAAACCACCGCACTAGATAGACAATTGCCATGGATATTCAGGCATTGTTCTATGGCGTCTGGACAAAATAGGCCGTGTATTGATTCAAAGGAATATTTTTTTCTGCTCATGAGCCAAACCATACCCGTGTCATCTATATACCCTAAATCTCCCATTTTATGCCAAATTTCGGTGCTATTTTCTAAGTTTACTTTTGATGACTGCGTTATATCTTTTCTTCTGAAATATTTTTTGGTTATTCGTTGGCCTGAAACGATTAGCTCGCCTATTGTATTGCTGTTTAGGCGCTTGGGATATGCTGAATCGTTGTTACTTTCGATTACAGCAACATTTATGCCTTGGCATGGTTTACCCAAAGGTATTCCTTTGTTATATAAGGTTTTTTCTAAAGATAAGGCTTTAAAGTCTTTGAATTCTATTTGAGTGACAGGAAGTAAGGCTTCTGTGCTCGCATAGGGGATGTAGATCTCGCCGCAGGTCATGGTATCTGAAAGCCTCTGTAGCATGACTAAGTTTAAAGATGCGCCTGCTGTTGAAATTATCTTGATGAAGTCAAGCTGATGCTGTGTTCTTTGACAGTATTGTGTAAGCCTAATCCAAAATGCAGGTGAGGCAAATATATAGTCACTCCCATATGTTTTCATTTGAAAGAATATGCTTTCTATAGACATCAAGTTTGGCTGAGTGGTCCTTGTATTTGGAATGATGGCTTTCTTGTCATTATAAATACAAGCCAACGCTAAATACGGGAATAACACGAACTCGCAGTTGACTTGCTTATGAAAGTGTTTGAGTTCCATTGCTTGGGATTCTAGTTGCTCTAGTGTCCACGGTACTCCTTTAGGTATACCGGTTGTTCCTGTTGTGTATAGCAACATGCAAGCCGAATCTAAGGCTGGTTTATCGTTAAAAACGGGGCTTGCTGGTGCCTTATATAGCTCATTCATAGTGGTTGTTTTAAATTCGGGGATGTCTTGGTTGCTAATCCACAGCACTGGTTTTAACTCATCGATACAAGTAACTAAATTTTTTTTGCTTTGCTTGGGATCGATTAAACTGGGGATAATTCCTGAAATAAAACAGCCATACAGAAGGCTGTAATATTCATATGATGCAGACATAGTTACAACGATGAAATCGCCTCTTTTGGCGCCTAAAGACAATAGTTTTCCCGCTACATCATAGGCTGATTGTAGTAGCTCTGATGCTAGAATTTGCTTAGCGCTAGCAATGTCGACTAGCACCACGTTGTCATTATGGGATGCTCTATGCTGCAATTTTTTTATAAAAGGATTCATTATTAACCCATCAATTACTATTGAGTATTATGTATATAATTATTTTAATCAGTAGTCACGAGGTATTTGAACTTATATGGTCACCCCCGCTGGGTCAAGTTAGATCCAGCAAGTTTATTAATGTACTTCTTTAAGTAGACATCCATGATAAAAACACTGCCGACGATGCTCATAGCTTTGGCCCATTTGCAGGCCTTTGCCACACAAAAAAGCCGTCGAACACAATGATAGTAAGGTGTATCCGATCAGCTCACTTGTGAGCTTCTTGACTGAGGTATAACGATAGTTCCCCCAAATAAATCACTATTGATAATTGAAGTTATTAATGAAGTTTCGCTTGTTCGGATGGGTGTCATGGTTATTGATGGTTATTTGCGTTCGCAACTTAAACTGGTCGTTCGTTTATGTCCCATATACTGACTCCTGTTTAGACTGCTATCAGTATTTAGTTAGTTGGAATGGGTGTCCTCTTTGACTGTTGGAATGGGTGTCTTCTTTGGCTACGTTTGTGTTTTTTATCATGGATGTCTACTTTAACTCGCTGTCCTAGGCATACTTATTCGCGCAAAGCACAACCATGCCAACATAACTGAAAGCATAAATACACCACAGCCAATAAATGAAGAAACACCCAATAAGTACATCATCAGCTATAACAAAGTGCTATATGTCAGCCACTAACTCAGAGAAAAAGATGGATAAAACTAGTAATATACCTAACATTGCTATTGCAGATCCCCAAAGCCATAAAGCCAAGTACCAATCTCTTTTTGCGGCTAATTTACGTGTAGCGCTTACTGGGACAAATTGATAGTTTTGATCATTCATTCTTTCTGTTTTAAATAAAATAATCGTGGCATAACTCAGCACGCGGAATCCAAGCCCATCCCAGTCAACCCTTTCAATACCTAATTGATTAAATTCTCGTTCTATCCTTTTCATAGTCATATTTGAGAAAACTAACCACGCTATCATCATCGAAATAGCAAAAATAAAAAAAGCTAAAAGTAGCCAATCAGATACAGCTATCATTAAAGCGACCTCGGCACATAATTAAACACGCCTTCCCTATCATAAAGTTTTGAGACTCCATATTGCGCCCACTTGTCACCCTGAAGTGCCGCTAAATATGTCGCTCCAATACCTATACAGATGGCAATAACCCACCCCACAGGCGTAGCAGTTAGGCCGATAGCTGCAGCAGTCACAGCTTTGGCAGCGGCAGCTCCTGCTAAAAATCCCATCGATAAACCCGCTGTTTGCACTACCGCAGTTTTCTGCCAATCTTTACCTTGTTCAAAATCCGCCTGCACGATTTTACCTCGTCTATATATATCGTAACCGAGAAGAAGATGACCAGCTCCTTTTAGCCCCAATGACATCCGCTTTAGGCTTTGTAGCTCTTTAACGTTTGTCACTCTAATTGGCGCATCCGTACGTGCACTTTTAGCTTTATTAATTCCACGAGTAGCATTATTAAGCACCGTTCCTTTACGCGCTTTAACAACCGATGTAGCTTTAGTTAGTTCAGTGCTAAAAACTTCATTAAGAGACTTCCATGCTGTGCGAGCACTAGACTCTAATTTCATCATCTGTATTTTAGGTAACTTAGCTTGGTGCACGGCTCTCACCGCCATTAAACTTCTTTCGTAAGCTTTTAAGCTGTTCTCTAAAGCCGCGCCTCGATTCTCTAGTAACCCAACTCCTGCACTCGCAAAATTAACCTTTTAGTCATAACAACAAGTTTCAATAAAGGAACACTAGGATTACCATTCCTACTAATGAGCACCAAAGCCACAGTGATATGTACCAGTCTTTTTTCGTCGCTAGCTTACGGGTAGCACTCACTGGAACGAAAGGATAATTACTGTCATTAAGCAATTTTGTTTGAAACAAAATAATCGTTGCATAACTCAATACCCGAAAACCAGGTCCATCCCAGCTTCCACAACTGAAGCCCTGCTTTATCAATTCAGGTTCTATTCGTCGCATGGTGAGCTTTGCACTTAATAGCCAAGCTATCATTGCTGATACTCCAAGCATCAGAAAAAATAACTGTATCCAATCTGCGTAGATTGAAGGGGCATGCTCCATCATAAAGTCCTTGGAATACGGCTATATATACCATTATGCTCATGGGCGTCTTTGGCTAAATTTGCCTAAATCATCGCCTGCCACAGCAACAATCGTTATTCTTAATTCAACTGCTCACTGACTATTTTTGTAGAAGTTCTGGAAAGAATACTCGACAACCAAGCAACCATTGACGACACAAAAGCAATCATGAAAAAAACTTAAGCATATCTATAAAAATTAGTGACTCTAACTCCATATAGACCATGTAGCTATAGATAGAAGCAAACCAATACCAGAAGACCATAACCATAAAGCCAAGTACCAATCTAGCCTTGTTGCTAACCTTCTAGTTTCTCTAACAGGAACAAACTGATAATTAGAGTCATTCATCCTTTCTGTTTTGAACAGAATAACTGTTGCGTAGCTAAGCACCCTAAAACCAGGTCCATCCCAATCTACCCTACTTATGCCTTGCGTTTTAAACTCCCGCTCAAGCCTCACCATGCACTTTCTAGAAAAAGCCAGCCAAGCTATCATTGTTGATACCCAGCAAAGCCCCCCGAACAGTTGAGCCCAATCTGCAAAAGTTAAAGCGGTATGTTCCATTACAATGACCTTGGAATACGGTTAAAGGTTCCATTTCGCTCATAAACGTCTTTGGCTAAATTTTTTCCAAAATCATCTCCGGCTACAGCCGCCAAATAAGTCGCTCCAATGCCAATACCAATTGCAATTACCCACCCTACAGGCGTAGCAGTTAAGCCGATAGTGATAGCTGCAGCAGCCACAGCCTTTGCTGTTAAAGCTCCAGCAATAAAGCTTATAGACAAGCCTGCAGTTTGAACTACCGCAGTTTTCTGCCAATCTTTACCTTGTTCAAAATCCGCCTGCACGATTTTACCTCGTCTATATATATCGTAACCGAGAAGAAGACGACCAGCTCCTTTTAGCCCCAATGACATCCGTTTTAGGCTTTGTAGCTCTTTAACGTTTGTCACTCTAATTGGCGCATCCGTACGTGCACTTTTAGCTTTATTAATTCCACGAGTAGCATTATTAAGCACAGTTCCTTTACGCGCTTTAACCACCGATGTAGCTTTAGTTAGTTCAGTGCTAAAGACTTCATTAAGAGACTTCCATGCTGTGCGAGCACTAGACTCTAATTTCATCATCTGTATTTTAGGTAACTTAGCTTGGTGCCCGGCTCTCACCGCCATTAAACTTCTTTCGTAAACTTTCAAGCTGTTCTCTAAAGCCGCGCCTCGATTCTCTAGTAACCCTACACCTGCACTCGCAAAATTAACCTTTTCTTTATTCACCCATTGATTGAGTCTACTGGCCGCAGGCGCAATCTGCTGGTCAAACAGCTCGGCTAATCCAAGTGTTATGTCGCTACCTAGTTGAGCATTTACATTGGCTAACGAGCGACGGTGACAAGAAGGGATAGTTTGCAGTTGTCTGCATTGCTGCATTGAATTGGTAGGAGTGCTGCTTCCGCTTGAGCGAACAACATAAGGCGTTCCTGCATGCAGAAAGCCACCAGATTGCAAAGAATTATCATTTAAGAATGTATTAAACTCTGCTTCACTCGCAAAATCAGCAGGCTTTAACTGACGGCTCCGAGTACTAAGATAAATCTCCGCTTGTTCACTCACAGTTTGTTCCTTTTACTGTCAAAACAGAAATGAAGGAACACGGTAAAATTAAATAACAAATAAGTCAATAGCAATCGGGAAAACTATTTTAGCAATGACTTGCTTAGAGCAGCTAGTATGGGCATCCACGGTAAAAACTACTTCGCTTAAGCAAGGTTTTTTGTATTGGACGCCCCCGTTTAGCTTATAAATCAGGTCTAAACGGTGCCCGTTAGGCTTCATCGGCGTATATCGCACTGCAAAGTGTTTTCATACAAATGCGGATCCTCACTTAGCTTAGTAAGTCGGCAAATTCTTGATGAAGCGCTTTTCCCTTATCGGCTAAATGATCCAGTAGCGACAACATGCTGCGATTAATGATCCGCTCGGCAGGAAAGGCGTTCGCCTCTAGTAGCCCCAAGGCTTTATCGAAGCGGCCTATGTCGTAGGCGATGTGCGCATCTGAACCAATACTTAAAGGCGCATCGTGTTTTTTAGCCAGTTGAATGATCCGTTCACAATTGGCTTCGCTGCCCTTACGAGAATGAATAAACGAACTGTTATTAATTTCCAAGGCTACGTTATATTCCGCCGCCGCTTTGACAATGGCTTCAGCATCGATAGGAAAGCTGGGGTTGCCCGGGTGGGTGATGACATTCACCAGCCCATTTTTGATGGTATTAAGCATGGCTTCGGTGTTGATATAAATGGACTTCGGTTGAAACACTTCCTGATGAAAACCACATAAAATGATGTCCAATTGAGCCCGCATGCGCTCATTACAATCAATTTCTCCCGCTGGCGATTTGATATTGGCTTCAATGCCGCGAAGAATGCCAATGCCCTGATCGACCCGAGGAAACAAGGCGCAATTGATAAAGTGCCACTCATGAGGGGCATCGGTCATGTCTGGCCCGTGGTCGCTTACCGCAAACATCTTAATGCCATTCTGTTTGGCATAATGAACATAGTCGTGCAGGGTACTATAAGCATGGGTGCTGGCGATGGTATGTAAATGCAGATCGACTTCGGGTTTGATTTTCATAACGACCTCTAAAGTATGAAAGGGGAATCAGCAAGTTTATTGTGACTAAGATCCGTTCTGCCAACAAGTGAATAAGCGCTCTAATTCCATATCAACCATGTAGCTATAGATAAGAGCAAAGCAGCACCAGCAGACCATAACTACTGTAGCTTTAGTTAGTTCAGTGCTAAAGACTTCATTAAGAGACTTCCATGCTGTACGAGCACTAGACTCTAATTTCATCATCTGTATTTTAGGTAACTAAGCTTGGTGCCCGGCTCTCACCGCCATTTAACTTGTTTCGTAAACTTTCAAGCTGTTCTCTAAAGCCGCGCCTCGATTCTCTAGTAACCCTACACCTGCACTCGCAAAATTAACCTTTTCTTCATCCAGCCATTGATTCAGCTTGCTGGCTGCAGGAGTAATCAGCAGGTCAAATAACTCGGCCACCCCAAGTGTTATGTCGCTGCCTAGCTGAGCATTTACATTGGCTAACGAGCGACGGTGACAAGAAGGGACAGTTTGCAGCTGGCGGCATTGCTGCATTAAATCGCTAGGTGCGCTACTCCCGCTTGAGCGAACAATGTAAGGTGAACTTGCATGAAGAATACTGCCAGCTTGCAGCGCGTTATCACTTAAAAAGGCATTGAACTCGGCTTCATGTGCAACGTCATTCAATTTTACCTGACGACTTTTCGTACTCAGAAAAATCTCCGCTTGTTCACTCACTATTTAGCCCTTTAATGGGTAAATGACAAAAACATAAATTAAACACTATTAATCTTGTCGCCAATAAAGTTTGATTTAAAAGCATTATTTGCTCGATAAATCAGCAAAAGTCGCTGACATTTCTAGAGCAGCATAAGGTCAGTTACCACGCTGTCAGAGCTCTATAAACAATCAATGTTAGCTTGTTGTTTGTTGAAACAAGTCCCTAGCCAATGAGTGAGAATTCTCGCTATGGCCCTATTCAAAAACCACGCCCTAGAGTCTCTGGTTAAACTGACTCACTACATCTACCACTTGTTGCGCGCCACTTTGAATATCTTCCATCATCTGTCCAGCTTCAGTCGATAACTCTAGTGCTTCGCTAGCCTTCAATTCACATTGAGAAATCAAATTAACCGCGTCGCCAGTTCGTTTGAGATTTTCTGAAACCATCATCACAATTTCTTCGGTCGTGGTATTCGTTCTCGATGCTAGTTGGCGAACTTCATCTGCAACAACAGCAAACCCACGCCCCTGCTCTCCAGCGCGCGCGGCTTCAATCGCCGCATTCAGTGCCAGTAAGTTTGTTTGATCGGCGATACCACTGATACTGTTCACCAATTCACTAATTTTTTGAGAATGATCATTTAAGGCGGCAATACCGGTGTTCGCTTCACTCATGTACTCTGCAAGCTCCTGCATCCTCTGATTGGTAGCCTTAATCACCTGTTGTCCTTGAGATGTTTGATGTCCAGTTTTCTCTGACACTTCATTGGCTAATTGAGCCGCTTCGGCTGCTGATTGTTCTTGAATCACTTGATCAGTAATCACAGTGGCGAACTTTACAACCTTATAAAGTTCTCCCCTATCGTTGTGGATTGGATTATACGAGGCCTCTAACCACACGGTTTGCCCCTGGCTATCAAGCCGCTTAAAGCGCTGCGATACAAATTGGCCACTCGCCAAGCCTCTCCAAAACGATTGGTACTCTAGAGAATTTGATTCTTCAGAGCTACAAAAAATACGATGATGTTTACCCACTATTTGTGCGTTGGTATATCCCATTGCGCTTAGAAAATTATCATTTGCCTTTAATATCACACCATCAATAGAAAATTCGATGACCGCAGCGGAACGATTTAAGGCATTCAGCATGTCTTCTTGTTCGCGCGACATTTGAATAGTTCGAGTTAAGGCTGAAGCAAATAAGCTATAATGAGTTAGCTTGTTACTACTATTTTTAATCGGTTCTAAAATAGCTCGCAGCCAAGCCTCTTCAGCATTGCCCTTGTTCACTTGCAGCGCGCCATCCCAATGCACCGCTTGCTCAATTGCTTGCTTCATTCGCTTGTAATGTTCAGTGTTTTTCGCTTGATCTGGCACCAGGTCGGTAATGTGCTTATTAATAAGATCCCCTTGCCTCAAGCCAAGTTCTTGTTCAAACCTTTTATTCACCGAAGTCACACGCCCCTTTTCATCCAGTGATATTCTCAACATTCCTTCTTCAAGACCAGCACGCGCTTGTTTAAGCATCTGGAGTTCTTCAGTTAACTTCCGGTTTTCTTTCAACAGTCGCTTATTAAAAAACATATTTCCCCCGACGATCCGTAGACTTATATTTTGCGTTCAAGCAAGCCAAGCCACCTATTGATAGTCTAGACAGCTGTGAAGGGATTGCCAATCAGAGTCTTCTACTTTTGATTAATCCAATCATAGAACAAGCAACAGCAAGAACATCAACCATTATAAGTAATACTTAAAATAGCCATGACATGGAGGCGATTGTAGAATAAGTTTGAAAAAGACCAGAGTAAGTTGTGAAAACATATACTTTTAGAGCCGTATACAGCCTTATTTAAGTCAATTTAGTTCATGCTGCAGCCTCTAAATCTTCTACTTATGCACTCCGTGAGTTTGCTTATATTTTTGATATAATAGTATTTTTCAACAGCAGACCAGCAGTTTGCTTAATTACTTATTTGTTATTGTGGCGATTAGAACATGAATCAGAAAGTTAGTGCTCCAAAAGGGCAATTATTACTCCGAACCTTGGCCATGCCTGCAGATACCAATGCCAATGGCGATATTTTCGGCGGCTGGATCATGTCTCAATTGGATTTAGCGGGTGGTATTTTAGCCAAAGAAATTTCCAATGGCCGGATAGTCACCGTGTCGGTTTCCAGTATCACCTTTGAAAAACCGGTGAAAGTGGGCGATGTGGTGTGCTGTTATGGTGAGTGCAGTAAAATAGGCCGAACCTCAATGTCTATCGATCTTGAAGTCTGGATCCGCCAAGTGAAAGAAGATGATGTTGGTGAACGCTTCCAAGTTTGCCATGCTACCTTCAATTATGTCGCCATCGACAGCAATGGTAGGCCCCGCCCAATTAAAAAATCAGATTAATAACACATCATTAGAATATCAACAGAGCTTAGAATACTTGCCTCACTAAAAATCGGTAACTTACTTGGCTTAAAAGGAATGGAGATTACACCATGGTATTGATTTCACCAAAATCACACGCCCCATGGGGGCTTGCCATTGCTTTGTTTGCGGCCTTATTAAGCACCGCTTGCCAAGCAAAAATAAGCGAGAGTGATCCCTATTTAGCTTCGCTTAAAACCGATCTACAAACCAAACCATTCGACTTTGAAAAAGGCCAATTTCGCTGGATTAAGCTTGGGGATTTACGTCCCACTCAGGCGCTAATTGGCCATGACCAAGTGAATTACAAATTGGGGCGCTACCAAGCCGAACCACAAAAGATGTATCAAGAAATTTGTGAGTCTTATGGGGCAAGCAGCAACAAAGTAAAATGGAATGCACAGTCTTCCCCTTTGCAGCCAGCTAGCTTCAGCTGCTCACAAGCATTAGTCAGCCGCTCCAGTGATGTAAAAACAGCCATCGTCGCACCCGACGGCCAACTTTACCTGACCGATGGTCACCATACCTTTAGCACTTTTATGGATATGCGCAGAGGAGGTGCAAACATGCCGGTACTGGTAAAAATTCAAGAGAATTGGTCAAAGCCAAGCATCCAAACCGAAACTCCAATGGCGCAATTTTGGCAAGATCTCGCTAATAGTAACAATAGTTGGCAGTTTAGTGTTAAGGGCGCAGCAATAGATTATCAAGACATGCCAAAACATGTGGGTCGGCAATTTTTAGCCAACCAAGCTTTTCGCTCCCTAGTCTATTTTGCCAATGGCATAGGCTGGGATAAAACACAGGCAACTCCAATTAATTTTCTAGAATTTCATTGGGGGCAAACGCTGGCAGAAGACATCTCCATTGACCCCGCTCGTTTAAGCGATAGCGACTACTATCTCGCTAAAATAGAACAAGTTGCAAGACAGATGCTGGCCTATGCACCCGATAAAGTCATCGCCCAAAGCCACTACAGCGCCCAACAACTGGGACAAAAAAAAGCTTGGAACAAACAGAGCTCTAAACGCTTTAAGCAATTACTTTGTAAAGGCAAGAAAAAACATCTGGGTAAGCTCGGCTACGCCTTAAGCTACCAACACCCCGGCTTATTAACAGAGCTTTGCCACTAAGCCATGCGACTGCTTTGCTATATCAATATCCGCTTATCATGCTGCTGTCAGCATCAACTCTTAAGCAATCAGAGCAAAACCTTTAGCCTGAATTACTCTGATGGTGATGCACTTGGTTAATCAACCACATAGCTTGTGCAATACCGGGTTCACATTGTGCTGCACTTGTTGAATTCTTGCTGCGCGTTTACATTCAAAAGCACTGACTGGATATTGCTTATTCCAGGCTTGCATTAACTGTCGTTGACTCGCGCTCATCTTATATTTGGGGTAACTCGCTTCCATATATAAGTAACTTCTGGCAATTTGTCCGCGCGCAGACTCCGGAGGCTGAACCTTGCGATTTTTGATCCGCATATCACAAGAGCCAAAACTGGAAGCATTACTGCTAAGTAGAGTGAAGTTATAATTAGAGCGACTGGCATTCACCGCACCAATCGCTGGGAACAAATTATACAGATCAGCCTGCATCAAACGGTACTCAGCATTAACCTTTTCAGCACATTTTCGCCCTTTATAGGCTTTGCCCTTTGAGTTAACACACAAAGGATGACCTTCCCGCCACGCCACAAAACTACGGCCAAAATTTTCTGCTGGCACCACGTGCTCAGTTTCGTATTTAGCCAAGCGATTTTTATATTTTGGACTTGAGAAACCTCGATCCAGCGTCAATTTGCGTTGACTATCAAACCGAGCTTCACAATACAGGGTCTTCCTGTCGGAAGGCTCAACATAGACCTTTTCAAGTAATAAGCGCTTTGCCTTACTAAATGACTCAATGGTGAGATTACCATCGGCAAACACCGAGCTAGAAACAAGTAGTAGCAGCCACCATACAAAAGGGCGAAAAAGGGAGAAATATCGATTCAAGGCTTGGTTATCTTATGGTCACGAGTTGGCGGGCTAACAATCCACAGCTATTGGCAATGATGAGCCCAAATTTAATCATTAAATGATATAAATTTTATACGGTTTATTCCACAAAATGTCGCATAAAACTAAGGCAATGAAACCACCACCCAGTTGATAAAACCAACAATAATAGCAATAACCACAACTTAATCTAAAAAATGAGACCCTTTATTAAGCTCGAACAGTCACCATTTGCGCAACTAAACATGAATAATCACCACAAAATGTGCTTAATCACGGTCTAGCTGGCAGTTTAAAGAGACTAGCGGTTTGCAGCGCTTAAACGGTGGAGTACACTAGCGAGCTATGCAAATACAACGCAAATACAATTAAAAAGGACGAATTGATGAAGCTACATGCTGCGCTTAAAACCATGCTGCTTTCCGCTGCAATGATCTGTATCCCCCTTCAAGCGAAACAGGTATATGTTGCCACCACCGCCATTGTTGAACACCCAGCCTTAGACGCCGTACGCGATGGCGTGAAAGAATACTTGGCAGAAAATGGCTACAGCGGTGATGCACTTAAATTCACCTATGAAAGCGCCCAAGGTCAACCAGCAATTGCTTCGCAAATTGCTCGTAAAATGGTAGGCGACCAACCCGATGTCATCGTGGCCATCGCCACCCCCTCAGCGCAAACCGCAGTGAGTGCCAGTCAAAACATTCCGGTGGTATTTTCGGTTGTCACCGACCCAATTGGTGCAAAAGTTGTCCCTAGCCTAATCAAACCCGGTGGCAATGTGACTGGCCTAAGCGACATGGTTAACGTTCAACAACAGCTCGAACTAATCAAAGAATTTATGCCTAATATCAAACGTTTGGGTATTCCTTTCAATCCAGGCGAAGCAAACTCTGTGGCAATTGTAAAAGCGATGACCGAAGCCGCTACTGCCATGGGTATCGAAGTGATCGAATCGGCTGCACCTAAATCTTCAGACGTGATGATCGCCAGCAAACAACTTGTGGGTAAAGCTGATGCCATCTACTGCTCCACCGACAACACCATTATTAGCGCCTTTGAATCGGTAGTAAAAGTAGGGATCGACGCAAAAATCCCAGTATTTGCCGCAGATACAGCTTCGGTAGAGCGAGGTGCAGTTGCAGCTGTCGGTTATAACTACACCGACTTAGGCCGTCAAACTGGTGAAATTGTATTACGCATCTTGCAAGGCGAAAAACCTGGCAACATCGATGTAAAAATGGCCGAAGGCACCGATCTTTATGTGAACCCTAAAATCGCCCAACGCATGGGGATTGAGGTTCCGGCGAGTGTGCTTAAGCGCGCCAATAAGATCTTCAAATAATAAGGCCATATAATGTCAATGTTTGCATTTTTAGGCACCCTTGAGATCGGCTTTATCTTTGGGTTGGTCGCCATCGGTGTTTATTTGACTTTCCGCATTTTAGACTTTCCCGATCTCACCGTAGACGGTAGTTTTACCTTAGGTGCGGCAGTCACCGCTTCACTGATTGTGATGGGGGTAAATGCCTACCTCGCCACACTCATTGGAACCCTTGCGGCAGCTTGTGCCGGTTTAGTTACGGCATGGCTCAACTTGCGTTTTAACATTTTACACTTGCTGGCCAGTATTCTTACCATGACCGCCCTATACACCATTAATCTGAGGGTGATGGGCAAACCAAATGTCGCCTTGATTATGGAACCAACGGTGCTCACACCTTTTGAAGGTTTGGGCCTGGATAACATGTATCTCAAGGTGATTTTTGTCGCAGTATGCGCGGTACTTGCTGGCATCGCTGTCGCTTGGTTTTTAAATACCCAATATGGCCTAGCCATGCGTGCAGTCGGGGCTAATCCCCGCATGGCACAAGCCAATGGGATAGTGGTGAAAGAAAAAGTCTATGTGGGCTTGGCATTATCCAATGGCTTAGTTGGCTTAGCTGGCGGCCTATTCGCCCAAACCAACGGCTTTGCTGATTCCACCATGGGCATTGGTACCATTGTGGTGGGTTTAGCGGCAGTGATTATTGGTCAATCCTTGTTTGCCAGCCGCTCAATGTTAGTGATTATATTGAGCTGTATTGTTGGCTCGTTACTTTATCGGGTGGCGGTATCGATGGCCTTAAACGCTGATTTCCTTGGCTTCACCGCCTCCGACTTAAACCTGATTACCGCGGTGTTAGTTGGACTTGCCTTAATCTTTCCGCAGTTACGTAACGAGTGGAAAGCCAAACGCGCCAAGGAGGCCAGCCAATGATCCTTTGTGAAAATTTACACGTTACCTTTAATCGCGGTTTACCCACCGAAAAACTGGCATTGAGGGGCATCGATTTAACCATTCCTCAAAGTCAATTTGTAACCGTGATTGGCTCTAACGGTGCAGGTAAGTCAACCTTGCTCAATGCCATTGCTGGAGACGTATCTTCCCACAAGGGCAAGATATTTTTCGATGAACGCAATGTGACTTCCCTACCGGCCACTGGACGCACCAAAGATATTGCCCGAGTATTTCAAGATCCCTTGGCCGGCACCTGTGGTACGCTCACGGTTGAAGAAAACATGGCTTTGGCTTACGGGAGGGGCAGTCGTGGCAAGCTGAGTACAGCGCTCAACTCATCCTTGCGCAAATTGTTTCGCGAGCAGTTGAGTCGTCTTAATCTAGGTCTAGAAAATCGCTTAGATGCCGAAATGGGTTTGTTATCGGGTGGTCAACGACAATCGGTAAGTTTGCTGATGTCGGCCTTGCAACCCAGCAGTATCCTGCTATTGGATGAACATACCGCGGCACTCGATCCAAAAACGGCGGCCTTGATCATGGATATATCTTCACAAATTATTGCCGAAAAGCAACTGACGGTGATGATGGTGACCCATTCGATGCGTCAAGCATTGGATTATGGCTCGCGCACCATCATGCTACATGAAGGCAAAATTGTGTTTGATTTATCTGGCGAGACCCGCGCTAACAGTGAAGTAAAAGACTTACTAGAACTGTTTGCCAAGGCGCGTAACGATGATACCGAGCTAGACGACGACAAGTTATTGTTAGGCAGCTAAGTTTGACGATTCATCGCGAAACTTAAACCAGCGAAGGGCCTTGGCGCTTCGCTGGCTGTTCCTCCAGCACTGATTCCCCTCCTTTTTCTATACGCTTCACCGATTAATCAACAATTGTTTCTTCACATTTGTTGAATCCTTTCTTTACACAAGTGTTCGCATGATTCAGTAGTCAATCATTGTTATTGATTGTCCGAGTCTACTGATACATAGTAAAAGTTTAATAATCAGTTAGTTGCTCGTTGTGTGACGAAGCAAGGAGGGAGAGTTTAATGAAAATATTAGGGCGACTGATATGGCTTGGTGGTGTCATTTGCCTGGCAAACTCAGTTTTAGAAATATGGCCAACAGCAATCGAAGCCGGGCATTATTTAGCCATTTCATGGTGTTCTATTGCGGCTGGGTATACTGTTTATCGTTCGACCTTAATTTATCAAACTGATCCGCACTCTTACTTTCGTTCATATAACTGGGTGGTGCTATTTATCTATCTGCTTATCATTGGGTTGCTTTCCATCCAAGGTCAATTGCGTTTCTTTTAATTACGCGACTGCATAGCACCAATAGTTGCTAATCAATGTTCAACAAAAGATTTGCTTATTACCCATTGCTCAGGCAAAAAAAAGGACTGGCAAAGCCAGCCCAAGACTCAGGGAAATGAGTGTTTATGCAACTTGTTTTTGTTGTTCTTCATCACTACTAGGTGCAGTGAGTAAGTATTCAAAGGCCGCTAAAGAAGCTTTAGCACCTTCGCCCATAGCCACTACAATTTGCTTGTAAGGCACTGTAGACACATCACCGCAGGCATAGATCCCGGGGACCGAAGTTTGACATTTTTCATCAATTATAATCTCACCGCGCGCCGTGGTATCGACCACCGAGCTGACAAACTGACTGTTGGGTACCAGTCCAATCTGCACAAAAATGCCCTGTAACTGCTGCTGCTGTACTTCACCACCGTCGCGTTCTTGATACTCAAGCGCGGTAACTTTACCGTTCTCTGCAAGCACCTGTTTGGTGGCAACATTACGCCGAATTTGAATATTTGCGGTAGCTTCTGCCTTATCTACCAACACTTGGTCTGCACGCAGTTCAGGCATAAATTCAAACACGGTGACCGATTTCACGATATTGGCTAAATCGAGTGCTGCTTCGATACCGGAGTTACCGCCACCAACCACTGCGACATCTTTGCCCTTAAAGAAGGGGCCATCACAGTGAGGACAGTAGGCCACGCCATTGCCGATGTTTTCTTTCTCACCCGGCACGCCCAGTTCACGCCAGCGAGCACCAGTGGCTAAAATAAGCGTTTTGGTTTCAATTTCTTCACCAGTGCTCAATAGCAACTTTTTACGATCACCTAGATCTATCACCTCTGTTACTCGAATATGTTCTTTGGTGGTGATCTCGTAATCATTCATATGTGCTTGTAAGGCACCTGCAAGCTCAGGGCCGGTGGTTTTAGACACCGAAATTAAGTTTTCAATGCCCATCGTATCTTTTACCTGACCGCCCAAACGATCAGCTATTAAGGTCACCTTTAAGCCCTTGCGAGCACTGTAAATAGCGGCACTAGCACCCGCAGGGCCACCGCCAATCACCGTGACATCTTGTAAAGGAAGCGCCTCAGCAGCGCTGCCTTTAGCTGCCTCTGGGTATAAGGCTAACAACTTGTCTACTAGCTCGGCTGCATCCACCTTACCATTGGCAAATAATTCACCATTTAGGTAGACCGAGGGCACACCTTGAATGTCGCGAGTCTTAATTAAATCGGGGTATAAACCACCATCAATCATTTCACTGCTAATGTTCGGATTCAGCAGCGCAAATTGGTTTAATGCCTGAACCACTTCAGGACAGTTATGACAGCTTAGGCTAACAAAAACTTCAAAGTGTAATTTGTCTCTGATGTTGGCAATGGTCGACTTCAAACGCTCATCTAAGCGAATCGCCGTACCAGAACTATGTAAAATAGCCAATACCAAGGAATTAAATTCATGGCCGCCTGGAATACCTGAAAATTGAATACCAGTGGCTTCTCCATCTGCTTCAAGGGTAAAGCTAAGTGGACTGCGAAGCTCGCCCTGGGTATCTCGCTGTTCAATGCTAAGCTGTTCGCTTACACCACTGATCCCAGTAAGATAGTCCACTAATTCTTGTCGTTTACTATGCTGACCAGTTTGAATCACAAGATTCACGCTGTTTTGCATGGATGCCGTGTATTGTTTTAAAGCGTCTAAGATTTGTTGAGTAAGCACAATAAGTCTCCTGATGTTTGCGTCGTTAAGCCCTATTGGCTCAAGCAACAAATTCAATAATTATCAGGGCCGAACATCTGGCCCCGACTCGTCTTGATTCGCGAAGGCTGCGAATCATTACTCATTAGATTTTGCCGACTAGGTCTAAAGATGGCGCAAGCGTCGCTTCACCTTCTTTCCATTTAGCTGGACATACTTCACCTGGGTGAGCAGCCACATATTGGGCAGCTTTTACTTTGCGCAGTAAGTCTTCAGCGTTACGGCCAATCCCTTCAGCAGTGATTTCTACCGCTTGGATGATGCCATCAGGGTCAACGATGAAGGTACCACGGTCAGCTAAGCCTTGTGCTTCACGCATGACTTCAAAGTTACGTGTAATCGCGCCATTTGGGTCACCAATCATGGTGTATTGGATTTTACCAATGGTTTCTGAAGAATCGTGCCACGCTTTGTGCGTGAAGTGGGTATCAGTTGAAACCGAGTAAATTTCTACGCCACGAGATTGAAATTCGTCGTAGTAGTCAGCCACGTCGCCTAGCTCAGTTGGACAAACAAAGGTAAAGTCAGCTGGATAGAAGAAGAAGACCGCCCATTTGCCTTTTAGATCCGCGTCACTTACCTCGATGAATTCACCTTGTTTAAAAGCACTTGCGTTAAAAGGTTTGATTTCAGTGTTAATTACAGACATTTAATTTCTCCAGTCATAATGAGTTGTTATTAGTTAATTTGGTCTGCCGCCTTGGCAGTGAAGCTATAATGTCTCGGATCGAGCTTCGGTTACAGTTGGAAAAATTGAAGTTGACCTTCTGTTTTTTAGAACGCATATTGAATATTTGAAAATATAGTGAATCATCAAATCACTTGAAGGTCGCTGTATTGGTGACTCAAATTTTAAATAGAGAGCGGTATATCTATGATCTCCTTGAAGCAAATTCATTACGCGCTAGCCATTGAACAGCATTTGCATTTTAAGAATGCCGCCGATGCTTGCGCAGTCTCTCAATCGGCCTTAAGCACTGCCATCACCGATATGGAACGTAAACTTGGCTTTCAGGTATTTGAGCGAGACAACAAAAAAGTACTGGTCACCCCCTTGGGAAAACAACTACTAGAGAAAGCGCGAGCAATTTCATTGCAAATGGGCGACATCGGCAAACTAGTCGAGTCCACTCAAAACCCACTAAGCACGCCAATGTCGATTGGCGTGATCCCAACCATTGCGCCTTATCTACTCCCTTTAGTATTGCCTTCGTTGCTGGAAACCTATCCACAGTTAGAACTCACCGTAATAGAGGATCAGTCTCAGCAATTGGTCTCGGAAGTCACTAACGGTAAGCTCGATGCTGCGATTTTAGCGCTTCCCTATCCATGTCAGAACTTATTGCACTTTCCATTCTGGCAAGAGGATTTTTATTGGATCGCTCATAAAGACAATAAAATGACCACCCAAGCCACGGTCAGAGCCAAAGAAATGCAACAATCTAATTTAATGTTGCTCAAAGAAGGGCATTGTTTAAAAGATCATGTACTGTCGGCCTGTAATATCTCATCAGATGCTGGCCATAGCCTCAGTGGCACTAGCCTAAATACGCTGATCGAATTAGTGGTCAGTAAAATGGGCACCACCTTGTTGCCACAAATGGCCTTAGAAAGCTTGGTACAACATCGCCCTTCTCTGGCCTCGGTGCGCCTCGATGAAAAAGGCCCCCATCGAGAAATCGCCTTTGTGGTGCGCCCCAACTATCCTTCGGTAAATAACATCGAACGATTAGGCAGCTTTATGCATGATAAACTCACCAGTCATTTCCAACAGCATGAACGCTGTTGAATCGAGGCTCACAAATGACGTCCATCGATAAGCACAATCATTTCAACAAGGGAGAGATTGCTTGCATAACGGGACAAATAATTCACTAGCAAGTGTCACACAAGCCGTAAAAACGAGAATGAAGAAAGCAGGTATACTGCAGCATACTGAAAATATGTGTTCATAACTCTTCCAATAAATGCAGTCTTAACTAACGGAATATAAAGCGTTTATGACCTATTTATTTCTATGTTTAATGTCTTTGCTGCTTGTTGTTAGCTTCGGTGCTTACCGAAAACTCAAACAGCAACAGCTGCGTCAAGAAAGTATTCTCGCCAGCCTAACTGAAGGTTTAATATTAACCAGTGAGCAGGGCCAGATCCTGTATATGAATCAGCCATCCATTCATTTATTAAATATCAAGACGAAGGCCATGGGTCAGGCTATCAGCACGATTCTTCCCAACATTGAACACTTGGCAGCCAATCAAACACGTCAAAGCTATGGTTTGTTAGCCACAAATGAGCATTTAGAATTTGAACTGACACTGATCATTCAAGCCGACGGTAACCGCTTATATATACTCCACTCAGATCAATTGGGACGAGCACAACCAGAAGAAGTAGAACGTTTTAAACGTAGCCAATACTTTGCCCGTATCGGCACTTGGGACTGGGATGTAAATACCGAGCAACTGTATTGGTCGGATGCAATTTATGCCATGTTTGGGTATAAAGTCGGCGAAATACAGCCTAGTTACCAACTGTTTTGTAATAGTGTGCATCCCGAAGACCGAGAAAGAGTGAAAGCTGGTGAACAGCGCTGCATCGAAACTGGCGAAAATCACGACGAAGAGTATCGAGTGGTGTGGCCCGACAGCAGTATTCACTGGGTCCGTGAAACGGGCAATGTGGTGAACGATAAAAATGGCAAAGTAGCAAAAATGATGGGGGTGGTACGTGATATCACCGAAGAGAAGAATGCCGAAAATGAGTTAATGAAGTTGGCGCATATCGATACCTTAACTGGTTTACCGAATCGACTTGAGTTAGAAGAAAAGTTAGCCAAAGCCATCAACCAAGCCAAAGCTGAACAGAGTCGCGTTGCGCTGATTTTCATCGATTTAAATAAATTTAAAGACATTAATGATAACTATGGTCATCACCGCGGCGACCAAGTATTAACCGCAACCGCCAACAGATTGCGGCATACCTTAAGAAAAACCGACTTTATCGCTCGCATTGGTGGTGACGAATTTGTCATGATTTTACAAGGATTAGAACTCTGCACCGAGCCCCCTCAAGAAGCGGAGCTAATGGCAATCAAAGTTCTCAACAAATTATCTAAGCCCATCGAAGTTGCAGCCACATCCCACGAGATTGGCGCAAGTTTAGGTATTGCGCTATTCCCCGACCATGCTAACAACATGGATGAATTATTACACATCGCCGATCAAGCCATGTATCAAGCGAAACGTCGTGGCAAAAATAAATTTCAATTTGGCAGCAAACACGAGTCGCTGCCTTTGCAAGGTGAGAACTAATGGCTAAAGTTAGCAGAATGGAAGACGCCAATCTATTCAGAGCTCCCAAGCATGCTAGCAGCTTCCGTTCGGCTTATCCCTCAACAATCACAAACATAAATAAATGTAGGCCAGTGCAGTTCCTAGAGAGAGGGGGCTAGTCAGAGTACATAGAATACGCCATCTCCAGTATTGCTGACAGCTAAAGTCAGCCAGATATTCCACCGATCCTAAACCAACAAGACTCCAAACCACAGTCAAAAAAACCAACAAGCAAGCATAAACTCTATATTTTTATTTACATTTTACTTACATCCCCAAGCAATGTTAGATTTTTACTTAGATAGACAGCACAACACACTATAGAAAGCTACTCACAAGGATGTTTCGTCATGTCTCAAGCTCGCTGTAATTCCTATTATTCGGCAACCATCAAACATGAAACCAACTACCCCATATTGACAGGGGAATTAAGAGTAGATATTGCAATTATTGGCGGCGGCTTTACGGGGATAGCGACAGCACTAGAGCTTGCCGAAAAAGGCTATAAAGTGGCGCTAGTTGAAGCCAATAAAATTGGCTGGGGAGCCAGCGGACGTAACGGCGGTCAAGTCACCGGCAGTCTGTCTGGGGATCAAGCCATGACCAAGCAATTGCGTCATCAGATTGGCGAAGAAGCCGAAAAATACGTCTGGAACTTACGCTGGCGAGGTCACCAAATCATTCAAGATCGGGTCGCTAAATACGGCATAGATTGCGACCTAAAATATGGCCACCTGCAAACGGCTTATAAACCCGCTCATCTCCCTGAATTGCAAGCTATGTTTCAACAGGCAGAACAACGCGGAATGGGCGACGATATGCAATTATTGAATGCCGAACAGATCCCCGACTATTTGGGCTCGTCGATTTATCACGGCGGTCTCTTAAACAAACGGAACATGCACCTACATTCACTCAATCTGTGTATCGGCGAAGCACATGCTGCTGCAAACTTAGGCGTACAGATATTCGAACACAGTAAAGTACTTGAGATTATTGAAGCAGAGCCCTGCACGGTGGTCTGTGAGCAGGGACGGATCAACGCCGACTCGGTGCTAATTGCCGGTAACGCTTATCATCACCTAGCCCGTAAACAGCTGCGAGGATTGCTGTTTCCAGCCTCCTTAGGCAATATGGCAACCGTGCCACTCGGTGACCAGTTAGCGAAGTTGATAAATCCGCATGATGTCGCCGTATACGATTGTCGTTTTGTTCTTGATTACTATCGTTTAACCGCAGATAAGCGGCTGATGTTTGGTGGTGGAACCAACTATTCTGGACGAGACTCAAAAAGTGTTGCCGCTGAGCTAAGGCCAGCCTTGGAGCATACTTTCCCCCGCTTAAAAGGCATTGATATCGAGTTTGAGTGGACTGGTACTGCGGGTATCGTGCTCAATCGAATACCACAGTTAGGCAAAGTATCACCTCATGTATTTTATTGCCAAGGCTACTCCGGACATGGGCTTGCCACCTCCCATATCATGGGTGAAATCATGGCTAACGCGATCAGTGGTCATTTAAGCGAATTTGACGCCTTTAGTGCCATGAAGCAATTTCGGATCCCACTCAACCAGTGGTTTGGCAATCAAGCTTTAGCCATCGGTATGCTGTACTACAAAATGTTGGAGCATTATCGCTAAATTACAAACTTCGCCGCAGGCGATAAATATCAAGTAACGCGACCAGCCAACATGCCCCTAAGAGCAGCGTTGCAATATTTAACATCACTGCATCGCTTCCCGTAGGAGCTTGAGTCACCAACTTGGCAATCGTAGCAGCATCCAAAGGCACACTCCCATTAAGAATTTGCTCGCTCACTTGCGTTGCTCTCTGAATTGCCTGACGGCTCAAATAATAAAAAGCAGCAAGCGCGAGCCCTAGTAATACACTGCCACTCAAATATTTTTTTAAGTAGTAATGGCCCAAACCTGGAAAAATCAAAGCCGACCACAGCAGGGCCTTTGTCGTTTTTTTCACGGTTCCTCTCACTCATGATAATGCGTATAAAAAACCAATTGCTTAGTTAGTCACTTTCCAATTCGAAACTCGCTGATAGATCATGCCACATTCCTTTAAGGCCCGGCTGATTAAACCTTGCTGACGCAGTTCCCCAAGTCCTTTTTGTAAGGCGGTAAAAACAACCTTTCCTTGAGGATGTTGTTTGGAGACCATGGGTGAGGAGACCCTTTCAGCACAACTTTTACACCTCGAACAGGAACCAATCGAATACCCACCTTTGGGAAAACCATGGTTGATCAGAAAACTCATAAAACGTTGATAATTAATGATAATCACTCTAATCACTGCGATAGAGAGCGACTCAACAAACATTCCACTCACGATGATCTGCGAACTTTCAAACCTAAGGTTTACAATTTAAACGATTCTTCCGCCTTCGCACAGGACGTATTGCTGGCAATACCTAAACAAATGACGATTGATGAATCAAATCTTACCTGGCAGATAATTAAAATCCTATCCGGATAACCAGAAGCTCATATTGCAAAAAAATAAACGACCGACCGAAAAACAAGAGAAAACGAAAATCGTCATCACTATCTTACAGCTCAAGATGTGTCTTAGAAGGGAGCATATCAAGCGATTCGCGCTATAGTCGGTAACGCGAATCTCTGGAACTAACAAGATACTTTAGGCCGCACAACTTAGCGAACTTCAGCCTTAACAGGCTTAACTCGGCCAGTCAAAGCCCGCAACTGCCGCGGCACAACTTGTCCCAACATCAACAAACATGGAGTGAGGATCAAAGTTAATAAGGTCGCAAAAGTTAAGCCTCCAGCCACCGCAGTGGCCAACTGAGACCACCATTGTGATGACGGCGCACCAAATTGAATGCTTCGCTCAAACAGATCGATGTTCAGCTGCAACACCATCGGCATTAAACCCAAGATCGTGGTGATAGTTGTTAACATCACTGGCCGTAAACGTTGAGCACCCGTTCGCATAATCGACTCCTGCACAGGCAGCCCCTGGGCACGCAACACGTTATAGGTATCAATCAATACGATATTATTGTTTACCACAATTCCGGCAAGGGTAATCACCCCTAAGCCACTCATGATAACGCCAAAGGCTTGCCCTGCGATTAACAAGCCAAGTAATACTCCCACGGTTGAAAATAACACCGCTGAGAGGATCAAAAATGCCTGATAAAAACTATTGAACTGAGTAATCAAAATCAGCGCCATTACAAATAAGGCGACCACAAAAGCTTTCTCTAAAAACTCCATGCTTTCTTGTTGATCTTCATTCTGACCCCGCACTCGGATATCGACCAAGGGATCGAGCTGCAATTGCTTCAATTGCTTTCGTAATTTAGGCAATTCTAAACTTAAGTTCTGCCCTTCCGCCATATCCGCGCCCACGGTAAGTACTTGTCGGCCATCGACCTTATTGATCACGTCTTGCTTGGGCTTCGCTTCCAAAGACACAAAATTGGTCATCGGAACAAGACCATAGGCGGTTTTTACCCGCAACTCACTTAAACGACTAATGCTGCGATTTTCTTCAGGGAAACGTACTCTTATCTCCAGTTCATCATCGACATCATCGGGGCGGTATTCACCAATGTTCAAACCATTGGTCACAAACTGAACGGTATTGCCCAGTAGTGTCACATCGGCGCCAAACCGTGCGGCCTTAGCGCGATCCACCTTCAGCTGCCATTCAATACCTGGCTTGGTGCTAGAATCTTCGGCGTTCACCAGATGTGGATTATTATCAATCAGTGCACGGATCTTTTTCGCCATGGGGGCTAAACGTTCTGGAAAACGCGAACTCAATTCCAACTGAATATCCTTGCCTGCGGGTGGACCCGCCTTGTCTTGAGGAAATTCAATTTCTAAACCCGCCAAGGGGGCTAGGCGAGCCTGCATATCGGCAATCACCTCCTCCGCTGGCCGACGTTGATCCCAATCTTTTAGGTTCACCCGGATATTACCCAGTTGATCGCCACCAACCTTATTGTAGAGTGTATCGTAATCTTCAATATCGATGATCCGACGCTCGACTTTTTTCATGATTTCCAGCTTTTCATCGATCGAGAAATCACCATAAGAGCGAACAATAATATTAAAGCCCACGGGTTCAACCTTGGGAAAAAACTCTAAACCTTTACCGGCTCGCACATAAGTAAAGAGCACCACCCCAGCAATTACAATACTCAATAATAAAACCCGCCAAGGAGCACTTACCGCCTTGTTTAATATACGTAAATACCAGCCAGTCATGCCTGTGAGTTGCTGCCATTTCCCTAGGTCTGCATTAATCAATGCTTGCTGTTGTTGGTGACTCAAGCTACGTGGGCGACCAAAGATGTTGCCTAAAGAAGGCACAAAAATTAATGCCATCACCAATGATGCACTCAGTGTCGCAATCAAGGTCAGCGGCAAATACCCCATAAACTGTCCCATAATTCCTGGCCAAGCCAGCAAGGGGGCAAACGCCGCAAGAGTGGTTGCAGTGGAAGCAATGATCGGCCAAGCCATGCGTTGGGATGCTAAAGAATAAGCTTGATGACGAGGAACCCCTTCACTCATTTGCCGATCGGCAAACTCGGTAACCACAATGGCACCATCCACCAGCATCCCTACCGCCATAATCAGTGAAAACAGCACCACCATATTAATGGTGAGCCCACCCAGCGACAGAACCAAGATCCCAGCCAAAAAAGACCCCGGAATAGCAATCCCCACCAGCAGTGCCGAACGCAAACCCATCACCGCGATAATCACCACCACCACCAACAATACTGCCGATAAAATATTATTTTGCAGGTCCGACAACATGGTCCGAATATCTTTTGATTGATCGCCAGCATAGTCCACCACCACCGAATCAGGCCATAGCTTGCGCTCTTCGGCAATCAGGGTTTTCACTTGCTCGATGGTTTCGATCAAGTTTTCACCGGGACGTTTACTAACCTCCAAGGAGATGGTTGGTTTTCCATTGACGCGTGCATAGCTGCTCGCATCCTTAAAAGTACGCCGAGCGCTGGCAACATCGCCAAAAGTTACGATGCGATCGCCATCCACCTTAATTGGTAAATCGATCAAATCCTTCACAGTTTCGAACACCGAGGGAACTTTCACTGCAAAACGGCCACTTCCCGTATCTAAAGTCCCAGCGGTCACTAAACGATTATTCCGACTCACCAAGGAACCGATATCGGCCTGATCCAAGCCATAGGACTCCATCAGCAAAGGATCGACGATTACTTCCAAAAAATCTTCGCGGTCGCCACCAATGTTCACTTCCAGCACCTGTTTCATCGCTTCCATTCGATCTTGCAAGTCACGAGCAATGCTTAACAAGGCTCGTTGTGGCAAGTCTCCCGATAACAATACAGTGACCGCTGGCTGTTCGGTCGCAAGCGTAACTTGATGAACTTCAGGCTCTTCCCCCCCATCGGGCAGGTTCGGTTTGGCTTCGTCGACTTTCGCCCGCACATCGGCTAAAGCTTGGTCAATATCAACCCCAACCACAAACTCTAAAACGACCGAAGCGAAGCCTTCACTGGCAACTGCGGTCATTTCTTTGATACCTTCTAAACCCTGTAAAGCTTGCTCCATAGGCCGCAGTAATAAGCGCTCGGCATCTTCAGGTGAAATGCCGTCATGCGGGATAGAAACATAAATAACCGGGATCTCAACGTCGGGATCCGACTCTTTAGGAATGTTGATATAAGTGACGGTGCCACTAATAAATAAAAATACCAACAAGCAGATCACCGTACGAGTGCGTGACAGTATGGCCTCGATAAAGCGATGCATTAGTTTGCCTCCGGTTGCGCCAACGACTCAAGCTGAGAGACCGCTTCTACTTTATCTCCTGCACTCACAAACCCTTGGCCCAGTACTATCACCTCATTATCACCGCTAAAACCCGATAGCCAAGCACCATCAGGATCTGAGCGAACTAGCTGAGCAGGAACAAACTGCACCACTGAGTCGCGCACCGTTTTCACCCCAAGGTTGCCCTCATCATCTAGCGCTAACACCGCTGGACTCACCTTTATCGCCTCCACTTCAAGCAAAGGAAAACGCACACTCGCACTCACCCCAGCCTTTAAAAGATGCTGCTGATTATCAATTAATACCTCAACTTTAAAAGTATGGGTATTGGGATTAGAAATACTGGCGATGAAATCGATAAGCCCTTCTACCTGTTCGCCGGTAACCAAGCTCACATGCGCCCTTTGACCAAGCTGCAACAACCCGATATCGCGCTCGGACACATCGGTGCGCACACGAAGTTGTTGGGTATCGGCTAAGCGAAGAATAGGATCGCCAATCGACAAATAGGCACCTTGCTCAACTATATTTTCATCAAAAATTCCATCATAAGGTGCCAGCAATAGAGTATTGTCGATGGCTAAGGTGAGGGTTTTCACCATCGATTGGGCATCAACCAGAGAAGCCTTCGCTTCGGCGACTCGCGCTTTCCCTTGAAAGCCCTTTTTACTTAAAGCTTTGACACCCTCGTATTCAATCCGGCGCTGTTCTAATAAGGCTTCAGCGCGCAATAACTGAGAACGGCGATCTTGAATATCGAGCCGAGCCAAGGCTTGTCCTTGTTTCACTGGTCGGCCCTCATCCACTAAAAACTCAAGCAGTCGACCCGAGATCTCTGCAGAAATAGTACTCTGACGACTAGCTTCAGTTTGTCCATATAGCAACAAGTTCCGCTCGATGCGCTGAGCTTGAAAGGTTTTAACCAAGACTCGAGTCAGTTGATGTGTCGTTTGTTCAATGGGAGGCTGCGGATTGTCGTTGCCCTGCTCCCAATTAGAGACTTGACCAGAAAACATCCATAGCGCAACGATGCCAACAATCACAATAGAAAGCCAATAAGGACGAGCGGCCAAAAAACCCTTTACGCCTGTAGACACAATCAAATACTCCCTGTCTTTGGTCTAAATAGGCTCAAAGTATACAAGTAAGTATTGACTAGGGCATTATTTGATGCACAGAGCTGACAAAATCAATACAAGCCTTGGCTTGGCTTGTAAAACAAAAAAGCCACCTAAAGGTGGCTTAATCAAAAAATAAGCAATCGGTTAAATTATTTCTAGCGAACTTAAATGCTAAATGAAGAACCACAGCCGCAAGTTGCGCTGGCATTCGGATTATTGACTAAGAAACGAGAACCTTCTAAACCCGATGTAAAATCGACAACGCCACCCACTAAGTATTGTAAACTCATCGAGTCGACAACCATAGAGACCCCTTGTTTCTCCACTAAGGTATCCCCTTCGTTGACTTTTTCATCGAAGGTAAAGCCATAGGAAAAGCCCGAGCAACCGCCGCCGGTAACATAAACGCGTAGCATCAAGGCAGGATTCTCTTCTTCCGCGACCAACTCTTTGACACGCAATGCCGCGGCATCGGTAAATTGAATTGGAAACGCGACCTGTTCAGTTACAGCTTGTTCTGACACGGTGTATTCCTTAAATATATAAGCTAAGCCAGATTATCCAATACCCGAGTAATTTATTCAAGTATTACCCAAAGATGGCCAGTTTTCTTGGTATAATATTTCCGCCGCCTTATTCCAACGATCGCCCTTCAGTTTAGCCTTTAACTCAACTCGCTCGGCTAAAAAGCCTACTGGCAGTTTAATCTCGGTATTTAGTTCCTGAAAATAACGAAACTTAAAACTTAAGGGATCGGGCGTGGTTTGTAAATCAGCTAAGCTATATTGGTTCGGCAACTGATCTTGACTACCCACCACCACCAACTCCACCTCACCACTTAACCAACGCTTATTACGCGACACCTGCATTAATAACAACTGCACTCGAAAGTAACCAGGACTTAATGTGGGTTCGATATGCAGCTGCTCAATTTTCAAGCCACCAGCTTGTTGCTCGGGTGCCATAATTTTTCGGTAAACCATCAGCTCTTGGTTTAAGTCGGAATTTTCGGCGTTGCGTTCACTTAGACTTTGTTTTAACGACGCAATTTCTGCAAGGCTAGTATCTTGCTCTAAACTCAAGAGTGCTAGGCGTTGTTGTAATATTGCTTGGCTATCTAAAGCTACACTCAACTGCTGTTGTAACTGCGCACTGAGTTGGTCCTTTTGCTCCACCACCACCGACACACCATAAACACAGGTAAGTGCTAATACACCAACCAAACTAACCACAACCAACTTAGGCTTAAGCACGAAAAACTCACTGAACAATAAAAACCGCTAGTTTACCGATAATTAAGCCTTGCAACAAACCAGAGATTTTTCCCTCCTACATTGTTTGTTATAGTGAGCGCCATTCGGTGCTTTTCAGCCCTCGTTGACGATTTTAAAGGATTACTTCATGTCTCTTTCAGAACAACTATTTACCCAAGCTCAACAAACTATTCCTGGCGGCGTAAACTCACCCGTAAGAGCATTTAATGGCGTTGGCGGCACCCCATTATTTATTGAACGAGCTGACGGAGCCCGTATTTTTGATGTCGATGGCAATAGCTATATTGACTATGTGGGCTCATGGGGACCGATGATCCTTGGTCATAACCATCCTAAAATTCACCAAGCCGTGGTTGATGCCGCAGCCAAAGGCCTAAGCTTTGGCGCGCCCACTGCCAGTGAAATTGAGATGGCGAACTTAGTATGTGAACTGGTGCCTTCGATGGATCAAGTGCGCATGGTCAATTCGGGAACCGAAGCAACCATGAGTGCCATTCGTCTCGCTCGCGGTTATACTGGACGCGACAAGATCCTCAAATTTGAAGGTTGCTACCACGGCCACGCCGACTCACTTTTAGTCAAAGCTGGCTCAGGTGCCCTTACATTAGGCCAACCCAGCTCTCCAGGGATCCCTGCCGATTTTGCCCAACATACACTCACCGCCACCTACAACGACTTAGCCTCGGTTGAAGCCTTATTTGTCGCTTACCCAGAGCAAATTGCCTGTATCATCGTCGAACCCGTTGCTGGCAACATGAACTGCATTCCACCTGTCGACGGCTTCTTACAAGGGCTACGCGCCATTTGTGATAAATATCAAAGTGTCTTCATTATTGACGAAGTAATGACTGGCTTTCGGGTCGCCTTAGGCGGTGCACAAGCACACTACGGCGTCACGCCTGATCTCAGCTGCTTAGGAAAAGTCATTGGCGGCGGCATGCCTGTGGGCGCCTTCGGTGGTAAAAAAGAAATCATGGAATACTTAGCACCTGTTGGTCCGGTCTACCAAGCAGGCACCCTCTCTGGAAACCCCATCGCGATGGCAGCAGGTTTAGCTTCTTTAAGTGCACTACGTGATCCAGTGGTCCACCAACATCTTCATGCGATAACCGAACGTTTAGCCAAGGGCCTAAAAGACGCAGCCGAGCGGCAAAACATTCCACTGAGCATCAACCAAGTTGGCGCGATGCTCGGTTTCTTCTTTACCGAAGAACCAAAAGTAACCAACTTTGCTCAGGCCTGTGCCTGTGACACCGAACGTTTCAAGCAGTTTTTCCATCTAATGCTAGCCGAAGGGATCTATTTAGCACCTTCAGCATTTGAAGCCTCATTTACCTCTTATGCGCATACTGAAGCGGATATCGATGCCACCATTGCAGCGGCCGAGCGCTGTTTCGCTCAACTCAATTAAGCAAGCCATCATCAGTCATATTGCTCACACTCAAGCAATATGGCTGATGAAACATTAAAAGCAGGAAAGATATGAAATCCGCTCTATTAATCATTGACGTACAAAGCGTTTTGTTTGATCCCGAACCCAGACCATTTGAAATAAATGAAGTCATTGAAAGAATAAATGTTCTCAGCCGATGGACGCGCTCGAAGCATCAGCCAGTGATTTATATTCAGCACGAACAAGCAAACTCAGCGATCGAATTTGCCAGTGATGGCTGGCAACTACAAGCGGGCCTAAAGACCCAAACCAACGACTATTTTATTCGAAAAACCACGCCCGATAGCTTCCTCAATACTGACCTTGGGGACTTGCTTAAAAGCCTACAAGTTGAACACCTCATCGTCTGCGGTTATGCCTCCGAGTTTTGTGTGGATACCACCATTCGCCGCGCGGCAAGTTTGGGATATTCTGTCGAACTGGTTGCCGATGCCCATACCACCCATGACAAACCTCATGCGAGCGCTGAGACCATTCGCCTACATCACAATTGCACCTTGCCTAACATCACAAGCTTCGGAGTAAAAATTGCGGCGGTCAATACTGCTGCACTGATCGCACAAGCAGCAGAATAGAACTTGATGTTAATCGGAAGGATCTCGCCTGGAAGGCCGAGTCCATAAAAAAATCATCACCGAGCATAAACAAGCAGCGGCCACCATACGACCTATCCAAGGCACCTGAAACCACAACATCAAAGCAGCGGAAATAAGCACCATGATGGTCGCACTGCACTTCGCTCGCAAGCTAACCACGCCATATTGGTGCCAATCCTCAATCAAGGGACCAAAGACCCGGTGCTGTTGCAGCCAACGCTCAAAACGGGGCGAGCTTTTAGAAAACAAAACCGCAGCCAACAGCATGAAAGGCGTGGTCGGTAATAAAGGAAGGAAAATGCCGAGGGTACCCAATAGTACTGATATCCAGCCAATGATCAGGTACAACAGTTTTAACATGCCAGTAGTACTCACCTTATCCATCTGTTCGGCTTATCTTATCTCTTTCAGCCTGCAATGTAATAACAGATTTTTATGAGATATAAGCTTTAATGCATGGACGTCTGGATGTCTATTTGCTAACTTAGCTTTGCCGCCGATTTACTCGCCAACTTGCGGGCGGACTAAAAATTCAGCTAAAGCGCCAGCATGGCGCGAACATTCAATAGGAGTTCGTTATGTTTGAAGCTATCCGTGAACAGGAATTATTAAACTTATTTCAGGCTAGCCCTGCTGCAAGTCGCCAAGCGCCAGTATCACAGTCTAAGCCCGCCTTCGCCAGCCATCGACTGCCCGAAGCGCTCTTGGAGCAATCGGCATTTAACGACCGTTATCGTCCCGGTTATCGCACCAGTTATACCTAAGCTTTAATCGCTCATCACCCAGCCTTGCAGATGCAGTAAACAAACTCTTGCAAGGCTCTGCGCAACACTAGTTTTACGATTGAATATTTTTCAATCCACCAACGATCAGCGCAAGATGAAGCGCAACCACCAGCGACGGTGAACCAATAAGCAAGCGGAATCGTCTCTTGCAACGCAACAATAGCGTAGCAAAATCAACACTCGTTTAAGCGAATGTCATTAACCGTTCAAAATCACCATGAACTCAAAGTAAATACTTCACTCTCGCTACACATGAGGTAAAGGAGTGATGTTGCAATTAGTTAACTTTGGGCTTAGTCGGCGTCTGCGCTTGTTCGTCAGCTGATTTACTTGGACAAAAACTGGCACCTGAAGCACCTCTAAAACTAGAAAAAGCCATGTTATTTACCTCTACAACTTAACAAAATATTTGGTATTCGGCGCTCTGCCTAAACCCACAAATAAATTGTTGCAATAACAAGGCCAAGGCGTGGCAAAAACCAAATTTCACAAAAATATCTAATTCAATCAACAACAAAGTCAATACACAGCAGAATATACTCTTTTTTTGCGATTTTCCTAGCATGATATAAATAAAAATTGCAAAGGTATCTACACAGCTCAATAAACTGCGCTAACTAGGCGCAAAACATGCGCCAAAATGGAACATATCTCTACTTAGAGCGGCCATAACGTTGTTGGAGGGCATGATACAAATCTTGCTGGAAAGTTGCCGCCGTTGCATCCAGTTGAGTCATCAATTCAACCAGATGCTCGTTATCTTCGCGCCCATCCCATACTTTACGGTAAGTGCCTTGTTTATAACCGTTATCTTGTCGGAAAAAATTAAGTACATTTTTACTCACATACTGTTGATACAAGGATTGCCAATCCATTTTACAATCAAGGAGCAAGGCAGAAAACAGCCCGATACTGGTGCGTTTAGCTGCCGCTAAGCCGATCAACAGCTCTAACTTTTCGAGTAAATCAAGCTCAGTGAAGACGTAACTTTGGCCATCAAACTCAAGGCTTGTTTCAGCGATATTCGCAAAAATGGAATCCTCAGCCAAAGAATGCTTTCCCGCAAACTGCAGTAGTCGCTCTGACAACACAAAATGCCATATATCTACCAGCTCCATTTGCAGTTGTTCTAAATCACAGTGCTGTTTCTTCCACCATTTCCAACCATGGTGCTCAATGGCTTCTGCCCCTTCAATCACAACTGCGCGTAAAAATGGTGAGCGCGCCTGCAACCAATCTGGATTAACTTTAGTATTCATATCGTCTTGAAGCTGCAACATCACTTGCGCTTGAATTGCTTGTAGCATGATCGGTCCTTTAGATTAGTTAAAGAGGCTTTGCAGCCACGTTTTTGCCTTGCTCGCCGTCTGCTGGATACAGCCTTTCGCCAACTCGGCTTGACTGCTTGGTGCGGGTAACAAGACTGATTCGCCGCAACCCGCAATTGTAGGTCGCCCATCGCGGCTTGCAAAATGCACCCAACTCAATTGATCGGGTTGCATGGCTCGTAACGATTGCGGATAAGAGGTTTTTAAATAGGCAGCATAAACTGGCAGTGCCGCCGATGACCCAGTAACAGCAGCCGGTTTATTATCATCGCGCCCAACCCACACAGTCACAATTTCTCGTTGGTCGATCCCCACATACCAGCTATCACGTAAATCATTGGTGGTACCAGTTTTACCCGCCAAATCTACCTTAGGGATCCGCCATTTTAGTGAACGAGCAGTCCCACTGCGAGTCACTTGACTCATTGCATATAAAATCTGATAGTTGGCCATTTCCGACCAACGGCGCTGTGGCTCACTATCCGCTTTATATAAAACATGACCTTGGCCGTCATTCACTTGATGTACCGCGTACAACGGACGATACTCACCATCACCGCCTAGCGTTTGATAAAGTTGCGCCAACTGGTAAGGTGACAAACTGAGGCTTCCCAGCAGTAAGGCCGGGTAAGGTTTTGCTTTGGTCTCTAAACCCGCTTGTTGCAAAGTTTGTAATACCGAATTCACACCAAGCTCTAAACCTAAACGCACTGTCGGCACATTCAGCGACTCGGCTAAAGCACGAACTAACATCACCGGCTCACTAAACTGCTTATCGTAGTTATTTGGTTGCCAAGTTGAGCCATCATCTAGGCGTACCGATAAGGGGCTATTTTCCAATAATTCTCCCAATTGATGGCCTTGCTCTAAAGCGGTTAAATAAACGAAGGGTTTGACCAATGAGCCAATTTGCCGACGCGCATCTAAAGCCCGATTAAAACCATGGTCATTAGGCTCCCGACTGCCAATTAGCGCTCGAATTGCTCCGGTTTGTCGCTCACTAATCACCATCGCAGTTTGTAATTGTTTTTTGTGGCTCTTATCGAGTTGATTAAGTACTGCTTGCGCGGCACTCTGAGCATGCCGTTGCGATAAAGGATCGAGCGTAGTAAACACCTTCACCCCATTATAATTGCGCCAATTACTTGCATGTTGCTGTAGCTCGCGACGAACCAAAGAGACAAAGCCAGGGGTTTTTTGGTAACCCATACTACCGCGTTTACTCAAGCCAAGAGGCTGCTGTACCGCTTGTTTGTAATGCTTAGCAGTTAAAGTTCCTGCTTCGGCAAGAATACGTAGCACCAAGTCACGGCGCTCAGTGGCGCGTTGCGTATGACGCCAAGGATCGTAATAAGAAGGCCCCTTCACGATTGCCACTAATAACGCAACTTGTTCCACCGACAAATCACTCACCGGCTGGCCAAAGTAGAAATAGCTGGCTAAACCAACACCGTGTACCGCATTACTGCCATTTTGCCCCAGATAAACTTCGTTTAAGTAACTCTCAAGGATTTCATCCTTGCTATAACGAAAATCAATCAGCAAGGCCATATACGCTTCCTGTATTTTTCGCCAAAGCGTTCGTTCGCGAGTGAGAAAGAAATTTTTGGCTAGTTGCTGAGTGATGGTGCTGCCGCCTTGTACCGTGCGACCCGCTCGCAGGTTAACCAACATGGCTCGCGCGATGGCCATCATGGAAACCCCATCATGCTGATAAAAGTGCCGATCTTCGGTGAGGATCAGTGCTTGTTTCAGATTATCGGGGATCTCAGCCAGCGGCACAAATAAGCGATCTTCTTGCTCGGTCACATTTAAACGTTCTAGCAGCACTGGATCGAGACGTGTTTGTGCGATCTCTTCTCCGCTATCACGATGTTGAATTTTGGCCAAACGAGATGGACCAAAGGTAAGTAACATCGGTAACTCTGGCTCGACACCATCGGCAAAATCAAACTGCCGACGCACCACTTCTATTTTAGTTTTAGACACGGCGTACTCACCGCCATGTTTGGCCCGCTTCACCTTACGGTAATTCAGCAAGGCCAGCTCATCTTGCAACTCTTTACGACTTAAACGTAAACCGGGATAAAGCTGTAACTCTCGACCATATACAGCTGCTGGTAACTGCCATTTGTCACCGCTAAACCGTTGCTGAATTTTACCATCTAACAATACCCCCCAAGCAGCAATCAATAGGGTCGACACTAAAGCAAGTTTCCAGCTCAAAGAAAACAAACGTTTTTTTAAAGAAATCTTTTGACTACGAGATGGTTTCGCCTTGCTGCGTGCCCTTGATTTAGGCTTTGTTCGACTATTGGCCGCTTTTTTCTTAGCAGCCGGCTTCTTCGCACTCGCTTTTTTTGGGGTAGAAAGGGACACTTTTGGACTCATACTGCCTTACTGCTTTAATTGACGTTTGGTTTTATGGGTGGCTTGTGCCAGAACCGGATCATCGGGCCATGGGTGCTTAGGATAACGCCCTTTCATTTCTTTTTTTACTTCTATATAAGCTGATTGCCAAAAACTGGCTAAATCTTGGGTTCGCTGTAATGCTTTCCCGCCAGGGGATAATAGCTCCAGTGTCAAAGCGATTTTATTCCCCAGCCGTGGCGACTGCGGTTGGCCGAACATCTCTTGCAGTTTAATCGACACCATCGGCGCTTGCCCCAACTGATATCGAATGGTCGCTCGATTTCCCGAAGGCGCTAAATAGTGGATCGGCGCATATTGTTCCAGCTGCTGTTGCTGCTGCCAAGTGAGTCGCGATTTAAGTAACGCTAACCAATCAAGGTTTTTAAGTTGCTGCCAACTACGGCACGCTTGTAGATCCAGCAATAGCCACTGTTCAACCTCGGCGAGCAAGGCCTGCTCACTGTAATCGGGCCAAGCCAATTCACTAAACCACTGCTGAGCACAACATACCCGCTGTAACCATGCTTGGGCTCGTTCACCAATCGGTAACCAGGCAAAACCCTTACTATGTATTTGTTGCAACCAGGCTTGGCTAATTTGCCTAGGCTCAAAGCGAGTTGAAGGCTGTCGATGTAATACCAGTGCCCCCAGTTGTTTACGTTGCTCCGCAACAATTCGTTTCGCCGAATCAGACCAACTGCAATACAACTGAGTACTAAAACGCTCGGCTTGCCGCCTTTCAAGCTCAGCTAAATCAAGTGGACAAGCTAGCGCCAGCCGCGCTTGAGTACGTCCTTCTGGCCAATATAAATCAACCACCACCAACGCTTGCTGTTTCAGCAAGGGGTGTTGCTCATCCAATTCTAAACCAAACCCCGCGCTACAAGTATACGCCGTTCCTTGCCGCTTTAAGGCGATCCGATCAGGAAAAGCTTGGGCCAATAGTAAACCATCCCATTTGGCATCGATGGGGTCGGCAACCGTAACCTTAAAACGCTGAGCGAGCTGGCCAAGCTGCTGTTTATATTGTTGCTTCGCGGCGCCTTGTAAGTTAAGGATGGCTTGATTCGGTTCATCGGCTTTAATGGGTAAGTTCAATTCTAACAAGGCAACCAATTGGCAAGCTCGCCATACCAAGCCGGCTTGCGAAAACTGTTGCTGCCAGCGCTGAGCTTGTTCAATAAGAGCAAACATACGCGGTCCAATTCCCGCTCGGCCAAGTCGCTCGGCCGTTGGGCTTAGCCGCCCTTGTGAGGTCATCAGTCCCAACTCAATCAACAGCTGCTCAGCCTGAGCTAAGTGGGCCGCAGGCGGCGCATCCAGCCAAGTTAACTCTGCCGCATTAGCCCCCCATTGCAGCAATTCGATCTGCAAACGACTCAATTCACTGCGACAAATTTCTGGGCTATTGGCAAAGGGACGATGATTTAACTGTTCTTCACTATATAAGCGATAACAGTGGCCCGCTTGTAAGCGTCCAGCCCTCCCCGCACGTTGGATAGCCGAAGCCTTGCAGATCATCTTGGTTTGCAGGCGGCTGGTTCCACTGCTTGCATGATAACTCGCCTGCCGCTCGAATCCACAGTCAATCACGCAGCTAATCCCATCGATGGTTAAACTCGTTTCAGCAATATTGGTCGCGAGTACCAATTTGCGCTTCCCTTGCGCGGGTGGCTGGATTGCCGCTTGCTGCTCAGCCAAGGACAACTGGCCATATAGGCAGTGCAGCTCTAGCTCAGCGGGCAGCTCAGCAGACAAATATTGAGCCACCTGACGAATTTCGCCGCTACCAGGCAAAAATACCAACAGATTCCCCACCTGCTCTGATACCGCCAGCATACAGCGTTGCGCCACACGTTCGCTCCATTGCCAATCGCGTGCTATCGGATGATAACTGTAAGTAATAGGAAAGCTACGCCCTTCACTCTCAAGTAATAAGGCATCGGGAAGGATTTGCTGTAAATGCTCACTTTCTAAAGTGGCCGACATTAACATCAACTTTAATTCGGGATTAAAAGCTTGCTGCACCTCCAAACTGAGCGCTAAACCTAAATCGGCGTGGAGACTACGCTCATGAAATTCATCGAAGATAAGCAACCCGACTCCGCTCAATTCAGGATCGCTTTGGATCAAACGAGTTAATACCCCTTCGGTCACCACCAATAACTGGGTATTCGCTGACTGGCGGTTATCGCCGCGCATTTGATAACCAACCCGCTGACCAAGCGCTTCACCTAATTGGCTCGCCAAGTATTGGGCGATGTTGCGAGCCGCTAAACGACGGGGTTCCAGCATAATAATTTTCCCCTTGAAAGCGGCTTGTTGCAGCAACATCAAGGGCAGAGCTGTCGACTTGCCCGCTCCTGGCGGAGCACACACAATAAAGTTTTGCCGTAAACTGAACTGCTCTAACAAGGCAGGGAAAATCTGTGCTACCGGTAACGCACTCAAAGCAGCTCCTAAACTTAAATCATTATAAAACCTGCTTAGTTTAACCAATTCGCGCGATCGACCCAAGTAACGAACAACGAAGATACCACTACGCAAGCCAGCCGTGAAAATGCTAGCATCAAATCATCTCGAATCATTTACCGACAGTCAGCCCCATGCAATTTAAGCCACCTTTACAAGCCGCGATCCTACTCAAACGATATAAGCGCTTTCTAGCCGATGTAAGACTCGCCGACGGCAGCGAAACCACGATTTATTGTGCCAACACGGGGGCAATGACTGGCTGTGCCGAGCCAGGTAGCACCGTATGGTATAGCCAATCGAGTAACCTCAAACGCAAATACGCCCTCACTTGGGAACTCTGCCAAACAGCCAATAACGACATCATCTGCGTGAATACCGCTCAAGCCAACCACTTAGTCGAAGAAGCAATAAACAATCAGCAGATTGACGAACTGAAGGCTTACCCCAATATCCAACGCGAAGTGAAATATGGAAGCGAGAACAGTCGCGTCGATTTTTTACTGAGCGCTCCTGAAAAGCCACTATGCTATCTCGAAGTCAAGTCTTGCACTTTATTACAACAAGGAAAAGGCTACTTTCCCGATGCGGTTAGCCATCGGGGGCAAAAACATTTGCGAGAGTTAATGGCGATGAAACAACAGGGACATCGTGCGGTACTATTGTTTGCGGTACTCCACAGCGGTATTAACAATGTACAGGCTGCCGCTCACATCGATCCTCAATATGCAGCTTTGCTCGAACAAGCAAAACAACAAGGCGTGGAAATTCTAGCCTACAAGGCTAGTCTCAGCCCTCAGGCCTGTCTTTTACAACACCCATTAGCAAGCTATTAAATCACCCGCATATTGCAATATACGTGTATACTTATATTCACATATTGGTAACACGAAGCTAAGTAAACTCAAGCCAGACCATTCCTTACGGACCAACTTGATCCTTAGCGGCACCACTGCTGAATTGATCAACAGTGAGTCATTCTCCCTGACAAATATAGGAGCGGTTAATAAATCGACAAACAGTCCAAAATGTTTCACTGAGCTTAGGTGGCAATAGCAAATTCGTTTCATTTTATTTGCGGTAACTAATCCTTTCTGATATAGATACCCGCCTAAATTTACATCCTCGACTATTAAACGAATAAAGTCGTACGGAATTTGGGAGAGAAGTATGCCTGAAGGCAAAAAGAAAACACTAGGTGTGCTCTCTATCGCAGGGGTTGAACCTTATCAAGCTCAGCCTGGCGAAGAGTACATGAACGATGCTCAGATTGACCACTTCCGAATCATACTTGAAGCGTGGCGTAATCAACTTCGTGAAGAAGTCGATCGCACGGTTACCCACATGAAAGACGAAGCGGCTAATTTCCCTGATCCAGTTGACCGAGCGGCTCAAGAGGAAGAGTTCAGCCTTGAACTTCGAACTCGCGATCGCGAACGCAAACTGATCAAGAAAATCGAGAAGACCTTGCTCAAGATTGATGAAGACTTCGGTTTTTGTGATGCCTGTGGTGTCGAAATCGGGATCCGTCGTTTAGAAGCAAGACCCACAGCCGATCTGTGTATCGATTGTAAAACCCTAGCTGAGATCAAAGAGAAGCAGCTGGTAGGCTAGTTTATTCAAGTTTAGGCAGAGATGAGCTCAGTTTCGTTCTGCCTAAACTTATTAGCCATCACTTAACTATGGACACTAAGCCCTACGTAGGCCGCTTTGCACCCTCCCCTTCAGGCCCCTTGCATTTAGGCTCGCTGGTTGCCGCCCTTGGCAGTTATTTACAGGCCCGAAGCCACAATGGCCAATGGCTAGTCCGTATCGAAGATATTGATCCGCCCCGAGAGCAGCCCGGTGCCAGCAGCCTGATCTTAAGACAACTAGAACAGTTTTCGCTCTACTGGGACCAAACTGTATGCTACCAAAGCCAACGCTTAGACAGCTATCAACAATTCATCGACCAATGCTTACAAGACCACAAAGCTTATTTTTGCCAGTGCTCTCGCAAACAAATTAAAGCCGATGGCGGTTACTATTTAGGCCACTGTCGCCATAAACAACCCAAGCAAGGTGATTTAGCAACTCGCTTGATGACTGACCACCCCATTTATCAATTTCAAGACGGTCTGTATGGCAAGGTCTCGATTACGCAAGCCTTAGCCGAAGAAGACTTCATCATTCAGCGACGTGATGGTTTGTACGCCTATAATCTTGCGGTAAGTTTGGATGACTACCAACAAGGTATTACCGAGGTGGTACGCGGTGCTGATCTGATCTTCACCACCGGACGCCAACTGAGCATTTTTAAATTACTAAAACAGCCAGCGCCACGTTATCTCCACCTTCCCCTGATTTATGACGCACAAGGCCATAAGCTGAGTAAACAGAATCACGCGCCTTCAATTTCGGGCAAGCAAGCGCAACAACTGTTGCTGCATGCGCTAGGCTTTCTAGGACAAACGGTTGAAACGGGTTGGATTGAACTCAGTTGTGAACAAATATTGACCGAGGCAGTCATCAATTGGCAGCTAAAAACAATCCCTAAAACAGCGCTCCGCTAAAGTCGCTTAGGATTTCGAAGTCAACTTGGCTTCAAGTGGATACAAGAACAGCCATTAACGCTCACCAAGCCCTACACCGATAGACCTTCCCTTTAGCCTAAGAATTAAAAGCTCAGTCGTTAAGGCATTGAATAATACCAACCCGCATCAATCAACTGACTCTAAGCTTTGTCATCGGCGCTTACAGATAGCTCCTATCACTTATTTAGTCCCAACAGCGAGCTTATTTGCTTTGCCTCACGCCAAGCCATCGTACTGTTTTGTATAAAGAAGCAGCAAAGAGTGACCGGCTGGATAGACAAAGATCGACATGCTAGAACCGTGAATTGGTTGTATTTTTGTGTAAAAAAGCTATATTAGCGCCTTATTTTCACCATGTAGATAATGCGCGCTCAAGGGGGCACCCATTTTACGCAAACTCGCCAAAGTATATAAACGGATCATGCAAACCAATAGTGCCGAGCCGGCCAAACTGGTGCAACAAGTGATCCCGCGTGCCGAACACAATATTTCCCGTCAGGATATTAGTGAAAATGCACTCAAGGTATTATACCGTTTACATAAGTCTGGTTATAAAGCCTATTTAGTAGGTGGCGGCGTAAGGGATTTACTGCTCGGCAAACAACCTAAAGACTTCGACATTGCAACCAATGCGACACCAGAACAGATCAAAGCCTTATTCCGTAATTGCCGCTTAGTGGGTCGCCGTTTCCGTTTAGCACACATTTTATTTGGGCGCGATATTATCGAGGTTGCCACCTTCCGAGGCCATCACGATAGCGATGCTGCAAACAACGAATCGAAACGCAGTGAAGAAGGCATGCTGCTAAGAGATAACGTTTACGGTAGCGTTGAAGAAGATGCCGAGCGCAGAGATTTCACGGTGAACGCCTTATATTACAATATCGCCGATTTTTCAGTGGTCGACTTTGCTGGCGGAATTACCGATATTGCCGAACGACGCTTACAACTGATCGGCGAGCCGGAAACGCGTTATCGAGAAGATCCGGTGCGGATGCTCCGCGCGGTACGTTTTGCCGTTAAGCTCGATTTTAGTATTGCGCCAGAGAGCTTAGCCCCTATTGCTCAACATGGGCATCTACTAAAAGAGATCCCTTCCGCCCGCTTGTTTGAAGAATGCCTCAAGTTATTTTTAAGCGGTGAAGGAAGAGATACCTTTAAGATGTTGGCCGAAACCCAACTTCTTTACCCATTATTCCCCTTACTCAAACCCTTATTACAGCAATGGGATGAAGAATCACCAGAACTACGCTTCATGCTTATGGCGCTAGCCAGCACCGATAAACGGGTAAATGGCGAGCAAAAAGTCACGCCAGCCTTCGTTTTCGCTGCTTTACTGTGGCCTTTATTGGAAATTAAGAAAGACGAGTTATTAATCGAACTATCACTTGGCGAGCATGATGCCTCTGCCATGGCGATGAACTGGTTACTAGAACAACAATGCAAGAGCGTCGCAATACCTAAACGTTTTACCACTGGTATTCGCGAAATTTGGCAGCTACAAGCAAGACTTGATCGTCGCTTCGGCAAGCGCGCCTTCCAAACCTTTGGTCATCCTCGTTTTAGAGCCGCCTTTGACTTCTTAGAATTACGCGCCAAGGCCACTCAAGAACCCAAATTATTGGAGCTTAGTCAATGGTGGCAACAATGGCAGCGCAGTAATGAGCAAGGTCGCAATACCATGGTGCGAGAACTCAATAAAACGTCTGCCCGCACCAAGAGCCGTCGTCGCCCCCGTAAGCCGAAAAAAACTGACGATTAACCATGGCTCGTTGTTATCTTGCCCTAGGCAGTAATCTAGTCGATCCACTTCATCAGGCAATAGCAGCTAGACGCGCACTGGCTGCTCATCCACAACTGAAATTAGTGGCTAGTTCATCCTTGTATCGCAGTCGCCCGATGGGACCACAGGACCAGCCCGATTATTTAAACGCAGTATTCAGTTTAGACACTTCCTTACAACCGCTTCAGCTACTCGATCTCACTCAATCCATCGAGCAACAACAAGGTCGAGTTCGCAAAAATCAACGTTGGGGACCACGCACCTTAGATCTCGATTTATTGCTCTACGCCAATCAAATCATCGATAGTCCCCGACTAACCGTACCGCACTATGGCATGAAGCAGCGAGAGTTTGTATTATTACCACTTGCTGAAATAGCCGTAGATTTATGCTTACCTGACGGGAGTCAGCTACTAAAATTAGCAGAATCTATCGATACTAACGGCTTACAAGTTTATAAACGTCCACTCGAATGGGCGTAAACAAAAAATTCACTAACAAATTTATGCCTATCTTGGTGTAAACGGTAACCTATTATGAGCAGAATAACGGTTTCTCAATTACAACAATTTAAACAGAATAACCAGAAATTCTCCTGTATCACCGCCTATGATGCGAGCTTTGCCGCGTTATTTGACCAACTTGGCATGCATCTGCTACTCGTAGGTGATTCACTAGGGATGGTACTACAAGGCCACCAAGATACCCTTGCAGTAACTGTTGATGAGATTGCCTATCATACCCGATGTGTGGCTCGAGGGAGTGACACCAGCATGATTGTTGCCGACCTTCCTTTCATGTCTTACGCCACACCCGAACAAAGCTACCAAAATGCCGCTAAGTTAATGCAGGCAGGCGCTCAAATGGTGAAGTTAGAAGGCGGAGAATGGCTGAGCCAAACCATCACAGGCCTTGTTGAGCGGGGGGTACCGGTTTGTGGTCATCTCGGTCTCACGCCACAATCGGTGCATGTATTTGGTGGTTATAAAGTACAGGGGCGAAGTGAACAACAAGCACAGCAAATGCTCGACCACGCCAAGCGCTTGGAAGCCGCTGGTATACAATTATTAGTATTAGAGTGTGTTCCATTGGCCTTAGCCCAGCAAATTACCGCCGCATTAACTATCCCTGTCATCGGTATCGGTGCTGGTAATGTAACTGATGGGCAAATTTTGGTGATGCACGATGCTTTTGGCGTTAGCAAGGGGCATATTCCCAAATTTTCGAAAAACTTTTTAGCCGAAACGGGGGATATCGCCAGTGCTGTTAGTCGTTACATCAAGCAAGTGGCTTCCGGAGAATTTCCCGGCACAGAGCAGAGCTTCAACTAAATGATTAAAGTCATTCAGCAACCCGACGAGTTACGCTCGCAATTAGATCATGTTCGCCACCAACAATTACGAATTGGTTTTGTCCCCACGATGGGCAACCTACATGCGGGTCACATCGCACTTGTCAAACGGGCGCAGACCGAATGTGACTATGTAGTGGTGTCTATTTTCGTGAATCCGCTACAGTTTAACAACCCCAATGATTTGGCAAACTATCCGCGCACCCTTGAGCAAGACTTAACAGCCTTAACGGCAGCTGGTGCAAACTTAGCATTTGTGCCAAGCCCTGAGACCTTGTATCCAAACGGCTTAGCCGAAGAAACCAAAGTTCAAGTCCCTGGTTTATCCACCATCTTAGAAGGGGCCTTGCGGCCTGGACATTTTGATGGTGTTTCGACCATCGTTTGTAAATTATTTAACTTAGTACAGCCTTCAGTGGCAATTTTTGGCGAGAAAGATTTTCAGCAATTAGCCTTGATCCGTAAGATGACACAAGACCTCCTGTTGCCAATCCAGATTATAGGGCTGGCTACGATACGAGAAACCGATGGACTCGCGATGAGTTCGCGTAATTCTCGACTAAGCCCAGAGCAACGCCAAGTGGCACCACAACTGGCCAAACAGATGTACACATTAGCCGAGCAATTAAGCTACGGCAACCAGCAATCGCTATCCATTCAAGCCAAACAACAGCTTGAACAACATGGTTTTATTTGTGACGGGATCGATATCGTTGACGCAGATACACTCGCTCCCTTAACGCCTCACTCACAACGTGCTGTTATTCTACTAGCGGCCTTTCTCGGGGAAGTTAGACTCATCGATAATTGCGTGATTGCGCTGAAACAAATCGTCAATTAATAGAGAGAAGTCCATGCAAACAACCATGCTTAAAGGCAAGTTACATCAGGCTCGTGTAACTCATGCAGAACTGAACTATGAAGGCTCCTGCGCCATCGATCAGGACATTTTGGATTTAGCCGGCATACTGGAATACGAGAAAATAGATATCTATAACATCGAGAATGGTGAACGTTTTTCAACATACGCCATTGCAGGCGAACGCGGCTCTAAAATCATTTCAGTGAATGGTGCCGCTGCCCGACGAGCCGCCGTCGGCGATCGCGTCATTATTTGTGCCTACGTAGGCCTTGATGCCAAACAAGTGCAGCAACATAAACCTTCATTGGTATACCTCAATCAGCACAATGATGTGGTTCGTACCAGTAAGGCGATTCCAGTGCAACTTAGCTAAGCTCAGGATTGTGCATTCCTTAAAAAAACGCACTAAATTAGTGCGTTTTTTATGAGTGGCCTCTCCGCAACACCGCGCTCAACAAGCAAATTAACACCCAAGACACGACAACCACACAGTTCACTAACATTTTTCAAAAAACTAGCGATATATATGGTGAGAAAGCCTTCATTCTAGATTATGGTTTGCTTTTTGCTAAGATCCTTCTAGTTCGGTTTCTGGCACAGGAGCGCAGCGGTGCTGAGTGTATGGTTTGTGATATTGAGTTTATTCGTCGTAGCAGTCATTCCTATTCCTGCAATTATCCGTGCTCGTCGCGGTGTAGCACAGCAACAACGGGCCAAATACCAACGGCTGATCCTGTCGCTAGATCGGAATCTACGACGCCATTGGCGCCTGCAAGCACAACAACTGGCTCAATCACGACTTCCCAGTGTGGCACTCGCAAGCACCAAACAACAAATAGACGAAACCTTGGTGTTATTAAATACCAAGATAAATAACCAGTATTATGAAGAATTTAATGATCTTATGCTGCATTGGCACAAACTTAATCGGCGCCAGCAATTACCGCAACTACGCTATCACCACCAGCAAATGCTACGACTTTGCCAAGACTCTCTCAATCACGCTTTAAAATAAAATCATCAAAAAGGAATGGTCTTTGCTTTATCCGATAAACAACAGCATCAGTGTTCATCCCAGCAAGGACTATACATGCGTAGAGCAAGGGCTATTTTCTACTTATTTTTATTTAGTCATCTACTAGTCATCAGTTTGAGTCTACTGATATTACTGCAATATCATTCGCAACTCAGCCTTAGTATGGTATCCGTTAACATCGTATTCGCCATCGCCAACCTGTACTTACTTAAACTGCTGACCGCCCATGTACAACACCCCGTAGAGGAACACAGTAAAGGTTTTGCGGCATACTTCTTTCACAATACCCGTTATCAACAATTAGATCTGATGAGACAACAGCAACGCCAAGTTGCCCAACACCAAGACGCCCTTGCGGAAATTAGCCACTGCTCCAAAGAGCTCTCTCAACAAGCGCAGTCGGTCGCTCGCGGGGCACTACAACAGGCCGCCGCGAGTGAGGCCTCGGCAAGCGCAGTGATTGAAATGAGTCAAAGTATCAAAGATGTCGCTGAACAGGTAAAAAACGTGGCAAGCGCGAGTACTGAAGCAAAACACTACTCAGAGCTCGGCCAAAAGGCGGCTCTAAGCGCTCAAAAAGTCACTGAAAAAATGGTCCACAAGGGCACCACTAGCCTCAATAAGGTCACTCAACTTCATCAACAATCACATACTGTCAGTCATATTTCTAAAACCATCGAAGAGATAGCCGAGCAAACTAATTTACTTGCCTTAAATGCATCGATTGAAGCTGCGCGGGCTGGCGAACATGGGCGAGGATTTACCATTGTCGCCGATGAGGTTCGAAAATTAGCGAAGCGCAGTTACCAATCGGCGAATGAAATTAGCAGTAGTATGAAAGATGTGAAAACCAATATCGATGAATTACTAGAATCTATCACTGAACTGGCCGAACAGGCGCAGCAGATCCAGCACACCGTTGATGATTCACGCCAGCAGTTACTTGCCATTTTCGATAAGAATCAACAATTACAAACACAAATAGCCATCATCGCCAGCAATAGTGAGCAACAATATACAGCCACTATAGAACTGTCCAAAAACATTAATCAAGTGGCTGATTCCGCGCGGCAAAATACCTCTAGCGCAGAACAAAGCGCCGATATTGCACAACACCTTAGCGTGTTAAGTCAGCAAGGAGCGTAACATGAATACCAGCGCGATTATCGCCATCAGTGTCTTAAGCATCATTGCTCTGGGGCTCAGCCTCTCCTGGCTGCTAGGCAAACAACACAGCCAACAGCAATATGCTGGGCTAAATACTTTAAAACAACTCAAAAATCTGCTCGTTGCTTTACAAAAGCACCGTGGATTGAGCTCTGCGATCTTAAAAGGGAATACTCAAGCAGAAGCTGAGCTTGCCACACAACAACAGCAAATTCGCCGCTATCAAAGCACCCTCTGCGAAGATCAGTTCATCGCCGAGCAAGCTCGTTGGGACAGCTTTAGTCAACACTGGCAAAGCCTGCAACACAGTTGGCAGAATAACAATTTAGAAAATAATATCGCTCAACATAGCCTAATGATTAAAAACCTACTGTTTTTAGCCCAAGATTTAGCTGGTTTTTACAGCTTGGCCAACCTCAGTAAGCAGCATAAAAATATCGATTTTCTCTGGTTTGAACTATTAGAAACCGCTGAATCTATCGGCCAAGCAAGAGCGCTTGGCTCAGGCTTGGCCGCTGCCAATCAAAGCAGCAGCGTCGAGCGGATCCGCTTAGCATTTTTACACAACAAGATTGCCCAAATAGATGCACATTCTCTCAATCACTTTGCCGATAGTTTCATTCCACAGGATCCCAGTTATCAACCTTTACTAGAAAAACTGCTTCAGACCATTCAGCTAGAACTCATTAACAAACCTCGACCAACCATCAATGTTGCCGATTATTTTCAGCAGGCTAGCGCCGTATTAGATGGGCTATACCAGCTATTTGATGCAGGAATAGCCCATTTGGAAGCAAACCAGACGACGAAACATTAAGCCGATAACTGGCTGCGTAACTGCCATAAGCCTTGCCCACTATTTTGATATTTGCGCTCGAAAGCGGTCATCGGTGTTTCGGTTTGATAAGGGAGAATTTGACTACTGTAACCCGCTAATTGTAAGGCCATTTGAAATTCATCTAAATAGGTCTGCCAATTACTACGCAGCTCTAACTGCCCGCCAAGTTTTAGGAGGTAGGGGAACACCGCGCTCCCATGCCAGCGCCGCTGCAGATGCCGCGACTTTGGCCAAGGATTGGGATATAACAAATAGTGATGGCTTGGCTGCCAGCCAGCTTCACAAGCCAAACGCCAAAAATCGTTTAAATCGACTTGTAGCAAAATATAATTTTGCCCGGCTTGGTCAAAATGCGCTTGGTGCTTGGTTAAGCGGTGAGCCGACTTATCTAAGCCAACAACCAAGGCCTCTGGATGAAGTTGAGCAAGCGCAGCCGTACTCAGTCCGGTACCGCAACAAGAATCCAATATCAGTGGGCGGTCTGCAGTAGCAAGCTGCTTTTCTAAATTCAAGAACGCTTCTAAGGTGTGCTGTTGATAAGGCTTTTGGAAGGGCTGCTGTAAGTGGCGTCGCACCACTTTTTGCAAATTCTCGTGAATACCTTGTTGATTAGAGCTAACACTGCGAGAATTCCCCTCCATTATGACCTCAAACCATAACCACGTTTAATTAAAATAAATGCCCATGTATACAAGATAGCAATCGACGCTAATATCATCGTATACGATAGCACTAGCGAAACATCACTAATACCCAGAAAACCGAAACGGAAAGCATTCACCATATAAACAATAGGGTTCACTTGTGATAAGCCCTGCCAAAAGCTTGGCAACAAACTAATTGAATAAAAGACGCCACCTAAGTAAGTCAGTGGCGTCAAAATAAAGGTAGGAATAATACTGATATCATCGAAGCTATTGGCATAGATGGCATTAATCAACCCCCCTAAAGAAAACAAAATGGAAGTGAGTAGTACTGTGAAAATAATGGCCGCTACACTATGCAGGTGCAAAGGTACAAAAAACAGCGAGACCATGGTCACAAGGAAGCCGACACATAAACCTCGCACCACGCCACCGCCCACAAAACCTAAAATAATAATATAATTTGGTACTGGCGCGACCAATAACTCCTCAATATTACGTTGAAACTTACAGCTAAAAAATGACGACGCCACATTGGAATAGGAATTGGTAATCACCGACATCATGATCAAACCTGGCACGATGAACTGCATATAACTATAGCCGCCCATTTCACCGATTCTCGAACCAATCAAGTTACCAAAAATAACAAAATATAAACTCATGGTGATCGCTGGAGGTACTAGAGTTTGCACCCAAATTCGACCAAAACGAATGACCTCTTTGGTTAAAATACTACTCAGCGCAGTCCAATATAAGCTTAAATTCATGCTTGTCTCCCATCAGCGACTAAGTTGACAAACAATTCTTCCAAACGGTTCGCCTTATTGCGCATACTTTTCACCACAATGCCTGCTTCATCAAGCAAACGGAACACTGCATTCAGGCCCTGTTGTTTTTCAACATCCACTTCTAACGTATGAGCATCGGTTACTCGAGTGGCGAAACCATTTAATGCCACCGTTTCGATCCCATCTTCAATATCAAAAATAAAAGTTTCGATGTTTAAATTAGACAACAATTGCTTCATCGAAGTGTTTTCAACCAACTGCCCCTTATCGATGATACCAATGTTACGGCAGAGCATTTCCGCCTCTTCCAAATAGTGAGTCGTAAGAATGATCGTAATGCCTTGAGCATTGAGTCGCTGAAGAAAAGCCCACATCGAACGTCTTAACTCAATATCAACCCCAGCGGTCGGCTCATCTAAAATAAGAAGTTTAGGCTCATGCATCAATGCCCGTGCGATCATCAAGCGTCGCTTCATCCCGCCAGAGAGTTCGCGAGCACGTGCATCGCGTTTTTCCCACAAATCCAGTTGAGAAAGATAAGTTTGCGCACGCTTCATCGCCAGTGCTCGGGGAACCCCATAATAACCAGCTTGATTGACCACAATCTGTAGTACTGTTTCAAACTGATTGAAATTAAATTCTTGTGGTACTAGTCCAACAAAAGATTTAGCCGCTTCTAAGTCGTGATCGATATCGTGACCAAAAATTTTCACGCTACCGGCTGATTTATTCACCAATGAAGTAATGATGCCAATCGTGGTCGACTTCCCCGCTCCGTTAGGTCCCAAAAGTGCAAAAAAATCTCCCTGCTCTACCGATAAATCAAACCCTTTTACCGCCTGAACACCACCGGGGTACGTTTTTTGTAAACCTTGAATTGCTAATGCCTGCATAATCACTACTTAAATGAAGATAAAAGATGGGCCCCTAGGCCCGAAGATAGTTGGCTTAATCTAGCGGAATAACTTTGCCTACATAAGGTAAATTGCGATAGTACTGGTCAAAATCAAGTCCATAACCAATAACAAATTCATCGGGAATAGAAAAACCAATCCAATCAACAGGCACTTCAACTTCTCGACGTGAAGGCTTATCCAATAATGTACAAATAGCCACACTGTTTGGTTCACGCAAGGACAGCATCTCTTTAACCTTGTTCAGAGTGTTGCCCGTATCAATAATGTCTTCGACAATGATCACATCACAGCCTTTAATGTCATCATCTAAATCTTTCAATACTCGAACATCACGAGTACTAACCATGCTACTACCGTAACTCGATACAGTCATAAAATCGAAGGTTAGCTTGCGATCAATCTTACGAGCCAGATCAGAAAGAAAAATACATGAGCCGCGTAACAACCCAATAAGTACTAATTTTCGGTCAGTGGGGTAAGCGGCATTTATCTGCTCTCCAATAGCCGTTACTCGTTGTGCAATATCTTGCTCACTGATCATTTCTTCTACGCGATGTTTCATAACTCTGACCTATTAATAAACTGATTTCCATCAGTAAAAACTTGGATAAACCGGACCTAAAAAATACATAAACACACGATATTTCAATGAATTAACAAAAAAATCATTAGTTACTTATGTCAGTAACTATTAATTAGCTTGTAAATACACTATGATTTAGCTGAAGGTATTCGCATGTTCGTGTATGTTTCAGCACTGAACGCCATATTTTAGATGATTTTTGTCTGAAATGGTAAGCAACAAATGCCTCATAAAAAATAATAATTGAAACAACAAACGCGAGAACTAAAATATGCAAACTAGCACCTTAAGACGCCGTACTCGGCTGTCGCCTGAAGTACGTCGTAAACAGCTCATGCAATGCGCTGTTGAAATTTTCGCCCGCCGTGGTATCGGTCGCGCAGGTCATGCGGAAATCGCAGAACTTGCAAATGTATCGGTCGCAACGGTTTTTAATTACTTTAATACCCGCGAAGACTTAGTTGATGCCGTTTTATCGGAAGTAGAGCAAACCATGTTAGGCGTAGTTGAACAAACTTATCCTAGCGATGAAAATGCCATTACTGCCGTTCAGCACCATCTATCAGCACTTGTTGAATTGGTTTACACCAACTCGGATGTCATTCACATTTGGTTAGAGTGGAGTTCTTCGGTACGCGAAGATGTTTGGCCACGCTTCAGTAATGTAATGGCTAAAATCAATCAACAAATTGGTGAAAGTATTCAAGCTGGTTTCGACAACAATGAAATTAGCAGTGCCTTGAATGCCTTACAAGCGGCTCAAACGATTAATGCAGGTTTGTACCTAGCGGTACAAATGATTAATCGTCCAGACAGCCCAGAGCGCCAAGAAGTGGTCGACTTTCTTAACGACTTTGTATTGTCGTTATTACGCCCACCGGGTCAGTAACTAAAAACGATCAAGGGCCTCATCAGGCCCTTTTTTATTGGCTTAATAGCGCTTTTAATTTGCCATGGATCCCTTCGAAACCACCATTACTCATGACTAGTATTTGATCGCCACCACACATCACCGACTTCACTTGTTCGACTATCTGCTCAACAGTTTGAAACACTTTTGCTTGTGCTAACTGTGCTGCCGTATCACATATATATTGATTATCCTCGTTCGGTTGATAGAGGTAGACCAAGTCAGCCAGCTGTAAACTCTCGGCTAACTTTTGCTGATGGATCCCCATCTTCATGGTATTAGAGCGCGCTTCTAGGATTGCAATAATCCTTGCCTTGCCCACTTGCGCTCTTAATCCTGCAAGGGTGCTCTGAATCGCACTGGGGTGATGGGCAAAATCGTCGAATAGGCGAATATCATCCAACTTAGCAAGTAACTCTAATCGACGTTTCGGAGGCAGAAAACGCTGCAAGCTTTCAATCGCAAGCGCTGGCAATACCCCGACATGCCTTGCTGCGGCTATCGCCATTAAGGCATTTTCGGCATTGTGCTGCCCAATCAGCGACCAACTTAGGCATCCTTGTTGTTGTCCATCAAGACTAATGGTTAACTCACTACAATCATCTTTAAGCGCCTGCCACTGCCAATTTTGGCCCTCACCAGTGAGCTCCAGTTCCGACCAACATCCCATGGCAATCACGTCTTGTATCGCTTGATTCATCTTTGGCGCAATGATCCGGCCTGAGCATGGGACAATTCTCAACAAATGATGAAACTGTTTTTGTATTGCGGCTAAATCTTCAAAAATATCTGCATGATCAAATTCAAGGTTATTGAGTAACAATGTTCGAGGTTGGTAATGAACAAACTTAGAACGCTTATCAAAAAAGGCGCTATCATATTCATCCGCTTCAACCACAAAAAAAGGAGTATTTCCCAAACGAGCTGAACCGGAAAAGTTGCGAGGCACCCCCCCAATTAAATAACCAGGCGCCAGACCATTATCCTCGAGGATCCAAGCAAGCATACTGGCAGTCGTTGTTTTACCATGAGTCCCAGCCACCGCCAATACCCATCGATTAGGCAGGATGTGATTGTTTAACCACTCTGGGCCAGAACAATACTTTAAGCCTTTGTCCAGCACATACTCGACACAAGGATTACCGCGACTCATCGCATTACCAATCACCACCAGATCGGGTGCGGGTTCAAGCTGCGAAGGATCATAACCTTGAATCAGCTCAATCCCTAAAGACTCCAATTGAGTGCTCATCGGTGGATAAACGTTCAAATCACTACCAGTGACTCGCATGCCAGACTCTCGGGCTAACATGGCTAAGCCGCCCATAAAAGTTCCACAAATACCTAGAATATGAATGTGCATAAATGTTCGTTGTTCTAAAGCAAAAATCTAAGCCTTAGAATAACATCGAAATGCCCACAACTTTACGCTATTGTTGTTTTTCCTCTCTCGAATGGGGCTTAGGTACTTCAATGAACAACTGCTGTTGCCGATATCGGTAGGGCCGATACCAAATTAAACCACATTGATAATCACCATTCTCGCCAACCACACAACCAATAGGTAACTCTCGGAGCCACTGTAAATGAGCCTCTGCGCGAAGCTGTTCTTGCCAGCGTTGCTGCTCGAGCAATTCCTTTTTTAATTCGAAAACATCAATTTTATTTGGATCTGAGCTTTTTTGTACAATAATCTGCCCCGCCTGCGCTGCACTTAAGCTGAAGAACAGAGCCCAAAAAAAGTAAATAGATCGACGTATCATCAGTATTTCATCTACAATAATTATCTTTTGAAAGTTTAGGCGATAGCCCATGATTAAGCACTCAACTATCTTATCTTTTGCTCTACTTTTAATGGCTTGTAGTCAAACATCAGCGCCGTTATTAAACGCTGATAACATCTGCCAAAGCCCCCGACCTGAACTCTGTAGTATGCAATATGATCCGGTATGTGCAGAAGTGGCAGGGAAGCTAAAAGAGTATGGAAATGCCTGCTCTGCTTGTGGCGATGTCGAAGTTAATTCCTATCAACAAGGCGCCTGCCCCGAGTAACAAAGCACTCACAAAACTTAGTAATTTAACCAAATACTGCTATTAACTTAAGTATACGCTCACTATATCGGGAGCTATTGATGCTTAGTTTAATGGCTTTATGGCGATTTATTTTAATGCCCGTATTACTGTTTAGTCCCCTTGCATCGGCCGCTGACTTAACGCTTAAGCCGCTAGATGAGCAAGCCTTTAACGGCGAGTGGCAATGGTCAAATCCCCAAGGTCAGCTACGACAAATGCGCCTGCATTTCTCTCAAGAACTCTTAAAACAATCGGCAATAGAACAATTTAGGATCAGTTATAGTCTGACTTATCCAACCAAAGCGATTAGTGCTTACTTAAACCCTCGCCTAGAGCACGCTTTAGTCATGATCAATCAATATGCTGAGCAGCCAACGGCGGCACCAAAAGATATTCTTAAAATATTAGCCAGTAATCCTGATACCCCTTCTTCCGAGATGCTTTGGGAAGCCTATCAACAATATACTCAAGACGCATTTCGCCACTTAGGTCTATTACCTTGTCGACATCCGCGAGGCACTCAATACCCTTGTGTTCGGCCCAATTATTCGCAGCTGTTCTACCAAAATCGGAATCGAATGCTGCCATTAATAAAAAACTTTCAGCCCTTGAAAGATCTCAACCAAACGCTAGCGGAGGCACAAGCATGGCTACTCACCATTCCAGTAAAACGAGAAATCAGTGACAGTTTTTCTCCACCGCTCCATGTACTCAAGGATAATCTGGCGGATAGCGATGAACGCGCCTTATTACTGGCGTTGATGCTCAGTGAATTAGCCCCAGACTATTCACTGTATATGGTTTATCCTGCACATAGCGTTGGTAGCGCCTCACCCGCTTGGCTAACTATAGACGCCAATAGTGGTATCGAAGGCCCAACGATTACTCTTGGACAGCATACCCTGGTGTTAATCTCTGGATCTTCAGAGCTGATAAACGAGATGCAGCTCGCAGATGTAGAACTGATTAGTGATGCCCTCTATTAACATCTGTTGCTTTTTTGTTATAAATGTTTATAACAGGTCTGACCTGCCTTAACTGTCAATAAAAAGGAACGGCACGTGAAATATCTAATATTGTTCTTCAGCCTACTACCAACTTGGGTGATGGCACTCAACCTCAGTCTGGGAGAGTCTCTGCCCAACATTTCTATAGACAAGGTGGGCGAGTTACAATTAGTTGACGAACAGATAAGCTATAGTCCATGGAATACCAAACAACTGGCAGGTAAAGTCCGCTTGGTACAGGCAATGGCTGGACGCAGCAGCGCTAAAGAGATTAATGCAGCCATGATTGAGGCGATTAAAAATGCTAACTTTGCGGCTCAAACATATCAAACAACCACTATTGTGAACCTTGATGACGCTATTTTCGGTACTTCAATGTTTGTTCAAAGCAAGCTGAAAAGCAATAAGAAAAAATTTCCACATGCTAGTTTTGTATTAGATAAAGATGGGCAACTATTTGATTTACTAGATATAAAACCTAAATCTTCAGCGATTATTTTACTCGATACGCAAGGTAAAATATTATTTGCCAAAGATGGGGCATTGAACAAACAAGAAATTAAGCAAGTGATTAAACTCATCTACTCGCATATTTAATCGTCACTCTGGCGTAAGCAGCATTACGCCTATTCAAACATCATCATCAGAACCAATAAACTAAGCACATAAGCACTCATTAACAAAGTTAAGAGTTTGTGTCGTTTCGCCCATACGGTAAGGTTTTTTAACACAATTACCCCCACACGGTTTTTAGTTAACCTAAATTTAACACCTTTAACAACAAAAGCAAACTTGCTTTATGCGCAAATCCTCAGTAAAACAGCTAAAGCGAGGGAGAGTTCAATGTCAGACAAGCCGATCATCGAAAATAAAACCAGCCAAGTAGAAAACACCAGCTTACGCCTGGTAAAAATAGCCAAACAACGCGGTTTAGATGCCTTGCTAAGAAAGCAGCAACCCAATTCAACTTGGTCGCAAAGAGCTCAGGCTCGCTCAATTGTTGAGCAAGCGGTTGAACAAAAAAACTTAGAGAACATATTTTTCCTTGCAGCACAAAAAACTAGCGAACAAGACCTTGGCAGTGAACCTGATGCCGATTGGATGAGCGAGTTTTTAAAGCTTGCCAGTAATACCCAAGTAAAATCGATGCAGTTATTGTGGGCCGATATTTTAAGCCAAGAATTAAGCACCCCCGGCAGCTTTTCGGTCAAGGCACTAAGGACTTTGAAGTTAATGACGCAAAGAGAAGCTTTATGGTTTCATACGGCTTGTGAGCTCAGTTCAACGGTCGGGGGGGAAAGCAATCACAAGATCATCACCGGAGCCGTCAGGCCAGCGAGTAACTTAGGCTTGGTAAGAGCTAGGTTGGAAAAAATAAGCTTAGGCCAGCACCGGATGCCTTATCACTATATTTTACAGCTCACCGAATTAGGTCTGCTGTTCGATCGAGAATTAGAAATTCGCCCTTCTATTCAACACAATACCGCACTAACCCACGGGACAACCCAATATCAACTACGTTCTCGCTATAAAGGAGTAAAATTGACTTATCATCGTTTTACACCGATTGGTGACGAGTTGGCGAAACTGATTGAAAAACAGCCACAGCCATCTTATCAGGAACAACTGAGCGTATTATTACAAAACTACTTCGAATTAGTTTGAGCGGAGCAACGTTTAGACTTGGGTACTCCCTGAATTAGCAGCAAAATATCGCAATCCCAAAGACTTACCTCAGCGAATGTTATAAGCGATAAACTGCGCAGAATACATCAACAGGCATTTCTATGACTTTAAGTACCACACAAAAAGATAAGCGATAGCAGTAAATTCCCCTTTCAAGCAGGCCATAAAAGCACCAACAAAACAAGTCTGAACTTATCAGACCTACCAGCAGAATGGTTTAATAACCACCCCACCAGCATTTGAATTGTTTGGAGCTCATATGAGCTACATATTCATTAAATACCACTTCCCGCAACTTCTTCGTGGATCCCACATTCACGTTTCAAACCGTAAAAACGGGTGTCTTCCTCACTCATACCCGCCTGTAAGGGTTGTGACGTTTGCACATCCCCTACCGAAACATAACCCTGCTCCCAGAGCGGATGATAGGGTAAGGAATGCTCTTGCAAATAGTAATGCACGTCCTTATTGCTCCAATCAATAATTGGCAACAATTTGAAACTCCCATTTTGGATCTGCAGCACAGGCAGCTCTGAACGGCTCGATGATTGGCTACGACGTAAACCCGAGAACCAAGTTTGAACATTTAGTTCTTGAAAAGCCCGCTGCATCGGCTCGACCTTGTTAAGCGTATTGTACTGCTTCAAGCCCTCGACCCCCTGCTCCCAAAGCTTACCGAAGCGCGCCTCTTGCCAAGCATTAGACTGCTGAGCTCGATACACTTTTAAATTTAGGTTCAAACGGGCCGTCAGTTCATCGATAAAACGATAGGTTTCAGGAAATAAGTAGCCCGTATCAGTCAAAATCACTGGCATATCTGGCTTTACTTGAGTCAACATATGCAAGCTCACAGCCGCTTGAATACCAAAGCTCGAAGTAAGCACCGCCTGTTGTGGTAAGTGCTCTAAAGCCCACTCAATACGCTGCTGTGCAGTTTTAGCCTCTAAGGTCTGATTGACCGAGGCTAACTCTGCTTTTCTTAACTCATGCGGCAGCTTAACTAGCTGCTGCAAATCTAAGTTAGGCATGAAAATCCCTAGCGCTTACTTTAACTTCAGCGACGATACCAACACGAATAACAAAGTCACCAAAAGCTTCTTCAGATTCACGTTCTACCGACCAGCGAGCAATTAAACCGTCAAGTTCCGACAGAATTTGTTGTTCATCGATGCCCTCTAAATAGAGCTTAGGAATACGTGTTCCACTTTGGTTACCACCTAAATATAAATTGTACTTACCAGGCCCTTTACCCACTAAACCAACTTCAGCCAACATGGCACGGCCACAGCCATTGGGGCAGCCAGTGACCCGCAAAATAATATGTTGCTCGGCCATGTTATGTTTATTTAATAGGCTTTCTACATCATCAACCAAGCTCGGCAAATAACGTTCTGCCTCGGCCATCGCTAATGGACAGGTAGGAAAAGCCACACAAGCCATGGAATTGAAGCGCTGCTGACTATGGCTATCGTTCATTAAACCATGTTCACGCGCTAAGGCTTCAATCTGAGCCTTCTGCGCAGCAGGGACCCCTGCTACCACCAAATTTTGGTTGGCGGTCATGCGAAAATCACCTTGATGAATTTCGGCAATCTTAGCCAAGCCGGTTTTTAGGGGTTTGCCCGGATAATCAAGCAAGCGGCCATTCTCAATAAACAAGGTTAAGTGGTGCTTACCATCAATCCCTTCGACCCAACCGATGCGATCGCCACGCGATGTGAACTCATAAGGACGGCTCGCTTCAAACTGAATCCCCGCTCGTTTTTCAACTTCCGTTTTAAAAGTATCGATCCCCACCCGATCGAGGGTGTACTTGGTCTTGGCATTCTTACGATTCACTCGGTTCCCCCAATCACGTTGCGTGGTGACCACTGCAGCGGCAACATCGAGAGTTTTAGCTAAGGGAATAAAACCAAAGTCATCAGCTCGACGTGGATAGGTCGACTTATCACCATGAGTCATAGCCAAGCCCCCACCGACGAGAACATTGAAGCCAATCAACTGCCCTTGTTCGGCAATGGCCACGAAGTTAAGATCGTTGGCATGCACGTCAATGTCGTTATGCGGTGGGATCACCACTGTGGTTTTAAACTTACGCGGCAAATAATTTGAGCCGAGGATAGGCTCTTCGTCACCACCTTCTATTTTTTCACCGTCGAGCCAAATTTCAGCATAAGCTCGTGTCTTCGGCAGTAAGTGTTCACTAATCTTAGTGGCCCACAGGTAAGCCTGCTGATGCAATTCTGATTCAACCGGATTACTGGTACACAAGACGTTGCGGTTAACGTCGCCAGCGGTGGCAATCGAATCAATACCAATACTATCCAAAGTTTGATGCATCAACTTAATATTTGGTTTTAACACACCGTGAAACTGGAAAGTTTGACGGGTGGTTAAACGAATGCTGCCATACATAGTTTTTTCGCTGGCAAATTTGTCGATGGCCAACCATTGCTTGGGCTGAATAATCCCGCCCGGCATCCGCGCCCGCAACATCACGTTATGTAGCGGCTCTAATTTTTGCTTGGTTCGTTCCGCTCGAATATCCCGATCATCTTGCTGATACATGCCATGAAAACGAATTAGCTGAAAGTTATCGGCGCTAAAACCACCGCTGATCCGATCCTGCAGATCGGCTTCAATGGTGCCACGCAGGAAGTTACTTTCTCGTTTCAGGCGCTCGTTATCCGACAATTTGCCTTCAACAATTAAATTATCACTCATTAGTAAACATCCTTCTGATAACGCTTGGCACTACGTAACTGTTTTAAATACTCTTCCGCTTGCTCAGGGCTTTTCGCTCCCTGCTCAGCAATAATCTCGATCAGCGCTTGGTGCACATCTTTCGCCATTCGATTGGCATCCCCGCACACGTAGAAGTGAGCCCCGGATTCCAACCATTGATAAACTTCAGCGGCATTCTCTTTGAGGCGATCTTGCACATAGATTTTTTCCGCTTGATCGCGCGAGAAGGCCACATCCAACTTGGTGAGCAAACCGGATTTAAGATAGCCCTGCCACTCGGTTTGGTACAAAAAGTCCTGAGTAAAGGTTTGGTCGCCAAAAAACAACCAGTTTTTACCTTCAGCATCACTGGCATCACGCTGCTGTAAGAAGGCCCTGAATGGCGCGATGCCGGTTCCCGGACCAACCATAATCACTGGCGTATCGGGCTGGCTGGGTAAACGGAAGTTATCATTATGCTCCACAAAAACTTTGACCGCAGCGCCCTCTTCAGCGCGCGCAAAAAATCCTGAAGCACCGCCAAAACGTTGCTGCTCACCCTGTTGGTAATTCACGACTCCCACGGTGAGATGGACTTCTTCCTCAACTTCCGCTTGGCTGGAAGCAATCGAATATAAGCGAGGGGTTAAATGACGCAATCCATCCACCAACTGCTGCGCAGTCACGTTAGCTTTTTTCTCAAGTAATACGTCGATTACCTGATGACTCGCAGCATACTCCCGCAGTTTGTTTTTATCGGCCACCAGTGCCTGTAATTTTTTGCTCTGCGACCAACTCGCCCAGGCTTCGACAAAGGCACCGCTGGTTTGAGTGATTTCTAACTTGCTAGTGAGGGCCTTTGCCAGACCAAGCGGCTGCCCATCGATCGTGACCTCCTCATCGGCACTCAAAGCTAAGCGCGTGAGAATTTGCTCCACCAACTGAGGGTCATTTTCAAACCATACTCCAAGGGCATCACCGGCCTGATATTGTAAGCCTGATTCTGCGAGATCAATTTCGACATGGCGAACATCTTTAGCCGAATCACGACCGGTAATTTTTTGGCTAACCAACAGCTCGGCTGTATAGGGGGTTTTCTTATTATATTGACGACTGCTTGGCGTACTAGCTGCCAAATTTGCTGTCGCGCTACTGGGCGCGCTTTGCAAGGTTTGCTGTACTTGCGCTAACGCTTGCTCCGTCCAAGCTTGTGCGTCTTTATCGTAGTCAACATCACAGTCGACTCGCTCACAAAGACGTTCAGCGCCTAAGGCGGCTAAGCGTTCATCAAAATCCTTACCGGTTTGGCAGAAAAACTCGTAGCTTGAATCACCTAAGGCCAATACACCGTATTTCAACTGCGCTAACTTAGGCGCTTTCTTTGAAACCAAAAACTCATGGAATTCAATCGCGTCATCGGGTGGCTCGCCTTCCCCGTTAGTGCTACTCACCAGCAACAAATGGCTTTCGGTCTTCAAACTCTTGGTTTTATAGTCGGCAACATTGACTAACTCTGCATTGATGCCCTTGGCCTGCGCCGCGCTCAACAATTCTTCCGCAACGCCCTTAGCATTCCCCGTTTGAGAGGCATAAAGAATGGTTAACTTAGCCGCTGCGTGCGCTACCGCTTGGGGTACCAATTGTCCAGAATTCTGACCAATTCCCGCTAAATACCCACTGACCCAAGCTAACTGAGTAGCCGATAGTTCAGCCGTTGCTTGTTGTAACAAACTCACCTGTTGTTCAGACAGTGGGCTGGCCAATGACGAAAGTTCCTTTAACAGCATTTTTTCACACCCTAAATCACAATTGCTGCTAGTTTAACCACGCCAGAGTCCAGACAATAAAGAATAAAAAGGGATTCTTTATAACTTTAGGAAATATAAGATCACCGCACCGTGAAGCATGTCCACTATGTGACTAAGCAACCAGCATTGCTTACAAAAAATCAATAAACTAGCAACATTGAAACATTGACAGGGCTTGCGATGGAACAACAGCTGAGCAACAACATGACCAACAGCCAAAAACTACTATTAATTCTCGCTTGGCTGATACTAATGCTCATCACTGGCACCGCGGCGCAATATCAAGATCAGCAGCAACGACAAGCCCAACTCTCAGAAGAGAGTTATCGTCTGCAGCTGAGTATTCAGCATGAACTGGATCGCTTTCGCAATTTTCCAAAAGTACTGGCAGTACAACAGCCGCTGTTCGCGACCTTAAATGACCAAGACAATGACGCCCAGCGCCATGCATTAAATCTGTATTTACAAAAAATTAATCAACTGCAAGGCAGCGATGTCACTTATTTACTCAACGCTTACGGCACTGCCATTGCGTCCAGTAATTGGCAAAGCAGTCGAACCTTCATCGATAGTAATTACAGTTATCGCCCTTATTTTCAAACGGCCATGCAAGGAAAAAATGCACAATACTTCGCCTTGGGTTCTCGTTCAGGATTACGCGGTTATTACTTTTCTGCGCCAGTACTCCAGCAGCAACGAGTGATTGGAGTATTGGTGGTCAAAGTTGCCTTAAATGTGATCGATAAGAGTTGGCGAGACCCTCGCTTTGAATATTTGCTTACCGATAAACACGGCGTGGTATTTTACGCATCACAGTCACATTGGCTATATAAAAGCATTAAACCTTTATCTGAAATACAACGCCAACAGTTAATCAACTCAAAGCAATATGGTGAACATTTACTGCTTAACATGGCCCAAAAAAAGCGTGACAATGAAATAACCTTACCGAATTTCCGAGACCAAAGCCAAGACTACATCTACACCCGCCGGATCTTAGCGAACACCGGCTGGCGCCTCTATGCCCTATCGCCAGACCAAGGCTATATGCAAGCGATTGCTAAGGCTATGTTGCTCAGTTCGCTGTGTTATTTAGGCTTAGTTTTATTGTATTTCTACTGGCGACAATTACAGTCAGCGCGCCAATTACAAGACCAAATCAACCAACAACTAGAGAGTCGCGTAGCGCAACGCACCGCCCAACTCACCATCAGCAACCAACAGTTACAACAAGCGCTGAATGATTACCAACGAACCGCTAGCACCTTGAAGAAGACCGAGGATGAACTCGTGCAAGCAGCCAAATTAGCCACCCTAGGAGAGTTATCCGCAGGGATCAACCATGAACTGAATCAACCCTTGACTGCATTGCAAAACTACGCCGAAAACGCACTACGCTTTCAGCAAAAGCAACAATATCAGCAAGTCACTCATAACTTGCAAGACATTCTTAAACTCTGCTTGAAGATGAGCAAGATGATCGCCAAGTTTAAAATTTTCTCTCGCAAATCTAGCGGCCAAATCGCTTGTGTTTCGAGTTCAAGTTCAATCAACGCGGCGCTCGCGATCTTAGCCAATAGAATTGTGAAACATGAGATAAAAATCGAATTCTCCGGCTTAGAGGAGCAATGGGTTAAGGCCGACGCCATTCAACTGGAACAAGTGCTGATTAACTTGATTAACAATGCCATCGACGCCTTAGAGCAACAAGCCGATGCTCGCCTTGGGATCCGCCAATACCAACACGACGATTGGCAGTGCATTGCCATCTGGGATAATGGGCCGCAGCTCAGTGAAGAACAGTTGCAACGTATCTTTGAACCCTTCTTTACCACCAAGAAACAAGGTTTAGGTTTAGGCATGGCGATTTCTAAACGACTGGTGGAAACCTTCGATGGTGAGTTAGTGGTTGGTAATCATGGCGACATTGGCCCCGAATTTGAAATCCGACTCCGCTCAGCGAGTCCCCCTGTCCAAGCTATCAATAGTTAAGAGGTAACAGTGCAAACACCGGTAATCATCATCGACGACGACCCAGATATTCTACGCTCTTTGGCGCAGACCTTAGCGCTGGAGGAGATCCACTGTGAAACCTTTAGCAGTGCCGAGCAAGCGCTCAGCCAACTCAAACAGGATTGGCCCGGCGTGATTATCTCAGATATCAACATGCCGGGGATCAGCGGCTTAGAAATGATGCAACAGGCACAGCAGATCGATCCCGATCTGCCGATTATTCTACTCACTGGCCATGGTGATATTTCGATGGCAATTAAAGCCATCCGTGATGGTGCCTACGATTTTCTTGAGAAGCCTTTTTCCACCAGCCACCTACTCGAAGTTCTACAACGCGCCCAAGAGAAAAGGCAACTCACCCTAGAAAATCGAGAGCTAAAAGCGGAGCTAGACGCCCAAAGTGGCCCTGGACCACGACTACTTGGCAGTACCCCAGCAATTATGCGACTGCGCAAAATTTTAAGCCATGTTAAGGATACCCCGGCAGATGTGTTGATCAATGGGGAGACAGGAACCGGCAAAGAGCTGGTCGCTCGTTTTCTGCATGATCACAGTGTACGCGCCAACCATCCTTTTGTTGCCATCAACTGCGGTGCGGTGCCGGAAAACATGATAGAAAGTGAATTATTTGGCCACGAAGCAGGCGCGTTTACCGGCGCCCAGAAAAAACGCATCGGTAAAATTGCCTACGCCAATCATGGCACGCTATTTCTCGATGAAATCGAAAGTATGCCGATGGCTTTACAAATAAAATTACTCAGAGTTTTAGAAGAACGTAGTGTTGAACCTTTGGGCAGTAATCAAGCAGTACAACTTGATCTGCGGGTGATTGCCGCCACCAAAAGCGATTTGAAAGCACTCGGTGAACAAGGTGAATTTCGCAGTGACCTCTATTATCGACTCAACGTCGTCGAAGTGCATATTCCCCCGCTACGCGAACGTAGCGAAGACATCGCCCTACTGTTAGAGAATTTTTTACGGGTGGCTTCCGCTCGCTATCAACTCAGCAGCCCCAAGGTGAGTCCGCAGCGCCTCGCCGAACTCATGGCACAAGAATGGCCCGGCAACGTTAGAGAGCTACGTAATTTGGCCGAACGCTGGGTATTAATGGGCGAAGACGTTGCCTTTAATACCCAGTCTCAACAACGGTCTTTAAACCTAGCGGAGCAACTATACCGATTCGAGAGAACCCTCTTACAAGATGCCCTACATCGCCATCAAGGCCATTTAAAGGCGGTTCAAGAAGAGTTACAGATCGGCCGTAAAACCCTTTACGAAAAAATGAAAAAATACCAATTAGAAAAGGATGATTATAAACACGTCAATTTAGATTAAGGGGGGAAATCCCCCCATTTCATCATCAGCAAAGGGGGGGATCCCCCCCGTTCATAACCCATCCCTTTTCTTCACCGCTCATGAAAAAACCAATAAGCCATTGTAAACAAATAGTTAAATAATGTAGTTCATTGTTGGCTTAAAGCTTGCTGTTAGCTATCGCGTAATCCCTACATAAGCCATTACAAGGAAGAATAATATGAAACGATTGGCAAGCACACTCACCGCCCTAAGCTTGGCGTTTGCATCAGCAATCCATGCCGCCCCGATTGAACTTAAGTTTTCTCATGTGGTTGCAGAAAACACTCCCAAAGGGCAAATGGCACTTAAATTTAAACAACTCGCTGAACAACGTTTACCCGGTAAAGTAGAAGTAAAAGTCTACCCCAACTCGCAACTTTATGGGGACGGTAAGGAGCTAGAAGCGCTGCTTTTAGGTGACATCGAATTCATTGCGCCTTCGCTATCTAAATTCAAAAAATACACGAAGAAGTTGCAAGTATTTGATCTTCCTTTCTTATTCAAAGATATGGCTGCGGTTGAGCGATTTCAAGCCAGTGATGCTGGCCAAGAGCTATTAGGTTCTCTCGAAAGCAAGGGCCTAGTCGGTCTAGGCTATCTACATAACGGTATGAAACAATTATCGGCCAATGAACCACTGTATACACCAGCGGATGTCAAAGGTAAGAAGTTTCGCATCATGTCTTCAGACGTATTAGCCGCACAGTTTGAAGCTGTGGACGCGGTTCCCTTGAAAAAACCCTTCTCGGAAGTATTTACCCTGTTGCAAACTCGCGCCATCGATGGCCAAGAAAACACCTGGTCCAATATTTATTCGAAGAAATTTTTTGAAGTACAAAACAGCATTACTGAATCCAACCATGGCGTATTGGATTACCTCATCGTCACCTCCGCCGATTTCTGGTACGGGCTGCCCGATGATATCCGTACTGAATTAAAAGCGGCCTTAAACGAAGCTGTCGCCATGGGAAACCAGATTGCTGCCGACAAAGCCGAACAGGATAAAGCCCATATTATCGCTTCAAAACGCTCACAAGTTATCTCTCTCACTCCTCAGCAGCGCCAACAATGGGTCGAGGCAATGAAGCCAGTATGGCGACAATTTGAAACTGAAATCGGTAAAAATATTATCGAAGCAGCGGCGGCTGCCAACCAATAAACGCTGACTTGCGCAGAGGCCCCTCACTCTGCGCAAGTCCCCAAGCGGTTTTGCTCATAAGGACATAGCATGAAATTTGTAACTTGGTTCCGGCGTTTCGAAGAAAACTTCATCGCCCTACTGTTGGTCTCCATGACGCTACTGGTATTTATCGAAGTGATCATGCGCTTTGTATTTAACTCTGGGATCCACTGGGTACAAGAGGTCACTCTCTATTGCTCCGCTTGGCTGGTCCTACTCGGTGCTAGCTGGGGAGTCAGAGAAGGCGCCCATATTGGGGTCGATGCCTTTGTCAGGATTCTTCCGCCCACCCAACGTAAACTACTCACGCTATTGGCCTTAGCTCTATGTTTATTCTATTGCAGCCTATTTATGTATGGCTCTTGGGTATACCTAAGCAAACTGCAGCGGATCGGCATTGAAATGGAAGATTTACCGATTGAAAAATGGAAAACCATGAGTGTGTTATTCATCGGTTTTGTGTTGTTAGTGGTTCGATTTTTAGAGGTAGGTTGGAAGGTCATCACCAATCAACAGGATGGTTTCCACCTCGCAGACGAAGCCAAAGACAGCATGCACTTAGCTGACGAAATAGAAAAACAATAAGCATTACCGGCAAAGGATCTGACCATGACCACCTTCACTCTTTTTATCTTACTGTTTATTTGCATGATCATTGGTATGCCCATCGCGGTCGCCTTAGGTTTTGCCAGTATGACCACCATTTTACTGTTTTCCAATGACTCCTTGGCATCAGTCGCTCTAAAGCTATTTGAAGCAACCTCGGAGCACTATACGCTGCTTGCGATCCCCTTCTTCATTTTGTCATCGGCATTTCTCTCAACTGGGGGAGTGGCGCGACGGCTGATTAACTTTGCGATGGACAGTGTCGGCCATATTCGTGGTGGACTGGCCATGGCTTCGGTGTTGGCCTGTATGTTATTTGCCGCGGTATCGGGCTCCAGTCCCGCCACCGTGGCAGCGATTGGCTCCATCGTGATTGCTGGCATGGTACGCTCTGGCTATCCTGAGTCCCTCGCGGCAGGTGTTATCGCTAATGCCGGTACCTTGGGTATTTTAATCCCCCCCTCGATTGTCATGCTGGTCTATGCTGCCGCCACCGAGGTCTCGGCGTCACGCATGTTTATGGCTGGCTTCATCCCTGGGCTCATGATGGGCAGTATCTTAATGCTCGCCATATACGTAGTTGCAAGGATCAAAAATCTTCCGGCGCAGCCCTATCCCGGCTGTCGCCAATGGGGGATATCGGCGCTCAAAGCCACTGGCGGTTTAATGCTGATAGTCATCGTGCTGGGGTCCATTTATGGCGGTATCGCCAGCCCCACCGAAGCGGCATCGGTCGCGGCAGTCTACGCCTTCTTAGTCTCGGTTTATGGCTATCGTGATATTGGGCCGCTCAAAGGTCAGGCCTGGCGAAACCAAGGGGAGAGCCTGTCTAAAGCGATCGCTCGCAATGTTTGGTTATTGCCAATCAGCATCTTCAAATCGGTGAACAATCAAGAGGTTCGCCACGTGCTCAAGGACGCAGCTAAAGTAAGCATCATGTTGTTATTCATCATTGCCAATGCGATGTTGTTTGCGCATGTGCTTACTACCGAGCGCATTCCGCATATGATCGCCGAATCGATCGTCGCTTATGGCTTACAACCCTGGGCATTTTTAGTGGTAGTGAACATTCTGTTACTGATCGCTGGCAACTTTATGGAACCTTCGGCCATCTTGCTAATTATGGCTCCGATCTTGTTCCCAATCGCCACTCAACTGGGGATCGACCCAATCCATCTGGGCATCATTATGGTGGTCAATATGGAAATCGGCATGCTCACGCCACCGGTAGGACTCAATCTGTTTGTCACTGCTGGAATTACCGGTAAAAGCATGGGCTGGGTGATTAAGGCCTGTCTGCCTTGGTTAAGCTTACTGCTGCTATTTTTAATGCTGATTACCTACATCCCACAGATATCGCTGTTTTTACCCGAATACTTCGATCGCATCAATGGCTATTAATCAAACAGGCCTGCAAATGCAGGCCCTATTATTACTCAGTGATTATTCCATGCGCCGCTGTCGCCGGCGTAAGGCATCGTTAAAGCGACGTTTAGCCACTTCAGTGCGTGGTTCGAGTGGCGGAACGTTAATCGAATGGCCTTTATCATCGACAGCCACCATGGTGAAGAAGCACGAATGAGTATGCCGCACGGTTTGTTCTTTCAGATTTTTGGCTATCACCTTAATCCCGATCTCCATCGAGGTTCGGCCGGTATAGTTAACAGAGGCTAAAAAAGTGACAAACTCGCCAATCTCTACCGGATTCTTAAATAACACCTGGTCCACCGACAAGGTCACTGCGTAATGCCCGCAATACTGGATCGCGGTGGTATAAGCCACTTCATCCAACTTTTTTAACATTGACCCGCCATGCATCTTTCCTGAAAAGTTAGCCATCTCAGGGGTCACCAAAATATTCATCTCTGTTTGTGAATTATCCATCATATTCCTCATCTCTTTCTGCCAAACCCTTTCGTCGGCGGTAGGGAATTACGGGCAAAATAATTCACCCGAGTTAATCTGTTTTTAAACCGTGTTTTTCAAATAAAGAATATAAGGTAGGTCGTGTCACGCCTAATAAACTAGCAGTATTTGAGACATTGCCATCACTTAAGGCCAAAGCCTTATTAATCGCCAATTTCTCTGCTGCTTCTCGAACATGGCGTAGGTTTAAAGCCAGCTTCATCTCCTCTTCATCACCCACCGATAAGGCCAAATCCTCAGCAGTAATTTGCTTGTTATCAGCCATGATCACTGCTGATTTAATTTTATTTTGCAACTCACGAATATTGCCGGGCCAGCGATGATGACTGAGAGCGGCGATGGCATCGTCACTAAAATTATTAATGTTTCGCTGCATCTGCTTGTTGTAGTTTTGCAAGAAAGCGCGCGCCAGCAGAATCACATCTTCACCGCGTTCCCGCAAAGGTGGAATATTAATGGTTATTTCGCTGATCCGATAAAACAAATCTTCACGAAACTCTTTTTGTTCTACCATTTGCGATAAGTTTTGGTGAGTCGCGCAAACGATTTTCACATCCACAGGAATTTCTTTACGCCCACCAACACGCTCAACCACTTTCTCTTGCAAAAAACGTAATATTTTCGCTTGTAGTGGATAAGGCATATCACCAATCTCGTCAAGGAATAAGGTGCCACCATTGGCACATTCAATCTTCCCTTCAGTGGTTTTATGAGCTCCAGTAAAGGCACCTTTCTCAAAACCAAATAGCTCACTTTCCAACAAGTTTTCAGGGATCGAGGCACAGTTTATCGCAATAAAGGGCTTCTCTTTACGGGGGCTTTGCTGATGAATCGCCCTAGCCAAGACCTCTTTACCAGTGCCGCTCTCCCCTAATAGCAGCGTGGTGACTTCCGTTGGCGCAATCCGTTCCACCATCCGACACACTTTTTGCACTTGAGGGGAATTACCTAAGAAGCCATTACTATCCAGCGATGCGCCTCGCAAGGTTTCATTTTCAAGCTCAATGTTTGCCACCCACAGGGCTCGGGCAATAATCACCGACAGCGTGTCATCGTCAATCGGTTTATGATAAAAATCATGAGCCCCCATCGCGATTGCCTTTAAGGCATTGTCTTTATCTTCATTCCCTGTAATCACAATAACCTTAAGCTTAGGATTAAGCTCCAGCATTTCTTTCAAGGTTGCTAAACCTTCACTGGCATTGGCTTCATCCGGTGGTAAACCTAAATCTAACGTGACCACTTTAGGCTCATAGCGCCTAAGTGCGGTAATGGCCTGATGACGATCACCAGCTATCACCACTTGATAATCACTAAAGCTCCACTTCAATTGCTTCTGAATACCAGGGTCATCTTCTACGACTAATAGCGTTTCCATGTCATCTCATCCATTTACTTATTAGTAAGCCCGCAGACTTAGTTAAATCTTGTGAATCGGTAAAAATAGCTTAAATAAGCTACCTTCGCCCTGTTTACTTATCACTTGGATATGTCCACCCAACTCTTCGACGAAACGTTTGGCATCGTAAGCGCCCACCCCCATACCAGCATTTCCCTTAGTTGTATCAAAGGGTTTAAACAAGCGATTGTCAATAAAATCAACACTCATACCTACGCCTTTATCTTCAACTTCGACCAAACAAGTTTGCGCTTGCAAAGATGCGCGAAGCAAGACCTGACCACTCTCATCACTGGCATCTTGGGCGTTTTGAACCAAATGTGAGAGTACGTTAATGAAGCGTTCTTGATCTCCAACCAATTCAAAATCGGATCCAATTTGATAATCCAACTCCGGTGCTGGTAGGTTACTCACCTTAACCTTTAAAACTTGCTGCAATGCCCGAAGCAGATTAAATGGTGCAACCACAGTATCAATACGTTGTTTATTACTTAAATGCGCAACCACCTTTCTTAAGCGACTGGCAGCCGAATCGACCGTGTCAAAGGCATCGTCGATAAATTCAGGATTATGTTTATGCTTAATGGCATTTTTTGATAACAATTGCAGCTGCGCTAATACGTTCTTTAAATCATGTACCAGGTAGGCCGACATCCGGTTAAAGGTGTCGAATTGCTGACTTTCTGCCAACGCTAAGTTGGAACGATGAAGATTCAAATACACCGCTAACTGGCGGCTAATGGCACGCATTAAGTCGCGATCTTCCCAGTTTACACTATGGATCGAAGTGGGCGGAGATAACAAGATTGCCCCCTTAAATCCGGCAGCAGTACTGGTTGGAATAACATAGGCAAATTTAGTAATTTGCTGCAAATCCAGAGTCGAAACCTTAAATGGAACGACACTAGGATCAGCTTTTAATTCCGCAATATCAACGATCCATTGATGCTCGATAGCTGCCATACCAAGGTGTTCCAAACAAGCCATAATCTGTGAATCATCTTCTCTTAGATTATAACTAGCCTTGACTATAAATCGCCCATTTTCCACGATGGCTAAGCTAGCAAAATGACAATCGAAGGGCTGGTTAATCGCTTTAAGCGCAATCGCATAGGGCGAGATACCGTCATCTTCTAACACCGCAGCAAACTTCATCCATTCTTCACGATACTCATATTTATTGGCGAAGAAGTGCTTTGTGATCTGAACCTTAAGCTGCTTACGCAACTTTTCCGATAAAAATAAACTCACCAGTACCAGCACGCTTAAGGCAAAAAAACCATTCTGGGCAATACTTCCCCAGTCTCCTCCCTCATAACGGAGGTAATAGCCAACCAGCGCCATCATTAGCAGGTAAGCCCCTGCAACTAACAGTAGAGTGCTGTGATAAATCACATCTCGTGAGACATAAATTTTAGTCGACCAACGCTTGACCCGACGCGCACTTAGCAATACCAAAGGGGCGGCCAAAATTGCCACTAAGCCACGTAAGACCCAAAAATCAAAAGAAATACCTGAGGTGATTAACGCATTAGCATACAGTGAAAAATCGAAAGCAAACATGCTTCCCAAACCTAAACACATCGGTTTAATGGTTGGCCGAGCCGTGACATCGATACGTCGATACAACTGCTCAATTAGCCATAGACCCACCACTGCCTGTGACAATTGGCTAATCAGCCAAAACTGATTCAGTGGGACATGAAAAATAGCAGCCAACAACTGTAATAAGGCAATCACCAATAGACCAAGCAATACGCCTTTACGGCGCCAAGAACCTTGCAACAAATTACCAAAACTAAAGCGCGGCGCAATGGTTGCGTATAACAGCAACATCCATAGCCCGTTACGCAAGCTTTCCAAAGAATAAAAATAACCTAAGGCAAATGAAAAGCGCATTTGGGCGGCACCAAGAACGGCCCAAATAAAAGTAAAAAACACCGCTAAACTTAAAGCTTGCCGCTGAAAACCACTCTGCTTGGTCGTCAACAATAACAAGCTAAACAACAAATAAATTATTGCAGCTAAGCTATATCCGAATAGGCCTACAATTATACTCAATCTAAGTCATCCATCTTAGCCCTCAGGGCAGTTATACTGGGTGGTCATTTTAGGTTCGAGATGAAAACCTTTTAATCGCAGCGAACGCGATGTGGCATAATGGGGACAACTCATTCCGCAAAACAACGCGTCAAAAGCTTTAAGCCAAATATCTACTTAGCCATACCAGACTAAAGTGAATTGAATAATGGTTTACTCTCCATTGCGGCTTTGCAGGACTTACACATCAAGCTCTGCCATTACGAGCCCTCATACTCCCTACAACATCCTGTGAGCAAATCAACGCTCACATTGGCCTTCATTTCAACGCAAGATAGAGCCTCAAAGCAAGATTGGGCCGCTCGCCAATAGCGATCCTTCATTCACAGCTAAATAGCCGACGCGAGAAGCACCACTCCATAAAGGGAAAGTCAAATTAGCGACTTTCTCCTAACTCAACAATTTCTTTGCGTTTTTTCTCTATCATTTTGTCTAAGTAACGGATAATTTTAATCTTTCTCAGCACCACTTCTTCCAGATAACTAGACACATCTAATAGATTCGCTTTCATCTGTTGCTCACCAACGGCCATCACTGACACATCGGGAGAAGTTAAGCCATCGCTATATTGGCGACCTAGAACTTGATCAATATTCACACTTGCTTGCTGAGGTGGCGTGCCCTGAAGCGATCCAGACAATTCGCCGCCCATTTCTTCAATGACTGCAGCCACATCCTTGGAACCAATGGTATGCAAATCTTCCAAAAATGCGTATAAAAATAAGCGGTCGGCAAAAATATTGATCTTCCGAGGAATACCTTTGGTAAAGTCGGCAATCTGAACAAAAATATCGTCATCTAATTGTGGGTTTTGTTGCCAACCCACTTGTTTGAGTCGGTGTAAAATATATCCCTGAGTTTGTTCGGCATCAAAGGCCTGTAAATGGCAAGAAGCAATGATCCGTTGCCGAAACTGTTCCATTTCGGGTAATTCAATAATTGGTTTTAACTCTTCTTGCCCAAGCAAAAAACTCTGAAACAAGGGTTTATCATCTAATTGAAAATTAGACAGCATCCGCAACTCTTCAACGGTTTCTGCTGGTAAGTTCTGCGCTTCATCGACTACCAATAACGCGCGCTTCCCTTGCCGATGCAAGCTCAGTAGATACTGCTCAAAGCGTTTTAAAATTTCGGCTTTATTTAAGCTTTCGACTTCAATGGAGAACTGAGCCGCGACTAAGCGGACTAACTCATCTGGACTGAGTCGGGTTGTAGCAATCTGCGCAGCGACGATCGATTCATCAACCGAGGCCAGTAAACTACGAGCAATGGTGGTTTTACCGGTACCAATCGGGCCCGTCACCACAATGAAACCCTCGCCTTGTGATAGCCCATAACGCAGATAAGAGATCGCGCGGTCATGATGAGGGCTCGCAAAAAAGAATTTAGGATCAGGGCTTAGCTTAAAAGGTTTATCGCTTAAACCAAAAAAAGATTCATACATATTTAAAACTGCTTAGTAGCGTTAATTGAAACGCGATTTTCATTATAGTCACGGCCCTCAATACTAGAGCTACGACGAGTGAATTGATAACGATAAATTAGAGAAAAACCTTCGATCAGATCTTGAGTGAGCGACAAATTATAACGGCTATATTTATCGACTTGCTTACCTTTACTGATTCGCTCAAAGCGATAGTAATCATAATCAACTTTAAAAGCCGCTCGAAGCTGACGAGTTAACTTGTGATCTAAACCTAAGCCGACACCGTAAGTTTTATCCTGAATAAAATCAGTAAGCTCAGTCAAACTGGTTCGATCTTGGTGGCGAATTTCAAAATCGATGCCACTACGACGTAAGTCCAAAGCACTATTCCAGCGTAAAGTCTTATTTAATTTTTGCTCTGCAAGAATATCCCCTTCAACAAAAAACCGCCGGTCAAAACTAGTGGGTTCTTCTATGTAAGAAATATCGGTTTTAATCCGTCTGCGTTCATGCGAAAAGGTAAAGTTATAAGCATCACCATAAAACCGTTGGCCATACTCAAATAGCAACTTGGTTCTGCGATTTGGCTGAAGATTCAGCGCTGCGCCGATATAGTCATCATTCTTTTCTCGCTCTAAAGAAAAATTATAGCTCACTTCGAGATAGCTTAATTGAGTTCGAAAATAACGAAGCGCGGGTCCCCAACTTTCAGACTCCCCGACCGTAGATGAGGCATTCACACCTTCGAGGTAGCTTTCGGCATAATAACGTAGAAAAGGACTAAATCCCGAGCGTGGTGGAAGACCTAGTTCGATTTTATATTTCAGAGTTTCGGTTGCAGCAGAATTAGCGCGAGCCTCACGCTTCGAATAAGCGGATTCAACAAGCCAAGTAACGTTCTTTACTTTCTGTCCATTCTTAAATAACAAAGCTCCCTCTAAATCATTGTTATTACCGCGGTCATCTTCATAACGATTAAAAGTAGAAAACACCGCCGTGTTCAAATCAATCCATTTACGAGGGTTAGATTTATATCCTAATGAAAGCTCATGTGAACTGCCTTGTATTAAATCACCAGTCACGACATCAGTTATCGCATTGTCATTAACCTTAGCAGGCATTATATACATCTTTGAGACAAGACCGACCGTAACACCAGTATTGCGGATTTTCTTTTCAGCCATAAAAATAAGATCATGATACAGCTTATTCTTATCTGAATCGTCTGAATTGTAAATTTGCTCAGCTTGGTAGTCGAGCGTCAAACGACCATCATGACCAATAAATTCAGATTCGAGCCCCGCTGTAAATACACCGATTTGTCCTGATCGAGTCGCATCTTCAGTTAAACCAACATTGTCGGTATAAACCAGCTCAGCACTTAGCTTAGGAAGGAAGCTAAAATCTGCTGCCGACACCGACATCGATAAACCAACTATCAGCGCAACAACGATGCTAAGCGCTTTGTTCTTCCTCGTATCCATAGCCATATCCGTAGCCATAACCGTAAGTTCCTGTTTTACCGTGCACTGCTTTATTCAACACATAACCTATCGCCAATTCTTCACTAAATTGGGAAACAGCCGCCTTAATTGCGGCCAACTTCGTTTTGTCTTGTTCAACCACCACCACCGCCTGACCAATAAAATTAGACAGAACCACAGTTTCATTCACCCCAAGAATTGGTGGACTATCGAATAACACGACTCGGTCGGCATAACGACTATTTAACTCTTCAGTCAGAGCACGCATTTTATCACTTGCCAACAACTCGTTACTTAAGTGATGAGGCATTCCTGCCGGCATAATCCGTAAATTTGGGATATTGGTATGATAAATGACATCTGCAATATCATCCGTCTCACCGAGTAAATATTCCATAAGGCCCATATGTTGGCCAATCCCTAAGGTTTTACTCACGGTGGGTTTCAATACATCCGAGTCAATCAGTAGTACTGTTTTATCTTTTTCCAAGGCTAAACTAAGTGCCAAATTAATCGAAGTAAATGTCTTCCCTTCGCCAGGGTTGGCACTGGTGACCATTATCAGATTACTTTTATTACGCGGTATCAAACTTGGATCAAATGCATTTTTCAATAACTTACGCTTAACGCCTCGATATTCATCACTAAGCATTCGAGTCTCTCGAGAACGAACATCGGATAACATCCCTAAGTTTCTTAATACACTTGAGTCAATTTGCAATACAGCCTTTTCGCGAGGCCTTGCATTGGGTTCTTGATTCGGCGGATTCACATCCGCGACAGAGTCTGGAGCTGCAGCATTATTCGACTGCTGATTTTGTTGGGCTTGTTTGGCCAACTTACCCATCGCTTTTTCTATGGTACTCATAAGATCCCAATGCCTCCCAAGATAGAAATAAGCTTATTGTGTAAGCCCGGAAGTAAATTAATGACCATAAACCCAACAAAACAACACAATAACAATATATTTGAAAATACAAATATACGCATTTTTTGCCTTTCGACTTTAATCAAACCAGAGCTGTCGGTGGCAGACACAACCCCGAGCACCGGAAAGCCGGTTTGCTGATATAGCTGCTGAATACTCGATACCACTGGATTAATCTGACTAAATGCCAGAGACAAACCAACACCGGCACCCAAAGCTAAAATCAGCACTCCAATAATAAGCAGTGGCCGCTTCGGTCCAGAAGGCTCTAATGGCACCCTTGGAGCGTCAATCACCCTAAACTTAATATCGTCGGTGGTCTTACCCGCGCTCTCAGAAATCTGAGCACTTTCTCGGCGAGACAACAAGTCTTCATATTTCGACTTAGTAATCTCATAATTTCGATTCAAACCGGTGAGTTTAGCTTCCACATCAGGGACCTGGCGTAACTGGTCTTGTAGATCAGAAACATTGTCTTTATAGCGTTGTTCACGAACATTCAGCGAAGCCACTTCATTTTCCAACTGGCTCACGGTAATTTTCAGATCCTGATAAATCACCGAGTCGGAGGCAATCGCGGCAGGCGTCTGCGCAACGGTTAAAGCACTATCTTTCTGTTTCTGCAAGCCTGCAATTTGTCGCTTAACCTCGATAACATCTGGATGGTTGTCCGTATAACGCAGCAACATATCATCAAGTCGGGTTTGCATTGAGACAATTCGGTCATCGAACTCAGTTCTGACCTTAGCGGTTTGTTGAGATGCTAAACGTTCTTCACTAGCTAATTGAGCCCGAGCCGATGTTAACTTTGTCTCTGCTTCGCTTAACTGTAAACGAGTTTCTTCAAGCTTCTTTTTTACCCCTTCAAGATTACTGTAATAAGTCGATTCTTTACCGGGCAAAAAAGCTGTGTACTCTTGCTTAAAAGCCGCGAGCCGTTTCTCTGCTTCAATCAGGCGCGTCTCATACTCTTCAATTTGCTGATTAATAAAAGAATTCGCCGTATCTGTATCCTGACGTTTTTCACCTAAAGTATTTTCAACAAATACATCAAGGGCAGCTTGCACTACATCACGCACATACTGTGGGGAGTCAGCTTCAAAACTAATGGTGTACAGGTTTTCTCGTTTTGTCTTATCAATGATTATTTTTTCTTTTAAATCATCGAGTAGCTCTTCATATTCAAGCTTATTGTTCACTCTTAAATCTGCGTCACTCGCGCGAACAATTTTTTCCAAATTACTTCTGCTCAACAGAGTTTTAACCATCATTTGCAATTCTTGAGCAGGGTCTGTTTGCAAGGCTAAGCCTTTCAGCAGTGGCTGTAACAAAGAGCGAGTATCCGCATATACTCTTGCTTCGGCCGTATACTGATTTGGCAACAAGGTCACAACAATCCAGCCAATAGGGCAAAGCAACCAAAGTGCAATAATAATATAACGTCGCTTCAGCCATACCCCTCTCAGGTACTGCAAAAAGTCCTCAATAAATTCCTGCATCTAAACCGCTACTCCGCCTAAAACCATGCTTCTGGGATAATAATAATGTCACCAGGCAAAATATCGACATTGGCGTCTATTTCTCCATCTTGAATCAATTTACCAACCGAAATACCGTAAGATCGTTGCTCTCCACTGACCACTCGAACCAAGCGAGCATTATCACCGTCAGCGAATTCAGTTAAACCGCCCACTTGGATCATCACATCCAGTAAGGTCATGTCTTCTCGATAATTGACCGCTTGTGGAGCAGAGGCTTCGCCGATTACCCGAACTTGTTCACTGAACGGACCGACAAAACCTTCTACGGTCACGGTCACAATTGGATCACGGATATACTCAGCCAGTTCAGATTCGACTAAACGGGCCATCTCAGTTGTGGTTTTACCTGATACCTCAAGGTCTTCGACCAGCGGCGCTGACACTTTGCCGTCTGGGCGAACAAAAAAGGTTCCAGATATCTCGGGGTTGCGCCAAACAAAAATGTTCAGTTCGTCGCCCGGACCGATCAAATATTTATATTCCGCGGGATTTTGAGTAAGAGAGGGTTTTACAGAAGCCTCTTGTAAATTAGGTAAAGAGCTTGAGCATGCAGATAGGTAAAAACCAACCACAATAAACGCAAGCGACTTGATAACGACTTTATTAAGTTTTTTCATAGCACTGTCCATTACGCTGAGTGTCCATCAAATAACATTGATTGAATAAATCCTTTTTCCCATGATAGTGCGCGAGCGCTCATCTTGTAAATCTATTGAGTTAAATAGTTTTGATATATCGATATTTATCGTGGTATTAAAACAACTGTAACGCTAAAGTAACATACTCATGAGTAACTATCTGAATTGCTATACAGGGGATTTTTGTAGCTCTACGAGCTAATCTCGGTATACTTGTTCGTCTAAAATTAATATCAATTAATTGGTTTCAAGGAAGAAGCGTGGCTGGTTCGAAGTTTCACAATCTAGATCCTGGTAGTAGAGTCATTATTATTGCCGAATTTTTAGTGCTCATCGTCATATTTGTGTTGGGCGTTGAATTATTGCGTTTTAGCGGGTTTGAGAATATCCCTCCATACGGGGAAGGCACTCTGCTGATGCATTTGCTGGCATTCACTTTCCCGATTCAACTATCGATCCTCTCGGTTGGCTTATACAACCAAAAAATACGCGAGACTTTTCGTGGCGTGATTCGCCGTTTGTTGGTGAGTATTGCTCTCGGCTATTTTATTTCCTCGGTTATTTACGTTGTAAGCCCATTAGAAGTATTACCCGGTAACTTTAGAGAGTTGCTGTATGCAGCAGTGATGATGGCACTAACGGTGGTTCGTTACTTTGCGCTTAAAATGCAATATGAACACATGGGGCGGAAGCGCATCTTGGTGCTAGGTGCCGGAGAGCGAGCCAGCATCATAGAAAAGCGAATGCGCCGCAAATCAGACCGAGTAAGCTTCGAAATGGCTGGATTTGTCCGCATGCCTGGTGACTCAGAAGATGGTATCAAGCGAGAAACAATTCTTGAGCTAGACCGCCCACTGGAGTCTTTTGTGCTGGCGAACGGCGTTGAAGAAATTGTTATTGCTGCCGACGAACGACGTGCCAATCTGCCTGTAGACAGCCTCTTCTTGTGTAAACTGCGTGGCGTAGAAATTACCGATATCATCGACTTTATTGAGCGAGAATCAGGACAAATTGCGGTGAACCTGATTTACCCATCTTGGGTGATATACAGTAATGGCTTTCACTCGACCAACTACTTACGTAGCTCTTTAGACTGGATTTGCAATACCTTCCTTGGGCTTATTGTATTGAGTCTAACCTGGCCTTTAATGCTAATTACAGTGGTAATGATAAAATTGGAAGAAGGCTTTAGAGCCCCAGTCTTATACTCACAAGAGCGGATTGGGCTCAACGGGAAGCCATTTAGTATCTATAAGTTTCGTAGTATGCGAACTGATGCCGAGAAAGATGGTGCAAAGTGGGCTGAAAAAGAAGATCCCCGAGTCACCCGAGTGGGTAACTTCATCCGAAAATATCGAGTTGATGAATTACCACAAATCTACAATGTACTTGTTGGTGACATGGGTTTTGTTGGGCCACGACCTGAGCGGCCGGCCTTTGTAAAGGAATTGGTATTATCGATCCCTTATTACAACCAACGACACAATGTTAAACCCGGGCTGACTGGTTGGGCACAACTTAAATACCCTTATGGTAGTACTGAAGCCGATGCCTTAGAGAAGTTAAAATTCGATCTATATTACATTAAGCATCGCAGCTTTCTTTTAGACCTTTTGATTTTGGTCAGAACTGCAGAGATCATTTTATTTGGTAAAGGCCGTTAATCCGGTGGCATCGCACCAAAACTCGCCAGAACATTCGAAAGGTGTAGTCGAGAGTATTGTTGTATTAGCACTTACGGTAATAGTCAGCCTCTTGTTCTGGCCTGTGATACTCGATATTTGGCGTTATAGTTTCGATGATGGAACATACTCACACGCATTTTTGATCCCCTTTGTCGCGCTTTATGTTCTATATGATATTCGAGAACAGTTGCAATTTCGCAGCAAGCCCAATGGCTTCACCCTAATCTTAGTATTTTTGTTAATGGTGGAGCTCTGTTTATATCTTGGACAAATTAGCCTGCCAGTTCGAGCCTTGCTTCCCTTGGTTTTACTAAGTGCGCTATTAAGCATTTTTGTCAGCCATAAAGGCCTCTATTTATACGCTTTAGTATTTTTATTTATTACGCCCATATGGGGACTTCTCTCCCCCCCCTTGCAGCAGCTATCCACCACTGCAGTCGAAACCATCATGGCATTTACTGGTATACCGAGCTACTTTGAAGGCAACATTGTCTCCATTCCTTCGGGTCAATTTGAGATAGCGAACGGGTGTAGTGGGCTTCGATATTTTATTACCTCCTTGTTTTTATGCCTACTATTTGTCTATTTTAATCTGCGTTCAGCCCGCCGGATATTGCTGTTTTTCATCATTACAATGGCCGGTGCGCTATTGGTTAACTGGATCCGAATTATCACAATCATTTTTATCGGCCATTTAACCAACATGCAAAGTTCGATTGTTGGCGATCACAATAATTTAGGCTGGTATGTGTATGCCCCTTATTTACTGATGATTTTCTATGTTGGAAATTCTCTCGCCAAGAAAGAAGCTAATACCACCGAACACCACCGATTAAGCAGCAAAAAAAATATTGCCTTAAAGCCAATATTCGCAAGTCTGTTCGCCTTAATTTTACTCTCCCCACTGAGTTTAGATTTACCAGTTTTTGATGCAGAAACGCTCAATTCAAGCAATCGAGTGAGAGCATCTGATACCCACGGTCCATTGCAGATCTCAAGGTATAGCGAGCTGCGCTATCAGCTCATTGAACAAAACGATCATCAGCTATCGTTGTGGTATTTTACATTTAGCGGCTATGGCCTAGATAATAAGGCCAGTTACTTTAACAACAGCATCATTCCGGACGGAATGAGAATAGAAACTAAAAAACGAGATGCACAAACCCATAGCATCTACTTTTTAGCCAAAAACAATCAGCCAGCGGTGTTAGTTTATGCATACTTAAGCGCCAGAGGCCTAACCAGCAGCCTTAAGCAACAAAAACAAAATCACCTACTTGCTGCGTTATCAGGCCATAGAGAATCGGCTATCTTGGTCGGATCGAGTTTATGCAACGCGACAGATTGCCGCGACACTCTCGGAACACTGCAACAAATGCTCAGCCAACAAGCAAGCACTCAATACAGAGACTGATATTTTGCAGCCACGGCAGCAATTGAAAACTGATGCTCAACGGTCGTATAGGCTTGTCTACCGACCGTAGAGAGGCAACCTGGAGAGTGAATAACCTGAGCTAATGCCTGTTGCAACTGTCGCGCATTACCGACATCAATTAGCCAACCATTCTGCTGGTCAACAATCACGGATGGTATTGCACCTACACGAGTGGATATCGCCGGGATCCCTCGCGCCATGGCTTCAATTAACACCATTGGCAGCCCTTCAGTATTTGAACTAATCACCAACAGGTCAATGTGACGGTAAATTTCATCCTGCTCTAACACTATGCCGTGAAAGTTAACCGTAACACCTTGGTCTCGAGCCAGTGTTTTTAAGTCTTCTAAACTTGGGCCATCCCCAAAAATATGTAATTCGATAGGACTTGAGTCCGTTTGATTGATAATCGCCACACTCTCAATCAGTAACTCAAAATTTTTCAGCGGGATCAAGCGCCCCACCGCACCAACTTTCAAGGGTAACTCTGGTCCAGTAGGTGCGTGCTTGCAGGTTGCTGCAAGTTGAACCCCATTTTCGATGATCCCAACCCGCCCTGTATTCACCGCAAAACGGCGATATAAAGACCTCCTAGCCGATTCAGAAACGGCAACCACATGTTTTATAAACAAACAAGCGAATAAGATAGCGGGTTTAAATAGGCGTAGCTTAGGACTCGTTTCACCATGCACGATAAAAATCGTTTTCTTAAAATAGAGCATTGGGAAAAGTGGTGCCAGCGCTCTCACAATAGGCGTCGAATGGATGTTAATCGCATCGGCCGCCAGCAATAATTTGAGTGACTGAGTGAATCGAGCAATCAGCCCTCCCCCCACCAATTGCACAGCAATACCATGTGTTTGTAGGAGCGTGTAGTAGGTGTCAGATTTAGCCCCAAAAGACACCACCGTCACTTGGTGTCCGAGCCTCTTCTGCTCAATTGACAGATTCACAACTAAACGCTCAGCACCTCCCATATTGAGGCTACTCACCACATGGACAATTTTCATTTTATACATCTTCTGTTACTGGCTTGACTGGTTAAACAGCTCAATTAGGAATCACCGCCCCTACATAGGTGGTCGATACACGTTTATTTTGATAGAAGTCCACCGCTAAACTTTCGGCCTTTGAAGTAAACTGAAAATCAGCACCCTGCGGCATATAATTTGGATAACTTAGAGTCACTTCAATAAGTTGTGTATCCGCCTCACAAGCACACCACTTCATCCACTCACTTAAATTCGATGAGCGCTGTTTCGCATGAGGTCGCATATCGGTAAAACTAGCAGGCCCAAAGGCCGAGAAATAGCGATTATTATTCGCCTTCGGCCACCCTTGTAAGGACGACAAGCCACCTAATGTGTCATCTTCAAGATAACGAACCTCCAATACGGTGCCATCACGTCGCAAGGATGAAAAAATATTGTTATAGACCGAAATATCCTTGCTAGGTGGACGTTTGGCATCTAACTCTCGGTCTTGAAAACTCAAGCCAAAATAGATCGGTGCATGGTAACGTATTGCAGAATTAAGCACCGTATTATGAGCCACCACAACTTGTTCCGCTGAATAAGCCCCAATCCCCGCACCCTGACTTCCATCAACAATATTATTAATAATACGAACCCGTCTGGCCTCATACATATTAGGATTATCAGTCATATTAAAAAACTGTGGACTGGTATCAAAACCAGCCAAAATGCCCGCTAAGCCAACGTTTCGAATCAAATTTCGCTGAATCAATACCTCATGCGAACCACCTTTTACATAAATACCAGAGGTGGCAATCCCCTTAATCAGATTATCCTGGATCCATAATTCACTGGCATTCACCGCATCAATTGCTTCGGCGTTGCTATTATCTCTTTGGCCAGAACGATAAAATTGATTCCGTTCTATCAACACTTGCCAAACATAAGGATTTATTTTGAGTAGATCTCGGCCACTACCATGGAGCAGATTTTGCGATAACAAGACCTGAGAAACTCCCGAATGAGGTCCTCCTTTCCATTTAGTATGTAAAGACACCGCATAGTAGTAACCACCGCTGATATCTAGACCAATAACTCTCGTACCTTTCGCAGTAAAATCGATACGGATCGCTTGCTGTATTTTTTTTTCGTTAAAAGGAACTTCAATTTTTGCCTGATGTAAGACACTCGATCGCAGGGTAATATTTGGTTTACGGATCCGCACTTGCTCGTGATAAACCCCCGGCTCCAACCAAATTTCATCGCCCGGTCGCGCAACTTTCAAGGCGGCAGCGATTCGATGAAAAGGCTGATCATGGCTCCCGGTTTCCGCAGATTCTGGTGCATTAATATCCACGTACCAAATCTGCCCCGCAGCAATATCGGTAGTTGCCCAAGCCGGGGCCCCTTCCCCCATAGATGCATTTTGCCAAGGCCATAGTGGTGCGGCTTGGGCCTTAAAAAAACCGGCCAATATGACGATCATTGGAACCAATAGACTTCGTTTCATTCGCATCCCCTAGCTGGTAGTCTTGACTCAGGTATTGGACGATAGCGCCATAATTTGCGCCTTCAAGGCCGCTTCATCTTTATTGCCATCCACGGAAATTCTATCAATATTAAAACGATTACTCTCACTTAAGAAATAATTAGCCTCACCATAAAATGAAAAGGCCGCTTTATAGTGAACATTTCGAGCCAAGGTTTCGGAAACACCATTAAAACTACCACTATTTCCCACCGGATAAGCCACTAAGTTTACGTCGTGAGCAGTGGCCGCAGCTATACGCTGTTTTGATACCGCCAATTGGCGCATTTGTTGCTCGTCGCTAAGGTGAGCCAAAATAGGATGGTCGATGGTATGTGAGCCAATACTCATTCCCGCATCAGACATTTCTTTCAACTGTTGCCAATTCGCGAACAGAGTCACTTCAGGGATGTCTTTCACCCCACATAACTGACGCAGCTGCGCCAATTTATCACTCATAGGCAACTGTTTATCTTCTTTAAAGGCTTTGAGCACCTTACGGATATTAAGTTTTAAGTCTGCGTTGGATAAATCCACCTTCTTGCGCCAATGTTCAAGCTTGATACTCGATAGTTTAGTATGCCGAATCAACCAAGCTATCTCATCCCACCAAGCAATCGACTTTCCTTCAGCAAAGTCTGTAACCACAAAAAATACTGCCGACAGCTGATGCTTTTTTAATATCGGAAACGCACATTGATAGGCGTCGATATAACCATCATCAAAAGTAATCAAGGCGTAAGCACGGTCCAGAGGTTGGTCATCTTCCAGTAAAGCCAATAGATTCGCCTCCGAAATCAAGGTGAAATTGGCTTTTAAAAACACCAACTGCTGCTCAAATACTTCGGCGGTACAGCTATATATGTTCGGATCGAAGTCGGTGCCAGCAGCATCACCAATACGATGATAGTTAAACACATATAAGCCATTTTGAGGAGTCTTCCAGCGCCGTCGTCGACAGTTAAAAAATCTAACTATAGACTGTTTACACAATGCCCTAAGCAAGGCTATCACCGCTGCTTGCTAAGGTCTTATAATTTGGCGCTGCAACTAAGAAATCACGATACTGATGAGGATCGCCAGTTTTACCCGCTTCCGCCGCTTTGGCAATATTATACATTTCGCGGGCCGACACATAATGCAAGACATAGTTATGGCCATCATTATATTCTTGCTCTAGGTAATCACACATCTCATCAAAAGGCTGACCAAGTAAAGTTGGCATATCGGCTTCTTGCGTACCGTGAGTATGTATTTTAATAAAGCGCCATTCCGGCCGTCCCTGAACATGAATATTCGACTTCACCCATAAATCGACTCGATCCTTGGTCGGTTTCATGCTCGTCCGAATATCTGAATTTTCAATTTGCGGAAAAATACCTTTTTTACGCACTTTCCAATTTAAATCCAAGGGGCCATTGATCAACATCAAATCGCCCCACATCTTGCCACCCACTTTCACCATTTGGCCTTTATTATGCGATTTAGCAGCATGCGGATCATCCTTAGCATAATAAATAGAATTTACCGTCGCAGGTTGCGTAGCACTCGGTGCCGAAGGAAAGGTATAGTCAACAAAACAACCGGTTTCTTTAAGGACGATTAATTCATCATCAACACCACATAAAATGCCATCGGGATGAGAATTATCCAAACACCAATTCCCATGAATAAAGGCATACTGAAGCTTTCCGCTCGCTTCACTACGCATAAATGCGCCATGCTGTTGATGCAATAATTCGGTAAATCCTTCCAGTGTTTTACGCAAATTGTCACTGGTATCATCATGGTGATGTAAATGAACTTCAATCTCACCAAAACCCCGAGCGCATAAGTCAGCTATTTTGGCTAAGTGTTCAAAACGGTATTCTTCTTCTGGATAGAAAAATGAATGTTTTGGATGACATCCGTCTGCATCCTGATGTTTACCCGCCACTTTTGGGTAATCATGAAACCAGCGGTCAACTCTGGCTCGCTCTTGTTCTAAACTGATATTTTTGCCCCATTGCGGCTCATAATGATCAACAAAGCAAAATAAAATATGAGTTGGCCCTTCAAAGTGAGCCTTAGGCTTCAATTTAAGCTTTAGGTAATGCGCTAACCACAGATGCATTTGCTTCTTACGAATGATCAACAAGACCGCCGCTACAGCAAGTAAAATGAATAACAAAATTAAAGAGATAATCACCGTGACGTCCTTTGCCAAGTTCCTTGCACATTTTTAAATAAGAAAGCATAAAAGCCTTTCAATAAAGCTGTATTCATCGCCACAAAAAAGGTCAAAAAAGCAATGCTCCCGGGCAGCTTTTTGCCTTGTTTACTGCGGCTATTTCCCCATGCCGCGACGGTATAGACGAACAGTTGCAACACTAGCAGCAACAGATAAAGTGGCTGACCAATGAGCAGTAAGTTACTCACCAAAGCAATTAACATAAAGTGCGGCGTAAACCAACGCAGTACTTTATGGCTAAAATAAGTAAAACACCGAGCCCCTCGTAAGGGATTTAAAGCCCATAAGCAACGATTAAAAGCTTGATAATTACCGGTACCAATCCGAATTCGGCGATTTTCTTCTTCCTTTAAAGAAGGCGCAACCTCTTCATAAGCCACCGCATTGGGCTCGTAAATCACCTGCTTACCAGCCTTAGAGACATTCATGACAATCATGAAGTCGTCAACAATAGTGTTCGCTGGTAAAACTTGATAGAAGCGTTTAGCCATCGCATAAATCGCCCCATTGGCTCCCAGTAAACCACCTAAACGAGATTCATGAAACTTCAGCATTTGCTCATAACGCCAATAAATCCCATCTTTGTTATCCGCAGACTCCGAATCCACTAAATGAAGTTCTCCGCATACCGCGCCGACCTCTTGCCGATCAAAATGCCTCACCAAGTTTTCAATCGCATCAACTGCAAAATCAGTATTGGCATCAGACATCACCAAAATTTCATCTTCAGATTGATCAACCAGGTCATTCAGTACATTTATTTTACCGCGGTTTTGTTCAAAGATATGCGCTTGAAAATGTTCGGCTTCAACGGCTCTTAAAATAGAGTTGGTCTGATCGGTACTACCGTCTGAACCAATATGAATCGTCAGTTTATCTTGGGGATAACTGAGCTTTAACAGATTGTCGATCCGCTGAGCGAGGCACTGCTCTTCGTTGTAAGCGGCGATAATAATCGATACCGAAGGCCATTGTTTCGGTTCGTAAGAGCGTCGCTCATGACGTCGCCAAAGATAGCGCGTGTCTCGAACAGCTTGCTTTATGCCGCTAAAAAGCAACAATAACAAGGGATACAACGTATAACCATAGACGATCAACGCGACTGCTAACCAAAATACCAGTTCCATTTATTCTACAGCCTCATTTTCGGCTTTATGGTAAACCTTCGCAGGGATCCCCAACATAGTCGCTCCCCGAGGAGCACTTTTTGTAAGGACCGCATTGGCGCCGACTTTCACCAGATCTTCAAGCTCTAAATCACCCACAATTTTAGCGCCCGCACCCACAAAAATATCATTCCCCAAGCGCGGTGACTTGCCCTTTTCATCCCCAATCACAACGCCACTTTCCAAAGTGATATTTGCACCGCCACTCACCTTAGAATTAATCACGATACCAACCGGATGCATGATCACAAAGCCAGGGCCAAACTCTGCACCACTACCAATCACACAGCCATTGAGAAACTTATTCAACCATTGAAAAAAATAAGCAAGCAAGGCTAATTGGTGAGTCGCACACCAGCGCATGGTTCGGTAAATAATATTGGCGCTAGAACCATCCGCCATCACAATGCGCAACATACTGGTTGGTGCCCCATCATCGGCAAATATTTGTTGCTTACGTCGAAAGTCTGCTTTTAAAAATTCCATCATTTCACCAAAGTCAGTAGTTGTTCAGCGTTATGCCGCCATTGTCTTTCACGCTCGATATATTGCCGCGCATTGCGCCCCACCAGGGCCTGCTCTTCGGCCTTCAGGGACAAATCTAACACCCGTTCAACACAGGCTTGACGCTGATTAGCTGGAAATAACCAACTGGTTTCACCATCGGCAACCACTTCGGCGATTGGCGTAAAGTCTGGCGCAACCATCCCTTTGCCCATGGCCATAAACTCAAATAATTTCATCGGTGAACCATAATCATTTGAATCGGGCAAAATACCATAGTCCATCGCCGACAAATAAACTGGAACCTGATCATGGGCCACTCTCCCCGGCAATATAATTTGTTGCTCCGCCCCCGCGCTGGCAATCCGCTGCTTTATCGACTCATAACAAGCGCCATCTCCAACCAGTAATAAGACGATATCAGGGTAATCTTTTAATCGTTCCGCGATCATATCAACAAACCAGTCGATACCATGCCAATGGACAAATGCGCCGACGTAACCAACGACCACCTTATCTTCAATATGTAGTTGTTGGCGTAATTGTTGTGCCGCTTGCTCATCAATGACAAATTGGTCTAAATCAGCCGCATTAGGAGAGACAACCGAAGGAGCAATATTAGGATAAGTATCAACCGCGACCTGCTGAAAACGACTGGAAATAAACACCAAACCAGTCGCATGGCTAAATATCCATTGCTCCACCCGCTTCGCCAAACTTTGAAAGAATAAATGGCGAACCCGATGCACTAAGCAGGAATCGTTAATTTCCAAAATAATCGGCAGATGGTGACGCTTCGCCCACCAAACACTCGCAAACATAAATAAGGAATAACGTTCATAGATCAGTTCAACCTTTTGTTGTTTAACGGTCTTACGTAAACGCCACCAAGCAATAACATTAAACCCCAGCTCAAATAGCTCGAATACAAACTCAGGGGTATATTTAGTCAATTCGGTGATGCGGGTAAATAATCCGCGTTTCGGGGCGGCAGGTTGTTCCGTCGCAGAAGGCTCTGGCTCGTTGTTGGTGGGTAATTCCTCTTCGGGGTCGGCCCCAGGCAGAGAGAGGATCTTCACTTGATGACCAAGCTCACGTAAACCTTTGACCACACCCCGAATATGCACCCCTTCAGCGCCTCTTCCTCGCGTTCGGTGATGAAATAAAATGTTCATTTTTATGAAGCTCTCCCTAGCTTGCAGCAACGGATAAGTCCTTGCTGAGAATACGCTGACATTAGCAAAATTAGTCAGAAAATGTTATTAATTACAGAGAATTATTCGGTCTGTCCCCTACACCATATTTTTTGCGTAAAGGCCAAACAAGCTTAGTCCTCCGCTTGGCTAAGCATGCTCAACAGCTGCTGCTGGTTTCGTTGCCAAGTAAAAGGTGCAGCACAAGCTTTTATCGCCTCTTTATCCCAACTTTGCTCCAATATCGTCTGTAAGCCTTTCGCTACAGCCTCAGTATTACGAGGCTCGACTAAACAACCGCATAAAGCAGGGTTAAATATTTCTGGGATCCCACCCACTTTAGTCGCCAACACCGGAGTACCGGAAGCCATCGCCTCAAGCACCACATTTGGCACCCCTTCGGCATAACTGGGTAAGGCCAATAATTTAGCATGACCTAACCACTGGGGGAGTTCCTCATGCGCAACCGCCCCCAAAAAAACCACCCGTTGAGTTAAACCCGCCTCTGCAGTCATTTGTTGCAATTTTGCCAGCATCCCCCCACTGCCAGCATAAACTAATTTAAGCTCAGCAAATTGCTCAGCTATCGCCGTAAAGGCCTGCAATAATTCCACCACGCCCTTATCATGCTTTAAATTACCAATATACAATAAGTAATCATCGGCCATTTTTGCTGGCAAGCACTGGTCAAACAACTGATGGTTGACGCCGTTATAAATGACTTTCACCTTTTGTTCTTCAATCCCCAAGCTCACCAGTTTTTTTGCCAAATCTTGGGATACGGATAAGATCGATATCGCTTTATCGGCCGCGGCCTTGATCTGTTTTGCTCGGCCCGGATAAGACCCTAGCTGGTTAATGTCAGAACCATGAACTTTAAAGAAAAAGGGGAGCGAAAATAACCGCGCAAGCCAACTACAAGCAACCGCATCAGGAAATGCCCAGCATGCCATGAGCTGCTGAGGTTTAAATTTGAATAACCATAAGCCACTGTGTATCAGCAGTGACAAAAACATAGTCACGCTATAAAAGCGACGGCCAATTTTAGGTGTATAAAAATATGGGCAATAGCGCAACTCGGTGCTTTGTTTAATCTGTCGACGATTTCGCCACCAATCGGTAAATGCAACCGGAACCAAGATCGCCAACTGGTAATCTTGCTGCAGTAAAGCAAACTGCTGATAGTTAAACTTGCCCCGGTTCGGTTCCCAAGGCAGTGGATACAAATTCGTTACCATAACCAATTTCGGCTTATCTATCGTCACTTCGTTCATCCATCTTTGATTGACCCAAAATCCATTTTTTATATCCACGCTCAATGAATAAAATCGGTTGCTCGCTAGTTAGCAATACCCGCTTTTTACCCACTGTTGTTAAAATAGCATAAATAACCAAAAATTCGATGAACAAACAGTAACATCGACCGCCTCATGAGTCACTCGTAGCAGGGTTAGTTTCCTCTTTAGGAATCAATCGATAACGAACATTGCACTCACGCGCTCTTCAAAGATCAGCGGATGCGAAAGTAAAGTACTTGCATCCTTTTTCGAACCTAGATATTGTCCGGTGACAGTAAGCAGATTGACCATTATTTGAGTTCAGGAGAACAAATCAACGAAGATGCCATCGGTTAGACGCAGGGCCTGTTCGTAATATCCTAAGCACCTAGTAAACCAATGCGTTTAAGCAGTAGAAACGGACAAAGGAAAGTCGAATCGATGACGGCCGCATCAAAGCACACGAATTTAAAAAGCCAAGTTCTCACTTCATTAAAATGGGTTGTCGCAGGAAAAATAGCGACCCAAACCTTAAGATGGGTGATGACCTTCTGGGTGATTCGATTATTATCCCCCGAAGATTACGGCCTAGTGGCCATGGCCGATGTTTTATCCGGTTTTTTTGTGTTAATCCTAGGTTCGCTCTTTAGTTCCTCCTTAATTCAACATCAAGCACTCAACACCAATATCCTTAAACAGATGTTTGGTGCGATTATTGTTGTGCATCTCAGCATTTTTAGTCTGCAATATTTATTGGCAGGCCCCGTCAGCCATTATTACCAGTCGCCTGAAGTCGCAGCCATTTTAAAAGTAAATGCATGGTGTGTGCTGATCATGGCTTTTGAAATTATTCCAGCGGCACTGCTCGCCAAAGAGATGGATTTTAAAAGAGTTTCGATTATCGAAGGCATAGCCAACGCGGCTGCTGCAGTGACCACATTAATTTTGGCCTACTTAGGCTATGGCTTCTGGGCACTTATCTATGGGCAGGTCTTGTTCTATCTACTGAAGGCCAGCATGGTCATGGCTATTCGCCCGATAACTTATTGGCCTAGCTTCAGCTATTCTGAAATCAGCGGGATGCTCAAATTTGGTGGCGGACTGAGCTTACTCACCATCATGTTTTATATATTCTCACATATAGATATCGTGATCGCTGGCCGTGTGATGACGCCAGTAGAAGTCGGTTTATATGCCATCTGCTTACAAATCGCGATGATGCCGCAAAAGAAAATAATGCCTATCCTACGTCAAGTCGCCTTTCCCGCCTTCGCCAAAATTCAGGACCAACCTAAAATGATCGCCAGCTATGTGATTAAATCACAAAAGCTGTGTTTACTGATTACTTTACCTATTTTTTGGGGCTTAGCTGCCACCGTCGAACAACTCATCCCACTGGTATTGGGGGAGAAATGGTTAGATGCCGTCACGCCTGCAACACTGATTTTGCTGGTGATGCCACTCAGGTTTAGTGAAGAACTATTTAATCCTGCGCTAAAAAGCCTTAAAAAGGTGAGACACATGCTCATTAATGCGACCATATTACTGACCGTATTAGTGCCCAGCATTTATGTCGGCTCCCACCATGGGGCACATGGTCTGGCAATGGCTTGGTTATGCGCCTTCCCGGTTGCCTATTTAATCGTCGTATTACATAACAGCCGAGGGATCAATATACCTTTACTGGACTTGTTTAAACACATTGCAGTCCCCGCTTTCGCAGGTGCACTAATGATGCTGAGTATTTATTACAGCAAACCACTACTCGCAGATTTTAGTGCGATTGTTATCTTGCTCTTCAGCATTCTGATCGGTGCTAGCGTCTACCTAACAGGGCTACTGATCATTGACCGTAAAGTATTCCAAGAAGCCAAGCAGTTACTGAAACGAGCATAAGCCTAGCCAAAATATGCACTCTCTATTGCGTGGTAAATTAAGTGGCTTAATATGACTTCGGTTGATAGAGCCCCATCGAAACCAAATGGCGTTTGGTAAAAATCTTAAGTCGATGCAGGAACAGCAATGGGAAACGTCGCATGTAAAGTAGCAAAGCCGCGAAATAATGCGTCTTTTCAATGCGGAAATGATGTTGCTTGGTCCAATCAAGGATCTCTTTTAACAGCGGGTCGTCACTAATCAGCATGTCGCGAATAAACCCTGCCCGATGTTGTTGATAACGCTCGAGGTTAAAACAGTGCTGATAAAGCTCCAACTTACCTAACATATCCAACGTAAATAAGGTTCTTAAACATTTTTCACACTGTGAACAATTTTCAGCATTATCGGCCACCACACATACGTCTAATACCTTGTAAGAGGCCGGTAACTCTGCGACTCTTTTGGTTTTTTCAACACGCGTATATTCGCTGCCAACCGAATGGCAAATTAAGGACTCTGTAGATAACAAGGGTAAGCTATAGGTATCGCTATAAGCCATGTCATAACTTGGACCAACAAATAAATCAGCGTAAACATAAGCTGATGAGTACAAAAAATGCCCAATATGTTCCTGTAATAACAGCGCTACCGATGCGTTGCGAATTGTATGGGTTAGCTGAAAATTTAAGCCCTTTCCATAAAACTCATTTAAATTAGAATTAATCATAATAAAGGGTAGCGCTAATTCATCTGCAGTTTTCTTTAATCGATCATAGCGCGCATGAAATAGCTGTTCTTTATCCGCTCCATGTCCATGAGAGCCTACGTTGTTATATAAGAGGTGAGTAATTTTAAGAGCATCGGGCGTCTGCTCTGAATAATAGTCCCTCAAGCTACAGAATGAATCAACACCTGCAGAAAACCCTGTGGCGACGCCCTTTGCCTGGCTGGAACGATCACAACAGCTATCAGCGGATATATATATCTGATGCAGATAAGGGATCACCTGCCGTACCAAGGTTTGATAAGCACCATTGAGGTGAAACAGTAATTGAGCAGAAACCCTGCCACGCACATGAATATTTTCATTGGCCAACATAGCCGGAAGCAATAAAGCCAGCATGGCGGCATCGCCACTCTCACTCGGCCACAAAGCTCCAGGCAAGTTTAGCTCAAACCACAGACTGTGCGATTGCTGCTTAAGGTCGAAATCAACTTGATAAACCACCACATCTTGGCATTGCTTTATCGTAATTGGACCGATGTCCATTGTTATCTTCCTTGATAAACATGAAAGCCCATAATGTCCTTAGGCTAGTCGATCTTCACAATAAATAGTAGTTACAGTTCGACATGCGATAAAAAAATAACGACTTATTGAAAACGATATCAACGAATCAGCCCCCACAACCTGCTCACAAAATGGTCAAAAAGCTTCCAACAGCAATAAAAAATGACCTCAAAATAAAAAAACACGACTTTGATCTTCTTTTTTAAAACCGCTTTTTAATATTATTTGAACAGCGTTTCTGATACCTCAATTATAAATATAGAAACGGTGACGGGCTTTTTGCTCCAGCCACAAATTTAACTACACATAAAGGAAGAAGTTATGATTCTTGATTCATTTAATCTTGAAGGCAAGGTCGCTATTGTGACCGGATGTGATACGGGCTTAGGCCAAGGAATGGCACTTGGCCTCGCTGCCGCGGGTTGTGACATCGTTGGTGTTAACATTGTTGAGCCAACAGAAACCATTGAGAAAATGGCTGAAACTGGCCGTAAGTTCATCGATGTACGCGCTAACCTCATGAAATTAGATGATATCCCTAGCATTATTGACACTGCGCTAAGTGAGTTTGGTAAAATTGATATTTTAGTAAACAACGCTGGTATTATTCGCCGTGAAGATGCTGTCGATTTTAGTGAAAAAGACTGGGATGATGTCATGAACATTAACATCAAGTCAGTATTCTTCATGTCACAAGCGGTTGCCAAGCAATTCATTGCCCAAGGAAATGGCGGTAAAATTATCAATATCGCGTCAATGTTGTCTTTCCAAGGCGGTATTCGCGTTCCGTCTTACACTGCATCAAAAAGTGCAGTGATGGGCGTCACTCGTCTGATGGCTAATGAATGGGCGAAAGAAAACATTAATGTAAACGCTATTGCCCCTGGTTATATGGCAACTAACAATACCGAAGCGTTGCGTAACGATGCAGCTCGTAGCAAAGAAATCTTAGATCGTATTCCTGCGGGTCGTTGGGGCTTACCTAGCGATGTCGCTGGTCCTTGCGTATTTTTAGCATCAGAAGCTTCTAACTACATCAGTGGTTACACCATTGCTGTCGACGGTGGCTGGTTGTCTCGCTAACGAGAAAATAAACGCAGATGCTCCTTATTCAGTGCCGCAGACGCAGATATATCAGGCTTCCCTGATATATACCGCGGATACGTTCTGCACGCTGACTGGTCATCTTCGTACTTGAGTATGACGTGCTGAACTTAAAATTTGCGTCACAAGCCCCAGCTGAGCATTAGTGGACAAATATTTGTCCAAATGCTCCAGCGAAAGGGGAAGCAGCCTTAGCAATAAAGGAGAGAGCGATGTTTGTATTTAATCAAGACATTACCTTAGAAGACTTAGGTAATGGAGTATCACGTAAGGTACTCGCCTATAGCGACAACATCATGACGGTGGAAGTACATTTTGAAAAAGGCGCTGTTGGGCCGATGCATAATCACCCACACGAGCAGTTAACCTATGTTCTTTCAGGGGCCTTCGAATTCACCATTGGCGATGAAACTAAAGTCGTGAAAGCCGGTGACACACTCTACAAAGAACCCGACGTGATGCACGGTTGTGTTTGTTTAGAGGCTGGTGTTTTACTCGATAACTTCACACCAATGCGTAAAGATTTCGTCTCATAATTATCAATAGTAGAAAGCTATTTAGCTTTCTCAAGCGGGAGTATATTTAATGAAAGTCGCCTTATTAATGGAAAACAGTCAAGCCGGAAAAAACGCTACTGTTTTAAAAGAACTAAACTACGTGGCTGACCCTCTAGGTCATTCAGTTTACAACGTAGGTATGAGTGATGAGAATGACCATCACCTGACTTACATCCACCTTGGTATTATTGCCAGCATTTTACTGAATTCAAAAGCAGTTGATTTTGTCGTCACTGGTTGTGGTACTGGCCAAGGCGCAATGATGTCTTGTAACATTCACCCTGGTGTCGTTTGTGGTTACTGCTTAGATCCTTCAGATGCCTTCTTATTCAACCAGATTAACAATGGTAATGCTCTTGCGTTGGCCTTTGCCAAAGGTTTTGGTTGGGGTGCTGAATTAAACGTTCGTTACATCTTCGAAAAAGCCTTAGTTGGCGAGCGTGGCCAAGGTTACCCTCTCGAACGTGCTGAACCACAACAACGCAATGCAGGTATCCTAAACACCGTGAAAGCGGCAGTTGTGAAAGACAACTACTTAGATACACTACGTGCGATTGACCAAGAACTAGTCAAAACTGCAGTTACTGGTGCGCGTTTCCAAGAATGTTTCTTTGCAAACTGCCAAGTACCAGAAATCGCTGATTACGTGAATTCATTAATTAAGTAATGGATTAAACCCCAGCGTTTAAACCAGCCCCCTCGGGCTGGTTTTATTCATCTCAATATTAGCGATCCAAGTATGTCCCTAATCACGACCCCCCTTCAATCGGTTCAGCAACTATTTCCCCAACAAGCAGTCTTCCGCTTATGGTCTGAGCCATCAGACAGTTCCCATCTTAAGCCAATAGTCACTGAACGAAGTCACCATCTCGCAGCGCCTAATCGAGCGCTCAGTCAAACCCAGGATCCTGAAATAATCATCTATCCCAGTAAGCAAAGTAAAGGCATTGGCGTATTGATCATACCGGGAGGAAGCTATCGTCGAGTGGTGATTGATCAAGAGGGGAGTGAAATCGCAAAGCAGCTCAATCACTTTGGTTATCACGCTTTTATACTCAATTATAGAATGCCAGGCGACGGTCACCGCTTCGCCGCAGATACTCCACTAGCCGACGCTCAACGTGCGCTTCGCTGGATCCGAGCGCATGCCCATCGCTGGCAATTACAGCACATTGGTGTACTCGGTTTCTCCGCCGGCGGTCATGTTGCAGGGCGGCTCAGTCACCAATTTAAGCAGGTCATTTATCCGCACCATGATCACATCGATAGCTTTAGTGCACGGCCTGATTTTAGCGCCTTGGTTTATCCGGTGATAAGCATGGAGCAAGCCATTGCCCATCCAGAATCTCGTCAACTATTAATTGGTACAAATCCGAGTCCTCAGCAAATTGCAGCTTATTCACTCGAACAACAAGTCAGCCCAGAGACTCCGCCTTGCTTCATCCTGCATGCCAGTGACGATCCCTCAGTAAGTGTAGAGAATAGCTTGCGACTATGGCGAGCGCTGAGTCGCCATCAAATAGCGACCCAGCTACATTTATTTGAACGTGGCGGCCATGGCTTTGGTATCAGCAAGACCGAAGGTTTGCCGCTTGCCGTGTGGCCACAACTCTTGCAGCAATGGATCAATAGCCAGTTTGCGTCTAAGTGACAATCGAGCTCTGTACGCTTATCCCGACTTAGATTGAAGATACGGATGCAACCAACGCAGATTAATCAAACGCCAGCAATATAACGCTCCTCGGAACCACCAGTCAGCAAACATTCCCAACCACACTCCGTATACGCCCAACCCCCAGACAATACCTAAGACATAACCCAGAACAATCCGGCAACCCCACATGCTGACAATCGCGGTCCACATCGTATATTTCACATCCTTCGCGCCTTTAAAGGCATTTGGTAATACGAAGGAAGCAGCCCATATTGGCGACATCAAGGCATTCATATGTATCAACTTGACTACAATCTCAATCACCTCGGGTTCACTGGTATAGAGTCGCGCCAATTGCTCGGCAAACAAAGCGCTCAAGCCAGCAAAGGAGACTATTAGTGCGGTTGCAAAGTAGAAGCATAATCGCAGTTCCCGCTGAGCCACATTCGGTTTATCTTGCCCTAAACGCCGACCGATCAACACAGTACAGGTAATCGCCAAGGCATTCCCAGGTATATTAATCAATAATGCGATAGAAAAGGCCACCACATTACCAGCCATCGCTGCGGTGCCCATCCCTGCAACCATCATCTGAGTGATCAATTTGCCAACGTTAAACATCATCGATTCAACGCTAGCAGGAATGCCAATCCCCAAGATCTCTCTTAAAATGATCCGGTTAAAGGCTGTAATATACGACTTCAACTTAAGATTAAAATGCTGATTATTGGCTAAGCAATACAGAATCATCAATGCGCCCGCCCAACGAGCAACACATATCCCAAGGCCAGCACCAATCAAGCCAAAACCTTGCCAAACATCACCACCAAGCCAATGAAATCCGTAGATCAACGGATAACTAAATACAATGTTCAGAAGGTTCATCAGAATGTTGCTCATCGCGGGTAAGCGAGAATTCCCCACCGCTCGCAATACCCCGCTGCCAGCAAACACAATCGCCAAAGCCGGAAAGCTAAAAGCAATCGTCTTCAGATAGGTGGCCGCCATCGCAATCACCTGCTCGTCAGCCCCATAAGCAATAACTTGTAACAATGGTTTGGCAAAAACAAAAATGCCAAGTCCAGCCAACAAACTGAACACAATCGCCAAGTTCACCACTTGTGGTGCGCCAGCGCCGACTTTTTGCATGTCTCGTTTGCCGAAAGCGTGGGCGATCAGCACCGAGCCCCCTAGTCCCACAGCCATCAGCACAGAAATGATGATAAAAGTAACACTATCGCTCACCCCAACGGCAGCGGTTTGTACATTTCCTAATCGGCTCACCAGAATAGTACTGACGATCCCCATTAACACCACACAAGCTAACTCAATTAAAATTGGCCACGCGAAGGGAATAATGTTACGCGCCAACAACACCCGATAGCGGTAGTAATACCGCCATTGGATTGCTGGGCTTAGTGATGATGTCAATACTTGTGGACTTTTAGATAGTATTTGTCTGCTCAATTAATTTACTGCTAACCCCTCTGGAATAAAGCTACGACCATCTAAGGTTTCGCTATACAATACGTCATAGTCGTATACGGTTTTAACTTCCCCTTTCACTAAACGTTCCCCATGTAAGTAGCCACCCTTAGAAATGGCGACAGGAATCGCAGAATAGAGACCTTTATAGGCGGCTTCTATAGCTAACAAGGCATAGGGGATCGGATCATCAAGACGCGCATAAACGTGTTCGCTACTGGCCAAAAAGTAACCGCGATGATAGTGCTGCTTCAATAGGTTTTGCCCCACTAAATCTGCCAAACTCAACAATCGACTATCTTGACTAATTTGATATAACTCTAGTAGTGCAAAGACTAAATAAGCAGAACTCAAATCAGATTGCTCAGCAATCGCTATAGGTGCCAGCGACTGTGCATCCAGCTCCCCCAAACCAAAACGAGCAAACATGCTAGCAGTTAATGCTCTTAACTCTGAATTATCACTAAGCACACTGGCTCGCACTAACGGCAGCAAATAGGATGGATCGGCAGCATGCCGTTTGATTTGTCCACCTTTAGCCCCGTAGTAACCATCTCGTGGTAATACAAACCCGGTCATATCTTGACCACTATTCCACATTGGAATGATCTCGTTACTCGCTTCATCCCAAGCATATTGAAAGTAAGCTTTAATGCCATCAACTGCCCACGCCGCCATTTGCGGGTCGTTAAGCTGTTTGGCGCACTCTAAAATAGCCAGTGGATTATCAACCACAACAGGCCAACAATCTCTAAATAACACATTGGCTTCGCGGGCAATATCACCAAATTCGGGCCCAAACTGACGTTTAGCACGATCGCCAAACCAAGAATAAGTGAGGCTATCATCTTCGGGAATAGGTTCACGCTGCAGCGGAGAAGAATATTGATAGACCGGCATGCCTGTCTCTGGGTGACGCGCTAAAACAAATTGATGGTAAAGGTGTTTCGCCCAAGTCGCCGCATCTTGGTCGCCACTATATTTATAATAATGACAAGCTGCATACACCAAATCGGTGGCCGCATTGACAAAAGTAAGACCTACCGTTTCGGGTAAGGCTGGTAGCTTGCTCGGATCAACGACTGCACTTGGCTGATGCTGCTGAAATACATCATCGGGGCAAGGCGTCAGGTATTGTCCATGGCGGCTTAAATCTAACTTATTCCAGTCGAGCACATGCGCCGACCAGAAGCCTTTTAGAAAATTTTGGGTGGTTTCGGGGGCCACTTGATATAAAAAGTCATAAAAGGGAAAGTGATGTTTGAGTTCATGCACACACTCTTTACTCGCTGGCCCTTCAATATTGCCATTGTCGCGATGAATAAAGCGGTGGCCGCCCCAATGGAATAAACCACTAGCCTGATCAACATAATGCTCTAAAAAGTAGTCCACCGTTTGCTTGGCTTGATCCGCAAAACATGCCTCTCCGGTAATCGTCGAGAGGGCCACTAAACCGCGAAAGAAATTTTGTTGGCTAGCCAAATTGCTCATTGGTACTTTGGTCCCATCAGGGTAAGTCCACTGAATCGCCGAATTGTCACGGCTATCGAGGCCATCCGCCAACAACGGAGTATCGCTTGCTTTGGCCAATGAGTATAACTTTTGATAATAGTCAGTAAGAAGCGGTAGATAAGATTGGCGAGTATCAGACATAACGATCTCCATCGAAAATATATATCCTCGTTTAAGGACATCAAGTTAACAGTTAAAACAGCGTTATCTAGGTGATTCGCTGCGTACAATGCGTCAGCTATCTAGCTTTATGCGCTAGAACACGACAGCCACGACATAATAAATTTTTAGCCACTTGTTCAGGGCTTGATTGGACTGTCATCGATGTATTGAATTTACGTTACAAAACAACAATATCGACAGGGTGCTGACGGTAGGCAAGCTTTTGAAGTGCAACTTCAAATCTTAGCAATGCAATCCACTTCAGTAAACCGCATATCTTTTACAATGAAAAAGCACCCCATCTCTGGGGTGCTTAAATTAACCGAGGTTAATCTAGATTATTTAGAAATACGCGATAATACACGATTACCTTTGCGTAAGAAGTTCTTCGCAGCTTCAGCTGGAGTCGATTGACCATAATCTAAGTGTTGCATTTCTTCTGCAAATAACTCCATTAACTGAGCGTTATCTGTATAAGGTGTTGGCAACACGTCCACGGGTAACTCTTGTGCAAGCGTATAACCTTGGAATGGCAAGCTGTTGGTATCTAAACCTGCATCTTTCAAAGTTTTAAGACCAGATTTGCTTAGTGGAACACCACGCGCATCGGCCATTGCTTTAACACCTTCAGGATCATTCAACAAGAAGTTAACTAACTTAGCAGCCGCTTCTGGGTGCTTAGTGTTACGACCAATCGAGAACATCATTGATGGGCGAGTTAACAGACCTGAATCAGTTGCACCAGGCGCCATTGGGTATGGACCTAATTCCATTGATTGTGGTGGAGCTAAGTTGTTAGCGTATTTCTTGATTGATGTATTCCACATGTACAAACCGCCAAAGTGACCATCGATCCAAGGGCGCATTTCGTTCATATTACCTTTACCGTAAGAAGCGAACTGCTTGGTAGAAGGGAATACATGATTTTCAACCATGTCGACGTAAACTTGGAAGAACTCAGTCATTTCTTTTTGGCTGAAGTCTAATAAGTTTGAATCATGATTGATGATGTCTTTACCGTATTTTTGAATGAAAATTGAACGGTTAATTGCAAATACGTCACGCGACTCTACAACCAACGGGAAGTAGTCTGCGCCCAATTTAGCTTTGAAAGCTTGACCAGCAGTTTTAAAATCTTCCCAAGTTTTAGGGTAATCAACGCCAGCTTTAGCCCAAGAGTCTTTGTTGTAGTAAAAAACACGCGAAGTAATACTAACTGGCAAACCATTAATTTTGCCATCAATAGTAGTCATATTAAGCGCAGTTTTAGGGAAATTATCTAAATGCAAAGCACCGGCTTGACCATTCATGTCGTAAAATCCGGTACCATTTTTAGAGAAGATAGGTAACCAGTTCCAGTTGGTTTGCATAACATCAGGCTCAGTATTACCAGCAACCTGGGTGGTCAAACGAGACAAGTGGCCACTCCAACCAGTGTATTCACCTTTTACCACGATATCAGGGTACTTCTCATGGAATTTTTCGATGGCTTTTAAGGTTGCCTGGTGACGACTGTTACCGCCCCACCAAGACATACGCAATTCTGTTTGTGCATATGCACTCGCAGTCATTGCTCCAAGAGTTAGCGCTGTTAGGGTCGCCAGTAGTGTTTTCTTCATCATTATTATAGCCTCCAAGCTATTTTATTTGTGTTCAGAAATGTTCACTTCAGTTTTACTCAAGATACGCGTCCACCGATGTCCGTTGTGGACGCGCGTTACGTTTTTACTTCAAATTAATGATCTAAAGAGATATTTTTTTCAGTTGTTTTATCGAAGATATGCGACTTAGCGGTTTCCACCATAAAGGTCACATCTTTCTTCAGTTCCATATTTAGAACTGCTTTCACATCATCGATAGGAACACGAGCGGTCAATTCATGGCTGCCTACTTTGAAGTAAACAAACACTTCGTGACCCATATTTTCCATACGAATAACGTCGCCTTTCAAGGTTTGTTCGCCCGCAACGTTCTCGGCAGTTAAGGCCAGAGAAATATTATCTGGACGAACCCCAAATACAGTGTCAGTAAAACCATTGGCACGAATATTCGCGACTTTTTGAGGCGGCAAGGTCAAAATCTGGCCATCAAGGTTAACGACTAATGAGTCATCTTTTTCCTCAAGTTTCACGTCGAACAAGTTCATCTCTGGTGCGCCAATAAAGCTCGCTACGAACATGTTCACAGGGTTGTTGTACAAATCTTCAGGTGTATCAACCTGCATGATTTCACCCAGTTTCATCACACAGATGCGGTCACCCATGGTCATCGCTTCAGTTTGGTCATGAGTTACATAAACCGCTGTAGCCGGACGATTCTCTGTTTTTAAGTGTTTATGCAAGTCAGAAATACGAACCCGCATTGAAGCACGCAGTTTGGCATCAAGGTTTGATAGTGGCTCATCGAATAAGAACACTTCAGGTTTCTTAACAATCGCTCGACCTACCGCAACACGTTGTGCCTGACCACCAGAAAGCTGACGAGGCAAACGGTCGAGTAAGTCTTCAATTTCTAAGACTGCTGCCGCTTCATTTACTCGTTGTTCAATCTCGGTTTTAGGTAATTTTTGTAGTTTCAAACCAAAACCTAAGTTTTCTGCCACAGTCATGTGTGGGTACAAAGCATAGTTTTGGAAAACCATCGCAATACCACGGTCTTTCGGTGCAAGGTTATTCACTACCTTCTCACCAATGGTGACTTCACCACCGGTGATGGTTTCTAAACCAGCAAGCATGCGTAGGGTTGTTGATTTTGCACAGCCTGATGGGCCCACAATTACCAAGAACTCGCCATCTCGAATGGTTAAATCGATGCCATGAACGGCCTTAAAACCATTTGAATATACTTTTTCTAACTTTTTAAATTTAACTTCTGCCATTGTCTTAACTCCGAAAACTAACCTTTAATACCACTGCTTGCAGCACCTTCAACGAAGTACTTCTGAGACATGAAGAACACTACGATTGAAGGAATAATTGCGATAGACGCCATTGCTAGGATTTCATTCCATCTAGCACCTTCGGTAACGTCGATAGACATTTTCAGAGCTAAAGCAATTGGGTACTTCTCTACGCTTGATACATAAATAAGTGGGCCGAGGAAGTCGTTCACCGACCACATGAATTGGAACAATGCTACCGAGATAATCGCAGGGCGAATCACCGGTACCACGACGTACCATAAAATTTGGAACGAATTACAACCGTCAATCATGGCTGCTTCTTCCATATCGGTTGGGATACCCCGTAAAAACTGAACCAACATGAATACGAAGAAACCTTGAGTTGCAAATGCCAACGGTAAGTAAAGTGGCAAGTAGCTATCCAATAAACCCATTTCGCGGAACATCAAGTACTGAGGGATCAGCAATACTGATTGAGGTAATAAGATGGTGGCAATCAAGGTTGCAAACCAAAAACCTTTCCAGGGGATCTCAAAACGAGCGAAGCCATAAGCAACAATCGTTGAAGAAACCACAGTAAAGAATACTTTTGGCAATACATATGCAAAGGTATTGTAGATGTAATGACCAAAGGTAAATTCGGTACCGGTTTTCCAACCATTGATGAAACCTTCCATGCTCCACTCATGTGGCCATAGGCTCATTGAGCTAAAGATTTCATGGTTTGGTTTTAACGACGCAGAGAACATCCATAATAAAGGATAAAGCATCGCAAAACCGACAGCACCTAAGATAATGTAACGGATAGTCGCGTTAATTTTCTCACGACGAATAGTACGGTCGTTTTCTTTATTCGCCAAAGCAACTTGTGCTTTTTCGGCTGTAGACATAGAAGTAGCCATTATGCCTTACCTCCTTTATCACCTGAGTAGAATACCCAGTATTTAGATGAACGGAATGCGATTGCAGTGAAGATGGCAACAACAACAAACAGAGCCCATGCCAATGCACTACCGTAGCCCATATCAAAGAACTTAAACGCCGTCTCGTAAATATAAAGAGAGATGAGGTAAGTCGACTTCATGGGGCCGCCACCAGTCACCACATAAGGAGCGGTAAACTCTTGGAAAGCCTGAGTGGTTTGCATAATGAAGTTAAAGAAAATTACAGGTGTAATCAGTGGCACCGTCACTTTCATGAACATTTGCCATTTACTAGCACCATCAATTAAAGCGGCTTCATATTGAGACTGAGGCACGTTTTGCAATGCAGCAAGGAAGATAACCATCGCCGAACCAAACTGCCAAGCCCGTAACAAAGTAATCGAGAACAACGCAAATGCAGGTTCGCCTAACCAGTTAATTGGATCGGCACCAACCACCGCTAACAAACCGTTCAATACGCCGTCAATCGCGAACAAAGCTCGCCACAATACCGCAATTGCAATACTACTACCCAAGATAGAAGGAATGTAGTAAGCCGTACGGAAGAACCCAATACCTTTTAGTTTAAAGTTAAGAAGGAAAGCAATAAAAAGAGCAAATGCCAATTTTACTGGGATTGTCAAAAAAACGTACATAAATGTCACGCCCATTGACTTCCAAAACAAATCGTCCTCAGCGAGCATATAACGATAATTTTCAATGCCGACAAACTTAGGCGTTGTCATCAAATCATAATCGGTAAAGCTCATAAAAAACGATGATATAAATGGAAAAGCGGTAAACACTATCAACCCTATAATATAGGGGGATAGGTACGCTAAACCAAGCCTACGACTTTCATACATTTTTTCGTCCTTAATAGTTCTAGTAATCCTCTAAAAAGTGGCGGACTGTGTATAACACCACCTTTTAGCTGTTAGCTATATTAAACACGCAGAAATCCATAAGTGCCACTCAATAAAACCATAAATGTGATCAGTGATTTTATTTTTTAAAAGATATCTACAAAAAATGTGAAACATCGTTCCGTTATTTGAGTTGAATACCATCTACCCCAACAATAACGAGATCTACATCACACTTCTGTCATGACAAAAACGTCCATAAATGGCTGCATTGATGTCAGGAAAAATTTAAACTGGGGATAAAGACGATCAGGCGATTCAGCTTGGTGCTATATCCTGAAACTAGAAAAAATTATAGCGCTTAATGTTATTTTTAAGAAAGTCACCAACATTAGAATACTCTAATTTAGTGTGTTGTGTTGACTAGGCATTATTTTATAGACAAGTCTAAGTGGCAAGCATCGCGGAACCAGAAAGATCAATACCTATATCAAGTATAACAACTCTAATTTGTTAAGACATAAATAGAGCAACAGCATTTCAACATATTTGATTCGGCTAAAGTACGACTCTGCGCGTTGATTTATATCTCTAAAAGTGAGCGATAAAATAATGAGAATTTGACATACAACAAGTTTCGAATGAACGGAAATCGATGCAAGCGCCCAGCCATAGAGCTAAGCCTTAGATGAACTTCCAAAAAAACACCAAACAAGTGGCAACAATATTAACTCTTTATCATTACTGTCATAACAAACAACAAATAAACTAAAAAAATATTTAAAATCAACACTTTAAAAGAAAACCAAACGAGTAGCCAGTTGATGAGAGCTACTAACCTTCAAATATAACGGGTTGCCAGTAAGTACCAATCATAGGAGGTTTTGAGAAGTCAGCGGTCCACAAGCCGATAATCGCATAAAATGAGTTTATGCATAGCTTGAATTTTAAATCTAAACGAATGAGCATTTAATAACTAAAGAGTCAACAGATGGTGATTTGTGAGCGACTGCACATGATTTAGCGATACAGCTATCGGTAATAGTCTATTCAAAGACGATACTAAATTACAGTTGATGCAACTCACGCAAATTAAAAACAACTTTCATATAAAAATTTAATTTTACAAACAACAAAACCCTAGCTCTTAAATAAAGAGGTCTATCGAAAAGCTTCTTTTGATTAATTATTCACGATATGGCGAAAACGTTACCAAAAATTGCTAAATAAAGACTATCAAATGCATCAAATATGTTCATTGGCACGGTGCTGTGTCAACCATAAATGAAGTGCTAGCACCAACATTCTCCGGAGCTAGATCACAAATATAACTGTCAATATTTATCACTATTTATATTGGATCACATTTCTCTGCTAACCCATCTTTACAAAACAAAAACAGCACTTATATTGAACTCGTGTACCCATTAAAACAAAACGGAGTTTCATAATGAGAAAAAGCACTATTGCAACCGCAGTTCTCGTTGGCTTATTCGCAAGTGCGACAGTCAGCGCGGCAACTGTAAACATGCGTCACGAATACCAACCATCTTATAAAGGTAACAATGCGAAACATAAAGACCGTATTTCGATTAGTCACCGCCTTAAAAATGGTATCGGTTTCGAAGTAGAAGCCAAATGGGCAAACAATAAAAATGATGACGCTTTCGGTGATTACACTGGTTCTGGCCAACAAGCCAACATCAGCTACCTATACAAAATCGGCAAGTCTGGCTTCTCGCTAAAACCACAATATAAGTGGGAATCTGGCTCTACTAAATTAAGTCACCAGTTCAACTTGACCCTGGGTTACAAAATTAACAAAGCTTGGGCAGTTTCTTGGCGTCATCGTTACAACTACGAAAGACAGAGTTCAACGGTTGACAAGCCAAATAACCACTACAATCGTTGGACCTTCGAAGCTGGTTATAAAGGCTTTGAAGATTGGAAACTCGGCGCGTCATTTGATTACACTTGGAACAGTGCTAACAAAGGTAACGCTTGGGAAGATAAAAAAGCTTGGTTCAGTGAGTTTAATACCAAAGCGACTTATACAGGATTCGAAGGTAACTGGTCTCCATTTATTGAAATTGGCTTAGCACCAGACAAAGATAAAGACGCCAACAATAAATATGACAATGCTTGGGGTGTAGGTTCTCCTAAAGCGGCAAAAGATATCTGGCGTCCTCGCTTCCGTATCGGTATGAAATACAAGTTCTAAGCTAGTCACATAGTTACTACTTTTTAAACCAAGGCCTATTTTGATTCTCCTTTTCAAAATAGGCTTTTTTAATATAGGTATCCCTAATGAAATTATCGACCGTTGTAGTCTGCGTTTCCTCGGCCTTCACGCTCAATGCGTTGAATGCCTATGCCGCAAGTGCGGATGATTTAGTCTGGCAAGCCATTACCTTTGGCCAATCCACCGACCTTAACTTTGGCTCCACTATTTTACCGGAAAAAGTTGGTACCAATCAGGTCACCGTGAATGGACAGCCCGTGCAACCTGGCCCAGTGGCCAATCAATTCACCATTGAAAGCCGTGGTGGAAAAATTGCCAATTCTCATGAAGGGATGACCTTCTATTACACCAAGCTGCCCACCGATGTAAATTTTAGTCTTTCAGCCACCATCACTTTAGAACAATTAGGCCCAGAAACGGGATCTAAACCCAATCGCCAAGAAGGCGCAGGCATTATGCTGCGCGATGTGATCGGTAAACCACGACTCGATCCTCAGCCTGAAGGTTTAGAAGAATTTCCGGCTGCAGCCAACATGGTTGCAGCCATCTTACGAGCCAATAAAAAAGCCAACAATGGCTTAATCAATATCAACGCCACTTACCGTGAAGGCATTTACCAGCCTTGGGGAACAGGCGGAAACCGGATGAAACGCGACGAGTTCATCAAAGGTGTGCCTTACGGCCCAGCACAAACTTATCAAATCGGTTTAACCCGAACCAACACCGGTTACAGTGTTAGCTATCGCCATGGTGAACTTGAACAAATCCAAGCAGTCAAAGGGGCCAATGCCAACGTTGTTGAAATGCAAGACCCTGCCCATCAATACCTTGGCTTCTTTGCTTCACGGAATGCGAAAGTGACCGTGAGCAAGGTAAAACTCCAACTAAGCAAAGCCAACACCGCGGATGCGCCCCGTTTTGTTGCCAAAATGGAAACTCCGATTGTACAAGCGATGTCTCCTGAGGTCTCGGCGACCAATCATTACACCGTACAAGCCCAAGCCAATTACAGTGGTCAATTTAGCCTGAGCCAAGATGGACAGAGTTTGGTGGAAAACCAGCATGTGGCTGCGGGCGAAATGTTTAGCTACCCCACACAATTAGCACAAAGCAATACTAAGTTTGATCTGAGCTTCACGCCACTGGAAGGTCCAGATACCAGTGCGATTCAAACTCAGTATAAGGTGGTGAAACAAGCGCTGAAGAACCCAATGCAAATTTTGGTGAATCCACAGGGTGACAATGGTCGACTCAGCTTAGCCGACGCCATTCAACTGGTCCCCCCGGGCGGCACAATTTTACTCGAGGACGGCGATTACCCAGGTTTAGAAATCCCTATCTCTGCCAGTGGTACCCCCGACCATATGAAAACCCTAAAAGCCAAGGGCAACAAGGTTCGCATTACCGACGCCTACCTGCATGATGCGAGTTACTGGAATATATCCGGTCTTGAAGTGATTGGCGCCCGAACCAATGTTCACGGCAGTCACAATAATTTTGCTCACATGGTCACTCATCAATCCCCCGATACTGGTTTTCAGATCTCGTCTGCCAAGGGCATTGGGCGTGCGTTATGGGCCAGCTATAACGTGGTTAGCGATAGCATTAGCTTTAACAATATGGATGATTCGCAAATTAATGCCGACGGTTTTGCGGCAAAAATACGTGTCGGTGATGGTAATACTTTCATTCGTTGTATCTCTCACCACAATATTGACGACGGCTGGGATTTATTCAATAAGGTCGAAGATGGCTCTAATGGTGCGGTGACAATTATTGACTCCATTTCCTACATGAACGGTCAAACCTTAACCGTAAAAGGCAAAGGAGGCACCCGCGGCAATGGCTTTAAACTAGGCGGGGAAGGTCTGCCCGTTGCCCATGTGGTGAAAAACAGTATCGCCTTCCATAACAACATGGATGGATTTACCGACAACTTCAATCCTGGTTCATTGATACTAGAAAATAACGTCGCTATCGATAACGCTCGCTTCAATTTCTTGTTTCGCAAGAGCCCCTATTCTGACGCAGTCAAACAAGGTGACTTCACCGATAATCAATCCTATCGCTTCTTTGTTAAGAGTAAATACAGTGATGTGGTCAATGCCAGCACACTCAATGGCAACCAATTTATTATTGATGGAAAAGCCACTGACCAAAATGGCAACTTAGTGGACATAAGCCAATTAGATGAATTAAAAGCCGCGTCAAAAGTGAATACTCAAGACAAGGTTCCAGGGGACGCGCAAGCCAAAAAATTACAACAACTACTAAAATAGACGATCGGTAAGTTCATCGTTCAATGAAGGCTTATGCTCTTAGTCAATCAAGGGCTAAGCCTTTACTCATGGTGACACAAAGCGAGTCGTTAGCCGCGTCACAGAAACAAAAAAATATCATTATTGGGAACAACTTAAGTTAATAAAAGCAGATGTACTTATGATAAACAACACGCATCTTCGGTAAAATATTCTCTATAAAATTAATTTTTACGATGAAATATCAACCGACTAAACTCGAATGATTGATATTGCACATTTGGCTTTTCAAAATGATGCTGATTAAGGACTACTATGTTTGCAGCTTATAAAAATCGTAGCGTAGGCTTTCAACTTAAACTGGTGATTGTCTTCTGCCTCGTCATCGCATTTAGCGGGATCGCAACCTTAGTTTATCAAAACGCCTCAAAGCTGTTGTTAGAAACCAGCTTAAGGGAGCAGCAATCTAAACTAGATGCTGTCGCACAAACGGTAAGCGGTCAATTTAATGCCTATTTGGATTCGACTAAAGTGCTTAGCTCTACCTTTAAGAATGGTTATTTAGCTGGCTATGAAGTCGAAACCACCATTCTTGATTACGCAAACAAGAAGATCCAAAACGTTAGCCTATACGGCATGCCCTTGATCCATAACGAAGATCTAGTCGATACCTTTACCCAAGATACCGGAGCCTTTGCCACCATCTACTCCGCAATGGGCGATCAATGGTTAAGCATCGCCAGTTCTCTCAAAAATGACAGCGACCAACGTGATTTAAACCATGTTATCGATAGCCAGCATCCTGCTTATCAGGCCTTAAGCCAGGCGACTCCTTTTGCACAACAAACGGTCCGTTATGGTCATAGCTACATCGTATATTTTGATCCGATTAAAGACTCTGAAGGCAAAGTCGGTGCGGTGTTTGCGGTCTCTTTACCCGTAGAAAAAGCCACTGCTGCGATCCTCGCATCTTTAACCAACATCAAGTGGGGCAGCACTGGCACCACCATCGTCGCCGATCAGGAAGCTGAGCACCAAGGTCAATACCTACTCGGTTCAATTGGTAATAATGAAACTAACTTGCTCAAATTTAGTGATGCCGATGGGCAGCAACCTTTTGCTAACTTAAGCGATAGCCAACAAGGCATGATCCGCTTCCCTGTTGAAGTGGATGGCAAACGTTTAGAAAAATATTTGGTCTATACCCAGGTACCAGGTTGGAACTGGCGACTCATTGGGGGGACTTTGGTGAATGAGTTGACCAAAGATAGCCAAACACTACTCAAATTAATTGCTGTGATTGCACTTGCGATTGGCCTTGTCACCTACGCCGTCATGACCTTAATTATTAAGCAAACCATTCGCCCACTAAGTCGCCTGAAAGTGTTTATGGACCGTTTGGGTCAAGGCGAGGTAAGTATCTCGGTGCCAACTGGCTCTAGCCAGTCCCAGAATGAAATTGAACAGTTAACTCAAGGCGTCGCCAAAATGGCAGCCCAATTACACTCACTAGTAGGAGAAATCAATCAAACCAGTAATCAGGTTAATGAGCAGTCTTCCAATGTGGCGCGCCATGCCGATACCAACTTGACTCAATCGGATTTACAACAGCAAAAAGTAGAGTTGGTGGTGAGTGCAACCGAACAACTCGCAGCCTCTGCCCAATCGGTTGCCGAGCAAGTAGAAACCATTGCTGAAAATGTGCGTTTAGCTGATGTCGACACAAAATCGGGTTTAGAGGTGGTCGATCATGTCAGCAATAACATCGTATTATTAAACGATCAGCTCAACAGCTCCTCGCAAGCGATAGAACAAGTCGAAAAAGACAGCCAGCTTATCTATAACATCACCAAGATGATCGATGAGATTGCAGAACAAACCAACCTACTCGCCTTGAATGCTGCCATCGAAGCAGCCAGAGCCGGCGAACAAGGCCGTGGCTTTGCGGTGGTTGCCGATGAAGTTCGCACCCTCGCCCACCGAACCCAAGTCTCCGTGAAGGACGTGGTAGACATTATGGGACAACTGAAAAATTCAACGGATAATGCTGTTGGCCTTACCGAGAAAAGTCGCCAACAGGCAAATGCACTGTTATCACAATCGGAGAATGCGGGTTCTTCTCTAGAAGCGATCGCATCGCAAGTCTCAGCAATCGCCGAACAGTCACATTCCATCGCTACCATCGCCGAGCAACAAGCTCAGGTTTCTTTACAGGTTGCCAGTAATTCAAGTGAAATCCACGAACTCAATCGAGAGAGCCATTCCACCAGCCTAGAAACCGCTGAAAGTGCTCGGGCACTACAACAACAGGCTGATTCCCTCAAAGAACAGTTTAATTTCTTCCACTAAATACAGTGCGAGTCTGCCCTCATGTAGACTCGCCAATCACTGAAGACTATGCCGAATAAAACAATCCCTAATCACATCCAGCAAGTAACTGTGTCTCTGCAAGCAGACGCCGATTTTAGTTCGATCCAACAGGCGCTCGACAACGCACCAGATGATCATTCACCCTATTTAATTTATATAGCCAACGGTCGTTATCAAGAAAAGATTAAAGTGACTCGAGCGAACACCCAGCTCATCGGCGAAAGCCAAACCCACTGCATTGTCAGTGCCACTATGGCCAACGGCATGATTGACTCGCAAGGTAGGAAATTTGCCACCTTTAATAGTTACACGCTTTGTATTGACGCAGCTGACGTACAGATCCGCTCGCTAAGCATTGAAAATGGCTTTGATTTTCCAGCCAATGCGGCTAAAGCGGAAGGTGACCCAAGCAAACTAAAACATACCCAAGCAGTCGCCCTCGCCTTAGGTGACAATGCCGACCGCGTTCAGTTAATCGATCTCGATCTGCAAAGCTATCAAGATACCCTGTATTTACGTGCCGGACGTTGTTACTTGAGCCACTGCCGTATCGCTGGCACCATCGACTTCATTTTCGGAGGCGGAGTTGCCCTCATCGACAAATGCGAGATCGTAGCTCGTAATCGAGAAGCGCAACACCACGAGCAAGTCTATGGCTATATTAGTGCGCCTTGTACCGACATCAAGCAAACACATGGCTTGGTATTTCGCCATTGCCAGCTCAGCAAAGAGCCCGGTGTACCAGCTAATAGTTATGCTTTAGGACGGCCATGGCACCCAACCACACAATTTAGTGATGGTAACTATGCCGACCCTAAGGCAATTGGGCATGTCGCCTTTATCAATTGTGAACTCGACGACCACCTCTACGGATGGGATAAAATGAGCGGTCGGGATATCCAGCAAAATATTATTTGGTTCAGGCCTGAAAATTCTCGTTTTTGGGAATACAACAATAGCGGTGCGGGTGCCAAATCACGCGATAAACAACGACCTCAGCTCACAGAACAACAAATGCAGCATTATCAACTAGAGCATATTTTCGGCGATTGGCGGCCCTCGTTGTACCAAGCTAACCAAGCCGAATAAGATGATTCTGGATCAATTTCGATTCAGTCGACAAGCGTCAGGCCAATTCAAAATAGTTTGAGGCCAGCTCTTTAAAAAGCTTCGTTACCCGGCTTGTCACTGATGAGGCTGAGCCAACTTGATATGCAGCCTCAATCGATATACATCATACAAAAATTACACTCAGGTAGATAAACTGAAATATTCAGTTTATCTACGCCTGCATTTTAAAGGAAAATGTCTATCTTCATCAACCAGAGAGCTTGCCTCACCCGCTTTAGCCTCGATAAAAATACGCCTTTACCAGCCTGGCAAAAGGTCATGACCCCTTTGGCAAAAGAGCCTTCGTCAGCCGCTTTTCAAGTGTTCGTAGAGGCCACGATAGCTTCCAAGTGAAGGAACGATATGCACTCTCAAACAAGTTACGGTAATCACTTTCTGCGCGTTGCAACCGCAATATATGTTCCACCAGGACAGGGTCTAATTGGGACAAATATTGCTGATATTGTTGATAAAGTTGCTCAACCAAGTCGGGATCTCCAGCCAAAATGGCCTGATAGGTTTGCTCTGCCAATCGAGCAAGCTCGCCTTCCCGGTGAACGGCAGATGCAACATTTCTACGAAGCTTCTGCTCAATGAAACTACCACCGCCCTGAGTTATGAGGTCCAGTTCAAAACGTTCAGATATTTGCCTCCTCACCGTTTCAGGCGAAGCCAATAAGTCGGCAAAGTCTACGACTAAACGAGAACTTTGATTAGTTTCACGGTAGGCCAAGAAATTGTAATTAAGCCATAACATTAAACCTTTAGCCTGAGAGAAACCATCACGCTTCGCCAATGAACCCGCCACCTCAACAGGATTACGGATCATCAATAAGTAATTAACCTGGGCAGGGCTTCGCTCCAACACTGGCCGCCATAGAGGCAATAATACGGATACCCGAGGGTCTTTCATTCCCCATACCGCTGAACCAGCATATTCCTGTTCAATCAATTGCAGTGCCCGTTGTTGCCATGCCTCAGAAAAACTGCGAGCCGGATGAAGGCAATAACAGGGGTCTTCCCAAGAACTGCCTAATTCATCAAATAACTGATCGTTGAAGTCGACTAAGTGAGCATTTTCCCAGAAACCTTTATCATTGACCCCAGCTTGCGCTTTAAATAGGTGTTTACCCATAAAAACACCAAACTGGGCAAGCTCACCCGATAAGGCTGAAGTCCCACTACGATGCATGCCAATAACGATGATGGCCTTTGCTTCCATAACAATATCCTTTGACTTTATTTGGTCGGTTTTAGCAAGCGAACCTTTGCAAACCATGATTGATAATGTTCACTCAATCATTCTCAGTTAGTCATTCTCAAAACCGTCGCTCGAGCTGCTAAGCCGCAGTTCACCATGAACTTAAACTTGAACTTAAACTTAAACTTAAGAGCAATTTCAATAATCTTACACCGCTGCCCAAGATCCATCATTCTCAGTTAGTCATTCTCAAAATCGTCGCTCGAGCTGCTAAGCCGCAGTTCACCATGAACTTAAACTTGAACTTGAACTTAAACTTAAGAGCAATTTCAATAATCTTACACCGCTGCCCAAGATCCATCATTCTCAGTTAGTCATTCTCAAAATCGTCGCTTGAACTGCTGGGCCGCAGTTAATAGTGGACTTGGGATCAATTTCAATAATGTTAAACCGCTGCCCAAGACCCATCTCATTCTCAGTTAGTCATTCTCAAAATCGTCGCTTGAACTGCTGGGCCGCAGTTAATAGTGGACTTGGGATCAATTTCAATAAATATCCCCTCAGTCTCATGTGCAAATTAGCATGACACTGGTCAGCCAACAGTAAACTGCTACCCGCTAACTTAAATTCACCAGAGAACACATAATTTTTAGCATAACGCCGATGGATTGCTGACTTTATTTCAGCCCAGTTAATACCGGGGAACTCAGCCCCATATTCTGCTTCAATTTTATTGATACAAACCAACTCCGCTTGATGCATTTTCTGATCATTAAGAGAATAATTATTTTCGTGAATAATATGCTTTGCAAGAGGAGCAGAAACATAGTCAAATCGACAATAGCGGGATAGCTTCAGCCACAGATGCCAATCATCAACGCCCATCAGACGTCGATCATCATCGAAACCTGAGACCCTTAAAATCATATCTTTGCGAGCAATAACGGTGCAACACATGATCAGGTTTTCATTGACCAAGTCTCTTCGGATTTGTTGTTGCTGCAGAGGCTTTAGTCGAGTTTGTTTGGTCTGCTTAAACTGACAGAGCTCCACATAGGCATTACTAAAGACTAAGCCGACCTCAGGGTCATCGAATAAGGGGAGTTGAGAAGAGAGTTTGTGACTTTCCCACAAATCATCTTGATCACAAAAAGCAATAAAGGGCGCGCGCGACTGCTCTATCGCAAAGTTTCTAGCATGGGCAACGCCCCCATTGGGTTTACTAAACGCCCTTATCTTGGGATTGCTGCTGGCAAGTGATTCAATCAACGACCTTGAACCATCCGTTGAACCATCATCGACCAATATAATTTCGAAATCTGAAAAATCTTGTTGTAGTACTGAATCAACGGAGGCTTCAAGTAAACGCTCTCCGTTGTATACGGGAATAACAACGGACACCAAACACGCAGCCATTATCAACTCCCTGTTTTTTGACTAAATTAACTGCTTCCTACAAAGATTAGCTTAAGACGCGCCTTATACAACAATAAACGAGCAGCAAAACTCGGGGCTTCACTTAACGCCTGTTTAATAATCGGGATTGCGGCCTTAGGTTGGCCGCGCCAAATCAACTCGCGGGCCCAATTTAGGCGAACCTTAGCTTTAATCATCGGCGCAATAGCCTCGAGCTTACGAGCCGGTTTAGTCGTAAGAAATCGGTCAATCACTTCCAAATTATCCGCATAAGAACAGAGTTGAGAACCCAGGCTGTTCTCAACACTTTTTTTATGCACCAGCACTCGATTAACAAAGCCAATCATGCCAAGGCTGGCAATTTTATAATAAACATCGATATCTTCGGCGGTAAGTAAACGAGTATCAAATAAACCGATGCTCAGTAATAACTCACGTTTCACCAGTACCGTTGAAGTCGTCAAATAAGGGTTAATGAATATTTGTTCGATAGTTTTATCTTCAAATGTGAGTCCACTTTCGGTCTCTGTTTGGTTCAACTCACTATCGTCACTACAATCTCGAGTATAACAAGCCACCCAATGGGGGTTTTCCTGCATCGCTTCGAGTTGAATCGCCAATTTATCCGGATGCCAATAATCATCAGCATCTAAAAAGGCAATCAAATCACTGGTGGCAACGCTTATCCCTGCATTTCGCGCCGCAGAAACCCCAGCATTTTGTTGCTCGATATAAATAATACGATCCAAATATCCACTTAAAATGTCTGCAGTTGCATCGCTAGATCCGTCATTCACCACGATAATTTCGCTCGCAACAGCTGACTGAGCCAATACCGAAAGGATGGCTTTTTCGATAAAACTTTGAGCATTATAAGCTGGGATAATGACACTCACAGTTAAGTTATCTTGCATAAGTTCCAGCTTCCGCACTGCTATATTGCATTTGTTCAACAGCATCATTCAGTTGCTGTAACAAACGATTTTGTAAATTTTCATCGCTCAGATAACAACGCTTAGTGTTGGCAAGCGCAGCTAGATTGGCAATGGTTTCATCTTTACTCTTTATACTTGAGTTTCGAGCTTGTGGTGGATACCAATCTTTCCCAAAACCAAAGGATCGCACCGTACGTTTAAACTCATCTTTAAGATACTGCTTGGTACCAACATTAGCATAATGAATATACGGTCTGATCGTTGTCGGTTGGAAGTCAATATTGATGGTATCTAACCAATCTTTCCATTTTACGGTATTCACTTTGTCCGATAATAAAACTGGATGCCAAGGGATCCGCAAAGCATCGGCGACAATCGCACCATGCATTGCTTCGCAAAGCATTAAACGACACTGCTGCATCTCTGCAAATACTCGCTCAACCGACCATTCAGGAGAAATAAACCGGTAACCACAGCTCTCTGCGATATTTTGCCAGTCGGCACTGCGACAACTTAAATAATGCGGCATAAAACCAATATCACCACTGGCTTGATGTTTTGGCTGCATCACATTGCGTAACAACAGTGCCGAATCTGTGATCGCACAACTGGGATCTAAATTCAGTGATTTTGCTGAATAAGGCCCACGCACGGCATGCACTTTCCAAAGCTCAGTCACTTGGGGGATGTCGCCATATCCCACGCCTGAACCAACAATATGTAGAGTTTTATCACTTGGTAAATGATGATTGAGCAAGGTACCTATACCGACTAACAATTCAGAGGGATCATCATTGAAAAAGTCAGGAAGTAGCTTCGGCCATAACCAAGGATTTAAGTCATCGCCAAAGTTGCCGATGTCGTCTTTATAATAAAATAGCTGCATCAGCGATACTCTCGCCATTGATGATGAATCGTACTTTGCTGCATAGCGGTTCTCATAAACTCACTTTCAAGGTGATATAAACTGCGATAATAATCGCCCAGGCATAAAACATACAACGCCATACCATTTGTGCGGATAGCAGTTCTGCCAATACCGGGCGGATTTTCATCAAACGAAGGTGACTCGCGGTTTGCATTCCCATAAAGATAAACAACAACAATGTAAATTGTCGACTAAGGAAAAATGCAGTCACCATAAAGCCGACCATAGAATAAAATAAGGTCTTATTGAGACTGGCTTCTTCTGCGTATTGTTCCAGTTTCTCTTTTTCAAGCTCGGCGCTCAACTGGTCATCATTCTCAAGCTCTGCGTCAGAACGCTTTAAAAACATATATCCAATCAGCATATTTAGGATCAAAGTGCCGCCCCAAAAACTGTAACCCGGCACCCCGAGTTCAGCGGCGACATGAACATAAGAGTTATGTGCAACAATGCCATGGACGTCCACAAAATTGCCCATGCCAACACCAAATACCGGACTAGAAATCAACATTTGAATACCATCGTACCATGCATCAAGTCGCCCATGAGCGGATGACTCGGAAGCCGATAAGCCCCCAAACGAAGCCAACAATGTTGCGGCAATGGGGGCGCTAAACACGATAAATAACACCAGGCGAGCGCCCGCATTACTGATTAAAAAATAAATCGCTATCACTGCGATAGAACCCAACAAGGTGCCTCGCGAGCCAGTCATATAGACGCCGTAGCCTAGGGCCACAAGCGCAGCTAACATTAATAATTTAACTAATTTACCGCCACGGCCATAAAAATACCCCACAAAAGGAATATTCATCACTAAAAACATACCTAAGTCATTTGGATCACTGAAGAAACCCAGATAACTAATCCGCATCTCCTCTCGACCTACCGTAATACTGCCACCGATCCCAGAGCCAAAACGGCCATTAAACGTACTTTGCTGTACATGCCCGTTATATACCATGCCAAGGGCAGCAATAATGCAAACCACCATCAACCAACGCTGCCGACTAGGTGAGGTGATTAATACGCTGTACAAAAAGAATGGTACGATGGAACTCACAAATAAACGCTGCGCCTGAAAAATCCCGCCAGTCCCCCAGCCATTTAAAAAGGCGGACCCCATAATCAACGGCACTAAAGCTAACAACATATAATGCTGCGGGTAGAGCTTCATCGGGCGGAGCGTCAATAATGTCAATACTAAAGACGAAATCGCAAACACCTTAATGACAATATAATTCGCGGTTTCATAAGAAAACTCATGAGGACGGATCAATACCGCAATGGTGTACAGATATAAGAAAAAAAAGCCTAAAGGAGCCGTTTGCTCTTTAACCGGAAATTGTCTCCGCATCCCCTTACCCGCATTCATGTTGGAATGACTTTGTTGATTAACTTGAATAACTTTACCCTCCATGGACGTTTCGCGAGACAAAGATTAGCCATTTCTGTTTCTTCAGCAGCAAATTGCGTTTTATAGCCGCCCAACTTTCCTGCCATCATAAAATCATAAATCGTCGTTTTGCTATGCAACAGGCTCCAAACGTGTAAGGCGAAACCTGGAGAGCAATGGGCAAATTGAGCGTCATCCCAGCCAGATTGATAAAAATGTAGATGTTGTTTATCCAGCAAGAAGTAGTTTAAGGCAATCGCTTTTTGGCCAACAAACAGGCCACTCATTGCAACATGATTGGCATATTCGCGTCGAAAATCACCATGAAACTGAATAAAACGAGCCGCAGAGAATGCCCCCAATTGTCCTTGGTTTTGCCAACGCCCCTGGTGCATGGCAACCAAATCTGGCCAATAATGCTCCATCTCCGACAAGCTTAGCCATTTAAACACAGCTGACGAGTGCGCTAGTGTTTTGCTGGCTCTACGCCACTTAGAACGCCCATTACGCGATAGCTTAGCAATTGACCATTGTTCGCAATTCACCGAATAGGATTTCGCAGGATAACACTGACAGTGTTTTACTCCAGCCAACAACTGATACAAATGACTTGAGACATGAATCGCCCGACACAGCAATAAATCAAAATCGAGATTTTGTAAATACAAAGATAACACCGGCAATGCTTGCTGTTGGTAATTCGGCATCACTAAAACATCAATATATTCCGAGGCTAACTCAGCCTCTTCTTCTTCACCTTGTGCCAACAGCGACAATTTTTTAAGACCAAAGCCTGCTTTCAAGATTTGCCGATAAAAGGGAGCAACGGCTACCAACTGCCCCTCAGCGAAGCCAGCATAGACGAGCAGCTGCCAATCCTCCTGCCAGTAAACCTTTAACCAGTGTTTAATCCACTTGAACTGACTGAACAACGAAGCTTGACAAGTATCCGCAAGTTGCTCCCATTGAGGCTCGAGGCGCATCAACTCATCCAGTTGAGTAATTACACGCCAATCTACCGCTGTTTGACTCATGCGCTAAACTCTTCCACAAAGCAAGAGACAACAGCATAGATATAAACGTCCCCAGCATCCTTGCCTACGGTGTGACATAGCCCACAGCCCATTGTTTCGTTCCCTGTAACATCTCTCATCAGCGAAACTATAAGCTCGATTAGCGTAACCAGCTTAATTTAAGTTTGATGCTCAGAATCAGCATGCGCGATATACCAAGGCATGGCTCTGGCCAAACCTTGGCCGATATTAAATGCAGGCGCATAACCTAACAATTTCTGCGCCTTACCAATATCAGCTCGAGAATGTCGCACATCACCCGCCCTAAAATCACGATACTCAGGGACCGATTGTCGAACCACACCATGAATTGCTAAATTTTGTTGTAGCAACTCAAATAACTCGGTAAGGCTGGTTTGATCATTCAGTGCCACATTAAAGACTTCACTTTGACTTAAGCCCGCAGTTGCCGCCAAAATATTCATCTGCACCACGTTGTCGATAAAACAAAAATCTCGACTGGTTTGGCCATCGCCATTAATAAAGACTTGTTGCTCATCAATTAACGCCGCAGTCCATTTGGGAATGACCGCTGCATAGGCACCATTTGGATCTTGTCGTGGACCAAACACATTAAAGTAGCGCAAACCAATAGATGGAAAGGCATAAGTCCGCTCAAATACCGAACTATACAATTCATTCACATACTTGGTCACCGCATAGGGTGACAAAGGATTCCCAATGACCTCTTCAACCTTAGGTAAGTCAGGATGATCGCCATAGGTAGAGCTAGATGCTGCATAAACAAAAGCTGTGACCTGTTGTTCTTTAGCAGCCACCAGCATATTCAAAAAGCCTGAAATGTTTACGCCATTGGTGGTAATTGGATCGTTGATCGAGCGAGGCACCGAGCCCAAAGCCGCTTGATGTAAGACATAATCGGCACCTGCAACAAACTGCTTGCAGTGTTCTAGTTCTCGAATATCACCTTCTATAAATTGGAAACGCTGCCACTGCTGCTCACTCACTAAACCTTGGACTTCATCCAAATTGTGTTGATAGCCAGTGGCAAAATTATCTAAACCAATCACTCGCTGATTTAGCTTCAGTAAGGCCTCTAAGAGATTTGAGCCAATAAAACCAGCGACACCAGAAATAGCCCATACTTTGGGTTCGGCCTTTAATGTTGCGCATACCTGTTCAAAACGATTCACCATGAACTCCTATTACAAACGTAGGTCGCTGTCTTTCACTGGAAGTAAATACTTCAAATCATATAGTACATGTTTAGCTTTACCATAGGCTCGAATATCCTGCACCGACATCTCTTTAAACTGCTGATGAGCGACCGCCAGAATAATAGCCTCATAGCTATCAGCCGCTGGCTGTTCAACTAAATCAATGCCGTACTCTGCATGACATTCTTGTTTATCAGCCCAAGGGTCAAAAACATCAACCTGCACCCCATATTCAGAAAACTCATGCACGATATCAATCACTTTGGTGTTTCGGATATCAGGGCAGTTTTCCTTAAAGGTCAAACCTAAAATCAATACACGACCTTGATTTACCGAAATGTTGCGTTTCACCATTGCTTTCACGCACTGACCCACCACATAACGCCCCATATTATCGTTTATCCGACGACCCGCTAAGATAACTTCTGGACGATAACCGATTGACTCAGCTTTATGGGTTAAATAGTAAGGGTCAACACCAATACAATGTCCGCCAACTAAGCCCGGTCTGAAAGGAAGAAAGTTCCATTTGGTGCCCGCGGCTTCTAATACTGCTTCGGTATCAATATCAAGGCGATTAAAAATCAAAGCTAATTCATTGATTAATGCAATATTCACGTCACGTTGAGTATTTTCAATCACCTTGGCTGCTTCGGCGACTTTAATGCTAGAAGCCTTATGGGTCCCAACAACCACAATTTCACTGTAAAGATCGTCGACCACAGTTGCAATTTCAGGTGTGGAGCCAGAGGTAATCTTTTTAATCGTAGAAACTCGGTGAGTTTTATCGCCGGGATTGATTCGCTCTGGGCTATAGCCAACAAAAAAGTCTTGGTTAAATACCAAGCCTGAATGTTGCTCTAATACGGGCACACACTGTTCTTCGGTTGCACCAGGGTACACCGTCGATTCATAGACCACGATATCCTTAGGTTTGAGCACTTTTGCAACCGTTTCACTGGCTTTAATCAATGGAGTCAAATCAGGTTGTTTGTGTTCTGTAATCGGTGTCGGAACTGTAACAATAAAGACGTTACAGTTAGCCAATTCCTCGATCTGGCTGCTATAACTCATGTTATTGGCAACATCACTTAACTCGTCGTCACTCACTTCCTGAGTCAGATCAATCCCCCGCTGTAATTCAGCGACGCGCACCTGGTTAATATCAAAGCCAATCACTTTGCGTTTCTTGGCAAATTCAATGGCTAAAGGTAAGCCAACATAACCTAAACCAATTACAGCAATACTCACGTCCATGTACACACCTATGTGATAAAAATTATATAATCTGGGCTAATTAAACCGCATATTGAAGAAGAAAGTAAGAGTATAACTTGAGTTCTCAACAAAAGGCTGCTCAAAGTAGGACATCGAGCTAATTCCGTTGTATGCTCTTTATCAAATTTATCAATCCAACAAACAGGGAAAGATATGAGTAATCATCAGTTTGGAATGAAAAAATTACTAGTATTAGGTGCACTAAGTTTAAGCTTAGTCGCTTGTGGTGGCGATTCAGCCCAAGAGCATCTAACGAAGGCGACTAATTATCTGGCCGAAGGGGATAATAGTGCCGCGATTATCGAACTGAAAAATGCGATAAAGAAGGATGGTGAACTCGGACAAGCCCGACTTTCTTTAGGACGAATTTATTTGAATCGAGGCAGCTATCCAGCCGCACAAAAAGAATTGCTCAAAGCCTTAGCGCTTAACGCAGACAAAGCGCAAGTCTTACCGCTACTCGCAAGAAGCTATTTAAATCAAAATCAAGCCGACAAAATTTCTAAACTGATCCCTGATAATCGCCCCCTTGAAGCAGATGTAGAAACCGAACTGCTGGCCATTTATGCCCTCTCGCTATTTAGAGAAGGTCAAATCGATAAGGCTCGTCTCACTCTGAATCAGGCACAAGAGCTGGGCGTTGAGAATACCTACTCACGAATGGCAAGCGCCAGTATTTCTGCAGCTGATAAGCAATATGACCAAGCCAATAGTACCATCGATCAGCTGGCGCAAGAGGCGCCAAATAACACCGATGTTTGGCTGCTGAAAGGCCACTTAGCAACGCTCTCCAACGATATAGAAACGGCAGTGGCGGCCTATCGTCATGCCGTTGAATTGGCCCCAGATGCGATTCAATTCACCCTATATTTGGCGCAAGCATTAGTGAAAAACAAACAGTATTCGGAGGCCGAACCCTATCTCAATAGGATCTTAAAAATGGCGCCGAACCATATACTGAGTAACCAATTAAAAGCTTATATTCAGTTTCAAAAAGAAGATTTTGATAGCGCATTTACACTGGCCACTAAAGCCTTACAAAATGGTTCAAACAATACTTCAACCCAACTAATTGCAGGCATATCCGCTTACAAACTAAACAAGTATGAGCAAGCACTCACTCAACTTGAGAAAGTGATTACCAAAGACCCGGGCAACGCCCTTGCTCAACGCCTGTATGTGACCACCCAGTTTCGTATTGGTCAATTAGACTCTGCACTAGAGCAGCTTAACCAGAGTTCGCTTACCGACGCTCAAGATAGCAATTTTTTGAGTACCGTCAGCATCCAGCTCAACCAGCTGGGGAGAACTGAAGAGGCACTACAAATTGCCGAAAAGGCTGCCGCATCCGGTAACTTATCGGCCAAGGCTAAATTGGGCTTGTTACAACTAAAACAGAATGACCCCAAAGGTTTAGAGACCCTAAATCAAGTTCTCGCAGAAAATCCAGCGCAAACCCAAGCCTTCCTAGGGATCCAAGCCTTTCATTACAAGCAGAAAAAAACCGACGAGGTCTTTGCAGCACTTGAGCAATGGCTAGGTGAACACCCTAAAGACCAAGCGGTAAAATTGTATAAAGGCGCATTATTAGAGCAACTCGGTCGTTATCAAGAAGCACTGGATGCATACCAATCAGTTCTTAAAGATAACCCGAAAGATGTACCAGCTACACTATTTAGTTCTTCTGCTTATGTACAAATCGGTAAGGCCGAAAAAGCTTACCAAATTATTTACCAACTCAAGACCGAAAATCCAGAAAACTTGCGAGTGTTTCAATTTTTAATGGGGCATGCCAGCCAACTAGATAGAATGGCAGAGGTTAAAGCCTTACTCGATCAGCAGCTACTGGAACAACCCAACTCTAATCTATTGCAAGAACAATTAGGCCGCTACTTCGTCTTCAAAAAAGACTTCAAGCAAGCGATTACAAGCCTTGAACAGGTCGAGCCTTTGCTACGTAGCGACCAAATCTGGCAGTTAATTGGCGACCTATATTTACAAGATAAGCAGAACGACAATGCAATTAGCACTTATCGACGCTGGTTAGATAACTCTCCATTATCGTTAGCGGCTTATATTAAGAACATTAATGTATTAGAGGCTAATAATAAGCTAAATGAAGCTGTGGCGTTGAGCAACAGAGCAGTCAAAGTATTTAAAAATAATCAAAAAATGATTTTTTTAAATTCGGTATTGTTGCTTAAAACAGGCAATGCTGCGGCAAGCCAAGAGGCCTTAAATAGCCTCGCCCCAAACCAGTTGAAAACCTTAGCCGCGATTCAACAACAAGGTTATATTTATCTTACCCAAGAAAACTTGCCTTTAGCGATTAAGACTTTTGAAGACTTATATAGCAAGCATCCCAGCATGCAAACCGCAAATCGTTTAATTCAAACTTACAAAGACGCCAATCAACCCGAGCGTGCTGTTGCATTTGTAGAAAAAACACTGTCTGAGCATGGTGAAGCCGCACAACCATTACAGCTGCAATTAGCAGAATTACAAATGAGTTTAAACCCTCAGCAAGCTTTGCAAAGTTACCAGAAGATCATCAGTAAGGAGCCTGAAAACATTATTGCCTTGAATAACCTCGCGTGGGTATATCATGCGCAACAAGACAACCAACAAGCTTTAAAATACGCCAAACAAGTCTATCAACTCAAACCTGAACTCGCCCAGATTAAAGACACTTATGGCTATATGTTGCTTAAAGCGGGTCAAGCAGAAAAAGCCACCGAAATTCTGGCAGAAAGCTATCAACAGCAAGCCAATAACGAAATTGGCGTTCATTATGTTGAAGCGCTGATTGCGAGTAACAAACATAGTCAGGCGAGAACCTTGTTGAATAGTTTAATCGATCTCGATCCGGCCTTGCTGAATAAAAAAGCTGAGCTAGAAGCTCAGCTAAAATAACCATCTGACCAATGGTGAGAAAGCTTGCAGTTATTGCGGTAGGTACAAGCCCTTCGCAGGAGAATAAACAAAACCTTTTCTCATCATTAGGCTATTGTCTGATTTTGGTTTTGCTTTGAAGTTTGATGAATACATTTTTTTAATGTATTCATCATCATCATCATTTTTTCTGGCGGCCAGACAACCCTTGGCTACTTCTTTGTCAATATTCATCATCAGTTTTTGAAAACCAACCGGCAAGCTTCGCATCAGCATCGACGCACTAATATAGTAAGGCGCTCGCACACCATGGTAGTCGATAGCGGCCCCGAGCTGCTCAAACTTGATCCCTAAAAAGCTCATACTGCGTGCTAAACGAGGTTCCATCATGACAAACGCATGATGTGTGCCGGAGCGTACTGCAAGCGAAGCTATCGACAAATATAAACCTATCGCCAAAAATGGAAAACAGCGTAGCTCTTCTTCTGAGTAGGTTTGTTCATTAATGGCACCCGCTGCCGCGCCTTCAAAATTATCCGCTTTACGACGACGAAACTGAGGTCGTACCGCTAAACGAGAGATCTCACATATTTCTGAGCGTTCAAATTGATCCGGATGGAATTTCGCGCCTTCAATTGCCTGCGCGCAGTATTTCTCGATAGGAAGTAATTCATCTTTATGACTTGGGGATACAATCCGCACACAACCTGCAAAATCCGCACTGGGTTTGTGTTGGATCAAACAGAACCGAGAATATTCATCAAACTCATCTTGCTCCATCCCATCGTCTCGAATTGGCTCAAAGTTTAGTTCTTCACAATAAACGTCATGACGGATCCTAAACGCTTCATGCACGATATCGGGACGATAAGCAACCACAGGACGCAGATACTCGGCAAAATGTTGAGCAATTAACTTTGCTTCTCGTTTCACTAGCAGTGAAATACCACTTCTCACCATCGGCCCAATCACCGGATAGCTTGCCAAATTTTTTATGTATTTATTACGAATCATAAGGCACTCTCAAAGCTTTCGATCTAAAGCAACCCACTCACTCGCCAGAGTTAAAAGCAGCTAAATAATATCAATGACAAGGACTCAAAAACAAAAAAGCGCAGTACAGGGCTGCGCTTTTAATATCAACTAATGACGCTAACTCTTAGCGACGTTTTTATTAAGCCTTAAGCACGGCGGCGCAAACCAGCCAAACCTAATAAACCTAAACCAAATATAGCTAAGGTACCAGGTTCTGTCACTTCTCTGGCTGAGATAGCAAATGCAGCTTCAAGAGTATTGGTATCATCTTCTTCAGTTAAGAAACCAATACAGGTTTTACCTTCTGGACAATCGACATTCTCAACGAATGTTAGACCTAACAAACGAGTTGTTAAGGTGTATTCATAATCGTCTAAGCCGTCTACAGGGATGGTGAAGCTATTGCTTAAGAAAATCGCATCACCTTCCTGAGTGAAAGAAACACTGTCGTCTAATACAATGGTAAATAAATCGGCACAACCAGCCTCATTGATACCAACTGCACCATCTAAAGTGTCGCCATATTCACATACGCCGCCAGTAGGGTGGTTGTAGGTTTCTTCAAATTGAATTTCAAATTGTAGCGTTGGTCCAGCCGTTGGAGGCAACACCACTGGAGATGTTGGGCCTAAAAACAAACCATCGAATAAGGTCGCCGATACCAAAGTATCACCCGTTACTCCCCAGTTTTCATGGGTTAAACCTGTACCTTCAGAGAAAGCTAGAGCACCAACACCATTCACTACACTGGTGGTTACCGAGCCAGTTTTAGCATCGTCAACGATTAAAGAGCTTTGCAATTCGTTAGGGTTAACCTCTTTATAAGGTTGGCCCCAAGCCAATGTTTTAGGAAGCTCACCAGCAAAGAGTGTATCAAAGTCATCTAAGGTAGCACCTGAAGCGTTAATCCCTGTTGCGTCGCCAGCTTCTGAGACATAATCAGTGCCGAAACCCGCGTCGTTTAAGTAATCCCAATCCGTGATTAAAACAGCATTTGCCGAAAGGCTTGAAACACCTAAAGCTAATGCCATACCAGTCAATTTTAATTTATTCATATTGCCCGTCCATTTGGTCATCGCAGAGTTAAATACAAGTATATCAATGCAACTCAAATGCCAACTTAAAAAACAATTAGAAAACAATAATTTAAATAAAATGACATCCGTTTTCATGAGCGATATGTAAAATTTACTGACACCTCTAATCAAGCAACGACTCCCACTATATTTCAGCGAATAGTTGCTAAGTCCTCAATTTAAAACCACTTTTTTCGCAATCTTAAACACCAACCGTTGCAAAGGGTTCCGATTGCCCATTGGCCGCCAGGTTTTTTTAAAACGATTCCGGTAAGCATCAAAATGTAAACCATGGGGTGCGGTGACTAAATCACCTCGTTTTAAAAGGATTTTTAATACATAAGTCGCCGCCACGCCAGCACACAACTTCACTGCCATCGGCGTCGACGGTCCTTTCTTCGCGTGAAAATCGGCCTTACTTGGATCGACTAAATAAGGGCGCTGCAACATTGCGGGAGACAAACCAATTAAAAACTTAATATATTGCTCATTTTCATCTTGGCAGTCTTCAAAACGGAAATACTCTTCGTAATTCATACCACCAGGCATGAAACACAAAAATGCACAGCCCATACCGAGGGGGGCAGCGGTCACCAAAGGGATGTTTTTCTCTAGGCACTTCTGAAAAACTAACTTACGTGCCGATAGGGCAAAAAAATCGAGGCTATCAACATAAACATCCACCCCCTCTAAAAACTGGTCAACATTATGCTCAAATACACCCTCAGGAAAACTACAGATCTCGGCTTCGGGATTAATATCTAGGCAAACACTTTCCATCACCTTAACTTTATCTTGCCCAACGGTAGACATGAATGCGCCCGCTTGGCGGTTAAAGTTATGCACTTCATATTCATCAAAATCTGAAATATTAAATTTACCGACACCTAAACGCGCCAAGGTAACAATATGTTCGCTCCCCACCCCACCGGCCCCAGCGATGGCCACCCGCTTCCCGCGTAATAGTTGCTGTTCATCGTCGGTAAGCCACCCTATGTTGCGCGAAAATGCATCTTCGTAATTGAAACTCATCATTATTCATCCCTGTTATAACGTTTTTATCACAACACTTTATTTGATGTTCTTTTCATACTAGCTTGCCCTAGCCTAGAGTAAAAATTAATATGAGGCAGCATTTCAAGGAATAACTCTATATGCGGCTCATTCCAGTCATCGTAAGTCTTATCATCTTGGCGCTATACAGTAGCACCGCATCAAGCCAACTTGCCGATACCATTGAGCAGATCAAGCCCTCGGTGGTCGGCGTGGGAACGTTCAACAAATTAAACTCACCAAGAGCCACCTTACGTGGTACCGGATTTGCCGTTAGCGGCAATGTCATCGCGACCAATGCCCATGTCATTCCCAAAACCTTAAATCAACAACAAAAAGAACGCTTAGTGGTATTTGTTGGCCAAGGTCGGTCTCCCCAACTAAGGTACGCAACCTTGCTGGCAAGTAATCAACAGCACGACCTCGCACTCCTGAAAATTGAAGGAGAACCCTTAAGGCCAATGCGCGTGTCAAACCAAACGGTAAGGGAAGGCGAGCGATATGCCTTTACCGGTTTTCCTATCGGGGCAGTACTTGGACTTTATCCTGTCACTCACCGCGGTATCATTTCCAGTATTACTCCGGTCGTGATACCTGCGCGTTCAGCTCGAGAATTAAACCCTGCTCAACTCAAAAGATTGAAAGCGCCCTATAATGTCTATCAGCTCGACGCTACTGCCTATCCAGGGAATAGCGGAAGTCCGCTATACCACCCAGATACGGGCGAAGTCATAGGCATCATCAACAAAGTATTTGTCAAAACAACTAAAGAAGCGGTATTAAGTAACCCCAGTGCAATCAGTTACGCGATACCCGTGAAATACTTGAAGCAACTATTAGCAACCGTCAAACCACAGTAAAGCAACATGCTATAGCCAGCGGGCCTTTAAAGAGCCTGATCAGAATCAGTGATGGCCTGTTCAACCATGGCCAGAAGCGCCATGCTCAAGTTAGAGATGTAAATCTCGCAGGGAAGTCGTAGCTGCTATATTCAACTTCTTACACTGAACCATGAATAATTCAGCACAAGCGAAGGCATCACTGGCGGCGGAGTGAGAAACGTAGTCAGGTAAACCGTAGTGACGACGCAAATCATTCAGCTGAAAACTCTTATGTGCGCCAGTTCTCCCCGAATAACTGAGTTTCTTTTCAATCGCTAAAGTATCAATGATATACAAAGGACAGTGTTCAATGCCAAGGTATTGTTTAAAGTAAGCATCTATAAAATTTCGTTCGATGCAAGCGCCATGCACCAATAACACCTTACCTGATAAAGCTTGAAATAACAGACTAATGCCTTCTTCTAAAGGTAGCCCCCCATCAAGCATTTGCGGAGTAATTTGGTTTACTCTTGCACTATCCGCTTTTATGTATTGCCCGTGCGCAATGAACACCTCTTGCGCTTCAGCGATTTCTATCTGAGCAAGACTCATCGGCACCAGACCGATACTCAAAATTCGGTCTTCTTGAGGATCAACCCCTGTGGTTTCAAAATCTAAAGCCAAAAACTGAAGTGAGTTAAATGCAGCCGTAAGCGCGGGCAAAGGCGTCGATAAATATTGGCGGATCCCAAATGACCACGTGGGATCTGCAAGCATCGCTAAACGTTGCGCTTCTGGGGACAGCTTTTTAGCAAAGGTTCTTTTCAGCGTCTTAAACATGGTTTTTCGCTCACGCCTTAATAAACCGCAATTTGGCTACACTTTGTAGCTCACTGATGATTTTAAAGGCCTCTTTAAGATGTTTTCGTTCGAAACTGCTAAATAAAGCAGGCGCAATATGATTATTCGGTTCTTTACCTGCCTTTATCGCGTGCATCTGGTGAATAAAACGAACTTGCGAAATAAAATGATAAGCGCCAATAATGTTGTCACAACTATCCTGAGAAAGCGTGCCTTGTTCCGCAGCATAGCGAAAACGTTCCTCGGTTCCGGTCAGCGATCCTCCCGCAGCGAGACTGAATATACGGGCTAAATCGATAATCAGGTTCAAGGCAAATTTCTTAATATTTAAAGTATTACTATGCTCTCCGCCCTTTTCCAGGACCAAATTATTGAAAATCCCTAACGGAGGTTGGGTATCAACTGCGTCTTTGACTAAGGCAGGAATAAAATTACGGCTCTGCTGAATACACTGATGTAAATACTGCTGCATTTTATCAACCAATTCATGCTCGCCATAGATCGCACGAACTTCTAAAAAGACGCTAATACTCAATAATTTGTTGTATTCTGGGCTAGCCACCCACTTTTGATAATAGGCTTTCCATCGGCTTAAGGGCTGGCACCATTGAGCGGTAGCCGCCATATACTTACCATCACACAATGGATAACCACAGGCAGCTAAACCATTGCATACCTTCATCGCAAGATGCTGAAAGTAAACTCTATCAGCGGCACTAATCTCATCGGCCAGGACAATGGCGCTATCTTGATCGGATAACATATGGACTTCATTTCTGGCATGCGAGCCTGCCACCACCCATGCGTATGCCACTGGCGGAGGACCAAGTAGTTCCTCACAGAGTTGAATTAAACGACGCGTAAAAGCATCCATAATCATCGACATCACGCGCCCTTGAATTTCGGCGCTAACCCCACTGTCAACCAAAGACTCAAAAATCGACAAGCGCTCGTCTTTTAAGGTGGCCAACGAACCCACCGAACTGGCATATTTTATTTTTTCAATTAAAAATAACGCTTGAGTACGGTGATTATGTACCAAGTGAGAGGTGGTAAGTAAACCCACCACCTTTTGACCTTTTAATACAGGCAAGCAACGAATGTGATACTGCAACATCAAAGAAATGGCTTGGATCACCTTATCATCACTCTGGATCAGCGTCGGCTGTGGCGTCATCACTTGCTGGATAGGTAAGCTGCGGTCAATCCCCGTAGCAACCACACTACGGGTCATATCGCGATCCGTCACCAAACCCACAATGTCGTCGCCCTGCTTGACCACTGCGCAAGAGCTACGCTGCTCACCGCACATGACACGAGCGACTTCTTGGATCGGGGTATCGGCGTCGACAATCGCAATGTTTTTACTCGCAACTTCTCCCACCGAACGGAAGAACAGACCATTATCCTCTTTACGGGAATAATCCACCGCCGAACTCAAACGAACTAAAGCTTGCGTGGCAAAATAATTCTCGCACTCTGGATATTCTTGACAGATCCGCTGTAGCTGCTGATGAGGAATTAAGTAAAGTAAGGAATCCTCAATGGCAACCGCACGATAACCATCTTCTGCTTTATCTAAAGGGCCTAAGAAAGTAAAACCAAACTGATCTTCTTTGCCCAAACGAGCACGTAATTCGCCGTCTTTCAGACGTTGCTCGATCGCCCCGGTGCGAATAATATATAAGTAACGTTGTTCACATTGAGCGCTAAACTGTATCTCTTCACCTTGAGTTAAGTAACTCACCTTCACTGAATTAGCTAAGCTATCCACCAGAGCTGTTGGTAGGCGATCAAAAGGATCGAGCTTCACGAGAAAATCAAAAACATTGATAGTAAGGGAGGTACCCATTTTAAACCCATTAAAAATGAAACAGCGTTTTACATACTAAGTTGGCACAAAAAAAACAGCCCGTAGGCTGCGGATTTTAGCTTGGATAATGCTGATAACCCAGTTGCTCAGAAATATTCTTGCCGGCCTTATGTAATAAGCCGACATAATAAGACATGCGCTTTTCATCGAAACGGATGGTCGGGAAAGAGATAGAAATACCTGCAATCACGTTACCAAAACGATCGAATATAGGGGCTGCAATACAACGGAGTCCAGGTTCTTGCTCTTCGTTATCTTCCGCATAGTGCTGCTGTCTAACCACTTGCAGTTCCGCCAGTAGCTGTTCTGTATTTTCTAAAGTCTTATCAGTATGTTTAATAAACTCCACACCAGTAAGAACTTCACGGACAAAGCTCTCTTCACGCCCGGCCAACAATACTTTACCAATGGCAGTACTGTATAAAGGATTACGGCGACCAATACGCGACTGCATACGTAGATTGTAACCCGAATCAATCTTGTGAATATAAATGATGGAGCTTTCGTCTAAGGCACCTAAGTGCAAAGCTTCATTAGTATGCTCGGAGATATGCCGCATTTGTTTATCGGCTAATTCAATCAGCTCAACATATTCTAATGACCGAGCGCCTAACTCGAATAACTTAAGGGTTAAAGAATATTTATCAGCTTCCCCCTCTTGAGAGACGTAGCCTAAGGTCTTCATCGTTTGTAAAAAACGATAGGTAGTTGCCTTAGACATCATGAGACGTTGTGATAGCTCAGAGACCCCAATCTCTTTTTGCTCGCCCAAGGCTTGCAGGATGTTAAACACCTTTAATACCGACGATACCGCCTCAGGCTGAGTTGCCTTTTCCATTACTTTCCCTTACTTAACTATGTTTGTTGACATTATAACCAAAGCTTTGCGAACGACCACTAATTTTGAAAACGGTTTTCAGAATTTTGAAACCGCGCATATAATTCAACGATTACTTATGCCTTCTTACCAATTTTTTTAAAACGTAATTTCAAAAATAAATGGAAAGCGGTTCTATTTGTTGGTATATTGAGCGCATTAATAGTGACACTTCAATTGAAGCTATCACTAAATTAGGTAGTTTAGAGGAAATAACATGATTCTTGATTCATTCAACTTACAAGGCAAAGTGGCCATTGTAACTGGCTGTGATACTGGTCTTGGCCAAGGCATGGCATTAGGTTTAGCTAATGCGGGTTGTGATATCGTTGGTGTAAACATTGTTGAACCCACCGAAACCATCGAAAAAATGGCGGAAACTGGCCGTAAATTTATCGACATTCGCGCCAACTTGATGAAGTTAGATGACATTCCATCAATTGTCGAAACTGCCGTGAAAGAATTTGGCCGTATCGACATTCTGGTAAACAATGCCGGTATTATTCGCCGCAACGATGCGATTGATTTCTCAGAGCAAGACTGGGACGACGTGATGAACATCAACATCAAGTCTGTATTCTTCATGTCTCAAGCAGTTGCCAAGCAATTTATCGCACAAGGTGAAGGCGGCAAAATTATCAACATCGCCTCAATGCTATCTTTCCAAGGTGGTATTCGCGTGCCTTCTTACACCGCATCTAAAAGCGGCGTGATGGGTGTGACTCGTCTTATGGCCAACGAATGGGCTGCTCACGGCGTCAACGTAAATGCGATTGCCCCTGGCTACATGGCGACAAACAACACCACTGCCTTACGTGCCGATGAAGCCCGTAATGCCGAAATTGTTGGCCGTATTCCAGCTGCTCGCTGGGGCACACCAGAAGATTTAGCAGGACCTTGTGTATTCCTTGCGTCTAAAGCGTCTGACTACATCAACGGTTATACCATTGCTGTCGACGGCGGCTGGTTATCACGCTAAACGCGACAAAAAAAGAGAGTAATTAAAATAATGGTGGTTGATTTATCTTTTGCGCAAGCATTAGGTTTTGTGAGCTTTGCTTTAGGGATATCAACCTTTTATCAGAAAAATGATAAAACCCTGAAGATTGTGATGTTAATCTTCAATCTCAACCATTTCGTACACTATTTATTGCTGGGCTCAGTCGTTTCTGCGCTCAGCGCTTTACTTTCTGCGCTACGAACCGCAACCGCGATTTATGTTTCATCGAAAAAGGTTGCGGTGGTATTTATCAGCATTAGTTTGGCCAGTGGCATTTACATGTCCGATACCCTCTGGGATCTCTGGCCGATACTAGGCACGATTATCGGAACCTACTCGGTATTTGTACTGAAAGGTATTCCGATGCGACTCGGCTTCCTCGCAGGGGCTAGTTGTTGGTTAATCAACAACATAACGGTGGGCTCCATTGGTGGAACACTCCTAGAAATTACCGTGATCCATATGAACTTGATCACCATCTACCGTTTAACCCGTGAACGTCGCCAAGCGCTGACCCTTAATCACTAACACATTAGGTGAACTATGTTTGTATTTAACGACCAAATCACTTTAGAAGACCTCGGAGCAGGCGTTTCTCGTAAAGTTCTTGCTTATAGCGATAACATCATGACGGTTGAAGTGCACTTCGAAAAAGGAGCCATTGGCCCAATGCATAGCCATCCGCATGAGCAATTAACTTACGTCATGTCGGGCGCATTCGAATTCACCATTGGTGATGAAGTAAAAGTCGTCAAAGCCGGTGACACCATGTATAAACAGCCAAATATTGAACACGGCTGTGTCTGCCTAGAAGCGGGTGTGTTGATCGACAACTTCACCCCTATGCGTAAAGACTTCGTTTAATCACACTTTAATTTATCGCAGCAAATACTGCAGGAGAATTTAATGAAAATTGCATTAATGATGGAAAATAGCCAAGCTGGCAAAAACGCAACAGTACTAGACCAACTACAAACAGTTGTTGGTGGACTAGACTACCCTGTTTACAACGTGGGTATGAGCGATGAAAACGACCATCACCTCACATACATCCACCTCGGCATTATGGCGAGTATCCTTATCAACTCTAAAGCGGTTGACTTTGTCGTTACTGGTTGTGGTACTGGCCAAGGTGCGATGATGTCACTCAACATCCACCCAGGTGTGGTATGTGGTTACTGTTTAGATCCTTCTGATGCTTTCCTATTCAACCAAATCAACAACGGTAATGCTTTAGCACTAGCGTTTGCGAAAGGTTTTGGCTGGGGTGCTGAGCTAAACGTTCGCTATATCTTCGAAAAAGCCTTCACCACTGGTGAGCGTGGTCAAGGTTACCCACTAGAGCGTGCAGAACCACAACAACGCAATGCTGGGATCCTTAACGAGGTTAAATCTGCTGTCGTTAAAGAAAACTACCTAGATACATTGAAAGCGATTGACTCAGAATTAGTGAAAACTGCAGTTTCTGGTGAGCGCTTCCAACAATGTTTCTTCGACAACTGCCAAGTGCCAGAAATCGAAGCCTATGTAAAATCAATTTTAGGCTAAACAACCTAAAATTTAGCGTGAACATTAAAAATGGCTAGCCTCGATGAGGTTAGCCATTTTTTTATGATACAACTTAGACCTTCATCACAAATTAATGAAACATCGTTTTAATTTTTATTTATAGCCACCCGAAATTGTGTATAATCGCGGCAATAAATGATCAGGAGCATTCTAATGACCCAAATTTCCCGTGTAGCCATTATCGGTGAATGCATGGTCGAGCTAAGAAAAGTTGCCGGTTCTCTCGAACAAGGCTTTGGCGGTGATACCTTAAATACCGCTGTTTACTTATCTCGTTTAACCAAACCACACGGTATTACGACTTCTTACGTGACCGGACTAGGGCTTGATCCTTTTAGTTCTGAAATGCTCGCGGCTTGGAAAGAAGAAGGCATTAATACCGAGATGGTCTATCTTTCTAAAGAAAAGCTGCCTGGCATTTACGCAATTGAGACTGCCGATGACGGCGAGCGCAGTTTTTTCTATTGGCGGAATGATTCAGCAGCAAAATATTGGATCAAAGATCAGCAATTAAGTGCACTCGCAAAAGACTTATGCCAGCACCAGATGATCTATTTAAGCGGTATTAGCTTAGCGATCCTATCTGATGAAAGCCGTGAAGCCTTAATTGAAGTGCTCACGATGTGCCGTAACGAAGGGGTAAAAATTGTCTTTGATAACAATTATCGCCCAGCACTATGGAAAGAAGCCGCCGAAGCGCAGGTTTTCTATAAGCGCATACTAGCAATTACCGATATTGCCTTCCTCACCTTCGATGATGAAGTACTATTATGGGGTGATGCCAATGAACAACAAGCCATTGAACGCAGCCAACAATTGGGCGTAACCGAGATTGTTGTGAAACGTGGCGCAGAAGCCTGTTATGTCGTAGATAAAGATGGCTTAACTGAGGTCGCCGCGAATAAAATCGATAAAGTCGTAGATACCACGGCCGCTGGCGATTCATTCAGTGCTGGCTATTTAGCAAAACGACTCACTGGTGGCGATATGCAACAATCGGCTCAGGCAGGCCATGTGCTAGCAGGAAATGTAATTCAACATCGCGGCGCGGTAATATCTCGCGACGTAATGCCAACTATTTAATGGAGACAAGCATGACAACCATCAATCAACGCCTTAGCGAGATCAAAGTTGTACCCGTTATCGCAATTAACGATGCTTCTAAAGCAGTAAAATTAGCAGAAGTACTGATTGAAAACGGCCTACCTTGCGCCGAAGTAACTTTCCGTACTGCGCAAGCAGCAGACGCAATCAAAGCAATGCGTGAAGCTTACCCTGAAATGCTAATTTGTGCCGGTACCGTACTAACACCTGCACAAGTTGACCAAGCGATGGATGCAGGTGCAGATTTTGTAGTCAGCCCTGGTTTCAACCCAAGCACAGTTAAATACTGCCAGCAACGCAATGTAACTATTGTTCCTGGTGTGAATAATCCAAGTCTGGTTGAACAGGCGATGGAAATGGGTCTTGAAACGCTTAAGTTCTTCCCAGCGGAAGCATCTGGCGGCGTCGCAATGTTAAAATCATTAGCAGCAGTTTACCCCGTTAAATTTATGCCTACTGGTGGTGTAAATCCCAAAAACGTGAACGATTACTTGGCACTATCAAGCGTATTTTGCTGTGGTGGTACTTGGATGGTTCCAAACGATTTGATCGACAATGAGCAATGGGATGAACTTGCTAAACTGGTCAGCGAAGTGGCCGGGATCATCGACTAATTCCTTCATAATTCCAATACTTAACTTTGACTATCATAGTCTCTTGGCGCCTTTACTCCTCATTTAGGCGTCTTTTTTTTGCCCCAATTATCTTACCTCGTCATTCGTCACTCAGCTTCCGAATCCTCGCATATACCAAGCAACGCAGCATCCCGTTGATTTAATTGATCGTAAGCAACAATGATCGCGTTCACAAAAACATCATTCATATACAAATCGAATTGATCATATTTAAATAGACACTACACTCAATATAATTATTGAATGAGGTTCTTATGATTATTAAACACGCCAGTCATCCAAGAGATGTCAAACAATTTGACACCGCTCGCTTACGCGAGGAATTCCTAACCGAGCAACTCTTTATCGAAGATCAGATCCAAGTGGTATATAGCCACATTGATCGAATTGTCGCGATCGGAGTATCACCCATTACGCAAGTACTCAAGCTAGCAGACTTTATCGATAACCAAGCTTTCGGTACCGACTTTTTCTTGCAGCGCCGCGAGCTGGGTATTGTCAATCTCGGTGGTAAGGCCTTGGTTGAAAGTGATAACGAACAGTACACGCTGGGTCATCTAGATGCAGCTTATTTGGCCAAGGGTGAAAAAAACATTCGATTTACATCCTTAAATCCCGAAAATCCAGCTTTGTTATATTGTCTTAGCGCCCCCGCTCACCAGCAATTTAGCTCACGTAAAATATCATTAGATGACGCCATTAAAATTGAACTCGGCTCGCAAGATACCGCCAATGAACGAGTGATCAACCAGTATATCCACCCAGATGTACTAGACACCTGCCAGCTATGTATGGGGGTCACTCATCTGCAGCCCGGCAGCGTATGGAACACCATGCCAGCCCATACCCATGAACGGCGTATGGAAGCTTACTTATACTTTAATATTCAACCTTCCCAAGTCGTTTTCCATATGATGGGGGAACCCCAAGAAACTCGCCATTTGGTGGTGAATAACCGCCAACTAGTGCTCTCGCCGAGCTGGTCGATTCACTCCGGCTGCGGCACCAAAGACTATAGCTTCGTTTGGGGAATGGTGGGCGAGAATCAAACCTTTGACGACATGGATTTTGTAGAAACAAGCCAACTACGTTAGCTCAAACCAAGCTTCCAATGTGGCAAGCAGAGTGTCAAAATTGGCACTCTGCCTTCAATTACACCAGAGGATCTCTGTGATCCCTCGTGAAGCATCACCTGCATAGGACCTTCCTGAACGAGCTATGAAAAATACCCCCTCTCCTGAATACCGAGCGCCAGCGCTAGAAAAAGGCTTAGAAATACTTGAGCTACTCGCCACCCAAGCCGAACCGCTGAGTAAAAAACAAATCGCCGAAAAGCTGGGGCGTAGTGTCAACGAAATATTTCGCATGTTATTGCTGCTAGAACAGAAAAACTACCTCGGTTATGACTTGGATAGTGCAACCTACTCACTAACCCTAAAAATGTTTACTCTGTCGAATCAACACCCCCCTATCGCGCTATTACTAAAACAAGCCCCAGCCTTACTTGAACAGCTTTGTGATCGGGTCAATCAATCCTGCCATCTGAGCCACTATCAACATGGTGAATTGGTGGTTATCGCTCGCCAAGAAAGTCCCTACAAGATGGGCTTTAGCCTTCGACTCGGAGCCAAGCTTAGTATCTGTAATTCTGGTTCAGGGATCATCCTACTCGCCTACAGTAACCCCCAGCAACGAAACCAGATTTTGGCCCAGCTTGAAGACACAGCAGACGAAAAAAATCAGGCTTTAGCCGTACTCGAACAAACCTTAGCGCAGGGCTACTTTGTTGGCCCCAGCCCTCAAATTTCCGGCGTGACCAACATCAGCGTACCCATCTTAAATGTTCACGGCGGGTTACTGGCGGTAGCGACCATTCCGTTTCTTAGTTTAAATGAAAATACCGTACATCATCCTGTCGACGACCTAGAGCATACCCGACAGCAACTACTCAAAATGGCCAAAAAATTAAGCCACAATTTGAGCCTTGAGGCTTAAAAAATTAAAGAATATCGCCTTGGCCGAAATGTTAACCCACAACAAGCGAGAGTCTCTGCTCTAAAATGAGCCTCGCTGAATCAACCAACTACCGCAGCTTATTCGCAAACCAAATGTTTAATCACCAAGAACTGTCTCCCCAACCCAATATCAAGCCCAAATACCAGACAAAAACACGCGCCTAAACGAGTACATTGGCCTCGCAGTATAAAAGCCTAAACAAGCTTCACACTTTGCCAAGCAAACACTTTCTATTTTTATGCATTCATATATATTGAATATGCTAATTAATATTATTGAAATACTGTTTTACACGTGAATTTATTGATGGTGCAACTCCTAAACGCTGCCACACTTATCAATATTAAAATCGCACAAATCAATCTACGTTCTGGATCAATTGCTCATTGTGGGAATGCCAAACCATTGCGTTTCTACTCAGAGAACAGCTCCAAGCGCAGTTTAGATAACCGATACAAGCTAAATGAAAACACCACACGACGTCTGTGATGAAATAACCTAGCTGTTTTGAAATTCAACAGAGTTCCAGATCGAACTCTAAGGCAAATCCTTGGAGGACTAATTTGCAAACGAGTACCCGCCTTCAAGGCACAACAACGGTTTGTCGGGGATAAAATACTAAATAATGAGAGGTAAAATCGAAAATAATCGCAAGCAGGCGCACAGTGATCAAGATCACATTTTAAACGTAAAACACAAATAATGAACCGATGTTTCGATTTTTATCAAATACCGTTTTCTTTTTTACCTTATAATGCCTGCAATTAATTTAGCGTTTAGGATTTAACCATGACATATGATTATTTAGTCATTGCAGGCTACTTTGCACTAATGGTTGCGATTAGCTTAATCTTCAAAAAAATGGCAAGTAACAGTACCAGCGATTACTTCCGTGGGGGCGGTAAAATGCTTTGGTGGATGGTGGGAGCAACTGCTTTCATGACTCAGTTCTCAGCTTGGACCTTTACCGGTGCGGCTGGTAAAGCCTATAACGATGGCTTCGCGGTACTCGCGGTATTTATCGGCAACATGGTCGCCTATGTTTTTGCCTACTTCTATTTTGCACGTCGCTTTCGCCAAATGCGAGTCGACACCCCAACCGAAGGCGTTAGACGTCGTTATGGTTCAACCAATGAGCAATTCTTCACCTGGGTAATCATTCCTTTGAGCGTGATTAATGCTGGCGTATGGCTGAATGGTTTAGGGGTTTTTGCTTCTGCAGTGTTCCATGCCGACATTATCACCACTATTTACGTCACTGGTGCAGCAGTATTGGTGATTTCATTGCTGAGTGGTGCATGGGGTGTGGTCGCATCTGATTTCATTCAAACCTTAGTGGTCGCTGTGATTTCTATCGCCTGTGCAGGCGTTGCGCTCTATGCCGTTGGCGGCCCAGGCGAAATCATCAACGAATTCCCCGGTGGCTTCATTATGGGCCCCGATATGAACTACCCGCTGTTATTAGTGTGTACTTTCATCTTCTTCGTGGTGAAACAGCTACAAAGTATCAACAATATGCAGGAGTCTTACCGTTTTCTAAATGCTAAAGATTCTAAGAACGCCAGCAAAGCCGCTTTAATGGCGCTCGTGATGATGGTTGTTGGTGCTATTATTTGGTTTATTCCACCATGGGCATCAGCCATTTTATATCCCGATGCGGCCGCGGCCTACCCAGAGTTAGGGGCGAAGGCTCGCGATGCGGTATATCTGGTATTCGCTCGAGAAACCATGCCTTTAGGTACCGTAGGTCTACTCATGGCAGGTCTATTTGCGGCGACAATGTCCTCGATGGACTCGGCGCTTAACCGTAACTCAGGTATTTTTGTACGTAGCTTCTACTCCACCATTGTTCGTAAAGGACAAGCTGACGACAAAGAGCTACTACGTGTGGGTCAAATCGCTTGTTTAGTCAACGGTGTCTTAGTTATTTTGATGGCTCAGTTCTTCAACTCATTGAAGCACTTAAGCTTATTCGACCTAATGATGCAAGTCGCCACGCTACTCCAATCACCGATCCTAGTCCCCTTATTCCTCGGTATCATTATTCGTAAAACACCGAAGTGGGCTCCTTGGGCTACGGTAGTTGTGGGTATGTTGGTCTCTTGGTCTGTGGTCGAAATCTTCACACCACAGTTTGTAGCCACTTGGTTCGGCATCGATAGCATTACCGGTCGTGAAGCAGGCGAACTACGCACCATTATTACGATTGCAGCACACTTGATCTTCACCGCTGGTTTCTTCTGCATCACAACCTTATTCTACAATGAAGCGAAAGACCCTTATATTGCGACAACTAAGGACTTCTTCGAAGATGTAGACCGGGAATGTATCGCAGAAGAAGGACAAGACATTGTTGATCGGATGCAACGTGCAAAACTGGGCAGCTTGGTAATTTATATGGCAGCTGGTCTAACCCTAATGGTATTCATTCCAAATCCATTATGGGGACGCCTACTCTTCTTGGCCTGTGCGGCAGCAATATTTGCAGTGGGCTACGCCCTGAAGAAGAGCGCGAAGTTGGATGTGAAACAACCGACTGCGGTGTCTGCAATATAATTATATGATTTCATTTACTGGCTGCTATCGTATGAGTGCAGCCTTTACTCTATCGGAGATATATTTATGGCTAAAGGCAACGTCGTCACACTAGAGTTTGAATCTTTTCTAGATAGTGATACCCAAGTAAAAGTGACTCGATTAACTCCTAAAGATATCACCTGTCATCGTAACTACTTCTACCAGAAGTGCTTTACTCAAGATGGTAAAAAACTGTTATTTGCAGGTGATTTTGATGGTAATCGCAACTACTACTTGGCGGATCTAGAGACTCAAAAAGCAACTCAATTAACCGAAGGTGCTGGCGATAATACCTTTGGCGGCTTTGTTTCCAACGACGATAAAGCAATGTTCTATGTGAAGAACGAGCTTAACCTAATGAAGGTTGACCTTGAAACACTAGAAGAAACTGTGGTTTACACCGTTGATGATAAATGGAAAGGCTACGGCACTTGGGTTGCCAATAGCGATTGTACCAAGCTGGTTGGAATTGAGATCCTGAAAAGCTGCTGGGCTCCCCTAACCGACTGGAAAATGTTCCACGACTTCTATTTCACCAATCCAACTTGTCGCCTGATTAAAGTTGACATTACTACCGGTGATGTGAGCGTTGTTCACCAAGCCGACGCATGGTTAGGTCACCCTATCTACCGTCCGTTCGATGACTCAACGATTGGCTTCTGCCACGAAGGTCCGCACGACGTTGTTGACGCACGCATGTGGTTAGTTAATGAAGACGGCAGTAACGTTCGTAAAGTGAAAGAACACGCGGAAGGCGAGTCTTGTACCCATGAATTCTGGTATCCCGATGGCAGCGCCATGGGCTACGTGTCTTACTTCAAAGGACAAACCGACCGGGTGATCTACCAAGCGAACCCTGAGACCTTAGAAAATGAAGAAGTAATGGTGATGCCACCTTGTTCACACCTAATGAGCAACTTCGATGGCTCACTGATGGTTGGTGACGGTTGTGATGCACCAGTAGATGTTGCCGATGGCGACAGCTATGACATCGAGAACGACCCCTTCTTGTACGTGATGAACACCAAAAACAAGAGCTTTAAGAAGTTGGCCAAGCACAACTCCTCTTGGGAAGTATTAGGCGGCGACCGTCAAATCACTCACCCTCACCCATCATTTACGCCAAATGATGACGGGGTATTATTTACCAGTGATTTTGAAGGTGTTCCAGCGGTTTACATCGCAGAACTTCCAGAACAGTTTAAAGCCTAATTAAGCGCTTCGCCGTTTAATTCAACAAGCCTCCGCTTCGCGGGGGCTTTTTTGTTTCATCGCGGCCAGCAAACGGGGCCATAAGGCCTACAGCAATCTGTCCATACGCTTAATCAAACTTAGCAAATCAAACATCCGCTCATAGTTAAACCTAATAGCGCTGAAGGCCTGCGCCTTAATAGCAACAATTGGCAAGCCCTAACATGCTTTAACCGCACCTACCCCCTATTAGCCACTAAGCGGCTATCAAAGCCTGTCGCTAATAATTGGCTTAAGGATCGGCAACTTGGCGTAAAGTGACCTATAAACCGGATTGGCTGTTTCGTATATTAGTCCCACACAAACACAGGAGACAACATCATGAAACTTAAACCAATCGCCTTAATCTTATCTTCTCTTGCTCTTAGCGGTGTCGTACAAGCTGATGAAAACCCCGTTACAGCGGCCTTAAAAGCCGAGGGCGCACAAGTGACTTTACCGGTACAAGCTGCCCCACAATCCTTTTCAAATGAATTTGTAGACTCTGCGCGAGCTCAGTTTAACAACTTCCACTGGCAAATGGGGGGCGACCACGCCTTATACTACAACATGCATATGAGCGAATTCATGCCTACTGCTGTTGCATCTCCCAGTGAGCATTACAAACCTCTGATTAAAGAGCTCCATCCCGAACTGGCTCAGCTGACCGTACATACCGAAAGCAAGGGTGAAATGACTATGCAAGACTACCTTGCAGACCCTAAATTCCGTACCCAAGGATTTATGTTGATCCACAAGGGTAAAATTGTCTATGAAGCATACCCAGGCATGAAACCAACGGACCGACACATTTGGGCATCGGCAGCCAAAACCACCGTTGGGACCGTGGTCGCGATGCTCGCCGAAGAAGGGAAAATCGATCACAACAAAATCATCACGGAGTATGTCCCCGAGCTAAAAGGCACAGTATGGGATCAAGTGACAGTGCTCAACGCGCTGAATCATGCAACAGGTTTAGACAATGAAGAGACCGAAGCATCCATCATGAATCCAGACTCACCCGTGGTGCGTTTCTTTGCCTCTGCATTTGGCTCTCCACGTTTCTCAACGGGTCAACATGAAAGCTGGATAGATGTCGCTCGAGATACCAAAAAAATTGAAGGGGATGCCCCCGGTAAGCAGTTCCGTTATGCATCCATGAATACCATTGTTCTTACCCAGATGATCGAGAATATCGAAGGCACCACATGGGCAAAAGTGTTCGAAGACCGGGTCTGGTCGAAAGTGAATGCACGCCAGCCCATGCTGATTAACCAAACACCTGATGGTATGGCTATCGCCGTTGGTTTGGTGTCCACAACGCTGGAAGATATGGCTCGCTGGGGAACCCTATTTACGCCAAGCTGGAGCGCGGTCACAGACGAACCCATCGTTTCGCAAGCAATGCTCGACCGGATCCATAACAATGGCGATAAAACTGCATTTGCCGGAACCACTAAAGAAGCTAGCTCATTACATGCATTTAATGAAAAGGCATCTTACAACTCATATCAGTTCGATTATATCTTCGAAGATGGCGCGATGTCTAAAAGCGGTAACTTAGGGCAGTTCATCTATGTCGATCCAGACCGTGATTTTGTCGGTGTCGTGTTCTCAACCAACCCTTACCACTCTGGTTTTGGTGAAAATAAAGCACCTGCGCTGATGCGTTCCGCCGCTAAAGTACTTGCTGGTCATTAGAGTTCGGATGGCGGTTTCATTGAGAAACCGCCAAATTAGTTTCAGTGTTATTCCTCGTTATACACGCTCCTGTGTTGAGGAGTAGCACTTCTTTTTGACTGAGCTGGTGGAGCACGGCGGTCTTGCTTAAGTATTGTTCAATCATTCAAGTGATTTCATATGAAAACCAAACTAATTCCCCTCGCTTATGGTTTGATATTGGCAAGCACCCCTTGCCTTGCCTCTGACATTGATTATCAGTTTGGCGGCTCAATAAAAACCATCATCACTCATGATAGTGACGCCGCGGGTGTCGGTATTAATATTCCCGCCAACAGTTTGTATGGAAAAAGTCATCACAGCGATACCAAGTTAGATGCGTCTCTATCACAATTTAAGTTCGCGGCTGTCAAATCTTTTCGCGACGGCAGCCACCTTCAGTCATTACTGGCCATGGACTTTAATGCGAACAATGATGCCAGTATGTCACCGCGACTACGTGAGGCCTATCTGAGCTGGCAATGGCACAATAGTCAGATTTTGGCTGGTCAAACTTGGTCAACCTTTATGGACATGCGTAACTACCCGCTCTCGTTAGCCGAGCCCACCCTCAGTGGCGTGGTCTTTAAACGCCAAACCATGGTTCGTTGGTCGCAAACCCAGAGGGCATTTAAATATGATCTTGCCCTTGAAAATGGCACCAATAGTGATATCCAAAATAGCAGCGAAGATGCGATAGACAACAGCGGCTCATCACCCGATTTAATCATCGGGCTGGAATGGACACATCAGCATGGTTGGCTCAGAGCAAGTAGTGCATTCACTGAGGTTCGTCTGGCGAGCGAACAAACAGAATTTAGCAAGTTAGGCTATGGCGTTCAACTTTCCGGAGGTTGGTCCCCCACACCCAGAGACCAAGTTTCATTACTCGCCTACACAGGGCAAGGCACCGACCGCTACCTGTTAGGTCTGTCGAACACAGGCAGCAGTTGGAACTCAGCCGAGAAAACACTAGACTTACGAACCACTCATAGTGTTATGGCCTCTTATACACGCTATTGGCGTCCCGATCTCAAGTCAGTACTGGCTTATGGAAGAGTCGCCAGTCGCGCGCTCGATTGGCAAGATACATCGACCGTCGATACCTTTACCTCCAGCCAGTATGGTCTACTCAACTTGCTCTGGAATATTAAACCAGACCTCATGTTGGGGCTTGAATATAATTACTCACAATATGAGCGAAACATTACAGGCACGCGTGATAATCACCGTGTGATGTTAGGCATGGAATGGAAATACTAACCGCGCCGACCTTGCTTGGGTAAGCTTGTTGCCGAAAGTGATTGATATCGGCAACACGAAACCATAGCGATAAATGAAGTAAAACACCGATTCAAACCGCATCCTTCATCCCCCCATGAGCGAAAGGGCTCACACCTCACCCATAACGTTTAAACCACTTGAGCGGTCTAAGCAAGCCCTAACTCCTACGATCGACACTCGAAATATACCTACAAAAATACCTTGAATAGCAACTCATAGCTGATAAGGCACTGTCCCATAGATAACAAAGAGACAGAGCCTTCCACAAGGCCAATCGTAGACTGGCAAATCAGAAACGAGTGAGTAATCAAAACAAATTAAAACTCAAGTGAATAACAGGCTTTATGCTCAGTTCTCGATGCAATTTAGCCAAACTTGATGGCCTTGTTTGCGATCACTCTTGATTTAAACCCAAGCCTTTTCCACCCAAGGCAAACCAAAATTGAATTCAAATAACTACATTTGATGGCCCACTTAGAACCAGAGATCGAACATTCGAAGTGCGGCACGAGTAATGAGACCAAAGCTTATCCAGTGCGCTTGACAGAGCTCATCAGTATCGATGCCTTGGCGACTCATCGTGCAGCCCGCTCCAAAAATAACCATTCATGCTGCCAGCTTGATGCGCCGAATAGCCTCTCAGTCCCAGCAACACATATCTGGCGCAAAGTGACCTATATCGATAAATCGCCAATGTTTATAGTGTGCTCAAGATAAACACAGGAGCACAAATATGAACAACTTCACTAAAACCATCTTAACCAGCACTTTACTATGTTCGAGCATTGGCCTCAGTCACGCAGCTGAATCTAAAGATAAAGTTGACCCTTCCAACCTTACAGCCGTGAATACCTCTGCCTACATAGGAATGAGTAATCAGGGAGATGTGAAACTATCAGGTTCAGTAGGCTTTGGCCTTAAAAATGGCCAGATGGCAATGGGAACGCTTGAAGGGAGCATGGATCGAGACGGAAATTATAATGATAGCCGACTACAGTATTTCCATGTATTTAATGTGGGAAACACCTTGGTACCAACCGCAGCAGCCTCACTGGATTTAATCGACAACCAAAACTTTACAACCCTAGCTGTAGGCGCGGTGGCAATGTTTAAACCAAATGTAAAAAATCTCACCATTTTTGGTCGCGTCGGGGTTTTAGCCGGTGAATATGATCAAGACTTTGCCGCGATGATGGGAGAAACTGATAATAATATCCTCGGGGGTATGGCTGCTGCTTATTTCTCTTGGAAGCCTGGTGCAGACGGCACTTACTTAATGTTCTCTCCTGAATATACTTATATGGACGGCGACATTACCACTTCAAGCTTAAAAACATCAATAACTCTAGGAACCCCACTGTCGAGCGATGGTAAACGCTGGGGACAATTCAAAATTGAACATAGCTCTGGCAATATGAAGTCGAGCAATCAAAAAATTGAGATTAATGACACGGTTGCTTGGGCCTTTTACAAAGTGTACTTCTAAGGCATTGGCGGATTAAAAGCAGGGATAGCTTTTAGTCAAACAATCCGCTAACGCTGCAGAGCGACATCAAACATCGATATTCACGATAGAATTAACGCCCTTAAAAAGCACCTGAACTGCATATATTGCTCTCTAGTCTATATCCTATAAGATAAACCTTGGTCATAAGGAATATCATCAGAGAGCAAGGAATGCCAAATAACATCAATATTACCAATTTGAATAACCTGCTTCCCTTTATCGATTACTTTGAGCGCAAGGGCATAGAATGGAAAAGCGTAGCCCAACGCTATCGTTTTCCTGACGATATGAGCCAAAGCGGATCTTGGATCCCAAGCCATCAAGCAATGGGATTTATCAATACCATGATGCAAAATACCAACCAACGCGTTGGTCTGGAAGTTGGGCGCCTAATTACCTTAGAACAAATTTCCCCCAATCTACACTTAGAAATAAGCAAGTGTCAGCGTTTAGAACAAGCTGTTCAGCGCTTAATCGAATTGATGCCCACCTTAAATAACCATGTGGTGATTTGGCCAGAAAAAATCGATGGTAAATGGTTTTTATGTCATCGCGGGGCATACCACCCATCGGCTTTGGGCTATGACCAAACCGAATGGTTTCGCGCTTTCGCTTTACTTTCTTTGTGCCGAATCTATTGTGGGAAAGACTGGCAGCCCGCCTCAGTTTTTATGAGTATCTCAAGTCATTTGGCAAGTAATCTTCCGGCCTCTTTTCGCGCGACGTCTTTCACCTTTAGTTATCCCTTTGGCGCCTTAGAAATTCCGTTACCGGATAACTTCACACCCGTTGAGTTACAAGCGAGACAATCCCATTGGCTGCAAACGCTGGATGCTTTGATTCATACCTATGCTGTATTACCGTGGTTTAATGTTGAATGGTTAGCTCTGCTTATTGGCAGCTCACCACGAACTTTGCAAAGACATTTCACCGAACTGGGTTTAACTTTTCGTCGATTAAGAGATGAGGCGCGATGCACTCGCGCCAAAACACTGTTGCGTGAAGGCGTATCCCCCTTTGAAACGGCTTGGTTATGCGGCTATAACGACCTGTCAAACTTTAACCGAGCCTTTAAAGGATGGCTTAAACAAACGCCCTCCCAATACCAAAGGCTCTGCGCAAAATAGGCCTCCCCTAAGGCAAGTGCTCAATTCGCTGACCGCACTAGCCCAACAGAATCAAGATAGATGCACCTAAATGCGCCATACCCAAGTTTTGATTAAAGAGACTCAAACACAAATGCTTCATTCAGGACTTAAGTATCAAATATGACTCATAATTCAAACCACTTACCATCACTAGCGAAGCGCATTCACCAAGGTGCTTACATTATATTTCATCATCGAAATGTAACTTGCGGCGGGTTGATCTTTTGCGGATAAAGCATCCGAATACAATTCGCCACCAATCTTCACGCCAGTCTCGCGTGCGATCTGTTTGATTAAACGAGGATCTGAAATATTTTCGACAAATACCGCTTTGATATGTTGTTGACGAATTTGTTTAATAATAGCGACAACCTCAGCCGCTGAAGCTTCCGACTCGGTGCTCATGCCTTGCGGTGCAGTAAAGTGAAAGCCATAATCTCGAGCCAAATAGCCGAAAGCATCGTGTGAAGTAATCACCTGACGTTGATCTTCTGGGATCTGCGACATTTGCGCCTTAAGCTCAGTTTGCAATCGAGTCAGTTGCTTTAGATAAAGTGCAGCGTTTTGCTTAAAATAAGCCTCATGCTGCGGTGCCACGGTCACTAAAGCATGACGAATATTTTCTACATAAGTACGCACATTCACCACGCTATGCCAAGCATGGGGGTCGAAGTCTCCATGGTGATGCTCTTGGTGCTCACTGTCTCCATCTTGATGATGCTCAAGGTGAATCACATGAATGCCATCCGATGCGGTGACTTTTAGTCCATGAAATCCTGAAGATCCAACCAAACGATCCATCCATCCCTCAAAGCCTAAACCATTCACGACCAATAAATCGGCCTCTGCAACGGCTTGCGCATCTGCAGGCGACGGTTGATAGACATGGGCATCACCGTTGGCACCCACAAGGTTCGTGAGTTGTATTTGCTCACCTCCAACTTGCTGAACAAGATCTTGCAACACACTAAAGCTAGTCACCACCTTCACTGGGTCGGCAATACTTAAGGTCGGTATAAATATAGAAAAATAAATGAATACGGTGACAAGGTATCTCTGAATCATAACTGCATATCCTTATGTTGATGGGCAGGGGTTTGCTTGCATTGATGACGCATCAACAAACCATTTTGTGGACTAAAAATTACCGAAAGCAAATAGCCAACGGTGAGTAAAAGAACAATGCTAGGGCTCGTGGCAAAGCCAAAATAATAGGAAAACAATAAGCCAGCCCAGCAAGCGCTGATACTCAGTGCTATCGACAGTAACAACATGGGTTCGAGCTTACGGGTCCAAAATCGCGCGATACAGGCAGGCAAAATCATTAAACCGACTGCCATTAATGTTCCAAGGGCATGAAAACCAGCGACCAGATTCGCAACCACCAAAAACATAAATGCCAAATGTGCAATTTTTCCGCTCTTGCCAAAGCCATCCAGGTAGTCATGGTTTAATGATTCGAGAACCAGTGGCCGATAGATAAGAGTGAGGATGAGCAGGCTGCACAAACAGATCAGTAAAAGTAGCGTTAACGCGGTATTGTCTAATGCTAGCGCGGTGCCAAACAGCACATGCAGCAGGTCGATGCTGCTACCTTTGGCTGAAATTAACAGTACCCCTAAGGCCAACGAGCCTAAATAATAGGCGGCTAAGGTGCTGTCTTCACTGCTATTGGTTTTAAGCGCGGTTGCGCCAGCTAACATGGCCACCAGCAAACCCGCAATTAAACCGCCAATGGTCATGGCTAACACGGAAAGCCCGCACATTAAATAAGCCAAGGCAGCACCAGGCAGGATTGCATGAGCCATAGCGTCGCCAGTTAAACTCAAACGACGCAACATCAAAAATACCCCGATCGGCGCAGAGCCCAGCGATAATGTTGCACAACCTAACAGCGCTCTGCTCATAAATTGATAGTCAATAAACGGGGCAAAAAGTATCTCGCTCAACTCAAGCATACTCTGCTCCCGATAATGGCTGGTTAGGCGTAAACCCTGCTAACTCCTGCAGCGGATGATCCGCCTGCCCAGAGCAACTTGAACTGAATAATTGCAGGCTACGACCTTGCGTAATGCCACCAGCATCAAACAACAAACAGTGTTCAAAGTGCTGCTTCACCAACTCAAGATCATGCACTGCAGCCACGATTGTGGCACCATTTTGCTGACAGCATTTAAGCTGATGAAGTAGCACTTCAACCGTAGGTTCATCTACGCCATTAAAGGGTTCGTCGAGAAGTAACAGCTTACTGCGCTGCAATAACATGCGAGCAAATAAAGCTCGCTGCAGCTGGCCACCCGACAACTCACTTAGTAACCTGGTGGCTAAATCTTCAATGCCCACCTGTGCCAGTGCTTGTTGCACCTGTTGCTGGTAAGGCCGCATCGAACGCCACCAACCTGTTTCAGACCACAAGCCAGTACTCACAAAGGCCTTAAGGTCGATCGGAAAGCTCCGTTCTACACTTAAATGCTGCGGCAAATATGCGATGTCTTGTCGTGGATTAATCTGATAACTCAAGTGACCGCTCAAGGGCTTAATCAGCCCCAATAACGTTTTAAGCAAAGTAGACTTTCCTGCGCCATTAGAGCCAACCAATGCCAACATGCCATTGTTTGGAATAGCAGCATTTAAGTCGCTCACAATCGGCTGATGTGGTTGATAACCAATGCTTAAATGATCCATAGAAATGATTGCTTGCATGCTTTAAGCGACCCAGTAAGTCAATACGCTCAGGCCAATCGCCAGCAAGACAAAAGGGAATAGCCGAGTAATAATACCGTGAAAATAAAAATGCATGACTTCACCATCTCTTTACATAATGTTACGATGTAACATATCATTCAATCAATCATAAAGTAAAGAGGATGAAGCCTTGATATTTAACTATCCCACGTTTGCCAAAAAACCAATCATCCACATACAACCAATCACCCATGGGCTTGGCTTCCAGCATTGCCTAGATCTTGAACGGCAATCGAAAGCGGGCTTGAAACAATGAATGCGCAAATCAGCGACACGCTGACCAGTAAAGCAAACACCCCCGAGGTATTAACCGAAATCTATGACAGCAAACGCGAACTTACGGTGTGGCTGCGCGATACCGACTCAGACATTCTCGACTATGCACAAACGCTGGTTGCCAGTCACAGCATGTTTCGGGGGATCACTGCCCGCCTAAGCGTTGGCGAAGTGTCGGACTATATGAGCCAGAAGTTACCTGCGGGGCCAGGACGTGCAGCTCTGATTGAAGATCTGGTGCTCATCTGCGACATGTTCAGCTGTTTGTTCGAACTGGAGCATATCGGTTTGCGTTTGGTCAAACTTGAGCAAAGCATGTGTCCTAAATTTCATTGCGATCAGGTACCATGTCGGTTACTGGTCAGCTACCTAGGTGCAGGCACAGAATACCGTGATTTAGCAAGCCGTAACGGCTCAAGCAGTCCAACAGAAGCACCTGCGGTTCATAATATTCCTTTGTTTGCCGTTGCACTGCTAAAAGGACAAGGTTGGGAGGACGATAGCGAGCATGGTTTGTTCCACCGCTCGCCCACCTCAAATGAGCTTTATCCTCGCTTATTACTAAGTTTAGATTTTGCGAGTTAGCTTGGTTTACAGATAATTTAAGGTCACTATGACGCAACAAAAAAATGAAGCCATTGTGAGTTGTGCGATAAGCCGATGCAAAGACTCCGGTGCTCGCTTAACCGTAAAACGAGAGCAGATCCTTAGGGTATTGCTAAACGCCAACAAGCCACTGTCGGCCTACGAAATACTCGATCTGTATAACCAACAAACCGAGCAGTCTATGCTGCCCATGTCGGTATATCGGATCCTTGAATTTCTCGAGCAACATCAGTTAGTTCATAAACTAGGTTCGCAAAACAAATTTGTTGCCTGCTCGCATATTCACGACCAATGTCACCATCAAATTTCCCAGTTTCTGATCTGTCGAGAATGCCAACAGGTGAAAGAAATCACCATTCCCCAGCATCTAATCGACGAAATAGGGCTTCGCGCAAAAGATGTTGGCTACCATCTTCTTAGCCCTCAGCTCGAGCTTGAATGTATTTGCGACAATTGCAAATCGAGTCAAGTCTAGTAAGCCATATCGACCTTCAAGTTGTTTAGAAAGAGCTCCCCGATCTCGCAGAGCAGGCTAAGCTTCGGCTTGCATCATGGCTTTGTTCGCGGCCAAGCATCGCGTTAAAACCATGGCCATAATCTTTAACCACTTTTAGCCAAGTAACAAGAAGCTAGGATTGTATTTAGTTGTTGTGGTCGCGCCATTTCTGCCAATTATTACTTGGTTGCCGTTCGCATATGGCTTCAACTTTAGATCAGCTTTTATTGCCTATAGCGTATTAGCTCTTTTCTCATTCATAGGTGCAACGGCTTTACAGTTCCTAAAAAGTAGCAGACCTTTAAGCATCATCTACTTTCTTCTTGCTCTACCTTCAAGTTGGTTTTTAACAATTTTCGGTGCATGCTCTATCTACAGTGACTGTCTGTAGATAGAGCATGCACTCAATCGGGTAGTCGAAGGTGTCTATCCTCCAGCCCCCACAACACCCTACATGTGGCTCTGCACAGGGCGTGTTCTGAAACGTTTAAAATACAAGCCTTGGTATTCCAGTGGTGGCTTCTGATTTCGCGCCACCATTGCTAAGTCCGGTCGGACACAGAACGAGTAGGCGGCGCAAGCCCCTCACTCTTCATCAAAAAACAGGAACATGCACTGTCTCTGTACGGCAGCACCATTTACACGAGTCGTTGATCACAGAAGCTCAAAGTCTGGTGCCAACTAGCCTTCAGCCTACGCCTCATATGATGTTTTGTTCATCAGCTCGCCCTCTCTTTAGATAAATCTTTAGGTAAAAAGGCGTCCGGCTTGCTTCAGACATACCCTCACCGTAATGCGCTTGCCATTCGCGAGCCCTTAGCGTTTAATCAAAAAATAGTTATTCATTGGTGAGCTTCTTATAGAAGACTTTCACCTCATTGGTTGATGCCCATACAGGGCCTACTTAAGTGACTCAAACGGACACGAAACAAGGCGTTAAGTGTAATTAATTATGAAACTAGATCAAAAACTCGTCGATGCCGCAATCACACAAGCCCTTGAACGTTTCCCAACGGGTTATGCGGGAGCAGCTGCTGTTTATACAGAAGACGGTAAGATATTAACCAGCGTTAGTTTTGATTGTCCAAATGAAATAGCAAATTTATGTCATGAGACTGGCGCCTATTGCGAGGCTAATCGTTTAAATTTGCGAGTTACAGCTTCTGTGTGTGTATCTCGTTCGACGCCAGAAGATGAATTTATAATACTTACTCCTTGCGGAACCTGCCAAGAGCGATTGGCTATGTGGGGTAAAACTGTAGAAATAGCGGTCCCTAATTTAGAAGATAATCGAAAATGGCAAGTCAAAACACTGGAGCAAGTCCAACCCTATTATTGGCGAAATATCCTTGATAATTGAAGCAATCAACAGCTAGCCAGTGGTATCTAAGCTTACCAGCAACCCTACATATGGCTCTGCACAAGGCATTTTCTGAAACGTTTAAAATACAAGCCTTAGTATTCCAGTGGTGGCTTCTGATTTTGCGCCACCATTGCTAAGTCCGGTCGGATATAGAACGAGTGAGCAGCATTGGGCTCTTTATCAAATAAAACCGTCTTTTAAAGTTGCCATACGGCGAGCGACTTTTCCATCGCTCGTTCTGCGGCTTAACGCTACACTACCACAAAGCAATCAACGACAAAGCCACCGCATAGGGCGGCCATTAAACCAACGGACAAATGATGGTAGTTAAATTTCACGAATTAGATAACTCTGTAGACTTAAAATTTTCGGTAATTATTGCGAAAGATCAGCATGGTTTTGTTTATGTAAGGCATCAAAATAGGAATACTTGGGAAGCCCCCGGTGGACATATTGAAACCGGGGAAACCGCTTTTGAGGCGGCAAGCCGAGAGCTTATAGAAGAAACAGGGGCAAAAGATTTTTCTATTCTTGAAATCTGCAATTACTCCGTAAGCGTTGAAGACGCCACTACTTTTGGCGGGCTGTTTTTCGCAGAAATTCACAGTTATGGTGATTCACTAGATTTTGAAACTGCAGAAGTAAAGTCATTTAATCGTATGCCAGCTAACTTGACCTACCCAAAGATCCAACCATTTCTATTAGAAAAAGTTTTATGCCAACTAAAAGTTAAAACAGGATAGCGTATCCACCTAATCGGCTAGCCAGTGGTATCTAAGCTTACCAATACCCTACATATGGCTCTGCACAGGGCGTGCTCGGAAAAATAACCAGACAGCCATTCCAATGATTAGTCAATACAAAGGTGACGATGGACATTTAAACTAGGGGTGTTATTTATTGCTTCGGCAGTGGCTAGGCATGCCTTAGCCAAACCGCTTGCAGTTAGCCGTTGGCTATTCGTTGATCCCCAGAACTACGATAACTTAAGCGTGTATTGGGGCTCTTCAAGTAATGAATCCTTCAACTCTGCGAAGCTAAGGCTTGCTATTGGGGGCAATGGCCCCATTGCTATATGATAAAGCCATAAAATTAAACCTTTGCTGCCTAAGCCGCAGTGTAATCTTCATTCTGTATCTGGGTCATATAAAGGCGTAGCAATGCAAACCCAAACCACCAATGCAAGCACTCAAACAGCACAGACGAACACCGCAGCAAAAGACAAAAACCTGCGTATTTTGTTTGAGTTAGTCCGATTCATTCGCCCCTACAAAGGCCGAGTAACCGCGGCACTGCTGGCGCTAATGTTTACCGCATCGCTCACCCTGTCGGTAGGATATGGGGTGCGAATTTTGATTGATGAAGGTTTTGCCCAACAATCGCTGCAAGAGCTGGGGAGCGCGATTAAATTTATTCTTGCGCTCACGGTATTTATTTCCATAGGCACATTTTTTCGGTTTTATTTGGTGTCTTCGGTGGGTGAGCGCGTGAGTGCCGATATACGGCTGGCGGTGTTTAATCATGTGATTACTTTGCACCCCAGTTATTTTGAAACCAACGGCAGTGGCGACATGATGTCTCGCATCACGACCGATACCAGCTTGCTACAAAGCATTATTGGTTCTTCATTTTCAATGGCGATGCGCAGCGCATTAATGTGTGTGGGCGCGATCATCATGCTGTTTGCCACCAACATAAAACTTACCCTTATCGTATTAGCCTCGGTGCCCTTTATTCTGGTGCCTATATTGATTTATGGACGCCGAGTTAGAGCCTTGTCACGCCAAAGCCAGGATTCTATGGCCGATGTAGGAAGCTACGCAGGCGAAGCAATAGAGCACATTAAAACCGTACAAAGTTACAGCAACGAAGCCCAAGAAAAAGCCTTGTTCGCCAACCAAGTAGAAAAGGCTTTTGAGATAGGTCGCCAGCGTGTAAAACAACGCGCCATTTTAATCTCTGGCGTGATTCTGATTGTCTTTAGTGCCATAGCAGGAATGCTTTGGGTTGGCGGCAGCGATGTAATAAACGGCGTCATGTCTGCCGGTGATTTAGCCGCGTTTGTATTCTACGCCATTATGGTGGCATCTTCCTTGGCAACTATTTCTGAGGTGTTAGGCGAGTTGCAACGCGCCGCGGGGGCAACAGAAAGGCTAATAGAAATACTCCAAGTCGACAGTCATATTGTAGCGCCGAGCCAAAATATTATCTCAACGGCGGGGCTAGCGGCCGAAGTCGTATTTCACAAGGTGTCTTTCCACTATCCTTCGCGGCCCGATCAAGCGGCCACTGTGCAACTCAGTTTAACTGCCGAACAAGGTAAAGTGGTGGCGCTAGTTGGCCCCTCTGGTGCAGGTAAAACCACCCTGTTTGAACTACTGCAACGTTTTTACGACCCTCAATCCGGTAAGGTCACGCTTGGGGGCATCGATATTCGCCAGCTAGATCCAACAGCGCTGCGCCAACAAATGGCATTGGTGCCACAGCAGCCTGCGTTATTTAGTAGCGATGTTTTTCATAATATTCGTTACGGCAACCCGCAAGCTAGCGACCAGCAAGTGATTGAAGCCGCCAAAAAGGCGCATGCTCATGAGTTTATCATGAACTTACCCCAAGGTTATAAAAGCCACCTTGGAGAGCGGGGAGTAAGGCTTTCTGGTGGCCAACGCCAGCGTATCGCTATCGCCAGAGCCATACTAAAAGACCCCAGTATATTGCTACTTGATGAAGCCACCAGCGCATTAGACAGCGAGAGTGAGCACCATGTGCAACAAGCCTTACAAGAATTGATGCGCAACCGAACCACCTTAATGATTGCACACCGCCTTGCAACCATTCAGCATGCCGAGCAAATTGCGGTATTAGATCAAGGCCGTTTAGTCAACACCGGCGATCACTTGTCGTTAATGAAAAGCTGCGACTTATACCAACGCTTAGTCGCGCTGCAATTTAAGCATAATCAATAACCGCTTATAGGGCTTAAACTGGAAGCCAACCGTAACCGCGAGGGTATCCAAGCAGCCATCCCAATAGTTACTTAATACAAAAGGGGCCGATGAACATTTCGATTGCGTGTCTAGGTAATTGTGTTTACTGAAGTGAGCTGATGAGCATGAATAAGATTTAAGATGCCTTTATGAGGAAAATACGTCGTAAATTCAATGGCCTCATCAGAGCCGTCGCGCTTATCTGCTAAACCATCTGAGTTTTCAAGGCATCAACGATATAACTTGCTAAGACATTGCCCGCAGAACCTAAGTCCTTACGGTGTTCAAATCGTAACTGATACTCACCAAGCTTAGGCAAACCATGGCTCCCATCAACTTGAACAAAGGGCGCTCTCAGATGGCTTTGTGGCATAACCGCGATGGCGAGATCGGCTTCCATTGCGGCATACATGCCAGCACTAAAGTCGCAAGTATAAGCGATACGGTAATCAATGCTTTGCTTATCCAGAGCTTCGAGCGCCATTGCGCGCCAACAACAACCATGACTGGCAACAGCGATAGGCAAAGGGTGTTTCCCAGCAGCCAGCCCTCCACTACGGTTAGCCCAAATTAACGATTCAGTGGAAACAATTTCTCCACGAGTTGGATCCTGACCAATATTTCCAGCAGTAAACAAAGCCATATCGAGCTCTTCTCTATCTAAGCGCTGCAACAACTCGGTGCTGCTACCTGCGATGACATTTACCGCGACAGCTGGGTGAGAACGCGCGAACTGAGCTAATACCATTGGCAATATGCCAACCGCCATATCTGTTAGTGAACCAAAACAGACCGTTCCCTCAATAGGTGGGGCAATAAACTGGCTTACTGCCTGTTCATTCAATTTGAGTAAACGACGGCTATAGCTGAGTAATAACTCTCCTTCCGGAGTTAAACGAACCAGCCTCGCCTCGCGAATAAATAAGCTTTTACCCAGTGTTTCTTCAAGACGTTTAATCTGCATGCTAACAGCAGCAGGAGAACGGAAAACCTGCTTTGCCGCACGGGTAAAGCTACCACTTTCTGCTATTGCTACAAAAGATCTTAATAAATCGAACTCTAATAATGGCGGCGTGTTTGCAAGCAAAGCCATGTGACAACCCTTAAGTTTTTCTGAACGATGAGTTTAGTATTTTTAGTTTGATTAAACAATGAATGAAAATCATCATCTAATCAAGGAACGCGACTCAATCGTCTGTTGTTAACCATAAATACTGTGGGAAATTAATTGTGAGAAGAAGGGACATAACTATGCCTAAAGATGACCGTGTGATAACCAAGCAATCAGCCATTGTAACGAGACCTAGACAAGAAAAAGCTCTAGCAAAACGACATCTACTGCGATGTATTCAGACATTGAGGGATTGCTATGCAGCCTATCGGCGCAGACATGTATTATTAGCTCTGCTTAGCTGTGATGATCATATACTGGAAGATATCGGTCACACCCGTCAGCGTTTAATGTTTATGGCAAATTTGCCATTAGGTACAAAAGTTCATCAAAAGCGATGAACTTTAAACGTTCAAATGGACAACTTATACGGAGAGTTACTGGCCAGATTATTTAGATAGCCAGGCAGCTCTATATGGCTTACAGCAACCACTTTCAACAACGCCACTAATGGCCATTTAGTTCTTTGTGTAGCCACAATTTAAACGCATGGATTCGTCGCACACGTGAGGAAGAAGGATCGCTAATCACGGAATAGCAAATACCTGGATTCAATCCAATATCAAATGGCTTAACTAATAAACCTCGTTCAACAAAATCTGCGGAAATGCTTTCCGTCGCTAAACATGCACCATGGCCGCCGACAACGGCGTTGATAGCCATATCAAAAGTACTCACTTCCATCCATTGAAGTGCTTCTCTTTTAGCACTCACCTTTGCACGATGAAACCATTGATCCCAGCTGAAAGAGGCAGAATGAAAATCAATCAGCCAGCAATCGAGCAGTTGTGCTGGGTGCTCAAACTGCATTGATTTAGCAAGTTGTGGAGAACAATAAGGAAAAATCGCTTCTTCAAATAGTGTTTCTTGCTCTAAATCAAGGTGCGCAACACTCTCATTTCCCTGCCAAATTAATACATCGGTTTCGGTGTGGCGAATATCGATCGCTTTGACCGTTTGCACTCGAATTGGAACATGTGGGTACTCCATCGTAAATTTCCACAATCGAGGCATCAACCAACGTGTCGAAAATGAACGAGGAGCGCTCACATTGAGTACACCTTCCAAGGGTTCGTTTTGAATTCGATTCAGTCCGGTGATTAAATTTTTAAAACCATCGGTGACATACTTTTGAAGTATTTGTCCCTTGTCGGTTAGCTGCATTTCACGCCCACGACGAATAAACAATTTACACCCTAAGCGCTCTTCCAACTGTCGTAATTTTTGGCTGATTGCGGCTTGAGTGACAAACAATTCGTCGGCAGCTTTACTGTAACTTTTTAGTCGAGATGCCGCTTCAAAGTAGCGAAGTGCGGAAAGATAACGCAGTCGATTGTCCATAAGCTGTACTTATAGTTCCTGTCATAAATTGTTGTTCGTAATCGCCCTTTATTAGCTTGATAATAGTCATATCTAATACGGAATCAAGGTTAAATTGATGCTGGCACGTAGGCAAGCCAAGAGAATAAATCTGATTAATCAATTGAAACTTAAGTGTTTTATTATAAAAACAAATAAAAATAGAACTCTGATCAGCCAGTTAAACGCTTATATTAAAAAAGATATAGGGCTATATACTGAAGCGGAACAAACAACACATTTTTCTAGCTTTTTATAATTTGAACTAATGGGGGTTAAGCAGAAGCATTACTGGGGCTTGGCAAGCCAAACGCTTGATGATGGGCTTTGCGTCTCCACAAGGGATTTTAGCACTTAGGCGAGCCTCTACAGATGATATTGTCTGGCGTAGGTGGACTCATTTCTGTGACTCAATTGAAAATGCTGGTAGCTTGCTTGGCTCATGTGAATAAGCGACGGCTTTAAGCATTAACGAAATTGCCCAGATCATAGCTATACAAATTGTTACTTTCGCTATCTAATAAGCTTCGCTATCCAATAAAAATTATACCAATGGAGTAAAAACCAAAAGATGGAAATAATCATTGACGATCTATCCGGTGGTGAGGTCATTCAGTTATTGGAAGAGCATCTTGCAGATATGTATGCCACCTCTCCCCCCGAAAGTGTCCATGCGCTTGATGTCGACGGTCTCAAGGTGCCTGAAGTAACATTTTTCAGCGCTTGGTTAGGCAACGAGTTACAAGGGTGTTTGGCCATCAAACAACTTACATCTGAACATATAGAACTAAAATCGATGAGAACTGCTCATGCTGCCAGGAAGTCTGGTGTTGCCAGCAAACTCCTCACTCATGTGCTAAATGTTGCCACTGAAAATGGTTATCGGAAGGTAAGCTTAGAAACGGGTTCACAGGCGTTTTTCAAACCGGCTCGAAGCCTATACGAGAAGTTTGGATTTAGTTATTGTGGGCCTTTCTCCGACTACACAGAAGATCCCAATAGTCGCTTTATGACAAAAGAGCTCGCAGACCAACAGCTATCATAATCAGCTGGGCCTTAAAGTACTTTTTCAATCGTTAATAGACCGGTTAGAGCAGCGGGTCTAATACATTGCTATTCGTTGATGAGGCAGAATCAGCGTGTGGGGCTCACCTTTCCCGCAACTCAAGTTACGCCCGTTAAGCCCCACCGTAGAAATCACCAAATAAACAAACAACACCTTAGATCCCGCTTAACCAAGCAAGCACAGCGGCCGAACTATCGCCGACGAACTATCGCCGACGAATAGGCGATAAACTAGCCACCCAGTGCCGGTCGTTCACCTTGGCACCATGAAAGGCAGTGGCCGCTGGCGTTTTCCCGCAATGGCAAACAAAAGCTGCCGATGCTTCGCTTCACGGCCATGCCAGTTTGGTGACGATATTAATGGCTTAGCTAGAAATCCAGCGTTGTTGATAGCTGGAAGGTTCGCGGGGCGCCCATCGCCAAGCTGGTGAAGTTAGGCTTTGCCCAATACGCCTTGTTGGTCAAATTGGTAACCGCTGCTCGCATGGTTAGTCGACGACCCGATAGCTCGGTGACATAACGTGCGCCGAGGTCGTACACGGTACGGCCAGAAACCGATAGCGAGTTGTCTGCACTAAGATACTGCTTGGAAGCCGCGTTTAGATTGGCGGTCAATGTTAGACCTTGCATTCTTGGTATATCCCACTCCGTTCCCAGCTTCGCCTGCCATTTAGGCACGCCCGTTGCCTGTTTGCCCTCATTGGCTTGGTCAGCAGCCTTCATCACCTTTGGATCCGAGTAGGCAATCCCCCCCATCAAGCGTACGCTATCCAGCGGTGAACCGAAGAAACCCCATTCCACTCCGCGGTTACGCTGTTCCCCTCCGAAAGAAAAAACGTTAGAGACGGGGTCGGTATAGCTGCTCGGACGCTCAATTTCGTACAAACTAAGCGTGTGGGCAAATTCACCGAAGTCGAATTTAAATCCAAACTCTTTCTGCTTGGTTTTGAAGGGCGCGAACACTTCACCCGCATTTGCCGCTGTATTGGGTGCCATCGCACCTTGGCTAAGCCCCTCAATATAATTCGCATAAACAGACATTTTCTCGGTGGCTTTAACAAGAACAGCCACTGCCGGCGTGATGGCGCTTTCGTCATAAGCAAGCCCTATCCGCTGTCCGGTTGCACCGTTATAGCTGTCATTGCTCACCTGTTGACGGCGTAAGCCAAGCGTTAGTTGTAGCCGCTCATCAAAAACCGACAATGTGTCCGCTAAGCCAAAGCTGGTCAAGCGAGTATCGGTTTTGGTAAGCGCTGGGATATTGCTAGGACGTTCGACTTCTGGACCCCATACCGGGTTGTAGATGTTTGTCACCCAAGCATTCGGCAAAAGGTTTCTAAAACCGTTCAACTGATAATCTTCATCGTAATAGGTACTGTTAAGCGCAAACTGATGGCCCACCGGACCCGTTCGAAGCTGACCTTTCAGTCCAATTTCTGCCGACTTTCTCTCCACTTTGTCGGACACGCCACTGAAGTTAATCCGAAAGTCTCCCGCTTCATTAAATACTTGAGCAGCGCCCATATTTGAGTCAAATTCGGTCTTGCTAATCCCCCCAGCCACATAAGCTGTGAGTTGGTCACTTAGATCGTATTCGCTGTGCAGCATGGCACCTTTATCGGTACTTTCATAGAAAGCCCAGGGCGGGTTCCACGAAACATCGGGGCTTGGTGGTGTGGGTACCGCCAAACCGGGGGCTAGAGTGATCCCCCGAGTCAAACCATTCGAGCGCTCCATACTACGATAAAGATCGACCGACAGCCGCGCCCGATCGCCGCGCCAATCCAGCCCGAGTGAAGCTAGCGAGACTTTTTTGTCTTGCGTATTCACCGCAGTATCGCCATCACGATACACACCATTGAAACGGATCCCAAATTGCTTTTTCTGGCCGAAGCGACGACCTAGATCGACATGCCCACCGAACTGCGAGTCAGACATGTAATTAAGCGTAAAACGCGTTAATGCCTCGTTACCGGCACGCTTGGTGACCAAGTTAACTGCGCCCCCCGCAGATCCCTTCGGCGGCATCCCGTTAAGCAACGCAGAAGGTCCTTTGAGTACTTCGACACGTTCGAACATTTCCGGCGAATTGCGATAATAGGCCGCCATGCCAGCCAAGCCGTTAATCGTCACATCACCAACGCTGGATGGCAAACCGCGGATCGAATAGCCTTCGTTACTTTCACCTGGGATGCCACTCATAAACACCGTGGGATCGGTTTTAGCGATCACCTCACTAATATCCCTGGCTTGCTGATCTGCGATAAACTGTTCTGTATAGCTAATCGTATTAAACGGTGTATCCATAAAATCTTTGTCGCCGAGCAAACCCATACGACCGCTAGTAGACACTTGTCCTCCGGCGTAGGGGGCTGCCCCAACCACCTTCAGCGGGGATAAAACGGTCACATCTTCAGCAGCACGAGACGAGGTCTGTTGCTTATTGGCATTGGTTTCCTTATCGCTGGTTTGCGCCAGTGCTGGTGATGCCACCACAGTCAAGGCACTGAGCGTGAGCCCGAGTAGCAGTTTTTTTTGGTTCAAGACAGCGGGAGAATGAGCGGCAAATATAGAATTTGCAGACGCGGTCTGCCGCACAAGGCCTTGCTTACGATGCTTATATCGACGTTTTGTCATGTCTGACTCCTTTCAAGTTTAAATTGAATTAGCTCACCGCTAGGTGATAAAAATATGCTTTCAAATGAGATTGTTACACTTTGGGTACGCTCCGCGAGACCCGCTAAAATGACTCAGTTTTGGTAGCCAGCAACGACATCATCGATAATCAGCGCTAAAGAGCTAGGGCTGGCTGCCGTGACATACCAAGCCTCGCTATCGGCAAAAACGACGCGCCCATTTTTCCAAGCATTGGTTTGCCGCAGTAAGGGATTACCGAGCGTCTCGGCGTTCAAAGCTGATCGGTGCTCCATCACGGCGGTGCGATCCACGATGTAGATCACGTCTGGATTGGCCTGCCGGATGAACTCACTGGAAATTGGTTGACCATGTAAGCCGGTTGCGCCCTTCGGGCTGGCCGACTTTACATTCAGCGCATTAAATACAAAGCCGTAGCGGGACTGCACCCCAAAGGAACTAAAAGCGCCGTTGTTGTGTAGCACGATCAAGGCCTTTTCGGGACGACCTTGGATGATGCGCCTAGCCTCTTCAACCTTGGCTTCTAACTCAAGGGCTTTCTGCTTGGCCAGTGCTTGTTTGCCAAAGATTCGCCCCAAGCTCAGAAGGTGTTCCTTAACAACCTCGATATGCCTAACTCGGCTATCCCGATAGTCCACGTCGAAGTGGATGGTCGGGGCGATCTCGCTCAGTTCTTTATAATGCTTGGCCTGTAGTGAAGTGATCAGGATCAGATCGGGCTTGGCCGCATGTACCCGCTCCAGATTGGGCTGAACTATCGCGCCTGTATCCACCACTTGCGAAGCGCTCTTATACTTCGCAAGAAAATGTGGAACAAAATCCTTGGGCATACCTGCAACCGGAATCCCCAATTGATCGAGAAAATCAACTTCATTCATATCTAGAGCAACCACCCGCTGCGGTAACTTGTTGATCACGGTGCTGCCCAGTTGGTGCTGGATCGTAATCGCTTGATAGGCGGGTAACGAAGACTGACTAGTCGCTGCTAACTGTGCACTTTTGGCTACCGATTCTTCGGCTTGCGGCTGGCAGCCCTGTATGGCGAACGTGACGCTCATCAGCAAAGCCAAGGCCCAATGCCTTTGTCGGTGGTTGAAACTCATTTCAGTTCTCCTAATGGGTTAAAGTAGTTGCATAGGCATCCGCGCTCGCTTTGCGCGATCTCAAAATCTAGCTCGTATAGCTCACCCAACCGCGCCTCGGTCACAACCTCCGACACCGAGCCGGAGCAATGCACCGCACCGCCCTTCATCGCCACAATGTGGTCGGAGTAATTGGCTGCGAAATTGATATCGTGTACCACCAAAATGACTGTGCGCCCCTGCTCGTCACATAAACGACGCAGCGCACGCATAATTTGCACGGCATGCTTAATGTCGAGATTATTCAAGGGCTCATCCAGCAGCAGACACGGTGTCTGCTGAGCGATCGTCATGGCTAAAAAAGCCATCTGACGCTGCCCGCCACTGAGTTCGTCGAGATAAGCTTCACGGAGCGGCTCCAACGTCAAGAAGGCGATGGCCTCGTCGATCACCCGATAATCATCAGCGTTCAGCGTGCCTCGGCTATAAGGAAAGCGGCCAAAGCCGACCAGTTCCTCAACCGTTAGCCGCAAGTTAAAATCCGGTGACTGGCGCAAGGTAGCGACACGCTTGGCGTAGTCACCAATAGGCAGCTCCGATGCTCGACAACCTTCAATCAAAATATCGCCATGGCTTGGCTTCAGTAGCCGGGCAATCGTCATCAACAAGGTCGTTTTACCCGCGCCGTTGGGGCCGATCAGCGACGTGAGCTGCTGCGCTGGGAAGCGCAGATTTACATCGGAAAGTACGGTTCTGTCACCATAAGCTTTGGAAAGGTGATTAACGGTAATCATGTCGTTCCTCGCTTGCGCATCATCAGCGCCAGAAACCAGACGCCGCATACCAGGTTGACCAAGATGCCGACGGTAGTTCGGTAATTAAAAATGTGTTCAACTGCAAGCTGGGCCAGGATAAATATGCCAACCGCAATCGCGCAGCCAGTCGCTAAGGTGACCCGATGCTTGAAACTACCAGCCAGTGCATAGCTGGTATTGGCAACGAAGATGCCCATGAAGGCGGTAGGCCCAAGCAAACTCGTCGAAACCGCCACCAGTACGGCGATCAAAGCAAGGTAGAGCCGCACCGAGCGCTGGTAATCTACGCCAAGAGATACCGCTTGCTCACGCCCTAGGGAAAGCACATCCAGCGTTGGCAAGGTCTTAGATGCAACGATCCACACCGCGCCAACCAGCATCAACGCAACCAGTAACTGCTCAGGCTCTGCCTTGCCAAAAGACGCCTGACTAAAGCCGAGCAGTACCGAGAACTCACCAGGGCTGACCTGGAATTGAACAAATAAGGTGAAGGTGCTGATCACCATCGTGAGTACCAGCCCCAACAACAACAGCAAATACACATCATGCTGACCCTCTCGGAATAGCCAGCGATGGATGACCCAGGAGTAGCCGAGCATCAAGCCGATAGATAATAAAAAGTTGCCGTTTGCACCCAGTACCACCAGACTCTGCGTCCCCATGACGAGGATCAGCAGCGATTGAAATAGCAGATAGACCGCCTCGTAGCCCATGGTCGCTGGCGTCAAGATCCGGTTGCCGGTGATGGTTTGGAACACGATCGATGACCAGGCAACACAGGCGCCACCAATCAGCATCGCCACCAATCGGGAGCAGCGCTTAGGAATCACATAATCAAAATCGAGTCCCGAGCGGAAAAACAAGAAGCAGATAGCCAATCCGATGACTATCATCCACACAGCATAGCCAGAAGTGATGCGTTTCATCGCAGCCTCCTGAAGATCAACACCAGAAATAACACGCCACCCACGCCGCCTGCGGTTAAGCCAATAGGCACCTCGAATGGATAGATCAGCACCCGACCGAGAATGTCACAGGCCAGCAACAGTGATGCACCGCTCAGCGCAACCACAGGCAAGCTGTGACTGAGGTTGTCGCCATAGTGCAGTGCGACTAGGTTGGGAATAACCAGACCAACGAAGGGAATTGCCCCCACGGTAATCACTGTGGCTGACACGGTGACGGCCACCAGCATCAAGCCCAGACTCACCGTGACCGAGTAGTTCAGTCCTAGGCTTGTCGCCATGCCTTCCCCCATCCCCAGCACCGTGAAGCGTTGCGCGTACAGGTAGCTTAATGCCACGATCGGGAGGATCAAGTAGATGATTTCGTAGTTACCTTGAACAATCTTAGAAAAATCACCCAGCAACCAGCCCTGCATACTTTGCAGTATGTTGTTGCGATAAGCATAGAATTCGGCGATAGCACTGAGCACACCGCTGTACATCAAGCCCATCACAGGGACCAGGATCGAGTTTTTTAATTTAATGCGGCGGATAATCGCCACAAAGATCAAGCTTGCTGCGAAGCAAAAGGCCAGCGCGAACAACATCCGCCCTACAGTCCCAGTGTTCGGTGCCACGGTTAATGCCACTAAAATGCCGAGCTTGGCTGCATCCAGCCCACCCGAGGTGGCTGGTTCGACAAACTTGTTGCGCACGATGTGCTGCAGGATCACGCCACAGACCGACAGCCCGACGCCAGTTAGCACCAACGCCGCCAAGCGTGGCAGCCGACTCGCGGTCAAGGTCAGCCAAGTATCACTGGATAGCGAAAACACCTGAGACCATGCCATTTGCTGGGCACCGAGCAGCAACGATGTACCACAAAGTAGGCAGAACACGCCAAATAGGCTGGCACGCATCAGTAATCCACGCCATCTGATGCGGCAGCAATACGCCAACCTTTTGCTGCTTTGCGCTGACCGAGGAACTGCGTGTATTGTCCTTGCTGCTGGCGCAACTGCAGCGGTGTTCCTTGCTCGACAATCAGGCCCTTTTCCAGTACCACTATTTGATCAGCCATTGCCACCGTAGACAGCTGATGGGCGATCACAAGCAGCGTGCATCGGCCGCGCAGCTGTGCCAAAGCCTCGGCAATCACTGCCTGATTTTCCGCGTCTAGCGCAGCAGTCGCTTCATCGACCAGCAAAATTGGCGCATCTTTGAGTAGCGCACGGGCGATGGCGATGCGTTGTCGCTCTCCACCGGACAAACGCGTCCCGCCCTCACCAACAGGGGTATCCAGCCCTTGTGGTAAACGCTCAATGATCTCGACGACACCAGCCAAGCGCGCCGCCTCGAGCAGCTCTGCATCACAGGCATCGGGTTTGCCAATGCGGATATTCTCAGCAATGCTGCCTATAAATAAGTAGTTGTCCTGAAAGATTTGGCTGATTTGCGCTGTCAGTTGTGTGCTGGACATCTGTTTAACATCCACGCCACCAACCAGTACGCTGCCTTGAGTCGTGTCGAAGAAACGCGCCACGAGCCGAGCCAGGGTCGTTTTTCCGGAGCCGGATTCACCGATCAACGCGGTCATACTGCCCGCTTCGAGACGAATGCTCACCCCGCGTAATACATCAGGCTCGCCTGGCGCATAACAGAAATGTACTGCTCGCAGTTCCACCGAGGCATCGCGCGGTGTCTGCGATATGTGAGGCTGCGGTAAGGCTTCAACCGCAAACAACTCACCAATCGTATCCAGCTGGCCACGCGCGCTTCGCAACACCTCGCTATAACTGGCCACTTCCAGCAGCGAGTCGATAAAGCGGCTGACCAGCAACAGGGCGACGATGACCGCAGCGATACTGCTGGTTGCCATGCCTCCCTCAAGGTGTCTATTCAACCACCACGATGCTGCGAGCAGTAAGCCGGCAAACACCGCCTGCACGGCCCAAGTATTAAGGACCGTTGACCCGGCCGACAGCCAGATCAATCGCGCTGCCGATTGGCGTTGCTTCTCTAGCGCTTGCTCCAGCAAGCGCATGCCACCACCTTCACCGTTAAAGGCACGTAACACAGACTGAGCTTGAGCAAATTCCACCACCCGCTGGCTCGCATCGGCAAAATGTCGATGAAAGGCATCATCGGCGCGGCGCGAGAGCTTCGCGGTGAGGGCAAGCACTCCCGTCAGTAGTGGCAAGGCCAACAACGCAATCAAGCCCAATGGCCAGTGCAGCATAAACAAAGCGACCACCAGCACCATCGGCGTAACCACGCCAGCAATGACTGGGGTGAACACATGTGCCGGAAGCTGAGCCACGGCCATCATCCCTTGCGTAACAACGTGACTAAGTCGAGCCGTATTCTGTGGCGAGAACCAGCCGACTGGCAATTCTGCCACATGGTTACCGAGGCGATGGCGTGCCCCCCGCAAGATGGCCACCCCCACTCGAACACCAGCTTGCTCCACGTAGCGCCGCAAGACCCAGCAAATAACTAAGCAGCTCAGTAGCACGATTAACCATGGCACCATCTGCGGCACATCGCCGCCCAACAGGTGGAGCAGCACCGGCACCAATGCGGTCATGGTCAACCCGCAGAGCACGCCATAAATAACCGCCATCCAAATGTAGCGCCGCAATACCAGAGCATCCTCGCCCAACAACTCAATCAATGTCTTTAACATGGCTGCGCCTCCGATACTGCTGACCCTTGGTAATCGCCTTTAGCCCATAACCGCGCATAGCATCCATCCTGCGCGAGTAGCTGCTGATGGGTGCCTTGTTCGGTAATCGCGCCGTCTTCGAGTACCAAAATCCGATCGGCGTGCATCACGGTGTCGAGCCGGTGTGCGATGACCAGTAAGCTACGGCCCTGCGCGAAGCGTGACAGCGCACTTTGGATCGCCACTTCGTTACTGGCATCAGCCGCCGCCGTTGCTTCGTCGAGCACCAACAGCGGTGGATCGAGTAGCACGGCGCGGGCAATGCTGAGCCGTTGGCACTCCCCCCCGGAAAGCTGAGCATCCTCACCCACGACCGAGTCGTAGCCACGCGGCAAAGCGAGAATACGCTTATGGATGTTGGCGGCCCGCGCCGCGTGTTCAACTTCCTGTTGACTGGCCGCTGGCCGCCCCAGCGCAATGTTATCGCGCACGCTGGCATGGATCAGGTTCACCTCCTGTAACACAAAGCCAATGCGGCGATAGAGTTGCGAAGTCTCGATGTGCCGTAAGTCCACACCGCCAAGGGTGATCCGTCCCTCGCTCGGGTCAAAAAAGCGGAGCAGTAAGCGCGCCAGAGTCGATTTACCCGCGCCCGAGGGGCCAACAATCGCCGTGACAGTGCCCGGCTCCAGCGTAAAACTGAGATTCGTCAAAGCCTGAGAGTTCTCCCCATAGCAATAGCTGACTTTCTCGAAGCAAACTTGATGACTGGTCGGGAGCTGCTGCTGGTCCGGTTCCAGCGTTTCCAGCACCGGCGTTTCTAGCAATGCCAGCACCCGCTGCGCAGCCCCCGTGGCGCTGCCAAGATCGTGCAGCAAGGTGTGTAATAGCAGCAGCGGCGCGCAGATCCCCGGTGCCACTAAGGCAAACGGCAGCACCTCTACCGGTTCAAGCCAGCCAAGGCTCACAAACACCGCACCAAAGGCCAACACAATGCCCAACACCGTTACTGGGGCGATCATCGCATGAGCATGAGCCATCGCTGCGACCAGCGGACGGGTGAAACGAACGAAGGCATCGGCGAAGGCATCCACGGCCTCTCGATAACCGGCGTGCGCCTTACCAGCTGCGCCGAATGCTTTCACCACAGGAATACCATTCACAAACTCGACCGTCGCGGCATTGATCCGTGCCAGTCGAGCGACGAACTGCTGCATGTTGGCACCACCGGTTTTCATGGCGAAATGCAAGAATAAGAAGAAGCCCGGAAACGGCAACAGTGCGGCGATGGCCATCCGCCAATCCAGTGCCAACAGATAGATAAGCGAAATTAAAATGGCGCCTACGGCACGCCCAACAGCAGTGAAAAAGTGTGCGCTCAAGCTGTGTAGCGTAGCGATGTCGTCTTGCATCGCCTGCTTAACCTCGCCCGACGCTCGGCCTGTAAACCAGCCCAGCGGCACCCGTGTCAAACGATCGACGGTGGCAAGACGCAAGTGATAGGTAATGCGATTGTCGGCCAGATGGGCGCTGAGCTCAGCAGCAAACAGCAGCGCCATACCGACAAACATGCAGAGCACGCTGATGCTAAGCGTCCACCAAATGTCGTCCTGCGCTTGTCCAGCTGCCGCGAGATGCTCATCGCCAAGGACGATCTTAGCGATATTCGCGATACCAGCCAGCGGCACCAACGTCAGCATGCTGCCCACGCCAGCGAGTATCGCGGCCACGGCCAATTGTCCACGAATGGGGCTCAATACTTGGCTGATTGGACTCGGTTCTTTGGTCTTGACTACAGCTACCTTATTCGTGCTCAAGAAATAAAACTCCAATAAATACAATAAATAAAAACCAAACAAGCCCGTGATTCGAGCTAAAAAGACGCGCCATCAACAGGCGTTTTGTTCTAGCCAGCAAGCGGTTTTGTAACAAAAAACCTTATCTTGATCGGCACACCAACTACATACGAATGATAATTAGTTTCATTACTATAAACTAATTATCGAATTAGTTGCAACCACTAAACTAAATAGCTAAAAAATGGGTTAGAATGAGATCGTAGCTGCCGCTACGACCGAGGAGCAGAGATGAAATCACCACAACAGCGTGCCACGCGGGGACGCCCACCAACCATCACACGCCAACGAATTGCCGAGGTCGGCATTGAAATAGGCCTGCCAAACATCACTTTTGTCGGTGTTGCGGCCGCCCTGGGGGTGAGTCATATGGCGCTGTACAAGCACCTGCCGAGTTTAGAAGCGCTCAAATCGCTGGTCGCCGAGGAGATATTCAGTCGCTGGCAAATCCCACAACCCGACAACAAACAGCCCGAAGAACTGAAGGACTATCTGATCGCGTTTGCCGCATCAATCCGAAAGTTCATCAAGGCATATCCTGGGCTGGCACCCTATGTGTTCCGTCGGTTGGCGGCTACTCAACCCATGATCACAAAGATCGATGAGCACCAAAACCACATCGCAGGCAGCTATGATCTTTCAAAGGAACAGGCTCGCTGGCTGCTCGCCACGGTGGCATTTCACTGCATCGCGGTGTCGGACACGGTATATTCGGTCGCCGATCGAGAACCTATCGAGAATGCAGACCGCGATGCAGAAGAAAGCGAAATGGAGCAAGAACTGATTCGCGGGATGCATGCACTCATCGTCGGTGCTCTGGTGATGCTGGAGAACGGGACCGCAGTTTAAACATGCGCGACCACGGCGCTGGTCCTAAAGGCCATGACGTGCCAGGCTCTGGTCGCCCCTAAAGACTGCAATAGCAAGATTCACATGTTTTGCAGCATTAAAATCGGCAATGCTTAGTTAGTGTATTGTCGTGTCACTGGCGGTTTCACGATGAGCTTGAAAGGATGACAAAAATTGGCGCGGCATGTACTTAAGTTGGGGCACCGAGAGTGCCCCAATTGACAATGAGTGACAGATAGAACTTACCGACTTGAATTCAAAACTATCGCCCGATGCAAGTCAGCACTCACACATGAATGACTCTTCGATGCTCCCTGCTGGTGAACTAAAAGTCCTAATTCAGCAGAGCCGATGTGAAGTCGAGATGATTGAAGCGCCCGCCTAAATCACCTCGACTCTGAGCACAGCTCTTCCAGTCGTTTACAAACGCAGCACCGTATCGCAGCGCTTTTCAATCAGATAGGGGTCATGACTAACGAATAACAGCGCACAACCTTGCTCTTTCGCTAAATCAACCAATAGTTCAATCACCTCCTTGGCAATGATCGGATCAAGACGAGACGTCGGCTCATCCGCAAACAAGAATACCGGCTCGAGCAGCATTGCGCGCAAAATGGCAAAACGCTGCAGCTCTCCCCCGGAAACTTCCGTGCTGCGGCGCTCTAAAAGCTCTGGCGCTAAGTTTAATTTACTCATTAAAATCGCAACTCGCTGGCGCTCAATCTGATGAAGTTTAACCAAGTCTTCCAACAACACCCCAAGCGTGACACTGCAAGTCAATGCAGCGGGAGGATCTTGAAACAGCTTCAACCATTGATAAGGTTTAGCCTCTTCACTCAAGCGCTTGACCGAACCTTCAATCGGCTTTAGCAAGCCCAGCAAAGTATCACCTAAGGTGCTCTTGCCACAGCCACTATCACCCACCACGCCCACCACCTCTCCAGAGTGAATGGTAAAGTTGATCCCATTTGACAGCGCAAGGCCATTGCGACCGATCGCTAAACGCTTCGCTTCAAGTACTGGCTTCTTCTCAATCATCGGGTAGTCACGCGCTTTCCAATGACGAGGATCTGCCGCAATCAGTAATTGGGTGTATGCATGCTGTGGATGATTTAAGATTTGTTGCGCACTTCCCTGCTCAACCACCACCCCTTCCTTCATCACAATAATGTCCCCGCCAATCTGACGAGCAACTTCAATATCATGAGTGATGGTAAGCAAACCGCCACCTTGGGCACTGTTCATCAGGACTTGAATAATGTCATCTCGACGACTAACATCAAGCCCCTTGGTCGGCTCATCGGCCAAAACAAGTTTTGCGCCTCCCGCCGTTGCAGAGGTCACAGCTAAGCGCTGTGCCATACCACCAGAGAGTTGTCCTGGCCGTTTTAAGGCACTGCTTTTTAGGCCAACTCGCTCTAAATCTTTTAGCGCGCGATAAAATGCAGCCTCTTCATCTAAATCATGTAAGCACTGGTACACCTCTGACACTTGCTGGTAAGCTGGCATTAAAGGATCGAGGGCACGCCACGGTTCTTGAGGCAGCATAATCACCTCCCTCCCCCATAAGCTTATCAGCGACTTGCGGTCGTGAGTTTGACCGAAGACCTCAACCTGACCTTGCTGTGACAATTCACTGGGGAGTAAACCAACAATGGCTTGAGCTAATAAACTTTTACCTGAGCCAGTTTGACCCAGAATCGTCACCGGTTTGTCTTGATATAGCTTAAATGACAAGGGCTGCAGCAGCTCTAGCTGTTTTGTTTTAATCGAAAGATCAGTCAGCTGAATTAAGAGGTTCACGACTCGCTCCTGCCAATAAATGAAAACCTAGCACCAATAGAGCGACCACCAGCAGCGGTTGAGCCAATATCCACGGCGCTTCAATATAGAATGGGAATAACTCAACACTCATCAACCCCAGTTCTGCTAGTGGGGGCTGAATCCCAACAGCCACAAAACCAAGTGATGCCATCATTAAGATCGCGTTGGCTCCCCCAAAGGCCGCCATCGTCGAGACCGAAGGTGCAACTGCAGGCCAGATATGGCGCTTAAACTGATACCACTTACCAAAGCCCATCATGACCGATACTTGTCTTTGCGGGCTATCTATTAAGGTTCGAGTAATGGCCCGTGTCACGCGATAGTACTCAAGCCATTGAACCAATGAGATGGCAAGGTACATCACCAAAAACGAACCCGGAGCTATCGCGGACAGCAATAACACAAGTACCAAGCCAGGTAGAGCCAGCAAGATATTCACTAAAATATCCAGGCCTTGTTCAATACGTCCCCCCGCCCAAGCGGCGCAAACCCCCAGTGTTACCCCCAAAATTGAAGCGCTAAAGACACACAGCAGCCCCAGCGTGAATGACAGACCAATCGCACTGGCTAAACGCGTCATCATGTCTCTGCCAAAATGATCGGTGCCCAACCAATGCTCAGCATTAGGATAGAGTAAACGACTGGAGAGGTTTTGTTCATCAATACTATAGGGAGATAAGCCCCCCACCAGTATCGAGAAAATAAACAAGCCCAGTAATATCATTAAGCCAATCTTTTGATTGATATTAAATTGCTTCATCATTTTTCTTGTAAGCCTCTGGGATCAATCCAATAACACAGCACATCAATCAGGCTGTTTAGTACAACAAACAGAACACCCATTGTCAGCGCACAACCTTGGATAAGCGGTATATCTCGAGCAAAGATTGCATGCGCAAGTCCATGCCCAATTCCGGGCCAAGAGAACAGAGATTCGATCATCACAATCCCTTCGATCACACTCACTAACTGAATACCGATAAAGGCAACAATTGGCAGCGCCATATTTCTCACCCCATGGCGGAAAAAGGTTTGCCCTTCGCTTAAACCCTTTACCCGAGAGAACTGATAAAAAGCCGAACCAAGCACCTGACCAACACTGCGGTGAACCACTCGATTTGATACGGCGGCCAAGCTGATCGCCAAGGTAAGACTTGGCAGAACAAGGTGTCGCCAAGTACCAAAACCAGCAACCGGTAATAAGGGCCATTCAATCGCCAACAACAGAAGCAGGATCAGGCCCAATACAAATACTGGCATCGCACGAGTGAAAGTAGAGAACCACACCACCAATAAATTCAATACACCGCGCTTTTTCGCGAATACTTCCTTGGCGGTTAAAGTGCCTAAAGGCAGCGCAATCGCCACTGATAATGCAATGCCAAAACCAGCAAGCAGTAATGAGTGACCCAATTGATGCAGTACCGTTTCACTCACAGGCAAGCCACTCACCAGTGAATTGCCTAAGTTGAACTGCATAAGGTCTGATAACCAACTGAGGTACTGACCAAACCAAGCTTGATCCAGATTCAATTCTTGGCGAACAAGTTCTGCGGCCGCTGAATCAACATTATCTTGCCCGTAACGGCTGGCCGCAATTCGATAGGCCATGTCTCCCGGTAAACTGCGCATTAAAATAAAGGTCAGTGTACCGACCCCCCAAGCAACCAAGATCAATTGATATAAGCGCTTCTTAGCTAGATCCCACAACATGACTTGCTTCCCTATTGCTCGAAGTACATCTGATTAATAAAATAATTGCGCTCAAAAGGGTCAAACTTAAAGTGCTTCACTCGTGTATTAACCGATGTATATTGGCTGTAGCTTGAAATGGGTAACACCGGTGCATCTTGATAGATTTCTTGCGCAACCTTCTGACTCAGCTCAAATGATTGCTCAGCGTCATTTGATTCAAGCAGCTTAGCAATCGCGCGGTCTACACCTGGGTTACTCCAATTCATGGTTCCCCAATCTCCCCCTCCATTGGCAAAGTCACTACTGATAATCGGTAGCGGATCGGCACTAAAACCGAAGTTACGTGCGATAAGCGCCATTGCTAAGGAGCCATCCGTATGGCCTGCGGGGATCATGCTGGAGTTGGTCACATCGACCTTAAGCGCGACCCCCAATTTGGCCCATTGCGCCTGGATCACGGTGGCAACCAAGGCTAACTCTGGGCGATCTGCGTAAGTCATCATGGTTAGTTTAAATAGCTGACCAGCACGCTCTAATAAGCCTGACTCATTCCGTTGCCAGCCCAATTTTGCCAATATCGCCTGTGCTTGCTCTAAATGGTATGGATTGTTATCAATACCTTGAATAAACCACTGTGACATCGAGCTGGGCATCAGCTGCGCAGTCTCTGAACCTTCTGCATGCAGTACATTTTTAGCAATTGCAGCTCGATCCAGCGCCATGCTCAACGCTTGGCGAGCCTTCGGATCCCGCAGGAATGGATGGCCTGCATTGAGCTTCACAAACATGGTTCGTGGGATCAGGTTATGATGAACCTTAACTTCACCACTGCCTTCAAGTTGACTAAGCATCGAAGGGTCTAAAGTGAACACAATATCGGCTTCTCCCGATTTTGCTTGCAAAATTCTGCTCTCCGCACGATGACCCGTTAAGTAGCTTACAAAACTGATCTGTGCCTTCTGCCCCCAATACCCAGCAAATTTTTTCACCATCAGTTTATGAGGTGGTGAAAAGCTCTCCATTTGATAGGGACCTGAGCCATAAAGCGCATCAATCGTCCCATCAGGCTTGTAAGATTTTTCAGATAAAATGGCATTGGAGTAGTTGGTGAGCAAAGCAGCAAAGGCGGCATAAGGCTTGGCTAAGTCAATTTTGACTTCGTTACTTTTCACTGCGCTAATATGCGTCACTTGAGCTTTATTCAAACTGCCGTGCTTCTGCTGTGCATAACGAAGAGAGCGCACCACGGCTTGCGCGTCGAGTTCGCTTCCGTCGTGAAATTTCACGCCTTTACGCAGAACAAACTGCCAGCTCAAACCATCATCACTTCTTTGCCAGTGTGTTGCCAAACCAGCTGTAAGAGTGCCTTGAGCGTCCACATTGAGCAGCGTTTCAATCACTTGCAGACGCGTTAAAATGTAGCCTTGTTTAGAAGGATCTAAGCTAGAGATCTCCCAAGGGCCACTAATCGACAAGGTATTAGTTTTATTGGCTACCATTAACTCTGCTGATTTTTCAGAGCTGGTAAATGTAGTGATGGCAATGATTGCTGCGACAATAAGCATGGCAGACAAAAGGCCAAGTTTACGTTTCTTGTGTCGTACATAAGATATTTCGGTCATAACAAGTCCTAACGTGTTTAATTTAACGCTATATAAATGAATATTTTTTAAGTGTTCTCGAGTGAGAAAAAGTTAGGCCGATGGTGGTGGGGAACGAGTTCGTGGAAGCTCTTTATAACAAACCACTGCCTCCAAGGTATTAAACCGAAGGAAACATTGGCCACTATCTAAACAAGGCTCTGAATCGATAGTGCAGCTTAAGGCATTCTGTATCGCATCATAAATTTCACACTGGTGATTTTCATGAACATCATGGTCCACCTCCATTGCATGGACAAGTGAAAGACTACTCAGCCCAATAGGGAGTATGAGCATCACGAGTAATAGCAATTTATTGAGTTGGAACTTGCTGAAATTAAACACGATAAATACAATGGAAGAATATAAAAATGTTATACTATAACATTTTGAACTAAATCACACCTAACAGATACAATTAATGGTATGCAAAGGTAAGACAGCTAGCATTTGATACACTAAATGGCTATTTGAAAGAAGTGTCTACAGAAGAGGAGCAACCACTCTTCGATTATTTTCGCTCCACATATCCCAAATAGTAAGCTGTCTAGAAAACTCGTCCATTGAAGTTCCTGATTTACTGAATACCAATCTATATAGTCCAAATATTTTGGATAATACCAAGTGGATCAATTTTGCATGCTCGGTGACCTACGCAGAGCCCCCGCAGGCGCTGGCCCCTCGTGAGCACCAGCCAGCCCATGCTTTGAATGTTTTTGTTTCCTGTGAAGTTAAGTGCAATGAATAATAATTTTATGCGACTCCTATGAGGGTTAACGCCTCGCATAAGCTAATGTTGGAAGGCTTGGGCTTGTTCTTGAATGTTACGAATGATTCCCTCTTTTTCCATCTGTTGCAACGCGGCTGTGAGGGGAGCGACCAAGTGTTTATTCTTGACGTGAAGGTAATGAAACGATTGAATTGAAACTAACGTTGGCTCCAAAATAACCAACCCTGTCAGCCCTAATTCTTTCAGTGTCATCAATCCTGTAGCGCGTGATGTCACCACGACATCACTCCTTCCAGACTCAAGTTTCCCAAAGGCTTGCCTATATGTCTTCACTGCTTCCGATATTGTCCCTTCAACAAGGTTTACTTCAATCAACTTGATCCCACGTAAATAACCCACTCGGTAAGGGAGGAGGCTTTTCCAGCCGTCGACCAGGAATCGCTTGTCTTTTGTAATCGCCACAAAATCAGTCACCGAGATGGGAACTGGGAGCCTGAGTAGATTGGGATATAAGTGCTCTATCCCTGCCTTGCGGAACAGCTCTCCATCCACATTACCATCATTCGCGCTCCGAAGGGCTCGATCGCCGGGGAGTGGTCGTAACACCATTGTGATACCAATTCGCCTGTAGGCCTCCATCATCACTTTCTCGGCAACGATTTTAGTGGCATTTTCACCCAAGAAGGTCGAAATAACGACTTGTTGCGCGTGTGCAACTCCAGCGCTTGTCAGTAGAACACTCACCACAGCAATGACCAACAAGTGATATTTCATGAGCATATCTCTTTTTTTATTTGCATTGTTTATCGTTCGCGCTGGTACGAATTGGTATAGACACCAGCTCTTCCCTATATAGTTAATAGTTCATTCCAAGCAGAAATTCCTTGTTTACTTTTTAGCGTTTAACCAATGCAACGGATGTTCCATTAAGGTCAGAAAGATAGAGAAGAGACTCACTCTCACATTATGAGCAAAGGATCCAATGGCTTGTGGAAATAAGAAATAAAAGAAACAGAATATAAACGGCCCTTGCCGTTGCAGAAACCGAACAAAAATGACACCAAGTTAGGCATGCCTGTCGGTCAGGTCACTGAATAAAAAAGGTAAGAACCCGAGATAACTGCATTACACCTTTGAAAATGCTCAACAACGCCACTCTAACTCAAATTATTTTCGTAAAAAATTGAAAGCATATAGTAGCGTTTAATATTTTCCTAACACTCATCATCTTTAGGAACAACGCTTAATAGACATGCTCTACTGCCAAAAAGTGCCACCAGCTCCCGATAACGACAACCGATTAATTTAGCCATTACTAAAAACCTCAGCAATAAAAAAGCCCCGTAACAACTGTCGCTGGAACTATAAAGTGACATAAGGACCTGCGTTACATCTAATGCAAATCCAAAATTTGAACCATAGTTTGACATAAAATGGAACCATAGTATGGCATAGTGCATTTCGTATATCTGCCGCCCCCCAAACACACTTTTGGACAAAAGCTTGCTAGAGCATTCACTTATTCAATTGGTAAGGCCTGAACCTGAAAATCAATCAGCAGCCGTCATTGGAATGCAAAGGCGCTAATCGGCCGTTGTATTTTAAACATTTTCAGGAAGCGCCCTGTGCGAAGCCGCATGCAGGGTGTTGTGGGAGGGAGCCTAGATACCTCCGGCTACCCGATTAACTGGCTAAACTTCAAACGTGAGAAAGTGCATAAGTAAATCAATATCAACTTGCTCAGACAGTGTGTAATTTCCCCCAACTAAACCAAAAATTGCAGACTGCCAAAACTTTAGAGCGGCTTCATTGCCAATTAGCACTCGGATTTGCCATTGACCTGAAAACTGCGCTGTCACCAATTTCAGAGCTTGTTTTCCGACACCTTTTCCCTTGAACTTTCGTAGTACAAAGAACTGCTCAACATCGTAAAATTGCCTGTTAGTTGGGTACTTTCGAACCAGAACAAAACCAGCTAACTCAGTATCAGCGTAAATAAAGTATGGAACATGATCTTCCTGCTTCCAATATACATCCAAGCTGCTTTTATTAAACGTAAAGTGACCATTCTCATTCGGAGACCAGCCCATATGCTCAGACATATCATAAATATAATATGGGAACAGACTCTCAAGAATATGACGAGATTTTGCTCCAATTTTTACTAGAGAAACTTCCATTTTAGTCCTTGCCAGTTAACGCTTTGCTCACCGACACAAAAACGAAGCGTAGCAGTATGTGTCCGAGTGCAGTAACTTTTTATGCCTTGCTTACACCAAACCACGATTTGAGCTTTAAGCTCCATTTTTTTTCGTAGAATGGCTTAGTTTGATTTATAAAGTATTGGCTAAGACCAGAATCATTTTCATTGACTCTGTAGAGATCAACAGGCTCGCCTTTGGGCGCGGTATCGCCAGCTACGTTGCCTGCTTCTCTCATAATCTTTTCAATATCACCATCTGCCTCTATACCAACTATTAGATGTGGTTTCTCGTCAATAGATGTGTCATGCATGAGTGCTAGATAAGCTTTTCTAACATTGCTATGTTTTGCCAATAGCTGGGTAAGTGAGTCAACCATTTTTGACGGGTAATTAGAAGGCTGCCCCAGCAGAACCTTAGTTTCTTTCTCTACCATTCTCTGAGAAGGAGCCTGACTTATGCCTATAGATAACAAGTGTGCCACTTCTTCAGGAACAAACTCTTTTCCGTAATCTGATTTGGGGTTAAGAAATAGCGTAGCTCCTTGAGTCATTTCAAACAAAGAGCGTACTGGTAGGGCCAAATATGATTCTTCGCTATTGATTGATTTTTGCAACACTTCTAGCGAGGAAAAGAACGGAATTACAGGTGAGCCATCTGCCTTTTCCCAATGCTGTATTTGAATTTTATCAACCGCTTCGGGATTCACTTCTCCGTCCGAGCCCGACATTCCAGTTGTACCAAGCACAAATATCTGTGAGCTTAGTAGTACTTCACAGAATTGTGGCCGATGGGCTGGCTCGTCAGCAGCTAACCTTAAAATCTCTTCTAGTTTATTTTCTTCGGTTATTTCCACGATTCTTCCTTTAGGCATCAACGCCCGATTAAGGTGTGAAGCACGCTGCCGCAGAACTCAATTTGACTAACGTAAACACTGAATTCAACCCAAACCAAAAATGCCAAGCGTGCTGAATCACTCTTAAATTGCTTGTGTACGCCCAGCATGGGCATGAACTAATGAGGTGAAAGTCCTCTGTAGGAAGGTCACCGTTTAATAATATTTTGATTATTAAACGCTAACTACTAGCGAATGGCAAGGGCATTGCCGCGAGGGAATGTCTGAAGGAAGCCGGACGCCTTTTTATCTAAAGAGAGGGCGAGCTGATGAACAAGAACATCATATGAGGCGTAGGCTGGAGGCGAGTTGGCACAAGACAACGAAGCCATGTGATCTAACAGCCACCGTAAATGATGCAGCAGCGCAGAAAAAAGAGAAAGTGCATGTTCTACTTCTTATAAACAAAGAGTGGGAGATCTGCTTAGCAAGCGATCGTTTAACTCACTCCATGGCGATATCAGCAGACGGCGTTTTTTTAGATAAAAAGTCCCAATGCCGTTCTATTGTGTAATGGTTGGGACATGGTGAAGGCTTGAACCTGAAAATCAATGAGGAGCCTGTGCAGCTCATTGTCTCCGTATCCGACCGGACTTAGGAACGGTGGCGCAAAAAAACAGAAGCCATCATTGGAATGCAAAGGAGCTAATCGGCCGTTGTATTTTAACCGTTTTCAGGAAACGCCCTGTGCGGCGCCGCATGCAGGGTGTTGTGGGGGCTGGAGGTTAGATACCTCCGGCTACCCGATTATGGTGCATAGCCTAGTGGCACCGAAAATAATAATGTTAGAAAACCAACAATGTAGATGGCAAAGAAAACCAACATAAATTTGCCCAACGTTGCCAGCCCTGAGTCATTTAGCTCTCGCCACTCTCTTTTAAAGATAAACTTCATGAACGTAATATTGCTAGAAAGTGAATTATTCATGATGAGGCTTGGTTTACCCATAGATTCATATTTTTCGGGATGCCTAGTTTCTAATATTTTGAATAGTCGGTAGCAAAGGAAAAACCAGACAAATACCGAGCAAAATAAGACTCCGAACATTATTGGGAACACTTCTTTCACTTCATACTCCTTGAACCATAACGCCTCACTAAGAGGCAAAAAATAGTTGGTTAAAATAAGCGACGCAGGAGCAAAAACCAACTGTTTTTTTGTCCTTTTGAGTGACTTGTGTACGCCCAGCATGGGCATGAACTAATGAGGTGAAAGTCCTCTGTAGGAAGGTCACCGTTTAATAACACTTTGATTATTAAACGCTAACTACTAGCGAATGGCAAGGGCATAACTGCGAGGGAATGTCTGAAGGAAGCCGGACGCAAACCTGCGAGCTGATGAACAAGAACATCATATGAGGCGTAGGCTGGAGGCGAGTTGGCACAAGACAACGAAGCCATGTGATCTAACGGCCACCGTAAATGATGCAGCAGTGCAGAGAAAGAGAAAGTGCATGTTCTACTTCTTATAAACAAAGAGTGGGGAGATCTGCTTAACAAGCGATCGTTTAACTCACTAGCTTGGCCGCTAGTTCAACAGGCCCGGCACTTAAGCCTCATCAACTTAAGTGAGCAAACTCGATGAACAACGATAGCGCTAGTTGGGGCAACTCAATTGGTGATTAAGTAGAAGTCAGCAGACGGCATAGTAGCCCAACGCCCATCGTAATGGTTGGGACACGGTGAAGGCCTGAACACTTAGAATAAAGGAGGAGCCTTGTTAAACTTGAACACCCATTCGCCGACCGGCGTAGATGCGATTCAGCGTATTAACCCGCAGCCAGCCTTTAGCCAACATCTATTTGAACACATGCTACAACGTGAAAATATTCTGCGTGCGTGGCAGCGTGTTCGAGCCAATAAAGGGGCGGCTGGCGTAGATAACATGTCCATTGACGCCTTCCCTGCTTGGGCAAAAGCACACTGGAAACAGGTGGCGGCGGAACTGCGCTACGGCCAGTATCAACCTAAACCGGTACGCCGTGTGGAGATAGATAAACCCGATGGCGGGAAGCGCCTACTGGGGATCCCAACCGTGCTCGACCGTGTCATCCAGCAAGCCATTGCCCAAGTGCTAACGCCTATCTTTGACCCTAGCTTCTCAGCGAACAGCTTTGGATTTAGACCAAACAAGAATGGGCAACAAGCGGTGAAACAAGTGCAAAGCATCATCAAGCAAGGCCGACGTTTTGCGGTAGATGTGGATTTATCTAAATTCTTTGACCGAGTTAATCATGACTTATTGATGAGTAAACTGGGTCACCGAATGCAAGATAAGCGCTTACTTAAGCTGATTGGACACTACTTAAGAGCGGGTTTTATCCATAACCAGTGCTATCAGCAAACTCGAGAAGGTGTACCACAAGGCGGACCATTATCGCCCTTGCTGGCCAATATCATGCTCGATCCATTGGACAAAGAGCTGGAAAAGCGAGGGCATAAGTTTGCTCGTTACGCCGATGATTTTACCATTTTGCTGAGAAGTCAGCGTGCGGGTGAACGAGTGCTTACGAGCATTAGTAGCTTCTTGCAACGGCGCTTAAAACTTGTGGTTAATACAGCCAAAAGTCAGGTGGTTAAAACGGCGAAGAGTAAGTTCTTAGGGTTTACTTTCAGCGGGACGGCTGCAAATCCATGCCAAAACGCTACACCGGTTTAAACAACAGCTAAAGCGCCTCACCAACCGAAACTGGGGCGTCTCGATGACTTACCAGCTCGCTAAAGTGAGCCAATATCTCCGAGGCTGGATAAACTACTTTGGGATCGCGAATTGCTATCAACTGTGTGTCGATCTTGATCATTGGGTAAGACGCAGAGTACGAATGGCCTATTGGCGACAATGGCGAAAACCGAGAACCAAAGTGAGGAATCTCATGCGCCGAGGGGTACATGTTCAAGCCGCAGTGGCGTGTGGTATCACCAGTAAAGGCCCATGGAGGAGCTCGAAAACACCGGGGATCCAACAAGCATTATCGAATGCTTACTTGAAATCCCAAGGTCTATTTGCGCTACGAGATGGATGGATAAAGCTTCACTATTCTAAGTGAAACGCCCTGTGCGGAGCCGCATGCAGGGTGTTGTGGGGGCTGGAGGCTAGATACCTCCGGCTACCCGATTATGAGGCTTTACACTTGTTTTTCTTTTAGTTTTTTTAATGCAAATATTCCCCGTTCAGAAACTGTACTTGATGAATCCGAGGAAAAGATATTTGCAAGTTTCAATGAGTAATCACCTAGGTTATCTAATTCTTTTATGAGCATTTCAGCAGCAATTCTCCTCACTATAGAAGAACGATCAACAGATGCATTTTTCAATACACTCAAAAATTCAAAACTTACGGATAACTCTCTCTCTGAAATAATTGGCATCATACGGCCTTCACAATACCTAATATCAGTCCACTCCCACTTCCTTCCTTCAAACCAGGTCATTTTACCTTCAAATTGACACCTATACGCTTTAGCACGAACAGCAGGCTGGACTGAAGCATTAGCGATTTCATTTAAGCTTTCGTCAAGTACAGAGGTTCGCCCAATTTGAGCGAGTATAGTAGTTAAAGGTCCAGAGACATCAAATATGATTTTTGATTTAATTGCATTCGCAACCTCTTCTTGGGAAATAATGTCAAGCAAAGCCACTTTATCAGATGCTTCTATTCGCCCCCAAGAATTCCAGTTTGATAAGACCAGACATAAAGACTCAGCGACATGGATAGGATCTGTGAGTTTTGCTATGTGAGGTAGTTTTTCTCTGGCTGCTTTTCTGACTTCTGGAACCCAGTCATTTAACCTACGGAGAGTTAAGGTAAAGAAAAAGCTATTTGGAGCGCCACTTGATAAAGTACGTAATGCCTTTTCTCGTTTGTAACCATCCCAATTACACAAGTCAACCCACGTCAAAAATGGTGCAGAGTTTAACCAAATTTTCCACTTTGGTTGCGTTGAAGTTTCCATTGCTGAAGAAAACTCACTACGAATTAATCTTTCCCAATAATCAAAGTTGGATAAGGGCAAACTAGAAGTTGCATTTATAAGACGTGACATATCAGCAACAACTTTACTACTAGAGTTAATAGATATTGCAAAGTCTTTTACTGCTGAGACTACGGTCTCTTCCAAATTCAAACGAATCTCCATGTTAACTTTGCCTCATAACGCCTTAATAACTGGCGTGTAGGTTGGTGTTATTTTTGCGTCTTTTTCTTTTGCAAAAATGATGACAACCGTAATACGTCCAGTTGATTAACTTGTTGAACGAAGCCGCTCTGCGGCAGAGTGCATAGCACCTGATATCTCATACTCAATGTGACACGGCCAATCGGTCGTGATGAACCGGAGTATGCAGCATGAACCCTACCCAACAACATCGTTATCATGTTTTATATAAACAACACCTTACCAATTTAACCTTACAAGGGAAACGACCAGCCACCATTGATGCGTACTCGCGTGCGGTACGTCGGATTTCTGCCCACTTTGACCGCTCCCCCGATACCTTAAGCACCGCTGATTTAAAGGCCTATTTTGCTCAACTGATTCGCAGCCATTCTTGGAGCACCGTGAAGCTAGACCGCAATGGCTTGCAATTTTTTTATCGCTACACCCTCGAGAAACAATGGCAGTGGCTAAACATTGTGAAGCCTCCTCAAGTGAAGCGCTTACCCGATATCTTAAGCCCTGCGCAAGTCGGCTTAGTGATAAGCATGACGTCGCAACCGCGCTATCAAGTCTTCTTCTTGGTGTTGTATTCCATGGGGCTGCGATTGAGCGAGGGCTTACACTTAAGTATTCATGATATTGATAGTCAGGCCATGCAAATCCATGTGCGGGATGCTAAAGGCGGCAAAGACCGCTTCGTGCCCATGCCGCGTCGCACCCTTCAGGTTTTACGTCACCATTGGCAAAGCCATCGCCATGCTCGTCTGCTGTTTCCACGCCAAGGTAAACAGGTGGATGTGCCTATGGATAAAGGCGGCGTACAAAAAGCCTTGAAGCGGGTATTGCGCGATTGCGGTATTCATAAACCTATTAGCCCGCATTCGCTGCGCCATTGTTATGCCACCCATCTGCTTGAACAAGGCTTGGATTTACGCTCCTTGCAACACTTGCTGGGACACGCCAGTTTAAATACCACTGCACGTTATACCCAGTTGACCCAAGTGAAGCAATTAGATGCCGTAAAGGCAGTGAATAAACTCACTGACTCTCTCACACTCATGTGGCCGTAACCATGAGCACCTTTATTGATTTACTTCACCAACATGAGGCCGAGCTTGCACCGCTTTTAAGGGCGGATGCTAAACGGGCAATGTATGCCATGCTGCGTTGTAAAACTGAGCAACAAGGTCACAGCCTTTGGCAGTGTGAACATTGCCCGCATCAAGACCAATTGACGCTGTCTTGCGGCCATAGGCATTGCCCGCAGTGCCAACACCATTGCACCACTGGCTGGTTAACTCGCCAACAACACAAGCTGCTACCCACGACTTACTTTATGGTGACCTTCACCCTGCCTCATGAGCTAAGGGCTTTAGCCCGCGTGCAGCCTAAAGCCTTATACCAAATCATGTTCAAGGTGGTATCAAGCCTGTTAAAGGACTTTGCCAAACGCCAGAACCAGGGGGAATTAGGGTTTACCGCCGTACTGCATACCCATAGCCGCCAGCGTAACCTGCATCCCCACTTACATGTATTGGTGGCCGGTGGGCGCTATCACCGTGCGAAGCAGCAGTGGCATCACTGCAACAAGAAGTACTTGTTTAACGCCTTTGCGCTGGCCAAGGTATGGCGAGGGAGAATGCTAGATGCGCTCAATCAACACCCAAACATCAAGTTGCCCCCGCATATCCCCACCAAATGGGTGGTCGATTGTCGCAACGTAGGTTTTGGGCTGCCCGCGCTACAGTACTTATCTCGCTACTTGTATCGCGGGATCTTATCCGATAACGACATCATCAGTACCAATAACGACCAAGTGAGTTTTAGGTATCTAGATAGCCAAAGCCACACCACCAAAATCCGCACCTTGCCTACCTTAAGGTTCTTAAGGCTTATCTTGGCGCATGTATTGCCCAAGGGATTACAGCGGGTGAGAGATTATGGTTTTTTACGGGGCAACGCCAAACACATATTGCGGCGCATTCAGTTACTCCTGCGAGTGCCGCAACGCGTGAACCTCGCCGCGCTCCAAACCGACAAGCACAGCGCGACCCGGCCATGCCCTTGCTGCCAGCACCCCATGCACTGCACAGGCGTGAGTCGAACGAGCTAGCCGAAAGGCGAACAGGATAAGGAGAATGGCAGGGCTTAACATGAGGATGAATACATAAAAAAAATAACAGCTTAGCATCATGTATGACAGGTAAAGGCTTAACGCCATTCACCCAGTCTTAGCCAAACTCGCCTTGTAAAAAGTAACAAGGCCTTGGCCCCGCCAACATCAATACCGTTATTTACTATAGAAGGGAGCATCGGGCTTGTTCAACACCCGAATAAGGTGGCGGCTACGCGACACCTATTCTTATTTGTTATGAGTTTTTTCATACAGGCCATTCGGTGTGCTCTCGTGAGAAAGCTGGTTCACAGTTAACAACAAAGTTGGACAAATATGTAATTACTCCCAACCAGCACCTACTTATTTAATTCTTTAGCTATATTGAAAGGGCTCCACTTTACTTCTGTATGAGGTGTTTTTCTTAATTGGAGGGGCATTCCACCATTAGTATTAGGAAAGCGAGATACCACGGTTTTAAGACCTTTCGACATTGCAAGAACAGCTTCTCTATTAATCCAAGGACTATTATGGTTGTTATCACCAACAATAAATAATGCAGAGTCACAGCCCGTCATTACGTCTTTTATTTCTTTATCTATAGCATGATCCCCATATGCTGAGACGTCATTTTCAACAAAAACAAAACTACCTCTGACAGGGCCTCCATGTGACTGTGTAAAACTATTAATGCTACGACTTATTTCTCGATCATTAAAATTGTAAGAAACGAAAATTCGATTAGCCATTTCATACTCCTTTATATAATTACAAACATCACTATTTACTAAGGGCGCTAAATAATTCGATAAAACTTTCGAGGAGCTAGCTCTAGCCAATATTTTAGCGTCCGTTTGAGTAACTTATATTTATTTCGCATAATCTCGAATTGCAGCAACAATACTTTCAGTATTCCAACGCACGTCAACTATAGAACGACTAGATACCGTTGTTGAAATTCTTTCTTGCCCTCGAGGTATGACTCCAATAATTGGAATATCAAGATCTATAGCTTTGTCCAACTCCCACTCCATCCAATCGCTGTGACTTGCATACATACCTGCAAGTCCAAGAACGATATTTGAATTTCCAATTTTGTTTGCTAATCGTTGTTTGATGTAAGAGGCGTTAGTGGAGTTTATTGGTTCATCTTTACTAACTTCTTCAAACTCTACATTAAAGTAACCTCGCTCATTTAATAAATCACGTAAACTTTCTAATACATCAGAATTTTGCCATGAATGACTAATAAAAATATGGTATGTTTTTGCCATTATTAACTCCTTGTTAACTCGATTAATTTTGCTTTATTTTCTTGAAAAGTATCCTTTTCCCATTGCGCTTCAGCTAGTGACAAGAATAATTTTTCAAACATTTCACCTTTATCATCATCACCTAGGCCGAAATAGCAATTAGATAGTGTGGCTACTGCCCATTTGACTTCCGAACTGCAGTTACCATCATGAACAGAATCTTCTACATTTTCTAGAATTTTAATGATCTGCTTGCGAGCTTTTTTAGCTGCAATTATATAATAGATTTTTTCATCTTCATCTTCTTCAACATCAGACATCATATCTAGACAAAGCGCGTAATTTTCCCCTGTATAATAGTCATTTCTTATCTGGAATCCTTTTTCGTAATATTTTATAGCTCTTTTTAAACACTCAATATCAGAATTAGCAAGCCACATTCTTTTATAAATCGCACCAGTTAAGCCTAGTGTTTCAGGATCATTTGATTCCCCATCAGGGGCTAGTTTTTCAATAACTCTTAGAGCATCTGCCAAAGCGGTTGCCTCAGAAGGTACTTTTGACTTATAAATAGATAAGGCTTGTTGTTGAAGGAAATAATCTTCAGATGGTACTGCTTCTGCTGCTTTTTCCCACAATTTTGTAGCTTCAACAAATTCATCGTCCAACATATGATCTTTTGCCTTTTCAACGATGGCAAAAATGTGTGTTTCTCTTTCCGCTAAATCACCAATAATTTTTTTATATTCAGCTTGTGGGATCTTAGGAGGATTGATGTCTTTAATGAAATCATATAACGGACTGTCAATAAATGAGTTTTTAGTTACTTTGTCAATTTTTTCAGCCAATGCTGTTTGACAACGTCGAGCTTCATCTGCACCAATATCTTCACCTAAGTGTTTATAATGAAATATTCGAGTGTGATCCAAATCAAAAGGAATTTTTCCTTCTTCTTCCTTTATCACGATAGTTGAATATGGTCTAACAGCGTGGCGGATACCTAACTCATATATAGCATTTGGATTAAAAGTTGAAATATCAGCAACTACTAGCTCTGCCTGCATAAGAAGAGCATACATGCTTTTATCAATTAAACCTGCATCTTGTATTTCGTCAGCTCTGACACATTGATATCCAGAGGACTCAACTGCTGGTTGAATTATATTCTTATATGTTTTATCTAAATCTAATGTTTTGCCTGTAGAGTAATCTGTTTTTTTCCCAAATCCCATTATTACAAAACATATCTTCTTTAATTTTGCCACGATAACTCCTTGTGAACTCTGTGATTAACTCATAACGCTAAGTAGGTCGCACGTGCGGCCTATCCCGTTCAATGAGCGCGCGGCCTATCACAAAAAACATGACCTTCATCACATTCGCTCATCAATTAGTGATTTGATATTAACCCATTGTCTACCATAGTTTTTTACTCGGCATCAATCAATCGTCGATCCATTTCTTTCATTGATTGCTTTGACAAATGACGCAAACAAAACCAGAAACACTGTGCAAATACACAGTTAAAAAGTGCGCAAACCTTGGAAGCTCAACTAATTCAAAATTTTCTCGTTAACAACTAGTAAAGTCGAGATTCAAAACCATTAGTTTTGCTATGGCAAGAGCCTCGTGTGACAGTGGTGTTCCAAGGAGGGGGTAACTCACTTTGGGGCAAAAGCACGTTAGTGTTGCGATAACTCGACAAAAACTATTAGTTAGTCATCATTCTTCATTAGATGCATGCTTACCCAGCACGACATACATGACCTTGCCGACCTTCACATTCTTAAAGCTTATCTTGCAGCATGTATTGCCCAAGGGCTTACAGCGGGTGAGAGATTATGGTTTTTACGGGGTAACGCCAAACACGTATTGCGGCGCATTCAGTTAGCACGATTAACTTTGACGCTAGCAAACTTAAAGATGTTTTTATTCGGTGAGGGTTTTCGCAAGCTTCTGACGTACATAAAAATACCCATGTGCAACAAACCTTAAACCTAAATACAAAAATACACATTTATTTTTCTTAACAAACAAAAAAGGCCGCTATTAGCGGCCTTTACTGTTATTTTTAAACATTTCTAAATTTGTCTTTGTCTAGAACGGAATATCGTCATCGAAATCCATAGGTGGCTCGTTAAACTGTGGCGCAGGCGCGGCTTGCGGTGCAGGCTTAGCCTGTGGCTGAAAACCACCTTGTTGCGGCTGAGGAGCCTGTTGCTGTGGTGCCTGTTGCTGTTGTGGTGCTGCTTGTTGGAAACCACCTTGCTGAGGGGCCGGAGCAGGCGCAGCTTGTTGTTGCTGCTGTCCACCCCAGTTATTTTGCTGCGGTGCTTGTTGCGGTGCGCCGCCCATGGATTGCCCCTGCCCACCTTGACGACCACCGAGCATTTGCATCACGCCATTAAAGCCCTGTACAACCACTTCGGTCGAATAGCGGTCTTGACCATTCTGATCTTGCCACTTACGGGTTTGTAATTGACCTTCGATATAGACTTGTGAACCTTTACGAAGATACTCGCCAGCTACTTCGGCTAACTTGCCAAATAGCACCACTCGGTGCCATTCGGTACGCTCTTTCTGTTCACCGGTTTGCTTGTCTCTCCAACTCTCTGAAGTAGCAATGGTAATGTTGGCGACGGCCCCTCCGTTTGGCATAAAACGAACTTCGGGATCCTGTCCCAAGTTACCAACCAAAATTACTTTATTAATGCCCCGAGTGGCCATGTATATCGCTCCTATAATCTATCTGTTGTGGCGAGAAAAGACCCGCTATAATACTAGGCTGCACGCAGCAAATCCAATGCTCTAGCCAATTCAAATTCTTTTGTTTTTACTTTTAAGTAAACAGTGTTGTCTTGTGCGATCACCACTGCCTCTACAACCCCCGGTAAAACCTGAAGTTTTGCCAATAAATGAGCAGGTTGTTGGCTTGATGATATCGCCAAGGAATAATTTTTTATACCTGCCTGCGCACGCATTCCTAAACTGACCAGTAGCCAAATCAACAATACTGCGATAGAAAACAAACTCACCGCATGCATGCCACCCGCCATATATAGCGCACCAGCACTACTACCACCAATAAATGCACCCAAAAACTGGCTGGTGGAAAAGACCCCAAGCGCCGCGCCTTTGTTCCCCGGCGGTGCCAGTGTTGAAATCAAGGCGGGTAGGCTGGCCTCTAAATAATTAAAGCCAATGAAAAATATCGCCAATACCAACCCTAATAAACCAACCGATTGAAAGTCGACAAATAACAAAGCATTCGCCAACAACAATAAACAAATGGCAAAAATAAAATAACCTCGTTGCTGATTGCGCTTCGCCGAAATAATCAGTAGCGGCACCATCAGCACAAACGATACCAGTACCGCTGGTAAATAGACTTGCCAATGATGAGCTGGGGCTAAACCGGCATTCACTAAACGTAGTGGCATCACCACAAATAACGCGGTCATCACCAAGTGTAAGCTAAACACGCCCCAATCCAAACGCAATAACTGAGGGTTACGTAACAATCCTAGCATTTGCCGCAGGTTAACACTCACTTCACCGCTGGGCGCCTTCACTTCTGCGTTTGGCACTACAAACTGCACCACCAACATGGCCAACACCGCCAAACCGGCAATTAACCAAAATAAACCCGACAGGCCTAGGAAAGCAGAAATGACCGGACCTAGAACCAAAGAGGCCGCAAAAGATAAACCAATACTCACCCCTATAAAGGCCATCACTTTGGCGCGTTGCGTCTCGCGACTCAAATCAGCAGCCAAAGCCATCACGGTACTGGCAATCGCGCCCATACCCTGCAAGGCTCGCCCAAGCGCGACACCATGAATAGATTCTGCAAGCGCTGCGACCACCGAGCCCAAGACAAACAGACTCAGACCAATGAAAATGATCGGCTTTCGACCAAAGCGATCCGATAACCAGCCCATAGGGATCTGGAACAGCGCTTGGGTTAAACCATAAGCTCCAATGGCAATCCCCACCCATAGCGGAGAGAAATCTGTTAACTGTTGGCCATATACGGCTAACACTGGCATCAACATAAACAAGCCAGCCATGCGTAAAGCAAATAGCAAAGCTAAGGAATATGCGCCACGTTTCTCGGTGTTATTTAAGTGTTCTTCTACAGCCATACCCATCAAATATTCACCAATAAAGAACCGGTAATGCTACCACAAGCACTCTGGGTCAAACCAGCTTAAGATTGTCACCCAGTGTGAATAATTATCCTTAGGATCTACTACGCAATTATCTCAACAATATGTAATACTGGGCGATTTAGCGCAGCATTTATCAGGTAACAATGGACAGTATCGATATTCGAGGTGCCCGCACCCATAATCTGAAAAACATTTCTCTCACTCTTCCTCGTGACAAGCTAATTGTGATTACTGGTTTATCGGGTTCGGGTAAATCTTCCCTCGCCTTTGATACGCTTTATGCCGAAGGGCAGCGACGTTATGTCGAGTCTTTATCTGCTTACGCCAGACAGTTTTTGTCACTGATGGAAAAGCCCGATGTGGATCATATCGAAGGGCTATCCCCGGCGATTTCCATTGAACAAAAATCGACCTCGCATAACCCACGCTCTACCGTGGGCACCATTACCGAAATCTACGACTACTTGCGGCTATTGTATGCGCGAGTGGGAGAGCCACGTTGCCCTCATCATCATCAACCCTTAGCTGCGCAAACCATTAGCCAAATGGTCGATAAGGTATTTGAAGAACCCAAAGACAGTAAACTGATGTTGCTGGCGCCAATTGTGCGCGACCGTAAAGGTGAGCACCTTAAAACGCTGGAGAACCTCGCTGCACAAGGCTTTATTCGCGCCAGGATCGATGGCGAGGTCTGTGACTTAAGTGATCCCCCAGATCTGGAGCTACATAAAAAACACAATATTGAGGTGGTGATCGACCGCTTTAAAGTTCGTGTCAGTGAGGATTTAGCCCAGCGCTTAGCTGAATCCTTCGAAACTGCCTTAGAACTTGCCGACGGCACGGCAATTTTGGTGGACATGGACAGCGGAGATACCCGCCAACTATTCTCGGCAAACTTCGCCTGCCCAGTGTGTGGCTACAGTATGACCGAATTAGAGCCGCGAATTTTTTCTTTCAATAACCCCGCTGGCGCTTGTCAGGTCTGTGATGGTTTAGGCGTTGACCAGTTCTTTGATGATAACAAAATCATCCTCAACCCCAAACTCAGCTTAGCGGGTGGCGCGATCCGTGGTTGGGACAAGCGTAATTTCTATTACTACCAAATGTTAAAGTCACTGGCTGCACATTTCGAGTTTGACTTAGAGCAGCCCTTCGACAGCCTCAGCGACAAACATAAAAAGTTAGTGCTACATGGTTCCGGTCGGACCAGCATCGAATTTAAATATATGAATGACCGAGGGGATGTCACGGTGCGCAAGCACCCCTTCGAAGGCATCATTCCAAATATGCGCCGTCGCTATAAAGAAACCGAGTCAAATGCGGTTCGCGAAGAGTTAGCTAAGTTTATCAGTAACCAAGAATGTCCTGGCTGTGGCGGCAGTCGACTCCGCGAAGAAGCGCGTAACGTGTTTATTGGTAGCACCAACCTGCCCGAAGTTAGCCGCAAATCAATTGGTGAAGCGATGACGTTTTTCGGCTCACTGGAACTGGTGGGGCAACGCGCGCAAATCGCCGACAAGATCCTTAAGGAAATATGCGAGCGTTTAAATTTTTTAGTCAATGTGGGGCTTGATTATCTTTCCCTCGAGCGCAGTGCCGACACCCTATCAGGGGGAGAAGCTCAGCGAATTCGCCTCGCCAGTCAAATCGGAGCAGGTTTAGTCGGCGTAATGTATGTACTCGACGAGCCCTCTATCGGCTTACACCAGCGTGATAATGAGCGCTTACTTGCTACCCTGAATCATCTGCGGGATCTGGGCAATACCGTGATTGTAGTGGAACACGATGAAGACGCGATCCGCGCCGCCGACTACATCGTCGATATCGGCCCAGGGGCGGGTGTGCATGGCGGTGAAGTGGTGGCGCAAGGTTCGATACAGCAGATCCTCGACACTCCCGACTCTCTCACCGGTCAATATCTGAGTGGTGTCAAATCAATTGCAATTCCTAAGCTCCGCCACCCAGCAGGAAAAGACTGGTTGAAACTCAACGGAGCCAGCGGCAATAACCTAAAAACCGTCGACTTAGCGATCCCTCTGGGCTTGTTAACCTGCATCACTGGGGTATCCGGCAGCGGCAAATCAACCTTGGTGAACGATACACTCTATAAAATCGCCCAAAAAGAACTCAATGGCGCAGCGGGTGAAGACATCGCCCCCTACCAAAACATTGAAGGCCTCGACAAACTGGATAAAGTGGTGGATATCGATCAAAGCCCGATTGGTCGTACACCTCGTTCGAACCCCGCCACTTACACCGGTATTTTCACCCCAATTCGCGAACTATTTGCGGCGACCCAAGAATCTCGCTCTCGAGGTTATAAGCCTGGACGGTTTAGCTTTAACGTAAAAGGAGGCCGTTGTGAGGCTTGTCAGGGCGATGGCGTCATTAAAGTAGAAATGCACTTTTTACCTGATGTCTACGTTCCTTGTGATGTTTGCAAAAGCAAACGCTATAACCGTGAGACCTTGGAAATCAAATACAAGGGTAAAAACATCCACCAGATCCTCGATATGACGATAGAGGAAGCCCGACCATTTTTTGATGCCGTCCCAGTCATCGCCAGAAAGCTACAAACGCTAATTGATGTCGGGCTGACCTACGTCAAACTAGGGCAATCGGCAACCACTCTATCGGGCGGTGAAGCTCAGCGAGTTAAATTAGCCCGAGAATTAAGCAAACGTGATACCGGACAAACTCTTTATATCTTGGACGAACCAACCACTGGCCTACATTTCCATGATATTCAATTACTGCTGGACGTGATCCATCGTTTACGCGACCACGGCAATACGATTGTGGTGATTGAACACAATTTGGATGTGATCAAAACCGCCGATTGGATCGTCGACCTTGGTCCAGAGGGAGGCAAAGGGGGAGGAGAAATTCTTGTTGCAGGCACACCGGAAAAAGTGGCCCAAGAGGCTCGCTCACATACCGCTCGATTCTTAAAACCGATGCTCGCCGGGCATTAAGCCAGAGGGTGGCAACACCCTCCATTTTCAAGGAAGCAAAATGTCGTCTAAGTGGACTCTCGAAGCTTGTTTTAGCTATGTGTTTGCCGTGTTGATGTTCATTGGCATGCACTACTTTCAGCACAATCAAGGTGGCAGTGGCTTAGAGCTTCCTTTTAACTTAGTGGTATGGTGCTTCGCCAGTCTGCTAATTGGCTTGGGTTTACTCAAAGTCAGTCATTCACAGCGTTTACGCTATAACCGCAGCTTGCTAGTGATGCTGTTCACCACAATATTGTTATGGCTCCCCTTACTCTATCCTAATGCTGAATTTGGCGAGTTTGCAATAGACCGACTCCTCGGCTTAAGCGCTGGCATACTGATTATCTTTTCGATAATGCAACTGGAACTGAGTCGCCAGCACTGGCACCACATTCTCTATTTTATACTCGCAGGCGTACTCATCGAGAGTATCTATGCACTGGTTCAGCTCTACCTACTGACCCAAGGTAACTGGGTCGGTTTTAATGTGAATGCCACCAGAGCAGCCGGAATATTCCAACAGCCCAATGTATTAGGAACCTTTGTTCTATTTGGTTTGTTAGCCTCGGCTTGGCTAATTTCAGAAAAGGCTGTGCGTAGCAAACTACAACAAATTATCGTGTTTGGCTGTTGCTTTTTTGCCGCGTGGGCAGCCATTGTGAGTGGCTCAAGAACGGTGTTGATAGCGCTATTCGCGCTGTTACCTCTATTGTTTCCTTACCTCAAAAATTCCGCAGAACCGCATTTATTACGAGGCTGGTTAATCTGCATCGCCCTCGGTTGTTTAGCACCGGCGCTACCAGAATTGTTGAATGATGGTGTCGCGCGCGACGCTATTGGTGGAGAAACCACCGCTTACCGAGTCACGATGCTTAAGGTGAGCTGGGAACTATTTAAACAACAGCCGTTCATGGGTTGGGGTTACGGTGCTTATGATGGCATTTATCATAATGCGCAAGCGGCATTTAACGCGCAAGGTCTTATCAAGGGCTACCACTTCAATGTTGCTCATCCACATAATGAAATTGCTTATTGGGCCGTAGAAGGCGGATTACTACCACTACTCACCTTGCTATTTCTGGCTGGCTACTTTATCTATAGCATCTTTAAGCAAACATGGACCAAAGCATGCTTTCATCTCGGACTGCTCTTTCCTTGCCTATTACATACCATGACCGAACTGCCCTTCTATCATTCTGCAATCGTTTGGCTACTCTTCTGCTTTTTTGTAAGTAAAATCGCGACCGAAGCAGAAGGCCTTTGCACAAAGCCTTTCCCTGCCAAATTTGCGCCAAAGGTATTTGCTGGATTAATTCCGCTGTTTACCATCTTATTCATGCTCACCGGCTTACAAACCATTCACCACATCAGTACTTTCGAACGAACTGGCTCAAGTGATGTCAGCTTACTTGAGGGGATCATTAATCCTCTGCCCATGCTTAGTCGTTACGAATTTGATGCGATGACCTTCCGACTCAATGCTGCCAGTAAATTGCATTTAAGCGATGAGCTTAAAAATTATTTAAGCTGGTCAGACTCGTTAATGAGACGAAAAACTCGAACCGAAAACTACTACAACAGGATCCAAGCGTTTAAAGCACTAGGCCTCATCAAACAGGCCGAGCAAACATACCAACAAGCCCTATTTATTTATCCAGATACAGAGCGGGTTTCTTTTCGCTACATCTTTGCGATGAGAACCGGAGAAAAAGCGCTACAAGCATATTTAATCTGGAATAAACAACAGCTGAAAGACAAGCCAGATGCAGCGTTGTATATCCATCAAATTAATGGATTAGTGCTTTTAGGACGGATCGATGAAGCACTTCGAGTGCAACAACAAGCAAGCCAACGACTACCAAACGAATTGAAGCTGCGAAACATTCCAAGCCTAAAGCCTTATACCAAGCCAATGGGTTCATCATGACCGCCGCTCAGGGTTGATGGTTACGCTCATAAAAAGCATGTCTGCTGGCGTTGTTAACCGCAAGTGAGTGGAAAAGTCATTTTGTGAAATATGCGCAAGCGGGAAAATGGGAACCTAGATGCAAGATAAAAAAACTCAGACCTATCAGAAAAGCAGGTCTGAGTTTATGTTCAGCTCAGCCTTTGATGAGGCTGAACCAATGGCGTAAAATACTAGTTAAAGTAGTACTTGGCCGCTTCAAAACCTTCTTTACCCCAAATTTGCTCAACAAACTCAGGATGATCGATGAAAGGATTACGGTTCCCTTGGAACTCAAACACTTTCTCGTTACGGTCTTTCTCTCTTTGACTAACCGGATCTTGTTGATGCCAGCGCATCATCATTTCCACAAACCAACGACGATAAACCTGGTCAGAGCTATTTTGCTCAAACACCGCGTAGGTCTCATCGCTTTGCTCGTACCAGTCATCACTCTGGTTGGCGACGTTGATCACATCTTCATAACGAGTCGCCATATAAAAATAAACTCGCGCAATATCCCCTTTAAATTCATCAATGGGTTCAAACACCGCTTGAGTATAACCCAGCTCATCATGCCCCATACCGCGCTTCGAACCATTTCCAGAAGTGAAATTCACGGTAGACGGATCCACTTCACCGTAAGGTAGGTTGCCACGTATCCCATTAACGTAACCATCGGTTGCATACAAATTATTTACATCGGAATACATCGGATAACCGTCATCAAACCAGCTTTTGGGCATCACATGCTCACGGTTATAACAATCGCCTTCACCTTTATAATTACCACACTGATCGTCACCAATGGTGTAATTGTAAGGATCAGCGCCATTTGGCACCTCTGAATAGATATCTAGAATTGAAGCATCTTGCTCATAATACTTATCTTCTGAGCCACCTAGCGCAAAAAAGTCCCAGACGCCGCTATAACTCTGCTGGTTGTAGCCTTGTTTGATAATGCGATGCAAGGCGGTTTTGAGTAAGTAACCATCGAGCAAATCGGCATCGGCATAGTAGCCACTGAGTTCTTGCTGATAAGTATTTTGGTAATCGCCTGCTACAAAGGTTTGACTCAAGAGGTCGGTAAACTCACCAAAGTCGCCGTTATCACTAAGAATAAGCTGATTAGCCACATAGAGTTCAATATTACCTTCACCGTAGGAACAACAAAGCCCATCGTTCCCGGCATCTTTAAAATCGATTCGGTAACCACCGGGGTCAAAACCAAGGTCGATGTCATAATGGGTACTATTCTCGTAACCACTACCAGAGGCCACCACTTCTAGACGACTGTTGGTAATCGTCCAACTCAACTCCGATGCATTGCGGTCGGTATTGATGACCAAACGAGCATCAATTTTACTTTCCTGGTCGTTAGACCCGCAGCCTGCGAGTAATAGCGGTGCTGCAACTAAAGCTATTTTAAAAATATTCATAATCATCCTTTCCAGCAGTAAACAGCAGAACTGTTTACTGCATTATTCCTTATGATTGGAGCGAAGCGGTTCTGCGTCGAAAAAGCAGTAAACTCAACATGCTTAGCAATACCCATGGGCCACTAGAGCCTGCACTGGAACGTTCACCAAAACTACCCGTTTCGGTGACCGTTGAATGTTGTTCTGTGACCAGTGCATCGCCGTAATAACTATCTGCCACAAAATCACCGACAACTACCGCTTGGAAGGTATGAGCAAGCCAACCTTGAGTAATCTGTTGCTCCGTCAGTTTGATATGCGCGACCTGTGATTGCGTCACCACACCATTGCTGTTCATATCGGAAACCACTAAGGAAACTTCATCACCAACGGCAATAGAACCAACTGCCAGCTTGGTTAAGTCCATCACCGCTTGATAACCTTCACCCGCGATTGGTGTTGCTGCAGCAGGCATGTTGAGTGGCGACTCAGGTAAAGCAATCATCGCCCCCTGAGCAAGCGCAACCACTTCGCCATCCCCGTCAATAATATCTAGACTGAGCAGCGCCGGATCATGGTCGGAAGAACGATACGGATCGGCAAATTTTGGCAGGCTTCCTGTATACTGGCCTTCATACTGGAACAACGTTGACTCTGCTGAGTTAATGTTCCAGTCGGCAGCATCCTTCACATAGGCCCGCAGGTCTGGCGAGATCAGAATATGATCGAGGGTACCAACGGTTTCGTTATAGGAATAACTAATGGTTTCGGGATGTAGCTCTGGCACAATATTGATGTAGCCATAGCTGTGATCAATGACTTCACCTGCGTTACCGGTAAGTTCCTCACTCCCCACCTTCACATTACGTCCAGCCTCAACAGCGTAACCCGCAGGGGCGCTATTACGATTAGTGAGTACTAACAACGGGTCTTCTTTGGCATAGGCATTTAAGTCACCAATAATCACCTTGTAACCATCATAGTTCTCTAACTGACGACCTAAATAGTCTGCCGCTGCCGTACGGAAGTGCTCACAGTTACCCTGCAGATCATCATCTTCTACGGCGTACACCGTATGGCCATTTTCATCCACCGACTTAGCCTGCAAATCTTCCCAGCAAGTACTGCCTTTCGATTTGAAATGGTTGACCGCAACCGACAAAGTTTTTTCCCTTGGACCATTAATTTGGAAGGTTGGGATCAAGCTGTCACGCATATACTTGGTGGTTGGACGGAAGTCTTCAAAATCGCCATCAAAATACACCGGATAATCTTCAGCTGGAACAGCCTGACGAGGCATATTCAAAATGTCGATCTTATCTAGACCTACTTTCGCTTTGCGATAAATAACCATGCTGGTAATCGCATCGGTACCGACATATTTAGCACCTTCAGGCTTGGCTATCACGTATTGTTTCGCTGCCGGTAGCTTCTCATTCAGTGCTTTTACCAAATCAACCACCGCCGAGTCGCTGTCAAAACCGTTGTTTTCGATTTCCATCAAACCAACGATATCCGCATCTAAACCTAGAATTGCAGCCACAATCTTAGCGCGTTGAACTTCAAACTCCTCTAGCTCGGTTGCACCACGATTATCTTTCAAGGGATTTTCGTCACCACCGAACGGCGAGTTGAAGTAGTTGAGCACGTTCATGGTGGCAATGCTTAAGTCACCGCGTTCCACATCGGGAGCCGGTGTTCGGTCAGGAATATGGCTATAGGTAAAGTTGCTGTTATCAAGCTGATTGGTGACAAAGAAGCGATAAGCGCTATAAGAATAGGTAATGACTCCCTCAAAACCATCTAGATTAGCTCCAATTCGTAGATAGCTGTCACTGGTACCAGTGCCATCATCGCGACCAAAATTGGGGAACCAAGGCACCACGCCATTCGGCGCGCTCTGAAAACTTTCGATATACAATTGGCGCTGCGCATTACTCTTTACTTCCGCCTCTGCGTCCGCACTTCCTGGCGTATATTTCTGGGTTGGCTGGAACAGCAACCCACTATGCGCGGCAATCATATTGTTACGATAGGAGTCGTAGTCAAAACCGAAGGTTCGTGCCACAACAATATCTGACTCTTGGTCAAGCTTGGTCAACATCCCTTCGTAACGCTCGTAAGTATCCTGTACCGACACATCACTATCCAGCATTCGCAAAGGCGTCGCTGCAATCTCACCTGTAGCACCAGTGACAAAGCTCAGATCGTAGCCTTCAGACTGCTCGGGAAGCAGCATAGTCCAACCATAAGACTCGGTGACTTTGGCGTATACTTCGACTTCGTCACCCACACTCAGATCCTGACTCTCCGCACTACCACTATTAATTAAGGCCGAAACGGAACCTTTCACAAAAATACCGTCAGAGCTTAGAGGATCACTGTCTCCGCTCTCATCTTGAATGAAATACCCCTTCGGTAAGTCATTCCCCAAGGCTCCAACCTGAACAGCGGTCACAACTCCTTTGACTAGATACACATCTTGTGAGGTAAAACTCCCGTCTTCAATCATGGGCGAACGGCTACCCGTCCCTTGCAAGGCCATAATTGTACTAGCGGTAAAGTCACCTGCAGCTGGTGCTGTCGGTGCTGGCGGCGCGACACAGCTATCGTCGGCCGCATTAAATTGGCCAATATTACTAATATCGTCTTTTGCTAAGACCTTCCACTGCCAATCGACATAAGTCGCGCTCGGCGTAAGATCACAGCGTTGTAGGGTGACGTCTTTGTTGTATGCTAAATCGTACAGATCGCCCACAACATCGATGGCAACATCGTTATGCAGCAGTGCAACACCATCATCACCGTTATATTTCACTAAGTATGAAGTCGATGTTACGTCAGCTAAGCTGAGCAAAGCATCACCGGCATCTTTATTCGCAATTACCCAGACTGCATTCGGCTGTAGGGTAACACCACTTAAGTCGTAGCGATTTTGCCATTTATTTTGGAACTCGCTGGCTAACTCATAACCGGTAAGTGTGACAGCACTGGTTCCGCTGTTAGCAATTTCAATGGCCTTATTGTTACTCGAGCCTTCTACCACTTCAGATATATAAATATCGGCGTGGGATAGCATGGGTAACAAAGCCGCCATCATTGCAGGATAATAAAACTTCTTCATGTTTCTCTCCGCAAGAGATATGACTTAAAGAATGCTTAACTTATGACGCATCCTTCCTCAACTAACGTCCTGCTGCCTGATACAAGCAGGGACAAGTGACAGACTAGAACCAGTAATACACTTTGCCGTAGCCGTAGCTACCTTGCTCGCCACCAGTCACAAACTCGGTTTTCAGCACGATATTGCGGCGGTACTTATAATTCAGACTGATCGCAACCCAAGAGTCATCAACCCAGGTACGAAAGCCGTCATCGCCCATATCTCTGTTCTCGGTATCAACATCAACGATGGAGTAAACCAGATTGGTTTCAATTTTATCGGTGATGTCATAACCAATTGATGCAACATAAGTAAGCGCATCTTTCGAATCATAACCTTGCTCTTCTTCACGGTCGGATAAAGATACCAAACCACCGAGTCGAACTGGACCAACCCAGCCTCTTGCGTGTACTGAATAGATCTCACCACGTTGGTCAACGGTTTCTGCGCCAAGCAATACGTCAACCGTGTCATTAAAGTAACCGAGGTAACCATTAATCACTTCGCCTTCGCGAGAGTCTGTTTTGTAGTTATCCCAGCCTTGAGTTGAATAAGAAATACCGTATTTAAAGTTATTAATACTGCCGCGGTATTTAGCGGTACTGTCCTGATCACCGGCTTCGCGAACTTCTGCGGCACCATCCACTGAGAAATCACCCATTTGATCGTAATGGTCATAGGCAGTATCAGTGCGGCCAAATTCTATTTTATCGCCGTTTTCAAACTCCCAGCCAACATAGGCCTTATCTAACACCTGCTGGAATTCGTTTTTGGTCGTCCAAGGCGTACGCTCATAATCGAAATCAATATGAGCGAAAATCTGCCCGGTTTTAACCACGAAGCCAAAAGACATAAACGTATCATCGGAATAAAAGCTATCGTAGTCCCACTTTTCACCGTTATCGTTGTAGTCCTTCCCTAAGTAGCCGCCGACTTCAAAGCTGCCAATAAGATCAATGGAATCACCATCTTCTCCCTGATAAATGGTGGCCGCATTTAAGCTGCCCGCCGCAAATAGTGAGCAAATAAGTAAAGATAGATTTGAACGTTTCATAGTAACTTCCTGTTATAAAGTTGTCCTTTGAATGGACGAGCAAGCCCGACTACCTTGAGTAAACAAGGAAGCGCGAGTATGAATAAAAGACTGATTTGAGGGCGGGAGTTAAACCGCCCAAGCTAAATGTAAAGAGGCTTTAGTTAACGCTGAGACACTTGCCGGAGTCACGAGCGGGAAACACAGTATTGAGAGTGGTGTTTAACTGTTCCCAGTCTGCAGCCATTTTGTCGGCCTGAGCTTGGGTAAGTACGCTGCCGAATTGTTGTTCACGTAGATGTTCAACACGGGTGTAATGAAATAAACTCACGTCAACGTCTTTGCTGTCTTTATAGGCAGCATCAACATTTTTTATGTTTTTCGCGGAGTCATCAATAAATATAATCTTATCGAAGCTGCGGCCTGTCTTTTTGAGGATGTATTCAAGCATGGTGCCTTTGTTCATCCCGGTGGTCATCATCACACCCTTGGCATAACTCAGTTCACGCTTAGTGACTTCTCGATAGACCGGAGACGTTTGCCCTGCTGGTGCTAAGGCGGTCACATTGAAGTCAATTCCCTTATTGAGTAATTCGCGCTCGGTGGCCGCACGATACTTTGGTGAGCGAGAAGTCAAAGCCATCATGGTATAACCGTCTTTTTGCCACTGACTAATAAGACTAGGGACAGACTCTTCGGTCAACACCTGAGGGTTCAATTCATATAACAGACCAATGGTGTCTTCAAAAAGACAAGCCACCTTTTGCTCCGCCGCAGGTTTGACCGCTAATTTACCACGCTGCCATTGATACCAAATATCGCCACCGAGATCGACACTACTGGTTAAAATCGTGTTATCGATATCCATCACGATAAGCGTCTTGTCGACCGGGTACTGCTTTAGTTCGCTTGCAACTTTAGAAGTGATATCTGCATAACTATTTAAATCGATAACTTCAGTGGCTGCGACTGTCACTCCTGAAGAAAATAACAATGCCGCACCAATTAAACACAATTTGCTGTTCATTTGTTCGATTTCCCTAAAATTTTGGAGTGATTGTTTAGTCAAACACCCGTACATCCATTACTAACCAAATGCATAAAAACTCAAGTCAATATTATGTTTAGAGCTTTTATACAACTATCCTATATCTCCTTCTTGTTAATGAAAAGTAAGCAATACCACCCATTAACGTGATATAGATCACACTTCTAACATTAAGCTGAGCTTACGTATATTTTGATATAGAGCATCTTAATCACCAGATACAGCAAGCAAAAAATGTAAAGCGATTTAATATAAAAATTAAGCTCACGGTCAAATTTACAACCAATCATCACCAATAATGTTGATATTGAATTATATTCGTTTTATTCCCTTATGAACGATATAAGTCCATAAAAATAAAAGTTGCTGCTTAGCTGAACTAGCGGCTGAATCAAGATTTTCTTTTCAGGCGTAATTTCTAAGCAGCCCAGCCCTACAAAATATTCAACTTACTTTAGAGTCAAAGCATTTCAAAAATCATTCAGGATCTAAATACCCAATCCTCAAGATCAGAATCCTCGGTGAAATTTGATGCACAATTTAGTCAAATTCACTTGGCGATATGACTAACAAAATAGGCTCACTCATCGATGTGGTTTGTCTGTTATAAGAACGCCATAACGAAACGCATAAATAAGCCTATCCGTGAGGATAGGCTTTCTCTCAATAGGCACCTGACAATATCGAACCGACTTTCACATAGGCAATTTCAGGCATAAAAAAAGCCTACCCGTAAAGATAGGCTTTCTCTCAATAGGCACCTGACAATATCAAACCGACTTTCACATAGGCAATTTTAGGCATAAAAAAAGCCTATCCGTAAGGATAGGCTTTCTCTCAATAGACGTCTGGCAATATCCAGCCGACTTTCACATGGTTTGTTCATGAACATCGGTTCGCCTTGACTGCCCTTGCTAAATCTCAGGCAATAAAAAAGCCCTCGTCGTCAGACGAGGGCTTAGTATAGGTGCCTGGCAGTGACCTACTTTCACATGGGGAGACCCCACACTATCATCGGCGCAGTTGCGTTTCACTTCTGAGTTCGGCATGGGTTCAGGTGGTTCCACAACGCTATTGCCACCAGGCAAAAACTTGTTGTCTTTAACATTCGAAAAAACTGATATATCCCACGAGTATAACAAGCACTCTTGGTTCTAAAATAAAGTATCTATAAGCAACACCCTTTAGGTGTTGTATGGTTAAGCCTCACGGGTAATTAGTACAAGTTAGCTCAATGCCTCACAGCACTTACACACCTTGCCTATCAACGTTGTAGTCTCCAACGGCCCTTCAGAGGACTTAAAGTCCTAGTGAGAATTAATCTCAAGGCCTGCTTCCCGCTTAGATGCTTTCAGCGGTTATCAGTTCCGAACGTAGCTACTGGGCAATGCTATTGGCATAACAACCCAAACACCAGCGGTTCGTCCACTCCGGTCCTCTCGTACTAGGAGCAGCTCCCTTCAATTCTCAAACGCCCACGGCAGATAGGGACCGAACTGTCTCACGACGTTCTAAACCCAGCTCGCGTACCACTTTAAATGGCGAACAGCCATACCCTTGGGACCGACTTCAGCCCCAGGATGTGATGAGCCGACATCGAGGTGCCAAACACCGCCGTCGATATGAACTCTTGGGCGGTATCAGCCTGTTATCCCCGGAGTACCTTTTATCCGTTGAGCGATGGCCCTTCCATACAGAACCACCGGATCACTATGACCTACTTTCGTACCTGCTCGACGTGTCTGTCTCGCAGTTAAGCTGGCTTATGCCATTGCACTAACCGTACGATGTCCGACCGTACTTAGCCAACCTTCGTGCTCCTCCGTTACTCTTTGGGAGGAGACCGCCCCAGTCAAACTACCCACCAGACACTGTCCGCATCCCGGATAACGGGACAACGTTAGAACATCAACACTACAAGGGTGGTATTTCAAGGTCGGCTCCACATCATCTAGCGACAACGCTTCAAAGCCTCCCACCTATCCTACACATGTAGGGTCAATGTTCAGTGTCAAGCTGTAGTAAAGGTTCACGGGGTCTTTCCGTCTAGCCGCGGGTACACCGCATCTTCACGGCAATTTCAATTTCACTGAGTCTCGGGTGGAGACAGCTTGGCCATCATTACGCCATTCGTGCAGGTCGGAACTTACCCGACAAGGAATTTCGCTACCTTAGGACCGTTATAGTTACGGCCGCCGTTTACCGGGGCTTCGATCAATAGCTTCGCTTGCGCTAACCACATCAATTAACCTTCCGGCACCGGGCA
>NZ_CP194036.2:0-642500 GCF_050870835.2 Agarivorans sp. QJM3NY_29 | reverse complement strand
GCGAGTTGTTGCGCCTCAACTTCTGATTCGCCGTGGGGAAGTGTTCTGGCAGATTCAGTCACTAATTTGGCTTGCTTAGCATGCGCGAGATGAACCACACAATACTGACGCTGCTCAATATTCACTTTAGTGTCTTTGTCACAACCATCCGGTTTCTTACCAAGCGATAGCATGATCAAGGGTGGATCTGAACTTATTGCAGTGAAATACGAAAATGGCGCTAAATTATAGGAAGCAGCTTGCCCGTTATCACTCAAAACCCAAGCAATAGGGCGAGGGACGATAGTTTGAGTCATACAGTGGTAAATCTGCTGACTCGTTAACTCAGCAAAATCGATGAACACAAAATAGCTCCTTTAAAGTAATATAACAACAAACCCGCCGACGCGGGTTTCATGCTTGAGTATAGGAGAAACCGCTAGTCTTGTTCCAATACCTCGGCAAGTGCCGCTAAACACAAGCTCACATTCTCTTGACGTGCCGCATATCCCATTAAACCAATTCGCCAGGCCTTTCCTGCAAACTGTCCAAGGCCTGCGCCAATTTCCAAATTGTAGTCATTCAACAAACGAGCGCGAACCGCTTGTTCATCTACACCTTCAGGCACCGCAACCAGATTTAATTGCGGCAATCGATATGCAATCTCTACCATCAGATTTAATCCCAATTTGTCCAAACCCGCAGCTAATAAGGCATGTTGCTGCGCATGCCGCTGCCAAGCTTGCTCTAAGCCTTCTTGATGTAACATCAGCAGTGACTCATGCAAAGCATATAGAGCTGTCACAGGAGCGGTATGATGATAAGAACGTTTTTGCTCACCTGACCAATAGGCCATAACCAAGCTTTGGTCTAAGAACCAACTCTGCACCTTGGTTTTACGGCCTTTCAGTTTTTCAACCGCCGCTGGGCTAAAGCTCACCGGCGATAGACCAGGCACACAAGACAAACACTTTTGACTGCCAGAGTAAATTGCATCAATCCCCCACTCATCAACCAAAACCGGGATCCCGCCGACGGAGGTCACCGCATCTACAATCGACAAACAGCCGTGCTGCTTGGCCAAGCCACATAAAGCCTGTGCATCAGACGCGACACCAGTAGAGGTTTCGGCATGCACAAAAGCCACGATTTTACTGTCGGGGTGCTGCTGTAAGGCCTGCTCCACTTTTGCCGGAGAGACAGGCTGCCCCCAAGCATCCTCTACCACCACAGCGATACCGCCACAACGTTCGACATTTTCCAACATCCGTTGACCAAATACCCCATTAATACAAACAATAACCTTGTCACCAGGCTCGACCAAATTCACAAAGCAAGTTTCCATGCCAGCAGAGCCAGGAGCGGAAACCGCAAAGGTATGTTGATTCGTAGTTTGAAAAGCATATTGCAGCAGCGCCTTAATTTCATCCATCATATTTACAAACAGTGGATCAAGATGGCCAATAATGGGACGACTCTGTGCCTGTAATACTTGTGGTGAAATATCGGAAGGGCCGGGGCCCATTAAAATCCGCCGCGGCGGATTAAAGGATGTTAGGTTCATGCCATGTCCTTATCGTTAGTTATTTATTGTCGTTATGTTTTGTCGCCTATGCACTCTAGCATTAGCGTACAAACAATTGAATGTAAAACGAACAATCACCAGCAAGCCACAAAAATCATTTAGGTTAAATTAACTAAGCCAAAAAAACATTAACCCAGCGAACTTGTGGTTCATTCCTCAGCCTAAAATGCTTCATGTCAAATTCGATCAAAAACCGATCTTTTTGATATCAACCAAGCAACAGATCATGCACAAGGTTGCAACAAAACAAATAAACAACGAAGGCTTTCATGGTATTCCAAAATTGATCCTAAACAAAAAATGAACGACTAATTCAAACCACCAATAGTCCCTTTATTTACGGGGGATTAAGTGTCAATCTAGAGGCAATTCAACTAGCGAATAATTACGCAATAACGACCTGGATCACAACAAAGCTTTAGCATAAATGTGAATCCCTAAAATAAAGGCTCAGAGAGTAAATAAACTGCTACAAAAATGCTAAATAAAATATTCAAATGAATTTTACATTCACATTTATGAATATTTATTCACGTCTAAAATCGATTCAAAACGGCTCTATAAAAAAACCACGTTACATTAGTTTTTCTAATGATTAGGTTGCAATTTAACTTGTTTGAGAACCTCGCATTTCAGAACTACTATTCTCCCATCAACTGAGATGAGGTCCTCGATATGAATATCAATATAAACACGATCCACAGCAATAAACACAGTTCTTCCTTACCACAAACCCAACACGGTATTGTTGAGTTATACAATCTTTGTAATGTGTGGATCCAGCGCCAAAAAACCCGCCGTCAATTGGCTCAATTACCCGCGTACTTATTACGTGATATCGGTTTAACAGAAGCAGACCGCTACCAAGAGTCTCGCAAAAACTTCTGGGAAAACTAGGCTTAAACACCATTTTTGCCAAGGATCTCAGGCTATTTCACTCGGCATGTTGCTTCTGCACATGCCGTTTTTGTTTTTTCTTGTTACCATTCCCGCCAACACTCTGTAATCAATACTACTATGTCGACTAATCTTGCAAACTTGCTGGTTGTTCTCGGGCCTACCGCATCAGGAAAAACCCATCTTGGCGTGGAGATCGCCAGACTTTACGGCGGCGAAATACTATCTGCCGATTCTAGGCAAGTGTATCGAGGCTTGGATTTAGGCTCGGGTAAAGATCTGGATGAATACCAGGAGATCCCCTATCACCTAATTGATATCGTTGAACCTGAGGCCGAATACAGCGTATTTCATTTTCAGCGTGATTTCTTCAAAGCCTACCAGCAAATTAAACAACGACAACAGCTCCCCGTTATGGTTGGTGGAACAGGTTTGTACATTGATGCGGTGACCCAAAATTATCAGCTACATGAAGTACCAAGCAATCAGGCCCTACGTAACGAGCTTGCAGAACTCAGCCTAGAGCAACTGCAGCAACGTTTACTCTCAGTAAAGCCCGAGCAACATAATAATACTGATTTACAGGTCCGACCGCGTTTAGTGCGAGCCATTGAAATTGCCGAGTCAGACACAGCGCCCCCGCAAACCTCCCCTCACCCCGAGATAAAGCCACTTTACTTGGGGATCCGTTGGGAGCGAGCAGTACTCCGTCAACGCATCACGCTACGTTTAAAACAGCGGCTTGAACAGGGTTTAGTGGAAGAAGTTGAACGCCTGCACGCTCAAGGTGTGAGCTATGCAAAACTAGAGTTTTATGGCTTAGAGTACCGTTTAGTCGCACAATACCTGCAACAACAGCTGAGCTATAACGATATGTTTCAAAAGCTCAATTCTCAAATCCACCAATTTGCCAAACGCCAGGATACCTGGTTCAGAAAGATGGAGCGTCGCGGTGATGAGATCCATTGGCTATCGCCAGAAAACTCATTATTAACTCAAGCTGAGCAAGTGATAGCACCTCATTTAAGCAGTCTAAACACGGATTAATAGTTGGCCGCATGTGACTATTTTGACGCAAACCATCGGTAATAAAAAAACATCAACCAATGGGCAGCACTTAAACTAGCAAACGCGGCAAAACCAGCCCATAAGCTCAGCCGATACACGGCTATATCTCCTCGGTAGACAATGCAAAGGCATAACATCAGTATCCAACCCAAGTTGGCCAAAATCATGCATTGCTTACAACGCCCTAACTTTTCTACAAACCATGCCCGAGAACAAAACTGGCAATCCACTAGCGCTCCCCCTTAACTTTGGCTAATTCGATTATCCACGGGTCATCAATTTAAGCAAGTAGTCGCTGATGCGGGTATAAGGCGGTCGCATCAAACGAGTCGCTGCAAATGGACCTTGTTTAAAGATTGGCAGCATTTTAGAAAACTGCACAAAACCATCGTAACCATGGTAGTGGCCCATACCACTGCTGCCGACTCCGCCAAATGGCAGCTGATGCTGAGCCACATGTAGTAACACCTCATTAATACACAGGCCACCAGCTTGAATTTGCTGCTGCACTCGTAGCTGCACCCCAAACTGCTTGGTAAATAGATAAAGGGCCAACGGCGGTGCAGTTTGGTTGACATAAGTGATGGCCTGCGACAAATCTTGATATTCGACAATCGGTAATAGTGGACCAAAAATCTCTTGCTGCATCACCAAGGATGACGCAGCTGCGTCAACTAACAAACCCGGCGTAAATTTCCCTGCACATTCACCAGCAATTAACGGGATAAATTCAGCGCCCTGGGCTATTGCCTGCTCGCGCAAGTTCACCTGCCGAGTTAAAAAATCCGCCGAGATCATATTAGAAAGAGCAGGATCTGACATATCGCTGTAGTGTTTGGCGGTATAAGCTAAACAAGCCTGAATAAAAGCTGACCTCGTTCCCTTGGGAAGCAACACGTAATCGGGTGCCACACAAGTTTGCCCAGCATTCAGCAGCTTCCCCATCAGTATTCGCTCAGCCGCCTGAGTTATGGGATAATCCTCAGCCACGATCACTGGTGACTTTCCGCCTAACTCTAAGGTAACAGGGGTTAAGTTTTGCGCGGCGGCCGCCATCACTTTACGCCCTGTTTGGGTGGAACCAGTAAAGATGAGGTGATCAAAGGGCAAGGCTGAAAAACTTGGCCCCAGTGAGCCGTCGTCTGAATAGATCCGCAGCACATCGTCGGGCAAGTACTTTGGCAACAATTGGATCAGCAAATGGCTTAAGGCGGGACTAAGTTCAGACATTTTAATCATCAACTTATTTCCTGCCGCCAGTGCATCGGTAAGGGGCGCGAAGGCCAAATACAGAGGGTAGTTCCAGGGGACAATGACCCCAACCACCCCGAGCGGTTGAGCCTGAACCCGATTACTCGCTCCAAAGTACCAAAGACTCACCTGACGATGTTGTGGCTTAAGCCATTTTTTGAGGTGTTTTAGACTATAACGCAGGCCCTCGATGGCCGGGAAAATTTCAATCAGCCTCGACTCATGCGGACTGCGATAACCAAAATCGTCACTAATCGCAGCGATAATAGCGGCTTGATTATCGAGCAACAGCCGCAGCATTTGGCTAAGATGGTAGCGACGTATCGCTAAACTAGGGTAAGGCTGTTGACGATAAGCCGCTTGCAAATCGCTTAACTCTTGGGACAATTGCAGTTTGCTTGCTTGGTTCATGTGCTATCTCAATCATCTGCCGTGAACAAAGGTTATGTTACCATGAGTAACTTGTAAACTAATTTGACCAAACTCGAAAATTGTTATGCCACACCATATCGTTTACTCAGTGGTTTTAATGGAGGCAAAAAATTAACTCTACGCACTTTAAAGCGCCCTGGTGGGCTCGTAATCGGCATATTCAAACTCTGCTGCCCACTTTGTTATTGCGCAACAAAAAACTCAATTTGGATTGGCAACAGTTAGATCTAGACGATGGTGACTTTATCGATCTCGCTTGGATTGATAGTGCCAAGACTGACAAACCAGAACAAGCAATCGTGCTCGTCTTCCATGGCTTAGAAGGCAGTGTACATTCACCCTATGCCAAGGGGATCTTACAAGCTTGTAAACAGCAAGGCTGGCGAGCAGTGGTGATGCATTTTCGAGGATGTAGTGGTAAACCCAACAAGCTATGGCGCGGTTACCACAGTGGCGAGATTGATGACGCACGAGCTTGTATTGAGCATTTACACGCACTCAATCCCAAAGCCCCTCTATTCGCCTTGGGCTACTCGCTAGGCGGGAATATGTTGGTGAATTATCTAGCGAAAGAACCACGCTCACCGCTAACTGCGGCCGCGGTCATCTCTGCGCCACTGCACTTAGCCGCCTGTTCCCAGCGACTACAACAGGGTTTTTCTCAAATATACCAGCATCACTTACTCAGCCGGATGAAAAAAAACCTCTGTAAAAAGATTAGCCGTATGCCACAAGCCCCACTGCAACAAACGCAAGTCAAGCGCTGGCGTAACTTCGTAGAGTTTGATGAACACTACACCGCCCCAGCCCATCAGTTTGCAGGTGCCGTTGACTATTACCAACGCTGTAGCGGCTTACCCTTACTCAAGCACATTGGCTTACCCACTTTGCTGATCCACGCCGCCGATGATCCTTTTATGGACGCAAGAGTGATCCCGCGAAATGAGCAAATCAGCCCCGCGATTGAATATCGACTAAGCCGCACTGGTGGACATGTAGGATTTGTCGGTGGTAGCCTATTTCGTCCAACATTCTGGCTAGAGTCTGCTATTCCACAGTGGTTTAGCCAGCACCTCAACACAAAAGAGCATGCTAATTCATGATAATTCCTTGGCAAAACCTAGCGGCCGACACTTTCGAAGCTTTACTCGAAAGTTTCGTATTACGTGAAGGCACCGACTATGGTGAACAAGAGTTGAGTTTAGAAGACAAACGAGAGCAAATTAAACAACAGGTTATTAATGGTTCAGTTTTAATCGTATACTCAGAACTACATGAAACAGTCAACTTGATTGCCAAAGAGCAATTTAATGCCTCAGCCACGGATAGGCTGCAGGATGATGTATAAATCATGTTTATAGTCTCACTTACAGATAGGTCATTATGTCAGCTAAACATCCTATTATCGCTGTCACTGGTTCTTCCGGTGCCGGAACGTCAACCACCAGTGAGGTATTCGCTCACTTATTTAGGCAACATAAACTGAATGCAGCCTTTATTGAGGGCGACAGTTTTCACCGCTACACTCGACCCGAGATGGATGTAGCCATCCGAAAGGCTCGCGAACACGGAAAGCACATCAGCTACTTCGGCCCGGAGGCCAACGACTTCAATTTGTTGTATGAATTTTTCAAACAATATGGCGAAGATGGTACTGGTCAATATCGACGTTATCTGCACACCTTCGACGAAGCCGTGCCATACAATCAAATGCCGGGCACGTTTACCCCTTGGCAGGAACTGCCGGAAGAAACCGAAGTATTATTTTATGAAGGCTTGCACGGCGGCGTGGTTTACGATGAAAAAAATGTCGCGTCAAAAGTTGATTTGCTGATCGGCATGGTGCCGATTGTGAACTTAGAGTGGATCCAAAAACTGGTGAGGGATACCACCGAACGAGGCCATTCACGAGAAGCCGTGCAAGATTCAATTGTTCGTTCAATGGATGACTACATCAACTACATCACCCCACAATTTTCGCGTACCCATATCAACTTTCAGCGCGTCCCTACGGTCGATACATCAAACCCTTTTAGCGCTAAGAGTATTCCGTCACTCGATGAAAGCATGTTAGTGATCCGTTTTAGAGGACTCAAAAACGTTAATTTTCCTTATCTGTTACAGATGATTGACGGTGCTTATATGTCGCGGCAAAACACCATCGTGGTTCCAGGAGGAAAGATGGGTTTCGCCATGGAGCTAATTTTATCACCGATGATCCAACAATTGCTGGAAACCGGAAAAGTTCGTTAACTCGCGCTTTCAATCCGATAGCTGTGGCTAATTTCACAGCTGTTACCCAACATTAACGATACCGAGCAGTATTTTTCCATACTCAATTGCACCGCTCGGGCAACGTGCTTGTCGCTCAAATTCACCCCACTTACGACAAACTCCAGGTGGATGTTGGTAAATACCTTCGGCGCCGCCTCGGCTCGCTCTGAATCCAAATGAACTTGGCAATCAGTCACTTGCTGCCGAGCCTTAGATAAAATGGAAATGACATCCACAGAACTACATCCACCAGCCGCCATTAAGACATACTCCATCGGGCTCGGAGCAGCTTTCGCAGCGTCGCCATCCATCAATATTTGGTGGCCTGAACTGCTTTCACCAATAAACTGTAGTTCTTTTGACCACTTGACCGACGCTTTCATATTAGATTCTCCTGCTTAATATTTCGTTCACCAGCTTAATCTAGGTCAAGGTTCATGGCTAGTAATTACCTCATACTAAAGGCGTATAAATGCCTTGCAGCAAAGTCCGAAGCCTTTTATGCTAGGGGTGGATGGAAAACAATTAGAATAAATACAATTTACTAAGTATATAGCTGGTAAATAATTATAAAGACAGAGGATTTCTTTAATATGGTAATTGGCAAACCTCAAGCTGATCCGGTGATGGAGTGGTTTCTTTCTCACTGTCACATACATAAGTACCCTTCAAAAAGCACCCTAATTCATGCCGGCGAAAAAGCCGAAACCCTATACTACATAGTCAAGGGCTCAGTCGCGGTTTTAATTAAAGATGAAGAAGGCAAGGAAATGATCTTGTCTTATCTGAATCAAGGTGACTTCATGGGCGAACTAGGCCTTTTCGAAGACACTGAAAACCCGATCCGGACCGCTTGGATCAGGGCTAAAAGCCCTTGTGAGGTTGCCGAAATTTCTTATAAGAAATTCCGTCAACTGATTCAAGTGAATCCTGAGATCCTGATGCGTTTGTCAGGGCAAATGGCAACCCGCCTGCAGATCACCAGCCAAAAAGTGGGTGATTTAGCCTTCTTAGACGTGACTGGTCGAATTGCTCAGACTTTACTAAACCTAGCGAAACAGCCAGATGCGATGACTCATCCAGATGGTATGCAAATTAAGATTACCCGCCAAGAGATCGGCCAAATTGTTGGCTGTTCTCGTGAAACGGTTGGTCGTATTCTTAAGATGCTAGAAGAGCAAGAGCTTATCACCGCCCACGGTAAAACAATTGTGGTTTACGGTACCCGCTAAGCAACTCTCTGTTTACCTATAAAAAAAGCCGCTTATGCGGCTTTTTTATTGTGCCAACTAACGATTAGTACTACTAAATATTTTATCCGCCGAAGCTTCAACAAAGCCGGAATATAACTCACCGTTCGGTAATGGATAACGCAGTGCAAACTCATAGAAGCAACTGGGAATGCGTTGACTAGAATCACTAAATACTACTTCAGATAAATCTGCCATAGTTGAAGATTGCTCTAATAACACTTCCGGCGAACCTTTGATCTCACCACCAAGCTTATTGAGCACATAACCCGCCTCACTCAAACATTGATTCACCTGTTGTAAGCTGTCGAAATGCGGTAGCTGGTTGACTGACACCGTAAAATGATTCGCTCGATAACCATAAGCAGCCAACCAAGCGGCATATTCACTTTCTTCAAGTAGCTGCTGATAATCAGCGTAGCTCAATTGCCATGGACGGCCACAGAAAAAAACTTCTGGCTGTTGATAAAGCGCTAATGGCACCTGCTTAGCCAAACCTTGAACAATCATCTGCGCCTTATCAGACAAGCTCTCAACCTGTAATTCACTAATAAAGACTTTGGGAATACTCGGGTCGGAATGCTCAAAGTGAGCCGCGTCTAAGTGCTTATTCGCAAAATGGTATTCTCCTCCTCGATGATAGCCCATCGCCAATAAGTGTTTCGCAAAAGCTTCCACACCGGTATTCGGTAAATTAAAGCTGCGAATGGCAATATGATCATTGACGATCTGATGACCATCGCCCAACAGCTGATGGATCGCTTCGGCGCTAGGTGTCACCGCCAAATATTGTTGCCATAAACGTTCAAAAAACAAATCTAAGGTCATCATATTCTCCCTAAAAGTGTAAGCCTGGGCTGAGTACCGCTGGCATCACGCTGGCTTCACCTTCCATAGAGGCGACAGGATAAGCACAGTAGTCCGCCGCATACTTAGCACTAGCCCGATGATTTCCAGAAGCGCCCACGCCACCAAAAGGTGCAGCACTCGAAGCGCCGGTAATCGAACGGTTCCAATTGACAATACCGGCGCGGATCCGATGACGGAAGTTTTCCCATTTTAGCGGATCATGGCTCAGCAAGCCTGCCGATAAACCGAATCGAGTATGATTTGCCTGAGCAATCGCGTCATCCCAGTCATGATAACGGAGCACCTGCAATAACGGGCCAAAGTACTCTTCATCGGGCAGCGCAGCAACAGACGTCACATCGATAATACCAGGTGTAACCAAGCCCTTGTTTTGCTCTAGCTGCTGTAGCTCAAGCAAGGACTGCCCACCGAGCTGTTGCAACTGCCGTTGGGCCTCAACCATTCCTGCGGCAGCTTTCGCACTAATCATTGCGCCCATAAAGGGCTGCTGCTCGGCATCATAGAGACCCACTTGAATGGCTTGAGTGACTTCTAATAGACGGGCTAAGATCTGCTCACCTTGTTCACTACGAGGCAAAAACAAACGGCGTGCGCAAGTACAGCGCTGTCCTGCCGAAATAAAGGCGGATTGAACAATATCGTGTACCGCAGCGTCAACATCGGCGACTTGGTCAACCACCAAGGGATTATTGCCGCCCATTTCTAAAGCGAGTATTTTATCCGGCTGACTGGCAAACTGCTGATGCAATAAGTGACCCGTGTTAGAACTACCAGTAAAAAATAACCCATCGATATCAGGATGAGCAGCCAGCGCCTTACCTGTAACCACCTCCCCTTGCAGTAAGTTAAGTACCCCCTCAGGCAAACCCGCTTGTTGCCATAATTTAACGATACATTCCGAAGTATAAGGCGTGAGTTCTGAAGGTTTCAGCACCACACTATTACCGGCAATTAAAGCGGGAACAATATGGCCATTAGGTAAATGTCCTGGGAAATTATAGGGACCAAATACCGCCACCACACCATGCGGCTTGTGACGTAATACCGCTTTTGCAATCGGTAACTCAGAAGATGACTCGCCAGTTCGCTCGGCATAGGCTTTCTCGGAAATAGCCACCTTGCCGATCATCGCGACAACTTCGGTGCGAGTTTCCCACAAGGGTTTACCGGTCTCTTGGGCAATCACTAAGGCTAGGCGCTCTTTATTTTGCTCCAACAAGGCCGCGAATTGTTTAATCACTGCAATTCTTGATTCTAGCCCAAGCATATACCAGTCAAACTGGCTCGATCGTGCCGCCTTAACCGCTTGATCGACTTGCGCTGATAACGCAGCATTGCCCTGCCAAACGCAAACATTTTTGGCTGGATCGATAGACTGAAACGAGGCACCTTGACCCGCTAGCCATTGACCATTAATAAACTGATTTAAATGTTCCATCTACAACCTCACATCCTTTATAGCGGCCCCATGGGCGAGCCTATGACTATTCTAAACGTAGCGCACCAATACGAATCAGATCACCCTCTTGTACCTCTAAGGCTGCTGCAGTACTAGCCGATATAACCGCTCGCAATGAGTCGGAATCTAACTGGATCGCCGCCACACAAGCTCTAAAATCAACTAAGCGAGCATTACTTAGTAACATTTCTTCAGCAGAGGCGGCGGGCTCCGCAATACTGATGCTCACCTTGAGGGAATGTTTGACACTTTCGATCAACTTTAATGGGCACTCGACGGTCGGCCCAGCATCAAAAATATCCACATAACCGTGTTTACAAAAACCTTCAGATTCGAGCAGGCGTAAAGCTGGACGAGTTTTTTCATGCACCTCACCAATCACCGCCTGTGCTTCTTTACTCAATAAGTTGACGTATATCGGATATTTCGGCATTAACTCGGCAATAAATTCTTTCTTACCAACCCCAGTTAAGTAGTCTGCCGTCGGGAAATCAACACTAAAGAAATGATCCTGTAACCACTGCCAAAAAGGTGAACGCCCGTGTTCATCAGAGACCCCCCGCATTTCGGCGATCACTGAATCATTAAAACAATGCGAATGTTCAGCCATCAATAAGAAACGACATTTGGATAATAAGCGTCCATTGTTTCCACGACGATGCGATTCTTGCAAAAACAGCGTACATAACTCAGTCACCCCGGTATAATCATTAGTCAGGGTAAGAGTCTCAACCACGTTATAAACATTGAGGCTACGCGAAGCATGAACCACTTTTCCGAGATGGTAAGTATAGAAGGGGTTACTCATCCCCACAGCCGCATCAATAGCGGTGGTCCCAACCACTTCTCCGGTGTCGCTATCTTCAGCAACCATTAAATAATGTTGATTGCCTGGGCTGTCAGCATCTGCGGTAAAAGAACGTATCGAATGGGCGAGCTTTTCTTTTAAAAGAGGCTCATCAACCGGTAAAGAGGTGAAGCCAACCCCTGAAGCCACCGCCATTTGTAATAACGCAGGATAGTCCGTTTCCTTAATAGGGCGGATAACTAACATAGCGAAGTCTCCATTCATCAAATAACAAACCACCGCGACCCTTTAGAGTCACGCCGAATGATAATAAAGCATTGAAGTGGCCTAGTATCACAAGGAGACTAAGCCCATAAGACTAGCCGTTTACCACTTTGGCAATTGCTTGTTCGAAACGCTGCATACCCAGCTCTATATCAAGCTGAGGAATAATTAAAGAAGGGGTAAAACGGATCACGTTCGCCCCAGCCACCAGAACCATAAGCCCTTCCGCCGCCGCAGCCACTAAGAAGTCGCGCGCACGCCCCTTATATTGCTCATTCAGCACCGCACCCAACAGTAGTCCCTTACCGCGCACCTCAGAAAAAACCTGATATTTATCATTAATCGCCATTAAAGCTTCTCTGAACCACTGCTCCCGTTGTTTCACACCCGCTAATACTGATTCACTATTAACAATATCGAAGGCAGTTGCTGCCACAGCGCAGGCCAAGGGGTTTCCACCATAAGTACTGCCATGAGTGCCGACCTTCATTGAGGCGGCAATCTCAGTTGTCGTCAGCATAGCCGCAATAGGAAACCCCCCACCTAAAGCTTTCGCCGAGGTGAGTATATCCGGCGTGATCCCTAGACCCATGTAAGCGTAGAGTTCCCCTGTGCGGCCGACGCCAGTTTGTACTTCATCAAAAATAAGTAATGCTTGGTGTTTATCACACAGCTCGCGAACTTTTTTTGCAAATTCTAGATCGGCGCTAATGATCCCCCCCTCTCCTTGGAGAGGTTCCATCATCACTGCACAGGTTTGATCATCAATCAACGCTTCCAGCGCGGCGGTATCATTGTAGGGAATGTGCTCAACACCTGCGGGTTTAGGACCAAAACCGTCGGAATAACTCGCTTGTCCACCCACCGTCACGGTAAAGAAAGTACGTCCATGGAACCCTTGTTCGAAGGCAATGATTTTTGTTTTCTCTTGGCTTCCATGTTCAATCGCATAGCGACGAGCCAACTTTAGGGCCGCTTCGTTGGCTTCCGCGCCTGAATTACAGAAAAATACTTTCTCGGCAAAGGTACTATTCACCAATTTTTCAGCCAAACGTAAAGCTGGTTCGTTGGTCAGCACATTACTCAGGTGCCATAGTGTTTGGCCCTGTTCTGTCAAGGTTTTCACTAAGGCGGGGTGACAATGCCCCAAACAGTTGACCGCGATTCCACCAGCAAAGTCGACATACTCCCGCCCTTCTTGATCCCATAAACGAGAGCCCTCGCCCTTCACCGGAATAATCGCCGCGGGGGCGTAATTGGGAACCATGACTTGGTCAAAAAGCGCACGAGTTACAGCATGTGACATGTAGCGTTCTCCTTATCAATCTGGCGATTCCTATAACGATAGCCAGAGAAGTTAACAGTTTGTAAATATTCTTGGGATTATGACAAATATCGAGCATGATGTCTGAGCATACTGCAAAAGCACCATACAAAATATAACCATTTTTACGCAAGTTCAGTGCATAGCTCTAAATAAGCGTCCTGCCAAATAAGCCATTTTACTCTAAAACACATAAACTTTCGCATAAATATGCATAAATTATTCATTCGATTTAATTATAAAATTAAACCGTTATTAAACATTAGCATTCTATATAGTCGAACGAATAAAGTTATCGAGTAAGCCTAAACCTTGTTCAGTAAGAATGCTTTCCGGGTGAAACTGCACCGAGTGGATCGGCAAAGAACGATGCTGCAGCCCCATGATTTCATAAGCTTGCCCTTGCTGATCATGGCTCCAAGCCGTGACTTCCAAACAATCTGGCAGGCTATCAGCCTCTACTAATAAAGAGTGATAACGGGTGACCGCCATTGGACTGACCAAACCCATAAATACTGATTGCTGCTGATGATGGATTGGCCTGACCTTACCATGCATCGGCATGTCCGCTCTGACCACTCTCGCCCCAAAATGCTGAGCGATACACTGATGGCCCAGACACACCCCCAATATAGGCAATTGATCGGCAAATTCAGCGATCACCTGTAAAGATATCCCCGCCTCGTTGGGCGAGCAAGGTCCTGGTGATATAACCAGGTGAGTCGGCGCCATTTGTTCGATCTGCGTAATACTGAGCTGATCGTTACGCACCACCTTAACCTCAACCTTTAACTGCGAAAAATATTGGTAAAGGTTATAAGTAAACGAATCGTAATTATCGATAATGAGTAACATGCAGCCTTATCGTCTCACTCATAATGCAAAGCCATAAAAGAGGACTATCTTATACGATTTTGCTGAAGGTCGGTTGATCTTTCGTTAAGCTAAAAACCCGTGTTCGCTTAAGCAAACGTCTTACAAACACGAAAGCCCAGCATTCACTGGGCTTTCTTCGAACCGCAAGCTGTAAAGGCTATTTTAAGCCGATAAAACCGAGTACCTCATAGACCGAATGTAGTGTTTGGCGAGCTTGCTCACTAGCTCGCGCCGCGCCTTTAGCCATGATTGCTTGCAGGGCTGACTCATCTTCACGCAGCGCATGATAGCGCGCTTGGATAGGTTCCATCATTGCCACCACCGCATCGGCGGTATCCACTTTCAAGTGACCATACATTTTACCAGCATATCCCGCGACCAAGTCATCAATTGACTGGCCAGTTGCCACCGACTGTAACGTGAGCAAATTAGACACACCGGGTTTTTCTTCTCGATCGAAATAGATCCGCGCCTGTTCATCAGAGTCGGTCACCGAAGCTTTAATTTTCTTAGCAATTTGTTTGGGTGTATCGCTAAGCAAGATGAAAGCTTTAACATTATCGTCGGACTTAGACATCTTCTTGGTTGGCTCTTGCAGCGACATCACTCGCGCACCAAACTGAGGAATAAATGGTTCGGGTACCGTGAACACTTCGCCGTAAAGATTATTGAAACGATTAGCAATATCACGCGTGAGTTCTAAATGTTGCTTTTGATCTTCCCCTACCGGCACCGCATTTGCCTGATAAAGTAATATATCCGCCGCCATTAAAGCCGGATAAGTATATAAACCCGCATTGGTGTTATTCGCATACTTGGTCGACTTATCTTTGAACTGAGTCATCCGATTCAATTCGCCCATTTGGGTATAACAATTAAGTACCCAAGCGAGTTGAGCATGCTCTGGTACCTGTGATTGGACAAAGATGGTGCTCTTGTCGGGATCTAAACCACAAGCTATGTACATGGCTAAACCATCTAAGACTTGGTTTTTAAATTGCTTAGGTTCTTGACGAACTGTTATCGCATGCAAATCTGCCAGCATGAAATGACAGTTATATTCATTTTGCATGTGGATCCACTGGTTAATCGCCCCAATATAATTACCAATGGTTAACGAACCGGATGGCTGAATGCCACTTAATACAACGGGTTTACTCATGATTTTCCTACTTAAACAATACAAATGGGACTTAAGCCGTGACTGAACCCGACATTAATTCAACCAGGGTCTCGAGGCTATCCGCCACAAAATCGGGGTCACTTAAGGCAATATCTTCACCGTAGTTATAACCATAGGTCAAGCCTAGTGAGCGACATCCTGCAGCTTTTGCTGCTTGAATATCATTTTTTGAATCACCGACCATCAGCAACTGTTCAATACCCAGTTGATACTGACCAACTAAGTGAGTTAAAGGTAGAGGGTCTGGCTTCTTACGCGCTAAGCTATCACCAGATAATACCACATCAAAGTATTGCGCAAGATCAAGCTGTTCTAATAGTGGTTGGGTAAACAAGCTTGGTTTATTCGTCACAATCGCCATTGGAAGGTTCATCTCGGCTAACGCCGCTAAGCTTAAACGAACCCCTGCATATAAGCGACTCGCTACACACAGCTTTTCAGCATAATGTCGGTTAAATAAAGGTTTTGCACTTAAGTAAAGCGCTTCATCTAGATCTGCCGCAATCTCTGAACAACCAGAGAGTGCTCGCTTAATCAAAACTTCGGCACCATTGCCTACCCAATGGCGGATCGTCGCTTCACTAAACACATCACGACCTAAATCAACTAACATCGCATTAATGGCTAAGGCCAAATCGGGCGCACTATCGACTAATGTGCCATCTAAATCAAAAGCGATGAGCTTAATTTTGTTTAACGTTGTCATATAGGCTCACTACTTATTATTTACTTAAACTGGCTAATTCGGCACGCATTTGCTCAATCACTGCTCGGTAATCTGGTTTGCTAAAAATAGCCGAGCCAGCAACAAACATATCAGCGCCTGCGGCGGCGATTTCGGCAATATTATCCGGCGTGACACCGCCATCCACTTCTAAACGAATCGGATAACCACTGGCATCAATTTTATCGCGAATTTGACGTAATTTATCAAGGCTACCAGGAATGAATTTTTGACCACCAAAACCGGGATTGACTGACATCAACAAGATCATATCCAACTTATCCATCACATAATCCAAGTAGTGTAGTGGCGTCGCGGGATTCAATACTAGGCCCGCTTGACAGCCCTGCTCTTTGATCAGTTGTAAGCTACGATCAATATGCTCTGAAGCTTCGGCATGAAAAGTAATCATGCTTGCCCCCGCTTTCGCAAACTCGGGGATCAGACTATCCACTGGCTTAACCATTAAATGCACGTCGATAGGCGCTTCAATGCCGTAATTACGCAAGGCCTGACATACGGCTGGCCCAAAGGTTAAATTTGGCACATAGTGATTGTCCATCACATCAAAGTGGATCACGTCTGCGCCTGCGGCAAGTACATTTTCCACCTCTTCGCCCAAACGGGCAAAATCAGCAGCTAGAATAGAAGGGGCAATTAAAAAAGGTGTGCTCATTGGAATAACCATTGGGTTTGAAAGTGCGCAATTTTAGCGCAGCTTGAGGCATGATCCAATCACTCTACCAAGATTGTTTTATGCTTGACTTAAACCGCCTCAATATAGGGACTAAATAATGGCCGAAAAGCCTTCAAGTATACTGAAAAGTGTCTTCGCCGCATTATTAGGTGTTCAATCAGACAAACAACGCCAGCAGGATTTTAGTCAGGGTAAAGCTTGGCAATTTATCGGCCTTGGGATCGTGATGGTATTGGCCCTCGTAATGAGTCTGGTATTACTAGTCACCGCGATCACTTAATGATTTGAGATATCCTCTCGACTCACCAACTCGAGTCAATCTAAGCGGATGATTCGAGTTCCCTTCATTGGCTTGAGAACGACCACATCTTGAACTCGTAAATCTCGGGTCAATCTCAAAATCAGTTGGTGATTCGCCTTATATTATTTATCACTAAATCACTTAGGATGAATAATATGGCTTGTAACTGTTGTAACAGAGCATTAAAGAATGGAATGATCTATAAAAAAGACCCTCAAACCACTAGAAACTATAAATCTTGCCCACATTGTTCAGCTGCAAACGGCGGTGAACATGTATTTCATCCCTACCCATTATCCTTTGGAAAGACACCTGCGAGAAAAACGGCTAAAAATCCAGATGGCGATCAAAGTTATTGTATCGATTGCCGTAAATTGAAGAAAGGTGTACCTTCTCATGTCTCAGAAAATGGGCGCGTATGTAGCAGTTTAGTCTAGAGGTTCAATGCAAATTTATCGAGATGATGCGGTCAGTTGGCTTGCGACACTTGCCGATGCAAGCGTCGATCTTTTAATCACAGATCCACCCTACGAGTCCCTGGAAAAGCACCGAAATATCGGGACAACCACCAGACTAAAAGTAAGTAAATCGTCCAGTAATCAGTGGTTTGAAATTTTCCCGAATGCGCGTTTTGAAACGCTTCTCAAGCAGATATATCGGGTTCTGAAGAACAATTCGCATTTTTACTTATTCTGCGATCAAGAAACAATGTTTGTCGTAAAACCAATTGCAGAAAAAATAGGATTCAAATTTTGGAAACCTATTATTTGGGATAAAGTCACAATCGGCATGGGATACCATTACAGAGCTCGTCACGAGTACATCCTTTTCTTTGAAAAAGGAAAAAAGAAACTCAATAATTTAGGCATACCAGATATTCTTGAATGTAAACGAGTTTATCGCGGATATCCCACAGAAAAGCCAGTGCCATTGCTTGAAACACTAATTTCTCAAAGCAGCACGAAAAATCAGCTGGTCGTCGATCCATTTTTTGGATCTGGTTCGGTCTTAATCGCCGCTAAAAACTTAGGCCGAGAATATCTCGGATGCGATATTTCGGAATCCGCTCACCAACACTTTCGAAATCGAGTTGCAGAAATAAACTAACAAACAAGGCGCTTTAATGCGCCGCCTAGCTTCCCGAATAAAGCGCCATAACCTCTTTAGACTTGCCTCGCACACTTCCCTTACAGCTAATATTACGTTGAACACTCAACAAGCTAAGTGTATCAGCGCCAGCATATAGCTCCTGAGTGAAGTCGGTAAAGTGGTTTGATATAAGTGTAGATACACCACGCTGCTTCGCTTGCAGCGCGCATTCAACTAAACGACGTTGGTCATCATCGGTAAACTTATTTCCAGCATAAGCAGTAAAGTTCGAGGTTCGATTAATTGGCGAGTAAGGCGGATCACAATAAACAACATCATGTTCACCCGCGGCGAGAAATGCCTGTTCAAAATCACCACATACAAATGATGCACGCTGAGCGACCTTAGAGAATTCGATAAACTCTTCTCGAGGAAAGTAAGGCCGCTTATAGCGTCCAAAAGGTACATTAAATCCCCCACTTTTATTATAACGACATAGCCCGTTATAACCGTGTCGATTTAAGTAGACGAAGAGTAATGAGCGTTCATATGGATCTGTGGATTGATTAAATTGCTCGCGCAGCTGATAGTAAAAATCGGGATGATTATGGTTACCAATAAAGAAGTTTTCTGCTTCCTTAATAAATCTATCCGGCTGCGTTTTAATGAACCCAAACAGATTAATGAGATCTTGGTTAGTATCCACCAATAGGTATTCATCAAACTCAAAATTAAGAAACACCGAACCGCCACCTACAAATGGCTCAATCAAACGCTTCTTTCCAGTAGATGGAAGATTCACTTTGATTTCATCAACAATGCGCTTCTTGCCACCAGCCCACTTCAACGGAGACTTACGATTAACTGAAGATATATTACGACTCACAGATGACCTTCAGCTAAATATAATTGACACACCAACAAATCAGTCTTCTGCCTTGTTTCGCCAAAATGATCTACCCACTGAAAAAAGGCTCGAAGATGCGTCATCACGATTCCGTTAATTCGAACTGAACTTGGCTAAATTGCTTGATCAAAGAATCCAGATTCTGCTTTTTCAAATTGAGACGTGCAGCTTGAGCCTGCTCCCGCGTCGTAAAATCACCATAAATGATTTTATAAGGCACATTTGGATTAGCCGATGAATGGTAGACCCATACCTCATGATACCATTTGCGAGAAGAAACAAATTGCTCGGCTTTTTCTCGATTTTTCAACGCCATTAACTGTAAAGTATAATGTTTCGCTGGTTTAGCTTGAAGCAAAGACTTCACATCGGTCAACTGAATTGGAACTTCTTTCGTCACATCGGCTGGCTCAATTTTATCGGTCGATATTGTTGATGGTTGTGGCTCAACCAACAAGTTTTCACTATCATTAATGTTGCTCGTCAAGTCAGGCTTAGCTTGGTTTTCGGCTTTTCCCTGATCCGCTAACAACTTACTCACGACATCATCCTCAACCACCACTCGTAATTGCTTGGCTTGACTTTGTGCGGTTAAATCAACTTCTGTCGCAACATCTAACGAAGGTAGTTTAGCGGTATCGACTTGAGTGCTAGAACTGGAATTCGCTTGCGCCGATGCGAATTCTTCGGCTGGAGTAGAGCCATTGGCTAAAGTCGGCTCCTCCATAAGAGCCAAGGCAATACGGCTATCATTTCCCTTATCCTCTTTACCCCAGTCGTTGACCAACTGAACCAGTAAACCAGCGACTGCTGCGCACAATACGACAACAATGGCGATATAAAGTTTTTTTCTATTAGGAGCACTAGCTTCCGACATGGGGATATCTCCAGTAACGATTTGATCGACAAATTGATAAATAAGACGAGGGTTTCCTTTCGCCGATGCTATATGTTGTTCGATTGCTTGCTGATTTTCAAACTCCGCAACATACTCGGCTCGATTAAATAACAATGAAGCCAATTCAAAAGACTCATTGTCGCTCAGTGAGGGAACCTCAAAATACAGAATATCAGCGCTCAACACATCCAACTGAGCACTAAAGCTATTGCTAGCTTCTGCGAATAACAGTAACGATAAGGAATATTGGTATAGCTGATTGTAATGTTGATAAAACTCCAACAACTCTCTTAGTAATTCTGTCGTTAATCGATGGGCATCATCGATCATAATCACTAACGGAGCATTGGTTTCTTGTACATTGCGTTTAAAGCTATCAAATAAAGGATCATCTTGGTTAAACAATGGATCATGTAATAACTGTTGTAGCAGTTCTCGACGCAAGCGAGAGCCATCGTCTTTATCGCTGGCAGTCACTAAGGCATGATTCGCGAACTGAGCACGTTCGAGTATCCCACTGGCGATAAAGGATTTACCCGAGCCCACACTGCCAGTAATACAAATTAGCTTGGCACTAAAACGAATTTGGGTGATCAGTCTATCGCGCAAACGTAATTGGCTTTGCAGTTGCGCAAACTCGGCATCAGGCCGCACTCTCACCATTCAAATAGCCTTATTGAAATCGATGAATAACTGTTTCTATATTATTTTCAGTAATCGTATCAACAACTTCTGCTGAACCGATAGCATTCGGTAATACTAAACGAAGTTTCCCATTTAGTACTTTTTTATCGCGCAACATGTGAGGTAGGAATTGCGCAACCCCCATATCTGCCGGTGGAGCAATCGGTAACTGGGCACGTTTAATCAAAGTTCGGATCTGTTGTACTTGCTGTTGAGAGAGCATTCCAACTAACTCAGCGGTTTCGGCAGCCATCACCATTCCCGCCCCAACTGCTTCGCCATGTAGCCAAACGCCATAACCTTGCTCTGCTTCGATCGCATGACCATAGGTATGACCTAGATTTAACAAAGCTCTAATCCCCTGCTCGGTTTCATCTTTAGCCACAACTTCGGCTTTAATTTCGCAACAACGAGCAATTGCTTGAGTCATTAATACTGCATCTAATTGCATCAACGGATCAAGATTATTCTCCAACCAAGTGAAAAAGTCAGCATCATAAATAATGCCATACTTGATTACTTCGGCCATGCCCGCTGATAACTCACGTTTATCCAAGGTCGCTAAACAATCAATATCGATCAGTACCGCCTTTGGTTGGTAGAAAGCACCGATCATATTTTTACCGAGAGGGTGATTCACTGCGGTTTTACCACCAACCGATGAGTCAACTTGCGATAATAAAGTGGTTGGTACCTGTACGAAAGGAACCGCCCGTTGATAACAAGCGGCAGCAAATCCAGCCATGTCCCCAATCACGCCGCCGCCTAAGGCAACAATGGTGGTATCACGGCTATGTTGTTTTTCCAATAATCCAGAAAAAATAAGATCAAGTGTCTGCAAGTTTTTGTACTGCTCGCCATCGGGCAAACTAACTACATCCACTTGAAAAGCACTCAAACCCTTCAACAGAGGCTCTAAATAGAGTTCCGCGACCGTAGTATTTGTAACAACCATTACTTTTTTACTAGCAATAGCAGAAGTAAAAAAATCGGGCTGACTAATTAGTCCTTGCCCGATAGTGATGGGATAACTACGCTCACCGAGAGCAACTGTTAAACATTCCATGATTAGCTTAGAATCCTAAAAGTTCAATAATTTGGTTAGCCACTGCTTTGGCACTTTGATCATCTGTTTTAACCGTATAGTCAGCTACGTCTGCATACATCGGATTACGTTCTTCAGCTAGATTTTCCAAGACCTCTCTTGGCTCATCACTTTGTAATAAAGGACGACGTTTATCGCGTTGTGTTCTAGCAAACTGCTTATCAATGGTCGTTTCTAGATAAACCACTATGCCGCGAGCAGAAAGATGATTACGGTTTTCTTTACTAATGACTGAACCACCTCCGGTGGCCAATACGATGCCTTGAAGTTGGGTCAGATCATCAATAACCCCTTCTTCTCGGACTCTAAAACCAGCTTCGCCTTCTACGTCAAATACCCAAGCGATATCCGCGCCAGTACGGCGTTCAATCTCTTGATCTGTATCGTAAAACTGCAAATGTAATTGCTGTGCTAAATGACGACCAATGGTGCTTTTCCCAGCACCCATCGGTCCTATAAGGAAGATATTTCGTTTCTCAGCCATGCTTCTTCAAATTTATCTTTGTCTATTTTCTCCCCGCAATGCGGGCACCTAATGTACCAACCTTAGTAAAAAGATCAGGGCGCGATTATCTCAGCATGAAGGGGACTTTGGCAACCGCAAAATCACCTTCAACCACGATTGACTCAGATTAAACCCGATACTCTGATTTTCCTAGAGACTATCAACCAGGATCCTTGGGGTAACAAAAATCAATAATTCATTTTTTTCTACGCTTTGAGTCGTGGTTCTAAACAATACACCTAAACCCGGAATATCGCCCAATATCGGAACTTTTTTCACATAGTCAGTTGTTTGCTGCTGAAAGATCCCCCCCAAGACTATCGTTTCGCCGTTTTTCACCAAGACCTGAGTTCCAATCTCCTGTTTATTGATGGCAATCGCTGTCCCGGTAGAGGTAGCAACGGCTTCACCTTCGGAATCTTGGGTAATGACTAAGTCCAAAATAACATTCCCATCTGGGGTAATCTGCGGAGTCACCTTAAGACTTAGCACCGCCTTTTTAAAGGTCACCGCCGTTGCCCCGCTAGACGAGCTTTCTACGTAAGGAATCTCTCGACCTTGCTCAATGTAGGCCGCCTTTTGATTGGCGGTAGTAATTCTTGGGCTGGCGATCACTTCGCCTTTATTCTCTTGCTCCAAGGCAGACAATTCTAGATCGAGAATTTGTCCATTCGCGAGCTTAGCCACTTGAAAAGCAATCGAGCCTGCGGCATCAGTGACCGGAAGGTTAACATTTAGGCGATCGTCCAAGGCTGGAATGTCGCCAGAGACGACGCTATCAACACCTTCTAAGCTTCCGCTTGTAATCCCAGTGCTACCACCGACTGACCCCGAATTAGTCACCCCCCAGCGTACACCGAGCTCTTCACTGACACTATCAAGTACCGTAACCATGCGCGCTTCAATCACAACTTGTTGAACCGCGACATCCAATTTCTTAATCATCGCCTTAATATCGCTTAGCGAGTCTTCGGTATCTTTTACCAACAAGGTATTGGTTCGCTCGTCCACACTCACCGAACCATGCTCGGATAACATCGACGCCTGCTCATTTTTAAGCAAGGCCGATAAGTCAGAAGCCTTCGCGTAATTCACTTGGATATATTCTGAATACAGAGGGGCTAAATCGGCAACTTGCTTAGCGCTTTCTAATTGTTGTCGTTCCTGCTCAGCCAACTCTGCCGCAGGCGCAATTAACAACACATTATTATCAAGGCGTTTATCCAAACCTTTTACTTTCAAAATTATATCGAGAGCTTGCTCCCAGGGAACATCATCCATACGCAAGGTGATATTACCAACCACGGAATCCGTTGTGACTAGATTTAATTGATTAAAATCAGCAATTAATTGCAGCACGGTACGTACTGGAATATCTTGAAAATTTAGAGAAATGGGCTTGCCCTGATACGCAACTTTCGCGACTTCTTCCGCTTGCAAAGGTTTAACTTCAACCAGAAACAGTTCTCCTGATTGATCATAACGATAATCAAAAGCCCCGTTAATCGTCACGACTAAACGCACCTTCGCCTCATCTTTAAAGACTTCAACATTATCGACTGGGGTTGCGAAGTCATTCACATCCATCACATAAACATTTTCGTCGGCAATATCGGTATTATAAAAATCGACAATCAAACTATTATCGCGTCGTTTAATATCGGCAGCGATAGAGCGATTATTCAGATCAATCATCAGCTGGCCGGTTCCACCTTTGCCCCGCCGAAAATCGATGCCTTCAATATGATTGATCGTAGCATGCTCAACACGACTGGCGGTTTCAAAAGCATTGTTAACCGTTGTAGACTTAGAATTGCTTGCGGTGGCAGTAGTAGGCAGCGCACCTAACTTAATCAGCAGCCGTTTAGAGTCTTGTTGTACTTGATATGGAACTAAGCTTTCCAAGGCCAAAACGAGTTGTAAACCAGACTCTGTCTGTAAGCTTTGTACTTGTTTCACCCCTCCTCGGCCAATAATCAAAGGATTAACCTTCAGTGCGGAGCTGGCATTTGCAACGTCAATCACTAACTGATTAGGAGAGTATTCGAGGTGATCATTTACCTGCTCGATAGGCGCATCAAATAGTAATTCAATTTCTACCGCGCCTTTAATCATCGGGTTGGTATTCAGCTGAATTAACTGGGCGTTAGCCCAAGCTTGAGCTGCATAACAGAAAAGCCCCGCGAATATTAAGCTACTGTTGCAGATACCTTGCAGCATTCTTCCCTTCATGCCATTTATCCTATTGTTCCACTTTCGAAAGCAAAAGCTGAGTATTTCGCTCATTCCAACAGCCTTCACCATCAGAAACGACTTCTTTAATATCTAAACCGAGCTGACTAACTTTTATGATAATACCGTTATGCAAGCCTAGAAAATTACCTTCTCTCACTCGATACAATTCACCACTAGGAACATCAATTAAGGCCCATAGGTTTGCACCATCCCCCATGATCCCGCGCATCGTTAGACTCGCCAAAGAATACTGTTCGAGTGGTTGTTTCTCACGGTCAAAATTCGGTGCTAAAGAGCATTCCTTTTCAGAGGCTAGAGCAATCGCTTCCGCTTCAGGAACAGGGCTCGTAAAAGGGTTTCTTAGGTTATCGGCCTGGTAAGCAAGATGCTCAAAAGGCTTAATTTCTGGCACATCTTGTTTCACCGAAACCTTACGCGCTTTCACTTGCATGACATATTGCTGTAAATCATCTTTGGAGCCCCCACAAGCAAATAATGTAAGCAAGCTTAGCCCTAATATGATTGCTCTCATTACTTATCCTTAGGCTCTATTTTCTCTTTATAACGGTAGGTCTTCGCTAACATCGCCATCGTTAAAACTGCGCCGTCTTTTTGTTTTTTCAGCGAAATATCATCGAGAATCACAATTCGCGGTAAAGCGGCAACGGCACTCACAAAACCACCTAACTGATGGTAAGTTCCACTCACTTCTAATTTTATCGGTAACTCAGTTGAAAACTCACGTTCAACTTCTGGCTCCCAGTTAATACGGTGAAACTCTAAGCCATTATCGATACCGATAAAACTCAACTCGTCTAGCAAACCTGGGATCTCATGTTTTTCGGGCAGCTGTTTGAGCAAAGAGGAAAAGGCATCTCGCATCTGCTGTATTTGCGCCTGATAAGCAGGCAAGTTACTTGCTAAAGCAGCTTTAATTTCGAATTTGCTACGTAACTCTTGTTCTTGTGCTTCAAATTGAGCCAACTTGGTTTGTTCATCTGATACTTGAACGTAATAAAATCCTGCCGCAATCAAGCCACAAATGAGACCAATGAATATTATTTTTGCAGGCCGAGGCCAAGTGCCGATGCTTTCTAAATCTAATTCATTAAGCTGTTGTAAATCCATTACTTAGCTCCGACTTTTTCACTTGGCAGACCCAACTTAACGACGAATTCAAGTTGAAACTTACTCAGCTCCATATCCGCTTGTTTGTTCGATAAAGCGACGATGGAACTAATCTTGGGGCTACCTAACCAAGTTTTTTGCTCAATATTGCGCATTAAACTCGCGACTCGATAGTTGGCTTCGCTCTTCCCATCGAGGCTAATCAAGGAATTTTGAAAAGTTAAGCTATCCAGATAAACTCCGGCTGGCGAAATCAATGGTAGGATGTTGAATATTTTGGTTGGAACATTACGACTTTCTTGCAACTTCTGAATCAAGCTGATTCGTTCATTTAAGCTTTTTTTCTGCTCTTTTATTTTACGTATTTCACCAATTTGCTGGTCGAGGACCGCTATTTCAGTTTCTAAATACTGATTACGCGCAAGTTGCTTATTTTGCAGACTCGTATAATAGTTTTGCACCCCAAATGAAGCGAATAAGGTAAGGCCAGCGGCGACCCCCAAACTCAGCCAAAAATCACGCCTTTGTTTTGCCTTGAGCTCTTCCCGCCATGGAAGCAAGTTAATGTTAGACATTATCAAAACCCCTCAAAGCAAGACCCAAAGCCACCATATACTTCCCTCCATCGCGGCGTAATCCGTCGGGATCAACAGAACGATCAAACTGGCAATGATTGAAAGGCTCAGCCTTGATAACTGGCAGTTCTAAATCATTCTGCATCTGTAAGACTAATTCGTCAGACAAAGCACTACCGCCGCTCACGCCAAGCGCATCCAAAGACTTATATCCGCTAGAACTCAAAAATAGCGACACTTGCCGACGAACGTTTTGAATGACCCCGCTAACAAACTGAGCGAAAACATCAATTTCATAGTTCTCGGGTAGACGGCCACTAATTTTCATCTCTTTCGCCTCTTCCAGGCTTAAGCTGTAAAAACTAGCGATTTGCTGTGTATATTGGGCACCGCCAAAGTTTTGGGCGCGGTTGTAAACCACTTCACCTTTATTGAGGATAGCAAAATTGAGCGTGGATTCACCTATATCGACCAAGCCAATGATTTTGCTATCGTCAAATTCATCTTCTTGATGATGCAATAAATAATGCCAAGCTCGGCCTAAGGCATGCGACTCAACATCAACAATTTTGGCTTCGAAATCAGCATTTGCCAATACTTCGGCGCGAATGCTAACCGCTTCGGTACGTGCCGCACTTAATAATACATTGTTACGATTCGCATCACTTTCGTTACTACCGAGGACTTCAAAATCAAGGCTGATCTCATCAATAGGAAAGGGGATTGAGTTTTCGGCCTCAAGCTCAACTTGAGTCTCTAGCTCCAAATCGGACAAACTATTGTCCATGTATATGATTTTGGTAATCACGTGACTACCTGCGACAGCAGTCGCCACTTGACGATTACGGGAAGGAAATTTTCTTTTTAATTCGCGTAAAGACGCCGTAATCTCTTCTGGAGAAACGACTTGATTATCGACCAGTGCGCCAGTTGGTGTAACGACCTCCGCAACCGCCTCTACTTTAAACCCCTGAGCAGATTTTGAGAGTAGCAGACCTTTGATGGTAGCAGAGCCGAAATCTATCCCTAACAACGCAGCCGATGTCTTTTTACCTATCCCTAGTATCATGACCCGCCAACTATCTTTTTAAATTAAACAGTTACCTGTAGATAAAGAATAACTAGTAATTGATCTATACGCTAATAGATCTTAAGAAAGTTGTCGAAACAGGTCACAATTTGACGATATAATCGACGGTTCTTTCGATACAGAGTACAACTTTAGTAATGAAATGGCTTAAAAGACTGTTATTTTTAATTTTCTTAGGTTCTAGCCTCGGCTTAGTCGCAGTCACCGCACTGTATTTTTATGTCGCGCCGCAGTTACCAGACGTAAGCACTCTGCGCGACATCCAGCTGCAAACGCCGATGCGAGTATTCAGTGCCGACGGCGAGTTAATCTCGCAATTTGGAGAAAAAAGAAGGATCCCCTTAGCCATTGAAGATATCCCTGATGAGATGATTCATGCCTTCCTTGCCACCGAAGACGCGCGTTTTTATTCTCACCCAGGCATTGACCCGATCGGTATCACCCGAGCAGCGGTTAATCTACTTGCAACTGGCGAGAAAAGCCAAGGAGCAAGTACCATCACCCAGCAAGTTGCCCGAAATTTCTTTTTAAGTCGTGAAAAAACCTATATTCGAAAAATTAAAGAAATTTTCTTAGCCCTTAAGATTGAGCAACAGCTATCAAAAGATGAAATTTTATCGCTATATCTTAATAAGATTTCTTTAGGCTACCGTTCCTTCGGCGTTGGAGCCGCTGCGCAAGTCTATTACGGCAAAACGGTAGACCAATTAACTCTCGCCCAAATCGCGATCATTGCAGGGCTGCCGAAAGCCCCTTCTGCACTCAATCCAATTCGTTCACCAGAACGCGCTCGTGATCGCCGAAGAGTCGTCTTAGGAAGAATGCTAGAGACCGGTTATATTGACCAGGCTCGCTTCGATGAAGCCAATCAAGCCCCAATTACTGCATCCTACCATGGTGCAGAAATTACGTTACCGGCTCCCTATCTTGCAGAAATGGTCCGCCAGCAGATCCTTGAACAATTTGGTGAAGACGCCTACATATCCGGCATGGATGTATACACCACCATTACAGCTAAACGGCAAAATGCGGCCACCTCAGCATTGCGCAAAAACCTATTAAATTATGACCAACGACATGGGTATCGCGGAGCAATAGACCAGCTATGGAAACCCGGACAGCCCGCCTTGGAGCCTCAACAAATCAGTGAACAATTAGCCAACTTTCCTAACTATGGAGAACTTGTCGCTGCAGCGGTGATATCGGTCACCGAACAGCAAGCGACCATCGTGACCAAACAAGGGGAAGTGGGGGTGATCGACTGGGATAATATGCAGTGGGCTCGCCGTTTTATTAGTGATACCCGGCAAGGGCCGGCGCCTAAAACAGCCACTGAAGTGCTCACTGCTGGAGATATTATTTGGGTTGTCGCCCTCAACCAAGTAAGCGCTGAAACGGGTCCAGACTCAAGTAGTGATTCAACTGCGCCAAACAACAGCGAAGCCCAAAAATCAGAGTTGACTCATTATCAACTATCACAACTTCCAGATGCTGGCGCAGCACTGATTGCGATTTCTCCGCTGGATGGTGCAATAGAAGCACTGGTTGGCGGTTTTAGCTTTAATCAGAGTAAATTTAACCGCGTGACTCAAGCCAGCCGGCAAGTGGGTTCCAATATTAAACCTTTCCTCTACTCCGCCGCATTTGAACATGGTATGACCTTAGCGAGCTTAGAAAATGATGCCCCAATTAATCGCTGGGATCAGGCGATGGGCGTCGCATGGCGTCCCAAAAATTCACCGCCAGTTTACGATGGTCCGATCCGTTTGAGAGTGGGATTGGCAAAATCTAAAAATGTTATTTCGGTGCGTTTAATGCGCGACTTAGGCATCAATACGATGATTTCGCACTTAGCCAAATTTGGCTTTCCTGCGAATGAGCTCCCCCGCAACGAATCACTTTCTCTAGGCTCAGCGTCATTAACTCCGATGCAAGTGGCGAGTGCTTACGGCTCTTTTGCCAATGGCGGCTATTTAGTCAGTCCTTATTTTATTGACCGAATAGAAGATGGCGAAGGCCATGTGATCTTCCAGCAGTTACCGAAAGTCGCCTGTGATGATTGCCATGAGATTATTAATCATGCGCCAGACTTAGATGAGCTACTTGAACAAACTGGCGATCCACTAAAACAATGTGCGATTTCATTTGCTGAAACAGAAGACTTGGCGCCACGAATTATTAGTTCACAAAATGCTTTTTTGGTTTCACAAGCGATGAATAGCGTCATTTGGGGCGGAGGAAGTTGGGCACATAAAACAGGTTGGAATGGCACAGGTTGGCGTGCAGCAAGAGAGCTAAAACGACACGATATTGCCGGTAAAACAGGTACCACCAATGATGCCAAAGACGCTTGGTTTTCGGGCTTCGGCCCCGGCTTAGTGGTCACATCTTGGATAGGATTTGACGATTTCAATCGCGAATTAGGTGAAGCCTCATACAATGCTAATTTAGGCAAAGATCAAGTCACAGGGAAAGAGTTTGGAGCCAGAACTGCGCAACCCGCTTGGATTGACTTCATGAAAGTAGGCTTAGAAGGGATCCCTGAACAACCTTGGTCAATCCCTAAAAATATAAGTACGGTGCGGATAGACCGCGCCAGCGGCTTGTTAACTACCGCCAGCGATTACACGACTCGATTCGAATACTTTGAAAAAGGAACTGAACCTAGCGAGTATGTTAAACCGAGCAGTGGTTCAGTCTTTGATGCTGAAGACGAACTATTTTAATCAAAGTGAGTATGCCGCTTAATCAGGGCGGCTAATTGATTAAAGCAGGGTCGACGTACCGAGTTATTACGATATAACAGGCTAATCCGTCGGCTCGGCTCAGGAGCGCTAAAATGGCGATAACAAATGCCATTTTGCTCAGTTTCCAGAGGGATAGCCAGCTGTGGCAATAAAGTGATCCCCATGCCCGCAGCCACCATATGTCTTAGAGTCTCAAGACTGGTCGCCTTAAAACTGTTATCTTCTTTCGCCCCAGCCGCAAAACAGTAACCCATGGCCTGATCACGCAAACAATGGCCATCCTCCAGCATCAACAATTGCTCGCCTCTTAATTCAGTCAATTCAATGTGAGCCTGATGCTGCCACTTATGCTGAGAAGGCATGGCGAGCACTAACGCTTCATCAAATAAATCGATCGAACCAAAACGTTCCATTTCAGGAAGATAAGCCAACAACAGGCAATCTAAATCACCATCCTCTAAGCGTTGCAACAAGATATGTGTTTGTTCCTCATAAAGAAACAGGGCCATATCGGTAAATTCAGAACGAATATGTGGCACTATTTGCGGCAATAAATACGGCGCCAAAGTAGGAATTAAGCCCATATGTAAGGGGCCAGCCATTGGTGCCTGAAAGCTCTTCGCCATATCTTTAAGGCCCTTTACCTCGAGCAGGATCTGTCGGGCCTTAGCAGCCAACTCATCGCCAGCATGCGTAAAAATCACCTTGCGAGAAGTTCGCTCGATCAACAACAAGCCCAACTCTTCTTCTAACTTGGCAACCTGACCACTCAAAGTCGGCTGACTGACAAAACATTTTTCCGCAGCTTTGCGAAAATGCTTCAGCTCTTGTAAAGCCACTAAATACTCTAAATCACGAAGGTTCATGCATTCTCCTTTAATTACAGCTAATAATACGCTGCTTCGTCTCAATCAACCATACTGTAAGCGAGTAACTCGTGTAGGCTAAGTCGCGATCTAAGAAACTTTGCTATAAAGCTCGCATTCACAAACACGGTAATGCCAAGAAACGCTTAGATATGATATATAAGTAAACTATCAGGATTTCCGAATACAGGTCGTATCGGTTCACGGAGGAATAACCATGGTGTGGTTCAAACACAGCTTATTAATTTTCGTTAGTTCAATACTATTCGCGTGTGGGGGAGACGGCAGTGTCGACCTCAGCGGTGGGGGCAGCAGTGGTGGCGATGGTGGGACCAGCTCAAGCACCACCGCTTCAATCGGTATTGCCCTTTATACCTGTGCGGATGGGATTAATACTGCATTAATTCCGCAGGGGTGTGTGAAAACTAATACCGTTCCCAGTGATACTGATACCTACGTTGTAGTCACACTCTCAAATGCGAGCGCTATCGCGAATGAACTGGTCAGTCTGAGTACCAGTAGTGCTGAACTTAAAGCAACCACCATTCTGATTGGTGATAATGGCATCGGTCATACAACAATGAGCGCACGTACCGATGCCACCAATGCAGACTCAGTTATCGCTACTTATAGCTATCAGAGCAATGGAGAAACCGCCACTGTTACGGCCACAGAGAACTACCAAGTGCAAATCAACTCTGGTGGTTCCGGCGGCTTAAATGAGCTTCAACTTGCTCTGTACGACTGCAATGGTGTAGCACGAGATCAAATCCCCACCGGATGTAACGTAACCAATAGCCTTTCTATCGAATCGCCCATTACAGCAGTCGCTCGCTTAAGCTATACAGGCGGAGCTCCCGCAAGTAACGAACTGATTTCATTATCAACGACCAACGCAGACCTGAGCGCAGAAACGATCTTGACGGACCAGAGTGGCTTGGGGATTGCTACTTTGTTCGCTCAATTGGAAACAACTGGTGCAGATAGCTTAGTCGCAAGCAATAGCGAACTAGGCGTCACTACTAGCGCCAACTATCAAGTAGGTCAAGCCAACCTAATGATGACCCTAAGTTCCAGCCTCACTGATGGCGCAACTTTGGGCTCTGACGCAACGGCTAGTATTAGTGCCACAATTACCGATAGTCAAGGTGACCTATATACAACCCCTGTGGCGATAGGCTTTGCTTCTAGTTGCAGCGCCCAAGATCTTGCCAAGATTTCAGATTCAGTGACCACTGTAAACGGCGTTGCAACTGCCATTTATCAGGCTGATGGTTGTAGCGGCAGTGATACGATTACTGTGACGCCGAGTATCAGCGTGATTGACCCTGAAAACTATGTTATCGATATTGCCACAACCAAAGCCAGCGGAATTACCTTCCAGTCAGCAACGCCACAAACCATTTATTTGAAAGAATCGGTGGGTGAAACCATCGCCGAGCTGGTTTATGTTGTCACCGATCCAACAGGCAAGCCCAAATCTGGTCAAGAGGTCACTTTTGCACTCGATTCAAAACTACACGGCGTAAAAATCAGCCCGCTAATAGCTCAATCCAATGCATCTGGTGAAGTACTGACCCGTGTCACGAGCGGAAACATGTCAGGAACGGTCGTGGTCAATGCAAGCTTTAGTGACCCCGACACTGGCAGCATCATCTCCAGCACTTCCAACGCGCTTGCGATTCATACTGGCGTGCCTTCACAGCAAAGTATGTCGTTATCGGCGAGCACTTTAGCCTTAGAGGCTTGGGGGATCGATGGCGTAAATAGCACCCTAACTCTGAGGGTCAGTGATGAAAACAACAATCCCATCCCTAATGATACGACCATCGTATTTGAAAGCGATGGCGGCCAAATTTCAGGCAATTGTAAAACTAGTGGCGAAGATACCAACAGTAGCTGCTCGGTTAGCTGGGCAAGCCAAAACCCCCGCCCGAAAGGTCACCTCTACGATCTTCCGGCAGGCAGCTGTAATGCACCTGGTTACATTCCTGGAGACCTAGTAAACACTCAAGGCAACAACCGCTATGGCGTGGGGCGAGCCTCAGTATTAGCGGTAACCGTCGGCCAAGAGTACTACTCTGACGTCAATGGTAATCGCATATATGATACTGGCGAAACATTCACCGCTCTTGGTGAAGCCTTTGTGGATAGTAATGAAAATGGTAGCTACGATGTAGCTGGCATCATTAACCATGATAGTGTCAATGTTGAGGAGCGATTCCGAGATTACAACGAAAACAATGAGTACGACAGCGCGACTGGTATCAAGGACTCTACGGTACCAGCTAGTTCCATCGTAGAACTGTTTAATGGCTTATCTTGTATTGTAGATTCGGACACTAACGGTTTATGTACCCGTGACTTGGTCGAAGTGCGCGATTCTGTGGTACTCATTATGGCCACCTCTGGCGCTAACATTCTGATTTCTGATACCACTAACACCAGTCCAGTCAGCAGTGTTGATTTAACCGCAGTTTCATCTCAGGGTTTAGTGATTACAGTTCAAGATCTTAATGGTAACCAAATGCCAGCTGGTACCACCGTATCTATCGGCTCTAATAATGGTGAACTATCCGGACAAACCTCCTTCACAGTGCCTGACGGTGTGCGGCTATGTGATTTAATTGGCCTTAGCGTGATACAGGAAAGTAGTCCGAACAACCGCACTGAAGGCACGATGACGGTCACTGTAACTAGCCCTGGGGGAGTAGAGAGCTCTCGTTCCATCGCCATTATTGATGCCGGCTAGCCACCTCTCGTAATAAAAAGCCAGTCAATGACTGGCTTTTTTATGGACTACTGCTAAGACCTGCTAAGACCTGCTAAGACCTGCTAAGACCTGCTAAGACCTGCTAAGACCTGCTAAGACCTGCTAAGACCTGCTAAGACCTGCTAAGACCTGCTAAGACCTGCTAAGACCTGCTAAGACCTGCTAAGACCTGCTAAGACCTGCTAAGACCTGCTAAGACCTGCTAAGACCTGCTAAGCAGGATGATGCTATTTACTTTTCTTGAGGCAATAAAAAAGGCCGCCTAAGCGACCTTTCTTGCTTGTGCTAAGTTCTTATTCGAAGATTTTAGCTACAACACCCGCACCTACTGTACGGCCACCTTCACGGATTGCGAAGCGTAAACCTTCGTCCATCGCGATTGGGCAGATTAGCTCAACAACAAATTTCAAGTTGTCGCCAGGCATAACCATTTCTACGCCTTCTGGAAGCTCTACCGCACCAGTTACGTCAGTTGTACGGAAGTAAAACTGTGGACGGTAACCTTTGAAGAATGGTGTGTGACGACCACCTTCATCTTTGCTTAGTACGTATACTTCAGCTTCGAACTTGGTGTGTGGAGTAATTGAACCTGGTTTCGCCAATACTTGACCACGTTGGACGTCATCACGCTTGGTACCACGTAACAAAATACCACAGTTCTCACCTGCACGACCTTCGTCAAGCAATTTGCGGAACATTTCAACACCAGTACAAGTTGTTTTGGTGGTTTCTTTGATACCAACAATTTCAATTTCTTCTGAAACTTTGATGATACCACGCTCAACACGACCGGTTACCACGGTACCACGACCTGAAATTGAGAATACATCTTCAATTGGTAGTAGGAATGGCTTGTCGATGTCACGCTCTGGCTCTGGAATGTAAGAATCTAAAGCTTCTGCAAGCTCAATGATTTTTGCTTCCCATGCTTCTTCGCCTTCTAGGGCTTTCAAAGCTGAACCTTGAATCACTGGTAAGTCATCACCAGGGAATTCGTATTCTGATAGAAGTTCACGTACTTCCATTTCTACTAATTCTAGAAGCTCTTCATCATCTACCATGTCACATTTGTTCATGAATACGATGATGTAAGGTACACCTACCTGACGAGAAAGCAGAATGTGCTCACGCGTTTGTGGCATTGGGCCATCGGTAGAAGCAACTACTAAGATAGCGCCGTCCATTTGTGCAGCACCGGTAATCATGTTTTTCACATAGTCGGCGTGTCCAGGACAGTCAACGTGTGCATAGTGACGAGTCGGTGTATCGTACTCAACGTGTGAAGTTGAGATTGTAATACCACGCTCGCGCTCTTCTGGAGCGTTATCGATTGCTGCGAAATCTTTTGCTTCACCGCCGTATACTTTTGCCAATACGTTAGTAATAGCCGCTGTTAAAGTTGTTTTACCGTGGTCAACGTGGCCAATAGTACCAACGTTTACATGCGGTTTATTACGTTCAAATTTTTCTTTAGACACGATATGTACCTTCTTTTCCATTCCGACCTGCCTCAACCAGAGACAAATCAATCATAGTTGAATTAGTTTATTTTGCTTCAATAATAGCATCAGCAACATTCTTGGGCGCTTCACTGTACTCGGTGAACTCCATCGAGTACGACGCACGCCCTTGAGTTGCCGAACGTAGATCTGTAGCATAGCCGAACATTGCAGACAGCGGCACTTTAGACTTAATAATCTTTAAGCCCGCAGGTCCATCGTCCATGCCTTCAATTATGCCACGACGACGATTCAAGTCACCCACTACATCTCCCATCCAATCTTCAGGAGTTGTAACTTCTACTTTCATCATCGGCTCAAGCAATACTGGATCAGCATCCAATGCGCCTTTTCTGAAGCCCATTGCACCGGCAATTTTAAACGCCATTTCGTTAGAGTCAACATCGTGGTACGAACCATCGAATAAAGTGACTTTAACGTCAAGCATTGGGTAACCCGCCAGCACACCCTGATCCATTTGCTCTTTACAGCCTTTGTCTACCGCTGGGATGTATTCCTTAGGAACAGTACCACCAACAATCTCATTGACAAATTCGTAACCAGCACCTGGCTCTAGAGGTTCCATACGCAACCAAACATGACCATATTGACCACGACCACCTGATTGACGCACAAACTTTCCTTCCACTTCAACTTGCTTGCGAATCGCTTCGCGATAAGCAACTTGAGGTTTACCTACATTACAATCCACGTTGAATTCACGCTTCATGCGATCTACGATGATATCTAAGTGCAACTCACCCATACCTGAGATAAGGGTTTGTCCAGATTCTTCATTAGTTTCTACGCGGAACGACGGATCCTCAGCGGCCAATTTCCCCAAAGCAACACCCATTCTTTCTTGGTCTGCTTTAGTTCTAGGCTCAACCGCAATTTGAATCACCGGCTCCGGGAATTCCATTCGCTCAAGAACCACTTTATTGTTCATATCACATAAAGTGTCACCCGTGGTGACGTCTTTGAGACCAATCGCAGCGGCAATATCACCAGCACGAACTTCTTTGATCTCTTTCCGGTCGTTTGAATGCATCTGCACCATACGACCAAGACGCTCACGTTTTTGTTTAACCGAGTTATACACCGCAGTGCCGGTTTCAACCGTTCCCGAATAAACACGCATAAAGGTTAACGTTCCCACAAATGGGTCGGTCGCAATTTTAAACGCCAACGCAGCAAAAGGTGCATCGTCATCTGCTGGACAGTCAACTTCGTTGTCTTTCTCGTCCAAACCTTTAATAGCGGCAACGTGATTTGGCGCCGGCAAATATTCAACAACAGCGTCAAGCACAGCTTGTACACCTTTGTTCTTAAATGCCGAGCCACATGTCGCTAGCACGATCTCGTTGTTTAGCGTGCGTTTACGCAAGCCAAACTTGATTTCGCTTTCACTTAACTCGCCTTCTTCCAAGTACTTATCCATAAGCTCATCGCTAGCCTCTGCAGCAGCTTCCACGAGTTCTTCGTGAAGCTGTTCAGCTCGGGCGACTAATTCAGCTGGAATGTCTTCATAGTTAAAGGTGGTCCCTTGGTCCGCTTCGCTCCAGTTAATCGCCTTCATTTTAATTAGGTCGATAACTCCAACGAATCCTTCTTCAGCACCAATGTTAAGTTGAATAGGTACACAATTAGCACCTAAACGATCACGGATTTGCTCAATTACCCGTTCAAAATCTGCACCAGCCCTATCCATTTTGTTCACGAATACTAATCGTGGCACTGAATATTTATCGGCTTGACGCCACACTGTTTCAGATTGAGGTTCAACACCTGATGAACCACAAAATACAACTACAGCACCATCTAATACCCGCAACGAACGTTCAACTTCAATGGTGAAGTCAACGTGCCCAGGAGTATCGATGATATTGACACGATGTTCTTCAAATTGGGCATTCATACCACGCCAAAAAGTGGTCGTCGCCGCAGAAGTAATCGTAATCCCGCGTTCTTGTTCTTGTTCCATCCAGTCCATGGTAGCTGCGCCATCATGTACCTCACCAATTTTATGAGATAGACCGGTATAGAAAAGGACTCGCTCTGTAGTTGTTGTTTTGCCAGCGTCAACATGAGCACAGATACCGATATTGCGGTAGCGCTCAATTGGAGTTGTACGAGCCATTGTTATCCTCTTGCTAAGGAAATATCCTTAGTCTCACATAGAAAGCAGCACAGCTGTTTTAAGCAGCTGTGCAAGCAATTACCAGCGGTAATGAGCAAACGCTTTGTTTGCATCGGCCATACGGTGAACGTCTTCACGTTTCTTAACCGCAGAACCTTTGTTTTCGCTCGCGTCTAGGATTTCACCCGCTAGACGTAAAGCCATAGATTTTTCACCACGTTTACGTGCTGCATCTACCATCCAACGCATACCTAGAGTGTTACGACGCACAGGGCGTACTTCTACAGGTACTTGGTAAGTAGAACCACCAACACGGCGAGATTTAACCTCTACCGATGGGCGCACGTTTTCAAGAGCAATTTCAAAAATTTCTTGGTGAGACTTGCCTGATTTCTCAGCTGCACCGTCTAATGCACCATAAACAATTTTTTCTGAAATAGATTTCTTACCATCAACCATTACTACGTTGATGAACTTAGCCAGAAGTTCTGATCCGAACTTAGGATCTGGCAAGATTTTGCGTTGACCGATCACTCGACGTCTAGGCATTTGAATATCTCCGGTATGCTTCAGGTTTCCCCAAAACGAATTTTAAAAAAATTTCGCTATAACTAAATGTTTGGCCTTACTTAACGGAGAGCCGTTATGACTTAGGACGTTTAGCGCCGTATTTTGAACGTCCTTGACGACGATCACTTACGCCAGCACAGTCTAATGCGCCGCGTACGGTGTGGTAGCGAACACCTGGTAAGTCTTTAACACGACCACCACGGATCAAGATCACTGAGTGCTCTTGTAAGTTATGACCCTCACCACCGATGTAAGAAGTTACTTCGAATCCGTTAGTTAAACGAACACGAGCGACCTTACGTAATGCTGAGTTAGGTTTTTTTGGAGTAGTGGTATATACACGAGTACATACACCACGACGTTGTGGACACGCAGCAAGTGCAGGTACATTGCTTTTTACAGCTTTGCTTGCACGTGGCTTACGAACCAACTGGTTAATCGTTGCCATTCGAAATAGCTCCTGAAATTACATTTAAACATGTGAAAAAAATCTATCCCCTATTTTGGGGAGGCGAAATTTTATGCGTTGCGCGGATAAGAGTCAAGACTTGCGAATCACCTAAATCTAATATTTTTTAGTCTTGAGGGATAGCTTACCAAGTGAGACAGGGGGTATGGCTTACCGTGAGCTGAACAAATTGTTGATAATCGATAGCATTAAAGGAGCTAATCTTAAGTCCGCGAGCCTGCATATCATCCAACAACACCGATAAACGGCCCTGTGCGCTTAACGCCACTAACTTTGCATCAGCTTTGACTAAGGCATACACAGCATCTTCAATCAACACCAAATGGCTGTCAACGTCCATTTGTTGGATACAGGCTTGAAACTCTGAACTTGCATAACTGTGACGCATAATATGAAGCATTTTAAAACCTTAATATCGCATGGGCATGCCCATAACGCGTCCAAAAATCCTGACTTGCCAATGCCTTTGTAGGGATAGCCAATTGCTCCAGTGTCAGTCCTCGCTCGGCTAACGCCAAAGGATTAACAAAAACTTGCTCTACATCGTATAACTCAAGTAAACCATAGGTCGGTAAAATATTCCGCTGCAAAATGCCTGCTGGCTGTTGGTTCACCAACAACTGCCATACACCCTCACCGTCAAAGTAAGCCACCACATCCTCGGTCACGGCTGAAGCCGCTAAACAAGCATCGAGCGACTCACGGGCGAGAGAAGTTCCATGAGGCGGAGTCGCAAAAATGAACACTAATGCCTTATTCACAGTTGAACCACCCGGTCGGCAGCAAGCATGGCCATCGACATCTCGGCTAATCCGGACATACTAAAATGCTCACTCATCGACCAACTCTCAAGACCATGGTTTTGCGCATCCTGCTGGGTCACAACCCCACGTCGATACGCTGCAGCACTGCATACTAACAACTCACAATTGGCACGGACCTTCAGATCCAGCCAAGCTTGATGAAAGTCAACTTCATCACTCGCAGGAAGAGCACTCACGATGGCATTGGAAACCCCTTCTAAATAGAAGAATACGGTATTCAATGCATGCCCCTGTTGAACAATCGCATTTGCCAGATTTAGAGCAGTCGCACTGCCCTGTCGACCATATAAGGGACTGGTAACAACCAAGGCATAATTTAGATTTTTTAGCATGTTTACTTAATGTGAGCGATAGCTTCAACTTCAACCAGAACATCTTTGGGTAAACGCGCAACTTCAACACAAGAACGCGCCGGCGCATTTTCCGGAAAATATTCAGCATACACAGCATTGAATGCAGTAAAGTTAGCCATATCGCTCAAAAAACAAGTAGTCTTAAATACCGTGGTCCGGTCTGCACCAGCAGCCGCTAATACCGCCATTAAGTTTTCCATCACTTGACGAGTTTGCTCAGAAATACCGCCATCGACAATTTCCATGCTACTTGGAACTAAAGGGATCTGTCCTGAAGTAAACACCAATTCATCGATTTTTGTTGCCTGAGAATATGGACCTATCGCAGCAGGTGCTGCATCGCTTGATACAATTTGTTTGCTCATAATATGCTCTTCAATACTAATATTAAAAACCGGAGTCTGTGACTTGGGGATACGCTTGTCAAATATTTTGCGCTAACCATCGATTTATTTGCATAAAAAAAGGCGGCCAATGGCCGCCTTTTTATCAAGTACTAAAGCTTATTCAGCATCACTACTTGGTGCAGCATTCAATAAAGCAGCCAAATTATCGGCAGCTTCATCCGCCGTTATCGGTGCTGGAGCAACCGATTGATTACGACGTTTTTCATGATACGCATAACCAGTACCCGCAGGGATCAAACGACCTACAATCACGTTTTCTTTCAGACCGCGTAACTCATCCTGTTTTCCACCCACAGCCGCTTCGGTAAGCACGCGTGTGGTTTCTTGGAACGATGCCGCTGAAATAAACGATTCCGTAGATAGTGAAGCCTTGGTGATACCCAGTAGCTCACGGCGGTAAACCGCTGGCCGCTTACCTTCAGCAACCAACACACGGTTTTCGATATTCACCCGTGCCACTTCTGCCTGTTCACCGAGCAAGAAGCTAGAATCACCCGCATCAAGAATCAAACACTTACGTAGCATTTGACGCACGATGGTTTCGATATGCTTATCGTTAATTTTCACCCCTTGTAAACGATATACATCTTGAACTTCGTTCACAATGTAGTTCGCAACAGGGCTGATACCACGTAAGCGTAAAATATCGTGTGGAGACTCTGGTCCATCGGCGATAACCTCACCTTTTTGAACCTTCTCACCTTCGAACACGTTCAGGTTACGCCACTTCGGTATCATTTCCTCGTAAGGAGCAGCATCCGTTGGAGTAATCACTAAACGACGCTTACCTTTAGTTTCTTTACCGTAACTAATGGTACCGCTGATCTCAGCAAGAATAGCAGGTTCTTTCGGTTGACGAGCTTCGAATAGATCTGCAACCCGAGGTAGACCACCGGTAATATCTTTAGTACCGCTTGATTCTTGCGGAATACGTGCAATCGCATCCCCCACACCTACTTCAGCATTATCTTCCAAGTTTACGATTGATTTACTTGGTAGGAAGTACTGAGCAGGAATGTCGGTACCAGCAATCAATACATCATTGCCTGAACCGTCAACCAATTTCACCATTGGGCGCATTTCTTTACCAGCACTAGGGCGCTCGTTCGGATCTAATACGTTAATGCTTGAAAGACCGGTTAGCTCATCGGTTTGACGACTAATGGTGACACCTTCAACCATATCAACGAATTTAACGCGACCAGGTACTTCAGTGATAATCGGGTGAGTGTGTGGGTCCCAATTAGCGATAGTATCGCCAGAGTTAACCGCACCACCGTCAGCAACTTCCAAAACACTACCATATTGCAATTTATGACTTTCTTTGGTCTGACCCAAATCATCAATAATCGTTAATTCGGTAGAGCGCGAAGTTACAACCAATTTACCTTCGTTATTCGTCACAACCTTGGCGTTATGTAACTTAATAGTACCCACGTTCTTCACTTGGATACTGTTTTCTGCTGCCGCTCGTGACGCTGCACCACCAATGTGGAAAGTACGCATGGTAAGCTGGGTTCCCGGCTCACCAATCGATTGTGCTGCAACGACACCGACCGCTTCACCGCGACCGACCAAATGGCCTCGAGCAAGATCACGACCATAACAAAGTGCACAAACACCAAAGTCATTTTCACAGCTAATTACAGAGCGAACCTTAACGGTATCAACTGAATTCTCTTCAAGAAGGTCACACAGTTTTTCATCAAGCAAGGTCTTAGATTTAATTAACACTTCATTTTCGGTACCTGGCTTGATGACGTCGCCAACCAATACCCGACCAAGAACACGCTCACGCAATGGCTCAACAACGTCACCGCCTTCGATATGAGGCGTCATCAAGATACCTTCTTCGGTACCACAATCGGTGTCGGTTACCACTAAATCTTGAGCAACGTCAACCAAACGGCGCGTTAGATAACCCGAGTTTGCTGTTTTCAGTGCGGTATCAGCCAAACCTTTACGTGCACCGTGCGTTGAGATGAAGTACTGAAGTACGTTAAGGCCTTCGCGGAAGTTAGCCACAATCGGCGTTTCGATAATCGAACCATCCGGTTTTGCCATCAAACCACGCATCCCCGCCAACTGACGGATCTGAGCAGCACTACCACGCGCACCGGAGTCAGCCATCATAAAGATACTGTTGAAAGACGCTTGCGCTTCTTCTTCACCATCTCTATTGATCACGACCTCAGTCGACAAGTTGTCCATCATCGCTTTGGAAACTTTTTCGTTAGCTGACGCCCAAATATCAATAACTTTGTTGTAGCGTTCACCGGCAGTTACCAGACCCGCTAGGAATTGCTCTTGAATTTCACTCACTTCTTCACTGGCTTCATCCACGATATCTTTCTTCGCGGCAGGAATAACCATGTCATTAATACCTACAGAGGCACCAGACAAAGTTGCGTAATGGAAGCCGGTGTACATCAATTGGTCAGCGAAAATAACTGAATACTTCAAACCTAGTTTACGGTAACAGGTGTTCAGTAAACCAGAGATCTGCTTCTTACCCATTGCTCGGTTAACCAATTCAAAAGGTAAACCTTTCGGTACGATTAACCACAAGATAGCACGACCAATCGTGGTTTTTTTGATTTCGGTCTTTTCGATCTTAGAGCCGTCTTCAGCAACAATCACTTCGGTGATTCGCACATTAACTCGTGCGTGTATGCTGGCCTGTTTAGAACGATAAAGCTTCTCAGCTTCTTTCGGACCTGACAGATACATACCTTCGGCTTGCGCATTCACTCGTTCCCGAGTCATGTAATACAAACCCAAGACAACGTCTTGCGAAGGCACGATAATCGGTTCACCGTTAGCTGGCGATAGTACGTTGTTGGTGGACATCATCAACGAACGTGCTTCTAACTGCGCTTCAATAGTTAACGGTACGTGTACCGCCATTTGGTCACCATCGAAATCGGCGTTATATGCCGCACATACCAATGGGTGTAACTGAATCGCTTTACCTTCAATTAACACTGGTTCAAAGGCTTGAATACCCAAACGGTGCAAGGTTGGTGCACGGTTAAGTAATACCGGGTGTTCGCGGATAACTTCTTCAAGAATATCCCAAACCTCACCACCTTCGCGTTCAACCATCTTCTTGGCTGCTTTAATGGTGGTCGCTAAACCACGCAATTCAAGCTTGCCATAGATGAACGGTTTAAACAGCTCAAGAGCCATTTTCTTCGGTAGACCACACTGGTGTAAACGCAGTGTTGGACCCACGGTAATTACTGAACGACCAGAGTAATCAACACGTTTACCCAGCAAGTTCTGGCGGAAACGACCTTGCTTACCTTTGATCATATCAGCCAAAGATTTAAGCGGACGTTTATTAGAACCAGTAATCGCACGACCACGACGACCATTATCCAACAAGGCATCAACCGCTTCTTGCAGCATCCGCTTCTCGTTACGCACAATAATGTCTGGGGCAGCCAAGTCTAATAGACGCTTCAAGCGGTTATTACGGTTGATCACACGACGATATAAGTCGTTCAAATCAGAAGTCGCAAAACGGCCGCCATCAAGTGGTACTAATGGGCGTAAATCAGGTGGAAGAACCGGTAATACGGTCATAATCATCCACTCAGGTTTATTCCCTGAATCGCGGAACGCTTCCATCAGTTTCAGACGCTTGGTAGTCTTCTTACGCTTGGTTTCTGAGTTGGTAGTTTGCAACTCTTCGCGCATCACTTCGATTTCTCGATCAAGCTCTAAATGACGTAGCAGAGCTAATACAGCTTCGGCACCCATTTTGGCTTCGAACTCGTCACCGTATTCTTCAAGAGAATCTAAGTAAGTTTCTTCGGTTAACATTTGGCCGCGCTCTAAGCTAGTCATACCAGGCTCAGTCACAACAAATGATTCGAAGTAAAGTACTCGTTCAATATCACGTAGCGTCATATCAAGTAACAAACCGATACGTGATGGTAACGATTTAAGGAACCAGATGTGCGCTACAGGAGACGCAAGCTCGATGTGGCCCATCCGATCACGACGCACTTTAGATTGTGTAACTTCAACGCCACACTTCTCACAAATTACGCCACGGTGTTTCAAACGCTTGTATTTTCCACACAAACATTCGTAATCTTTTACTGGACCGAAAATACGGGCACAGAATAGACCGTCGCGCTCAGGCTTAAAGGTACGATAGTTAATCGTTTCTGGTTTTTTAACTTCACCAAAAGACCAACTACGGATCTGATCGGGTGAAGCTAGGCCAATTTTAATGCCTTCAAACTCTTCGGTCTTGCTTTGTTGCTTAAGAAACTTAAGTAAATCTTTCACGTTTCTCTCCAGTCGGAGTTAAACCTGGGGCGTTTCTCATGAAACGCCCGCCTTGCTTTTAAATCAGGTGAAGTCCTGTGCTTACAGCTCGTCTAACTCAATATTAATACCCAAAGAGCGAATTTCTTTAAGTAGTACATTGAACGACTCTGGCATGCCGGGTTCCATCTGATGATTACCGTCAACGATATTTTTGTACATTTTAGTACGACCGTTCACATCATCGGATTTAACCGTGAGCATTTCCTGTAAGGTGTAAGCGGCACCATAAGCTTCAAGTGCCCATACTTCCATCTCACCGAAACGCTGACCACCAAACTGGGCTTTACCACCAAGCGGTTGCTGTGTAACTAAGCTGTAAGAACCAGTAGAACGAGCATGCATCTTGTCATCAACCAAGTGGTTCAATTTCAACATGTACATGTAACCCACGGTTACAGGGCGCTCAAATTCTTGACCGGTACGACCATCACATAACACAATTTGGCCTGAATCAGGCAAATCGGCTAAGCGCAATAGCTCTTTGATTTCAGCTTCTTTAGCACCATCAAATGCTGGGGTTGCCATTGGCACACCACCACGTAGGTTCTTCGCCAGTGTCATTACTTCTTCATCGGTGAAGCTAGCAATGTCAACTTTCAGTGTATCATCACCGACGTTGTACACTTTCTGAATGAAATCACGCAGTTTATCCATTTCGATTTCACGCTGAACTTTCAGCATTTCGTCGATTTTCTCACCCACACCTTTAGCCGCGAGGCCTAAGTGGGTTTCTAGGATCTGACCAATGTTCATCCGCGATGGTACACCTAGCGGGTTCAAGCAGATGTCTACTGGACGGCCAGTTTCGTCATAAGGCATATCTTCACGAGGAACAATGGTAGAAATTACACCTTTGTTACCGTGACGACCCGCCATCTTGTCACCAGGCTGAATACGACGTTTAACAGCTAAGTAAACTTTCACAATTTTCAATACACCAGGCGCTAAATCATCACCTTGAGTGATCTTACGGCGCTTAATGTCGAATTGCTTGTCAAACTCGGCTTTGATTTCGTCGTATTGCTCAGCAATTTGTTCTAACTGGGTTTGTGCTGCTTCATCACTTAATGCCGCTTGCAACCATTCTGTAGGCGCTTGGCGATTTAGGTCTGATTCTGACTTACCAGCGTTCATCAATACTGATTTAGCACGAGCAAAGATACCCTCTTCAAGGATTTTGAATTCCTCGGTAAGATCTTTCTTCGCTTCTTTCAGCTGCATTGACTCAATTTCTTGAGCTCGCTTGTCTTTTTCTACGCCATCACGAGTGAACACCTGAACGTCAATTACGGTACCAAATACTGAATTAGGTACTCGTAGGGATGTATCTTTCACATCCGACGCTTTCTCACCGAAGATAGCTCGTAAAAGTTTCTCCTCAGGTGTTAACTGAGTTTCACCCTTCGGCGTAACCTTACCGACCAGAATATCACCAGGCTTAACTTCTGCCCCCACATACACAATACCTGACTCATCAAGTTTGCTCAGTGCGGATTCACCCACGTTAGGAATATCTGCTGAAATCTCTTCGCTTCCCAATTTGGTATCACGAGCAATACAGCTTAATTCTTGAATGTGAATCGTAGTGAAGCGATCTTCTTTCACCACGTTTTCAGAAATACCGATCGAATCTTCGAAGTTATAACCATTCCAAGGCATAAACGCGACGCGCATATTTTGACCTAACGCCAACTCACCTAAGTCAGTTGAAGGGCCATCTGCGAGTACATCGCCTTTAGAAACAAACTCACCAGCTTTTACCACTGGACGTTGGTTAATACAGGTATTTTGGTTAGAACGGGTGTATTTGGTTAAACTGTAAATGTCGATACCTGCTTCACCAGGACTCATTTCGTCTTCATTTACTTTAACAACAATACGACTTGCGTCAGCATAATCAACAGTACCACCACGCTTAGATACCACGGTCACACCGGAATCAACGGCAACCGCACGTTCAATACCAGTACCAACCAATGGTTTATCAGCACGCAGCGTTGGAACTGCCTGACGTTGCATGTTTGAACCCATCAATGCCCGGTTCGCATCATCGTGTTCTAAGAACGGAATCAACGAAGCAGCAACAGAAATAATTTGCTGCGGGCTCACATCCATATACTGAATTTGATCAGTCGGCATGTAAGTCGATTCGCCTTTATGGCGACAAGGCACTAAATCGGTTTCTAGTAACTTACCATCGGCATCTACCTCTGCGTTCGCCTGAGCGATCACGTAGGTGCCTTCATCAATGGCCGACAAGTAATCAACTTCATCAGTAATAACACTGTTGATCACTTTACGGTATGGCGTCTCCAAGAAGCCAAACTCATTGGTGCGTGAATAAACTGCTAATGAGTTAATCAAACCAATGTTTGGACCTTCTGGCGTTTCAATCGGACATAAACGACCATAGTGCGTTGGGTGTACGTCACGTACTTCAAAGCCAGCACGTTCGCGAGTCAAACCACCCGGGCCTAAGGCAGAAACACGACGTTTGTGTGTTACTTCAGAAAGCGGGTTGTTTTGGTCCATAAATTGCGACAATTGGCTGGAACCAAAGAACTCTTTTACCGCAGCCGAAATCGGCTTGGCGTTAATTAAGTCTTGTGGCATCAAGGCGTCAAGATCACCGAGACTCAAACGCTCTTTAACTGCACGCTCTACACGAACTAAACCAACACGGAATTGGTTTTCGGCCATTTCACCAACGCTACGGATACGACGATTACCGAGGTGATCGATATCATCGACTTCACCACGACCATTGCGGATCTCGATCAGCATTTGCATCACTTTAATGATGTCGTCTTTGTCGAGCACACCAGCAACTCGTCCGTCGTCACGACCAACACGACTGTTGAACTTCATACGGCCAACAGTAGATAAGTCATAACGGTCACCATTAAAGAACAAGTTCTCGAATAGTGCTTCGGCAGCATCTTTTGTTGGTGGCTCACCTGGGCGCATCATGCGGTAAATTTCAACTAAGGCCTCAAGACGATTAGTCGATGAATCTACACGTAAAGTATCCGAGATGAATGAACCATTATCCAAGTCATTGGTATAGATGGTTTTCAACATCGAATAACCCGCTTGCGCTAAAGCTGCGATCAACTCTAAGTTTAATTCGCTGTTTGCTTCTGCAATGATTTCACCAGTGGCTTCATCAACGTAGTCTTCCGCAAGCACTTTATCGGCAAGGTACTCGACTGGGACTTCAATCTGCTCAATACCAGATTTTTCCAATTGACGAATGTGACGAGCTGTCACCCGGCGACCAGTTTCAATTAAAACTTCGCCATTCAAGATCACATCAAAAGAAACCGTATCACCGCGTAAGCGAGATGGCACTAACTCCATCAACACCTTGCCATCCTTCAATTCAAAGGTGGTGGTATCGAAGAAAGTTGCCAAGATTTCTTGGGTGGTCATTTCTAAAGCACGCAAAATGATCGAGGCCGGTAGTTTGCGACGACGGTCAATACGAACAAATAAATTATCTTTCGGATCGAATTCGAAATCTAACCACGAACCGCGGTAAGGAATAACGCGAGCGTTATATAAGACCTTACCTGATGAATGCGTTTTACCACGATCGTGGTCGTAAAACACACCCGGGCTACGGTGTAGTTGGGATACGATAACACGCTCGGTACCGTTAATTACAAAAGTACCGTTACCTGTCATCAAGGGAATTTCACCCATGTAAACTTCTTGCTCTTTGATGTCTTTCACCGTGCCAGCCGGAGCTTCACGGTCAAACAACACTAAACGCAATTTAACGCGCAAGGGAGCAGAGTAGGTGACTCCACGAATTTGACATTCTTTAACGTCAAACACCGGCTCGCCAAGACGATAGCTAACGTACTGTAGCTCTGAATATCCTGAATAACTGGCAATCGGGAATACACTGCGGAATGCAGCTTCCAGCCCATACTCGCCTTCAGGATCGATCTCTATGAATTTCTCAAAAGAGTCAAGCTGTATTGAAAGCAGGTAAGGCGTGTCCACTACTTGAGGACGTTTTCCAAAGTCCTTACGAATGCGTTTTTTCTCTGTATAAGAGTAAACCATATGGTTCCTCAGCTCGCTGATAAGTGACCCACTCTGTCCGCAAAAAATCTGGGACAGTTCTTACGTACCGTTTGTCTTGTATTTAGATGTTTCCCACCTAAATTTTTTGCTAGACGCACCATCTAAAACGGTGATAAAAAAGACGACGTCCTACAGCGCAAAAAGGCCGGTGGTTAAATAACCACCAGCCATAGCCTATAAAGGCTGCAATCTACTTATAAGCAGATTACTTAACTTCAACAGAAGCACCAGCTTCTTCAAGAGCAGCTTTAAGCGCTTCAGCTTCTTCTTTAGATACTGCTTCTTTAACAGCAGCAGGAGCTGAATCAACTAAACCTTTCGCTTCTTTCAAGCCAAGACCGGTAGCAGCACGTACCGCTTTAATAGCAGATACTTTGTTTGCGCCAGCAGCAGTTAAGATTACGTCAAATTCGGTTTGCTCTTCAGCAGCCGCACCAGCGTCACCAGCAACAGCAACAGCTGCAGCAGCAGATACGCCGAACTTCTCTTCCATAGCTTCGATTAGTTCAACAACGTCCATTACTGACATTTCAGCAACAGCTTCGATAATTTGGTCTTTAGTGATAGACATGACTCAAATTCCTAAATTCAATTAAATTTATAAGATAATGTAGCAACAAGCAAATTATGCTGCTTCTGCCTCTTTTTGGTCGCGTAATGCGGCCAGAGTGCGAACCAACTTGCCAGCTGAAGCTTCTTTCATAGTTGCCATTAACTTGGCAATTGCTTCGTCGTAAGTTGGTAGTTTTGCAAGAACGTTTACGTCTGCTAATGCACCTTCAAATGCTGCTGCACGCACTTCGAATTTTTCTTGCTCTTTAGCGAAGTCTGTTAACAGACGCGCTGCGGCACCGGGGTGCTCGTTAGAGAAGGCAATCAAAGTAGGACCGATGAATGACTCAGAGAGACATTCTAGGTCTGTGCCAGCTACTGCACGGCGGGCAAGGGTATTACGTACCACTTGCATAGATACGCCAGCTTCACGCGCTTTAGCACGCAATGAAGTCATCGCACCTACAGTTACGCCACGTGAATCAGCAACTACTGCAGAAAGTGCACCTTTGGCAGCTTCGTTGACGTCAGCGACAATTTGCTTCTTGTCTTCGAGTCTTAATGCCATTGGCTTTACTCCTGGATTCCAATACCAGATAAATCTGGTGTTTACTTTCCTCTAATCCTAAGAATTAGAGACCTTTACGGCTTGGTGTTCCAGAATAAATAATTATTCTTGGGTTTCCTCACCATCTACGTAGGAAATTAAGCTCATAATAAGCACCTACGGTCTTGGATGAGGGCCGAAGCCCTGACCCATAATTACAAAGCGCGAAATTATAGTATAAATATCACGCTCTGTAAATATTAAGCTTGAATATCTAAAGTCGCAACATCAATAGCTAAACCAGCACCCATGGTGGTAGACAAGCTAACTTTCTTGATGAACTGACCTTTAGACTGAGCTGGTTTCGCTTTGCGAAGAGCAACAACCAACGCTTCCAAGTTTTCTTTTAACTTGTCAGCTTCAAAATCAACTTTACCAATAGTAGTATGGATAATGCCGTTTTTGTCGTTGCGGTAACGAATTTGACCCGCTTTCGCTAATTTAACCGCATCAGCAACATTTGGTGTAACCGTACCCACTTTAGGGTTAGGCATCAAACCGCGTGGACCTAGGATTTGACCTAGTTGACCCACAACGCGCATTGCATCTGGAGATGCAATCACAACGTCGAAGTCCATTTCACCGGCTTTAACTTTTGCCGCTAAGTCATCCATACCAACGATATCGGCACCGGCTTCTGTAGCAGCTTCAGCGTTTGCACCTTGAGTAAATACTGCAACGCGAACGTTACGACCAGTACCGTGAGGTAGTACAGTTGCACCACGTACGTTTTGGTCTGATTTACGAGGATCTACACCCAAGTTTACTGAGGCATCAACACTTTCAAGAAATTTAGCAGAAGCCAGTTCTTGAAGAAGCGCTACCGCTTCGTTGATTGAGTATTCTTTTGTTGAATCAACTTTTTCGTTGATCGCACGCATGCGCTTAGAAATTTTCGCCATCGTATTAGCCCTCTACAACCAAGCCCATCGCGCGGGCAGATCCTTCAATTGAACGAACCATTGCGTCTAAATCAGCACCGGTCATGTCGACAGCTTTAGTGTTAGCAATCTCTTCAAGTTGAGCACGCGTTACAGTACCAACTTTAGTTTTATTTGGAACACTAGAACCAGACTTAATACCTGCAGCTTTTTTCAGCAAGTACGAAGCAGGTGGAGTTTTAGTTTCAAAAGTGAAAGAGCGATCAGCATACACAGTAATAACAACTGGTACTGGCGCGCCTTTCTCAATTGAATCTGTTTTTGCGTTAAACGCTTTACAGAATTCCATGATGTTTACACCGTGTTGACCTAGAGCAGGACCAACTGGTGGTGACGGGTTTGCGGCACCCGCAGCAACTTGAAGCTTAATATAAGCTTGGACTTTTTTAGCCATTTTAGATTTACCTTATTTTGGGTTCAAACGCCTCCTGCAAGTGCAGTTGGCTTCCCGATGGAACAAAGGGCAGCGGATTATAAGCGATCCTCTGCCCTAAAAACAACCAATTGTTTAGTTTTTATCAACCTTTCTCGATCTGGCCAAATTCCAACTCGACAGGAGTTGCCCGACCAAAGATCAATACTGATACTTTCACCCGGCTCTTTTCGTAATCCACTTCTTCGATGGTACCATTGAAGTCGGCAAAAGGACCGTCGGTAACCCGAACCACTTCGCCTGGTTCGAATAATGTCTTAGGTCTTGGCTTATCGCTGGTTTCATCCAAACGATCAAGAATGGCCTGAGCTTCTTTATCAGAAATGGGTGCCGGACGCTCAGCAGTACCACCAATGAAACCTAATACCCGCGGCACACTTTTCACAAGGTGCCAACTTTCATCGTTAAGCTCCATTTGCACCAGAACATAACCGGGAAAGAATTTACGCTCGCTCTTACGTTTTTGACCCGCGCGCATCTCTACGACTTCTTCAGTCGGGACCAAGATTTCACCAAAAGAATCTTCCATCGCATGGATTTGAATATATTCTTTTAACGACTTAGATACGCGCCCTTCATAGCCAGAGAATGCTTGGACCACGTACCAACGTAATTTGCGCTCTTCAGTCATTAGATACTCACCCCTGTAACAAAGGCAACCAGACGAACTAAGATGGCGTCTAATCCCCATAAAATTAGCGACATGAATGCAGTAGCAGCTAATACAATCATGGTAGTTTGAATGGCTTCTTGACGAGTTGGCCAGATAACCTTACGCACTTCCATACGCGATTCTTTAGCAAAGACAAAAGCTTGCTTGCCTTTATTAGTTTGTGAAGCAATAGCGAGTGCAGCAACGGCTGCGATGACTACGCCAAGCACACGAACTAATACCGAGATATCTGTGTATAGGTAGTTACCTACCACAGCGGCGATTAAAATTAGAGCCGCTAAGGCCCATTTTAGGCCATCTAACGACCCACTTTGGTTTTCAGTACTGGTACTCATCAAACAACCTGCAAATAATCCCACAAAATCAAAAATCCCTTCTATAAAGGGATAGTGGCAGGGGTGGAGAGATTCGAACTCCCAACATTCGGATTTGGAATCCGACGTTCTGCCATTGGAACTACACCCCTATAGTACGAAGCCCGACATTATAGGCACTTTGTTTAAAGATTGTAACCCTTAAATTGGCAAAATAGTGCCAAGATTGTGGGACGGAGCGGGTTTCTTGGGGTTTCATTTAACTCGCTTACCGTTCCGCCTTAAACGATCACGGAACTGAGCCTTGGCAAACTGCTGCATATCTTCCACCACATCGGTCTCGTCAACAATTTCTCGGCCCAGTAAAGTCTCGATCACATCTTCCAAACTCACTATCCCAGCGGTCTGACCATATTGATCTTCCACAACAAAAAGGTGTTCTTTACGTGAAATAAACAAATCCAATAATTGCAAACAGGGTAGCTTCTCAGACACACGATGGATCGGTTGCAGTATACTTCGCAGCGTTTGGTCCCCCTTCCCACGGCGAGCCAGCTCGGCAAGACTGCGGTGACTGATCACACCAACAATACTGTCGATGTTATCTTTGTAAACCGGAAAGCGACTAAAGCGCGGAGTCATTTCATTATCCAGCGCCTGATTCACCGAGTCGTCTTGCTCAAAGGCATGCACAACGGTGCGCGGGGTCAGAATTTGCTGAGTAATGCGCTCCCTCAAGCCAAGAATATTAGCTAATAGCATACTCTCTTGTTTTGCCAGCGCACCGCCTTCATAACCCAATGTGGTAAAGGCCTGGATCTCTTCTCGGCTGATACTATCCGTTTCATCGCGTCGGAATATGCAGGTGATATAACCCGACAGCCATACCAGTGGGTACACCAGTTTTGTTAACAAGGAAATCAGTTTTGCCGATGGATACGCTAACACCCGCCAGTAATTCGCGCCTAATGTTTTTGGGATGATTTCAGAAAAATACAAGATGGCCAGAGTCAGTAACACTGCAATCAGGCTTTCCCACTTGGGGCCAAATACTTGCAGGGCCTGAGAACCCACGCCAGCGGCTCCCATGGTATGGGCAAAGGTATTCAGGATCAAAATACAGGCAATGGAATGCTCTAGATTATCTTTTACCTTTGTCAGAGCTTGTCCTTTTACAGGGTCTTGTTTATGCAGGGTGGCAACATAACTTGGTGTGATCGATAACAGCACCGCCTCAAGAATCGAACATACAAATGAAACACCGATAGCAATAACAAGATAAATCAGCAATAGGGTCATATAAAAACTAGGCTTACCTCTTAAACTTTACTAGGATCTCTTACCTTAGTGGCTTAGCTTAAAGCTCTAAGTTGCGGCGCAGATTAAGCATCAATCTAGCATTTTCATTGTCAGAAAAGAATAGTCAACACCCGCTTCAGCCAATTTTTCCGGATAAACTCTTCCGCGCCTGCTTAGCGGCATTTACCGAACCGACTTCTACCAATCTGGGATCAACTTATTGCGCAGAATAAATCTGCCGATAAGCAGCCATGGAGCACAGTCACTCGTGGCTCTAATACGAGATAAATCAAGCTGTTAGTGGTGATTTAGCGAGCAAAAATCAACCGATGATGAGTTAGCTTGGTATTAGTGACCTGCAGCTGCTCCGCTGTCTCAGGACGACACCCTAAGCGAGGTACGCTGAAACGCCTTGGCGTGCGCACAATCAACTTGGAGCTATTCTAACAAGCAGAATAATCACGCTTACTTTTCTTGAGGCAATAAAAAAGGCCGCCTAAGCGACCTTTCTTGCTTGTGCTAACTTCTTATTCGAAGATTTTAGCTACAACACCCGCACCTACTGTACGGCCACCTTCACGGATTGCGAAGCGTAAACCTTCGTCCATCGCGATTGGGCAGATTAGCTCAACAACAAATTTCAAGTTGTCGCCAGGCATAACCATTTCTACGCCTTCTGGAAGCTCTACCGCACCAGTTACGTCAGTTGTACGGAAGTAAAACTGTGGACGGTAACCTTTGAAGAATGGTGTGTGACGACCACCTTCATCTTTGCTTAGTACGTATACTTCAGCTTCGAACTTGGTGTGTGGAGTAATTGAACCTGGTTTCGCCAATACTTGACCACGTTGGACGTCATCACGCTTGGTACCACGTAACAAAATACCACAGTTCTCACCTGCACGACCTTCGTCAAGCAATTTGCGGAACATTTCAACACCAGTACAAGTTGTTTTGGTGGTTTCTTTGATACCAACAATTTCAATTTCTTCTGAAACTTTGATGATACCACGCTCAACACGACCGGTTACCACGGTACCACGACCTGAAATTGAGAATACATCTTCAATTGGTAGTAGGAATGGCTTGTCGATGTCACGCTCTGGCTCTGGAATGTAAGAATCTAAAGCTTCTGCAAGCTCAATGATTTTTGCTTCCCATGCTTCTTCGCCTTCTAGGGCTTTCAAAGCTGAACCTTGAATCACTGGTAAGTCATCACCAGGGAATTCGTATTCTGATAGAAGTTCACGTACTTCCATTTCTACTAATTCTAGAAGCTCTTCATCATCTACCATGTCACATTTGTTCATGAATACGATGATGTAAGGTACACCTACCTGACGAGAAAGCAGAATGTGCTCACGCGTTTGTGGCATTGGGCCATCGGTAGAAGCAACTACTAAGATAGCGCCGTCCATTTGTGCAGCACCGGTAATCATGTTTTTCACATAGTCGGCGTGTCCAGGACAGTCAACGTGTGCATAGTGACGAGTCGGTGTATCGTACTCAACGTGTGAAGTTGAGATTGTAATACCACGCTCGCGCTCTTCTGGAGCGTTATCGATTGCTGCGAAATCTTTTGCTTCACCGCCGTATACTTTTGCCAATACGTTAGTAATAGCCGCTGTTAAAGTTGTTTTACCGTGGTCAACGTGGCCAATAGTACCAACGTTTACATGCGGTTTATTACGTTCAAATTTTTCTTTAGACATAATAGTCCCTCTGGATAAAGGTCATTGGCACCAAAGCACCATTGGTTTGCGTTTACCGAACGGTAAAAAGTAATAGGGAGACTTGAAAAGGAGTGGTGCTGATAGGCAGATTCGAACTGCCGACCTCACCCTTACCAAGGGTGCGCTCTACCAACTGAGCTATATCAGCATTGGAGCGGGCAGCGGGAATCGAACCCGCATCATCAGCTTGGAAGGCTGAGGTAATAGCCATTATACGATGCCCGCATCAAACCTTTTGGAAGACGACCTACTACCAAAAATAATGGTGGGGGGGGACGGATTCGAACCATCGAAGCTTTCGCGGCAGATTTACAATCTGCTCCCTTTGGCCACTCGGGAACCCCCCCACACAATCACCTATAAATACAAGGTGAAGCCTACTTAAGAGATGGTGCCGATTGCCGGAGTCGAACTGGCGACCTACTGATTACAAGTCAGTTGCTCTACCAACTGAGCTAAATCGGCATCGCTTAAGTGCTGCGCATTCTATGTAATGCCTTTATTAAATGCAACAAGCAAATACAAAAAAAACTGCAGGAAAGGTGCAAACGCGCAAAAATCAGCCATTAGGCTCATTTATTGGCCACGAAGTGACACTTCTCCGGCCATATAGGCTTGTAAACCACTCTCTTGTTCAACTAATAATTGACCTTGTCGGTCAACGCCTTTTGCTATCCCAGAGACTTGTTTGTGTTCGGAAAAGTGCAACGTTACATTTTTATCGCGAAAAATATCGTAGCGATTCCAACGTTGTTGCAAGGCAACAAAACCCTGCTCTTTAAATATGTCAAACATCTGATTGAGCGAGTGGACGATAGCAATTGTTAATGCAGTTCGATCAACCGTCGGTTCGCCCGCGACTTCGAGTTGCGCAAAAGCTTGGTCTATCAACTGCCCCTTCGACTCCGTAACGCGGACATTGACCCCCAAACCAATCACTAGATTCACCGTGCTATTCGCCTGCCCTTGCATTTCAATAAGCACGCCACCCAATTTTGCCGAACCAAGATAGATGTCATTCGGCCATTTTAAGCCGAGATCTCGATAACCCTCTGCTTCTAACGCCTCGACGATAGCTAAACCAACGGCAAGGCTCAGCCCCATTGCGGCTTCAATACCATCTTGCAAGCACCACAATAAAGACATACAAAGCTGTCCCGCATAAGGGGTTTGCCAGGCCCGGCCGCGACGCCCGCGTCCTGCACTTTGATATTCGGTCATCACTAACTGACCATGGCTCAGCTCAGCCTGATGGCGATTCAACCAGGCATTGGTTGAATCCACTTGATGTAGTAATTTAGGTGAATGAACGGAAAGCTCGGCTTGCAGACGGTCGATATCAAGTAAAGATAAGGGCTGAACTAAACGATAGCCTTTACCTTTCACGCTAAAGATATCCAAACCCAGCTGACCAAATTGTTTAACATAAGTCGCTACGGTGGTTCTTGATACGGCCAACAGTTGCGCTAAGCGCTCACCTGAGCAAAACTCACCATTTGCTAAGTATTGAATGAGGCGATAGGCCTTATCTTCATTCATTGGGTCGCCCCAACACCGAATCCGGTGCCACTTCACCATCGGCCCCAATAAACCGCACTTCCGGCTCAAGCACAATGCCAAATGCCTGCCAAACTTGGTTTCGAATGTATTGGCATAAGCTCAATAATTGCGCAGCACTAGCATGCCCGTGATTGACTAATACTAATGCTTGCTCTTGATGCACCGCTGCGTCTCCAATACGATAGCCTTTCAAGCCTAAATGGTCGATTAACCAACCAGCTGCCAACTTTCTCTGTCCGCCGGCGGCTGGATAATGTACTAATTTAGGGTACTGGTTCACTAAACTATCGACTTGCTCCTGAGCAATGACTGGGTTCTTGAAAAAACTCCCCGCGTTACCCAGTAAAGTTGGATTGGGGAGCTTAGCCTTTCTAAGCTGACAAACGGTATCAAATACCTGCTGTGCACTGGCACTTGGGGCTAATCGATCGAGTCCAGCGTAATGAATCGAGGCTCGCCATGCTTTTGCAAGCGATAACTCTACCTCGGTAATTAAGCCCTGATTTTTTAGGCGCTGTTTGAAAATACTATCCCGATAACCAAACTCGCACTCCGCTGCAGTTAACCGTTGAACACTAAAATCGTCAAACGAAAAATAGCTCACGGCATGACAACAATCGGCAAACTCTAAACCATAGGCACCAATGTTTTGCACCGGTGCCGCACCAGCAGTTCCTGGGATCAAGGCCAAATTTTCTAAACCGGGTAGGCCATGCGAAATCGTCCACTGCACAAGGTGCTGCCAGTCTTCCCCAGCCGCAACAGTTAACTGAATCGCTTGCGCGTTATCCTCGACTTGGAGCCCTCGCAGCCGATTAAGGATAACTAAACCCTTAAAGTCTTCTGTTAATAATAGATTTGAGCCGCCCCCAATAATCAGCCAACTTAATTGCTTGGCCTTCACCCACTCAAACAAGGCTGGTAACTGTTGTACCTGTTCTAATTCAAACAGGTAATCTGCTTTTAGCTCAAGCCCAAAACTATTTAAATGCTTAAGGCTAGCGTTACGAATAAAAGATTGCTCAACACTCATTTTCTCAACCGTACTCGACTCACCTCGTGATTTGGCCCCTTTTCCAAAATCAGATCGGCGCGCTCACGAGTCGGCAAAATATTTTCAACTAAATTAACGTAGTTGATACTGGTCCAAATTTGTGCCGCAATCTTAGCGGCATGCGTTTCATCTAATTTTGCATAATGATGGAAGTAGTTATCGGGGTTGGTGAAAGCACTACCGCGTAATTTTTTAAAGCGGTCCACATACCACACTTCCAATAGGCTAGGCTCTGCGTCTACAAAGATGGAGAAGTCGAGGTAATCGGATACGTATAGTGGCCGCTGTTGTCCTGGCTGCCCTTCTGCCGATTGCAGCACATTCAAGCCTTCCAAAATGACGATGTCAGGCTGCTCTACCTCAACCCGCCGACCTTTCACAATGTTATATGATGAATGGGAATAGATCGGGGCGCTCACCTTCGGCTGTCCCGCTTTCAAGGCCGCGACAAAAGCCAAAAGTGCTTTTTTATCATAGCTTTCAGGAAATCCTTTGCGTTGCATTAAGCCCTTGGCTTCTAGCTCTTCATTGGGGTAAAGAAATCCATCAGTCGTAACAATATCGACCTTTGGATGTTCCGGCCAACGTTGCAATAGCGCCTGCAAAATCCTTGAAGTGGTGCTTTTACCTCCAGCTACACTGCCGGAAACACCAATAATGTATGGTACATGTTTAGCACTGCCTAAAAAGTCTGCAAGAACTTCACGGCGATTTTGTCGGGCCTTCACGTAGAGATTGAGCAAACGCGATAAGGGCAAATAAATATCACATACCTGTTGTAATGATAAAGCTTCATTAATCCCGCGAATGTTTTCTAAATCGGTTTCATTAAGGGTAAGCGGAACCGATTGGCGGAGTGTTGCCCAAGCTTCACGTTCAAAATCGAGGTAACTGAAAGCAGGCTGCGTAGTGTTGTGGATAGCTGGCATGGGCCCTTCCTATATAATGCGGCACAACCATATAACAAAAGCTATAAACACTCCACCTCAACTGACCAAATTAGCCTCTCTGGTGATCAGGTTTTAGCGTCAATAGATGCAACTAAACTACATTTAATCAACGGTATGGCGAGGGTGAAACACTGTCAGTCCGATGCCGAGTAGCAACCTTATTTAAAGTCACTCCTGCAGGTTCGAGTCCAGCCTGAGTAAATTTATTTAGCGTTCGTTTCAGCGACTGAATATCGGTTCGCTCTGCTTCAATTACCAAAGAAATCGCATCAACCGACCCCCTATGAGCATCGCATCGGACACCTGCAACGGCTCCGGTGTCAAGCAAAACGCGATCATAATGTTGACGCAGGCCAGTGAGCAGTAATCTAAATTTTTTCGATGCTAGTAAAGATGCGGAATCTGGCCCAATCAAACCAGCGTTTAATACATCAAATCCAAGTTGTGGATCCCGATGAATAGATTGTGCAACTGAATGGGTTCTGGCCAATAAATAAGTTAAGCTGGGCTAAGCGAAAGAATAGTTTAAACAAACAGAAGCCGAAGCTCGATGTAGATCAGCATCAATCAGCAATACTTTTTCAACTTCACTACATGCAGTAGCAGTTTGTATCACTAAACTCGTCTTGCCTTCCCCCTCTAAAGCAGAATAAAACAATACCAGTTGTCCACCATTGGGACGCATCTGTAAGCTCCCAGGCAATGCCCTTAAGGGCTCATTCAACCAAGGATTAATACCTTGCACAAACCACTGCTGATTGCGTCCTTTCAGTTTAGGTACTTCGGCAATAACCTCAACATCCAGCACTCCCTCCAATGGCTCGCGACACGCAAAACCCTGGGCCAAGGTTTGCTTAAACAAAACCACAAGGGAACTGATAATAAAAGCCGTAAAAACCGCAATAAGCAGGCTAAGAATTTGCTAGCTGCCACTCACCGGTTCGGATAATACAGCGCAATCGATAAGTTGGGCTTCTCCGTATGCGTGGCCGCGAGCGCTTCAAGCTCTCTGCGTATTTCAAGCGATCTAATATATATCCCAGACACCGCATCAATACCATGTGATCCCGTCCAGAGAATAGCAACGGCGGATCCAAAACCTGCCCTGCCGTTGGTACACGGCTCCATTCCTCTATAAGCCATACCATAGAACGCTTGCTAGCTGTTTCACTCACCGCATGGCGATAATCAATGTAGGCTTTTGCCACTGCCACAGATACTTGTTGAGCTAGTTGAGGATCCCAGCTGCTAAAGCTGATTTTAACCATTTGAGTGGTCACGATAGGAGTGATCGTTAAACCCTGTGTAAATTGCTTCAATAGCTGTGCTTTTGTCAATAAGCCAGTGTTAACCAACTGATTACTATGACCTTGGCTTAGTCGTTCCCATCAATAAAACCAGGGTTGAATCGCTTGATGTAAAAATGCTGAATAATGCAATAAATCCAATTGTTCAATGACCCGAGAAGCGATTAACTTAGAACGAAGAATTTCGAGCTCTGTATTAAAAGAGCCCGTAGCTTGCGACGCAAGGTCATGCTTAACCAGCAGCATTTCCTCGGGCCAGTAGCCCAGTTTCACGGTAGAAGTCGCCTGGTATAGTTCGGGCTTTGCTTTCAAATACAGTATCGTTAGTAGTAGCGTGACCCCTACAACCGCGGCAATGCGCAGTTTATGCAACATAAACTTACCAGCAGCGGTCGCACACTCCCGGTTTTAGCTTTCCGAAGATTGGCTAGCTTTTGTTTACCCATGAATCGAACCGAATAACCCTAAACAACAAATCAGATTGTGACAGATAGTGCCGGTGAGGATGACAACTTGCAGTTAACCAACACCAGAAATTGAGGAGGGATGAGTTATTGATGCAGCAAAGACAATAATTACCGCTTTAATCATATAGTTAAATGTAAAAAGGCTCCCAAATAGGAGCCTTTTTTATAGTTTAAGACCTAAATTTAGGCTTTAACTATTACGTCTACCAAAGTCCAAGACTTAGTCTTAGAGATTGGCGCACATTCTTTGATGCTCACTACATCGCCTTCTGCGGCAACATTGGCTTCATCATGAACGTGTAGCTTAGTAGTACGCTTGGTATATTTCCCATAGATAGGGTGTTTAACCTGGCGTTCAATAGCAACAATAATAGATTTCTCCATTTTGTTGCTAACTACTTTACCTTGCAATGTACGGATATCGCTCATTACGCACCTGCCTTCTGATTCAGAATAGTTTTCACACGCGCGATATCGCGACGTACGTTTTTAAGCAAATGTGTTTGAGCTAATTGGCCAGTACTTGCTTGCATACGCAAGTTAAATTGCTCACGAAGCAGGTTAAGTAGCTCAGCTTTAAGCTCTTCAACACTTTTATCTTTAAGTTCGTTAGCTAACATCACATCACCGTCCGCGTTACAAATGTAGTGCTAATAGGTAACTTACGCGCGGCAAGCTCGAAAGCTTCACGAGCAAGTGTTTCTGCTACGCCGTCCATTTCATACAGGACTTTGCCTGGCTGAATTTGGGCTACCCAGTATTCTACGTTACCTTTACCTTTACCCATCCGAACTTCGAGTGGCTTTTTGGTAATCGGTTTGTCTGGGAATACACGGATCCAGATTTTACCTTGACGTTTAATGTGACGAGTCATTGCACGACGTGCTGCTTCGATTTGACGAGCAGTAAGACGGCCACGACCAGTCGCTTTTAAACCGAAGTCGCCAAAAGACACGTCTTGTCCTTTGCCTAGACCACGGTTACGACCTGTAAATTGCTTACGGAATTTAGTTCGTTTTGGTTGTAACATTCCCGGTTCTCCTATTTAGCGTTGCGCTTGTTACCGCGCTTCGGCTTAGAAGGAGCTTCAGGAGCTGCAGCCACTGGCATACCGCCAAGAACTTCACCTTTAAAGATCCAAACTTTAACGCCGATGATACCGTAGGTAGTCAACGCTTCTGAAGTTGAGTAATCAATATCAGCACGAAGTGTATGCAATGGCACACGACCTTCACGATACCATTCAGCACGAGCAATTTCTGCTCCGCCTAAACGACCACTAACTTGAACCTTGATACCTTTAGCGCCTAGACGCATTGCATTTTGCACGGCACGCTTCATAGCGCGACGGAACATAACACGACGTTCTAGTTGACTAGAGATAGAATCTGCTACTAATTTCGCATCTAACTCAGGCTTACGAACTTCTGAGATGTTGATTTGCGCAGGTACGCCCGCTAATTTAGCGACGTTCTTGCGAAGTTTTTCAACGTCTTCACCTTTTTTACCAATCACAACACCTGGACGAGCAGTGTGAATAGTCACACGGATGCTCTTGGCAGGGCGTTCAATAGTAATGCGAGAAACAGAAGCACTTTTCAATTCTTTAGTTAAGAATTGACGTACTTTGTGGTCGCTAAAAAGATTGTCTGCGTATTCACCTTTATCGGCATACCAGGTTGAATTCCATGGCTTTACGATACCTAGGCGAATACCATTAGGATGTACTTTCTGACCCATTGCTTATCTCCTAGTTATCAGATACAACCACAGTGATGTGGCTGGTACGCTTGATAATACGGTCGGCTCGGCCTTTAGCACGAGGACGAATACGCTTTAAAGTTGGACCATCATCAACAAAGATTTTGGCAACTCTTAACTCGTCGATATCTGCACCTTCGTTGTGCTCAGCATTAGCAATCGCAGATTCTAGAACTTTTTTAACAAGTCCTGCTGCTTTCTTGCTGCTGAATTGCAACGTAACAAGTGCTTTTTCAACTGGTAGACCACGTACTTGATCTGCAACCAGGCGTGCTTTCTGCGCAGAACCACGAGCAAAACGGTGTTTAGCTAAAGCTTCCATCATCTAACTCCTACTTCTTCTTCGCTTTCTTATCAGCAGCATGGCCGCGATAAGTGCGAGTTGGCGCGAATTCACCCAGTTTATGACCGATCATTTCATCGGTAACAAATACTGGAACGTGCTGACGACCATTATGGACAGCGATGGTCAAACCGATCATTTGTGGAATGATCATTGAGCGACGAGACCAAGTTTTCAATGGTTTCTTGTCCCCGCTTTCCACCGCTTTCTCTACCTTCTTCAACAAGTGTAGGTCAATGAATGGACCCTTCTTGAGAGAACGTGGCATGGCGATTCCCCTTATTTCTTAGAACGACGGCGTACGATATATTGATCCGTACTCTTATTTTTACGAGTTTTGTAACCTTTGGTAGGTACACCCCATGGAGTAACTGGATGACGGCCACCAGATGTACGACCTTCACCACCACCGTGTGGGTGATCAACTGGGTTCATGACCACACCGCGAACGGTAGGACGAACACCACGCCAGCGCGTTGCACCAGCTTTACCAAGTTTACGTAACATATGCTCACCATTACCCACTTCGCCTAAAGTAGCACGACAATCAGATAATACTTTTCGCATTTCACCGCTACGCAAACGTAGAGTTACATACGCACCATCACGCGCAATAATTTGAGCGTAAGCACCAGCAGAACGTGCTAATTGAGCACCTTTACCAGGCTTCAATTCAACTGCATGAACAGTAGAACCTACTGGGATGTTGCGCATTGGTAAACAGTTACCAGCTTCAATCGGTGCGTCAACACCAGACATCAGTTTAGCTTCTGCTTTTACACCCTTAGGTGCCAAAATGTAACGGCGTTCACCATCTGCGTACAATACCAAAGCAATGTGAGCACTGCGGTTTGGATCATATTCAAGACGTTCTACTTTCGCAGGAATGCCATCTTTATCATTTCGTTTGAAGTCAATCAAACGGTAGTGTTGTTTATGACCACCACCGATGTGACGAACGGTAATTACACCGCGGTTGTTACGACCACCAGACTTCGACTTACTCTCCAACAAAGGAGCGTAAGGCTTGCCTTTGTGCAGGTCAGTGTTTACCACTTTAACAACGTGGCGACGACCAGCAGATGTAGGCTTACATTTTACAATAGCCATTTAAGATAACTCCTCTTACTCTGCGGCACCGGTGAAGTCGATGTCAGAACCTTCAGCTAAGGTGACATACGCTTTCTTCACGTCGTTACGGCGGCCGAAACGTGCTCCGTGACGTTTAGTTTTACCTTTAAGGTTCAAGGTAGTAACGCCTGTCACTTCAACTTCGAATAATTTTTCAACTGCAGCTTTGATTTCTGCTTTAGTTGCGGTGTTCACAACTTTGAATACGATAGTATTATCGGCTTCAGCAGACATAGTGCTCTTTTCAGAGATATGTGGAGCTACTAGTACTTTCAACAAACGTTCTTCGCTGATCATGCTAACCACTCCTCAATTTGTTTCACTGCATCAGCAGTTACCAACACTTTATCAAAAGCAATCAAGCTAACTGGATCAATACCAGCTACATCACGAACGTCTACTTTGTAGAGGTTACGTGCGGCCAAGAATAAGTTTTCATCAATTTCACCAGTCACGATTAATACATCGTTCAAGTCAAATTCTTTCAACTTAGCAACTAATTCTTTAGTTTTAGGCGCTTCAACGCTGAATTTTTCAACCACAATCAAACGTTCTTGACGAACAAGTTCAGACAAGATGCTGCGGATTGCGCCGCGGTACATTTTCTTGTTAACTTTTTGGCTGTGATCTTGAGGCTTAGCTGCGAAGGTTACTCCGCCACTACGCCAAATTGGGCTACGAATTGTACCGGCACGCGCGCGGCCTGTACCTTTCTGACGCCATGGTTTCTTACCACCACCTGATACTTCAGAACGTGTTTTCTGAGCACGAGACCCCTGGCGTGAGCCTGCAGCATATGCAGTCACTACCTGGTGAATCAACGCTTCGTTAAAGTCACGTCCGAAGGTAGTTTCGGAAACTTCAAGAGCGCTTTGGGCGTCTTTCAATACCAATTCCATTACTATCTCCTAACGTTACGCTTTAACAGCAGGTTTAACGATCACGTCACCATTGGTAGCGCCGGGTACAGCACCTTTTACCAAAATTAGGTTACGTTCAACATCAACACGTACGACATCTAGGTTTTGCGTAGTAACACGCTCTGCACCCATATGACCGGCCATCTTCTTGCCCTTAAATACTTTACCTGGGCTTTGGTTTTGACCAATAGAACCAGGAGCACGGTGGCTCAAAGAGTTACCGTGAGTAAAATCTTGAGTTGCAAAGTTCCAGCGTTTAACACCGCCTTGGAACCCTTTACCTTTAGATGTACCAGTAACGTCTACTTTTTTAACTTCATTGAACAAGTCAACTTTCAGCTCACCGCCTACAGCAACTTCTTCACCTTCACCGTCAGCTAGACGGAATTCCCACAGGCCACGACCCGCATCAACACCAGCTTTAGCAAATTGACCTGCTTCTGGTTTGTTCACGCGACTTGCTTTTTTAGCGCCGGTGGTCACTTGCAGAGCACGATAACCGTCGCTTTCCTCAGTGATAACACGAGTAACGCGGTTTGGCTCACATTCGATTACGGTAACTGGAATTGAAACGCCTTCTTCAGTGAAGATGCGAGTCATTCCAACTTTACGACCGATTAGACCAATCATTGTAAAAACCTCTTATTAGTCAGACTTAGGTTTAGCCCAAGCTGATTTGCACATCTACACCAGCAGCAAGGTCAAGGCGCATCAAAGCGTCAACTGTTTTATCAGTTGGCTCAACGATGTCTACAAGACGTTTGTGGGTGCGAATTTCATACTGATCACGCGCGTCTTTATTCACGTGCGGTGATACAAGAATGGTGTAACGCTCTTTACGAGTAGGTAGTGGAATAGGACCACGAACCTGAGCGCCAGTGCGTTTGGCAGTTTCTACGATTTCCGCAGTAGATTGATCGATCAGACGGTGATCAAATGCTTTCAAGCGGATTCGAATTCTTTGGTTCTGCATTACAGAGCTCCAAATTAAAAATTAAAGAACCTAACACACACCAACAACATCCAATTCCAATATTTGGGGATGGTAGTGCGCGCGACGAGTAACGTTTGCTTCCAAATCGGAAGCACTGTTATCAGACAACTTAATTGAGTTATCTGCATGAGCCGTTCGAGAACAACTCAGCCACTAACTTAGTGAGCCGCGCCATTATACTCAGGCAAAGTAAAAAAACAAGCGAAACCACAAATTTTGTGTAAATGCTGAACAATTATTCCAAATCACGATGACGAACCATTAAGCAGCTCGCAAAACCATAGTTTTTACAGGGCTATAATCATTAACTACTAACATAGTTGTGGATCACCATGACCGAAAAATACCGCTTATTGGTACTAAGCAAACAAGATTGGTCCGCTGTATTTGCTGCGCCGACAAGACCTTGGCTGTTTTCTCAATTAGATACGATAAGTGACCCTAAAGCTTTACAAACTTTATTCAACGATCAGCGACTTCGGCTAGTCGTCATTGACTTAGCCTTATTGACCGAGCAAACCAGCCATATTGCTCAATTAGAAGTCTTAATCACTCAGCATAAATCGACTTTTCAAATTTTGCTGTATGCCAATCAGCTCCCGGATGCAAAACAACTATGTCAATGGGTCAATAGTTTTCAGCCACGCGGAATCTTAGGTCCCGAAGTTAATTCGACAACATTGCTGCAAGCTATCGAGCAACATTGGCCTGTCGCAGCGCTAATCACCCCTCAGCAACAATGGCTCGCCAAGCAATTAGCCGCCAAAGTGGCTCAATTTCGGGCCACGTTTTTTGATTACACTGAGCTGAGTGATGAGCAGTTATCCGATAAAGTAATTAGCGCCCTATATACTTTCTTTCAAGATAATGACGAAGATCACCTATGTCGAACTTATAGTGCCAATCATATTCTTACCCAAGAAGGGAAAGCCAATCAATTTCTTTGGTTTATTGCCAAAGGAGAAGTCGTACTTAATAAGCAGCAAGAAGGAAAAGTATTAGAAGTTGCTCGCATGAGAGCGGGTTCCTTAGTCGGCGGAATGTCATTCGTTACTGGTGAACCTGGTTTTACCAGTGGTATCACCTCAATGCAGACCGATGTCATCAAACTCGACCGACCCACCTTTGCCAAAGTGCTAGATTCTAGTAATCAATTACTCCCCCTATTCACCAATTTATTATTGCGGCATTTTAATCGGCGCTTACAAAAAAGTATTCAAACCAAACTAACCTTGCAAAACACCTTGGACTCACTAGATTCTGCCCATGAACAGCTGATCGAAAAAGAAAAGATGGCGGTACTAGGCCAACTAATTTCCGGTGTCGCCCACGAACTTAACAACCCGGTCGCGGCAATCATTAGAGGGAGTGACACGATTGCGACTCAACTCCCGCAAATATTGGAAGGCAACTTAAGCCACTCACAAACAATGCTTGGGCAGCGGCTATTGAAAATGGCTTTAACACTGACGCCAATGTCCACCAGCGATATCCGCCAGCGGAGTAAAAATTGTATCAAGCTGTTTGGCGATGCCATCAATGCTCGTAAAGCAGTGAGTATTGGCTTAGACCACCCAGAAACGCGCCAGCAATATTTAGAATGTCGAGCCAACTGCAGCCATAACGAGCTAATCGGTGCGCTCGAACGCTATCATCAGATCGGTAATTTTCTGCGTAATATTCAAGTTTGCGCATCTCGAATTTCCGGCCTAGTGAAAGGTCTCAAGCACTATGCAGGTCAAGATCCAGAACAACCCGTCTTAGCCGACTTAAATGAAGGCTTAGCTGAAACCTTAGTTATTTTGGAAAATCGGCTACGTCATTTCGAGGTGGAATGTAACTATGGCCTGTTGCCTATCTATCGTTGTTACCCAATCGCTTTACAACAGGTATGGACAAATTTGATTGCCAACGCACTCGATGCTATGGGCACCAATGGCAAACTATTAATAACAAGCCAATATATTGAAGGCTCACCGCCCCTTATCAAAGTAACCGTTGAAGACAATGGGGATGGAGTGCAGCAAGAACTTATCGACAGAATTTTCGAGTTGAACTTTACCACCAAGCGTGAAGGAAATTTTGGTTTAGGGATCGGCCTTACCGTTTGCCAGCAAATTGTCGGACAACATGATGGCAGGATAGAGGTTGAATCTGAACCCGGACAATTCACTCGATTCATTGTTAGCTTACCACTAAAACCGAATTAAGACTTAAGGAGTCTCACCATGCAGCAACTACTGATTTTATGTGTTGATGATGAACGTGAAGTACTTGACAGTGTACTACACGACATCATGTCTTTAAGTCCACCTTTCGTGATTGATGGTGCTCAAAGTGTCGCCGAAGCACGCGAGGCAATTACCGACTTTGAACAACAGGGGGGCAAGCTTGCGCTGATCTTAGCCGACCATATCATGCCCGACGAACTTGGCATCGACTTTCTCATTGATCTCAACCACACAGCCAATACCGAGGCAGCAAAAAAAATACTATTAACCGGTCAAGCGGGACTTCACGATACCATTGAAGCAATTAATCGTGGAGGGTTGAACTACTACCTAGCCAAGCCATGGACTCAGGAGTTACTACTCAACATCGTCATTGAAAAACTCACCGACTACGTCTTAGAACATTGTGATAATCCGATGCCCTATGCTCAGGTACTCGATGGCGCCAGAATTTTTAGTCATGTTGGGCAACACCGGATGGATATAAAAAATTAGAGTGGTACTAAAGCAGTAATGGATAGCGCTGGCATTGACGAAGCTTAAGCGCTTACCGAGACACACCGATTGTCAGGGTGAAGCAACTGACAACATGCGCAATGCAAACCAAGGGTCTGGCTTAATTTGCCAACAGGTGGCTAACTGGCGTTCATTCACCCGCAAATCATCAGGTGCTAAGTCTTATCGATCAGACCTCGGGCTCATACTCAGAACCGTCGAAACCAAGCCCTAAGCAATATCACTTCTATCGCAACAACATTTACCGCGATGGTTCTTTAAACATCTCCATCTGTGATGCATATCTGCTCGATCAAGTACTCGCGAGACTTATTTAATTACAACGCTCACCTGAGCGCTGACCTTGTATTTTACACTCTGTAAGATCTTAGAAACTTTGGTTTGCATTTGTTTACTTAAAGCGTCTGAATTAGGCAGGCGGCTATAGATTTGGTAGTTTTGGAAGAAGACTTATCTCTTAGTACTTGAGAAGCAAGTTGAGATACACTGCTAGATATAACATGTAGCGCTCAGTATTTGGGTTATTTTGCTGGTTTATCAATATAAGGGGGATACCTTGGATTACAAAGAACTAAGAGAGTACCTGCTATCTAAGCCTGAAGCCGAGCTCGATTTGCCATTTGCACCTGATGTTCCTGTCTTCAAGGTAAGGAAGAAAATGTTTGCCTTGGTCGGATGGAAAAATGAATTGATGAGCATCAACCTAAAGTGCCAACCCGAGCAAATTGACGCATTATTGGATATTTATCCTTCGATTACTCGAGGTTATCACATGAATAAGCGCCATTGGATTAGTTTGTACTTTGATGGTGGTGACGCAGAACATGAGGTATTCAGGCTTATTGATAACTCCTATGAGTTAGTTGTCAGAGGGATGAGTAGGAATGTTCAAACCCTGCTCATTGGTTTAGCTGACGAGTAGATTTCCGTGAATCCCCCAAGCAAATCGCTTGACCAACTTGGCCATAAAAATCTCTAATTTGCTAGCTAACCTCACCAATCATTTCCCCAAAAAAAGCCCCATCAACTGATGAGGCTTCTATGCAGTACTCAATATAGACTCAATCTAAGCAACATTTTGCTTATGGATCAGCGTCTTGTTATCAAGGATAAACTCTAAAGCCACTTCATCACAAGCATGCTGACGGGGACAAATATCGCAATCTTTCATCACCTTCTCTGGCAACATGCTCTTCGAAGTGGGGCTAAAGCCAAGCTTCATGAAAAATTCTGGCACTCGAGTTAATACAAATACCTTCTCGATTTCCATTTTCTTGGCTTTTTTCATCAGATGCTGAACCATTGCTCGCCCCTGCCCCGTGCGCTGTGCACTAGGGTTCACCCCTAAAGAGCGGACTTCCGCTAAGCCAGTGTCGTATAAATAAAGTGAAGCACAACCGGTCACCTTACCCGCTTGCTCACTCACCGTAAAATCACCGATTGCCTGCACTAACTCGGGGCGAGGGCGCGGCAGGTTTTCACCCGCTTGCGACCAGTAATTCACCATCTCTTCGATGGTATCTAAATCGGTCATGCGTGCAGAGCGAACGTATAGACCTTTCACATTGCGTTTCGATAAACGAGTTTCAGCTTCAGTTAGCGCATGCTCGACCTGCTCCGGAGCCACGCCACCTAAAGCTTGACGCTTGCCTAAAGTGGACTCAAGAGACAAGTTTGGATAAACATCGTTTTCAATTTCCGGTGCGAGCTCTTTAAATTCGGCTAAGCTCAGCTCTTCTAAAGGCACGCCTTTCTCAATCGCGGTCACCACAGCAATGCCCACAATATGGTGGGCTTCACGGAACGGGATCCCTTTGGCAACCAGATAATCTGCCAGTTCGGTGGCATTAGAGTAACCACCTTTGGCCGCTTCAATGGTGGTTTCTTCGTGCACATCCATATCATCGAGCACCAATTCAGCCATCGCTAAACAGTCACCCCAAGTGTCTAAAGCATCAAATAAACCTTCTTTATCTTCTTGCATGTCTTTGTTATAAGCTAAAGGCAAGGCTTTTAAGGTCATCATGATGCCCGACAGCGAACCGTATACTCGGCCCGCTTTACCACGGATCAGCTCCAAGGCATCTGGATTTTTCTTCTGTGGCATCAGCGATGAGCCAGAAGTCACTTGATCGGATAAATCTAAGAAAGCCGATTCGCCAGAGTTATAGAAAATGAGATCTTCTGCCATCCGCGATAGGTGGATCATACTAATCGAGGCGGTTGAAATCAGTTCCACCACATGGTCACGATCTGAGACCGAATCCAAGCTATTACGGGTTGCCCGGCGAAAACCAAGGTCTTTAGCAATTTGCTGGCGGTCCATCGGATAGGCGGTGCCCGCTAGAGCGCCACAGCCCAGAGGACAAACATCCAAACGACTTAAGGCATCTTGCAGACGCGAATAATCACGCTCAAACATCTCAACATAGGCCATCGCCCAGTGAGAGAAAGTAACCGGTTGGGCACGCTGCAGATGAGTATAACCAGGTAAAACAGTATGCTGTTGTTGACGAGCAAATTTAACCAGCTTTTGTTGCAGCTTATCGAGATGCTCCAACAATTCAATACCTTGGCTTTTACACCAAAGTTTTAAATCGGTGGCCACTTGGTCGTTACGGCTACGTCCAGTGTGCAATTTCTTACCAAGATCACCCACTCGTTGAATTAGTTGGGTTTCAACCCAAGAGTGAATATCTTCGGCATCACTCCCCAAAATCTGTTGTGGGTTTTCGGCGACTTGCTTACCTAACTCCAGTAAAGCCTCTTCCAAACGCGCTTGCTCATCGGCATTCAGAACACCAACACTGAGCAAGGCCTTCGACCATGCAATTGAACCGGTTATATCTTGCTCGGCCAATCGATAATCGAAACGCAACGAGTCATTAAACTGCTTAAATCTGGAATCTGCAGCTTGGCTAAAACGCCCACCCCACAATGCCATTTTACTCTCCATTTATTATTGCAAAGACCTCAGTGCCATTAGCCTCTGAGGTCTAGGTATTTCTTGCTTATACTTCGGCCAAACTTATTTGCTATTTAAAGCGCGGATCCGGCTAGCTAGAGAGTATAAACGAATAAAGCCTTCAGCGTGCTTCTGATCGTAGACTTGATCTTCTCCAAAGGTTGCAAATGCTTCCGAGTACAAACTATTTGGCGAGCGTTTTTGTACAACTTGTGCTTGCCCTTTGTACAACTTCACAACCACTTCGCCATTCACGTCTGCCGCTAAAGACTCCGACGCCGCTAATACAGACTGGCATAAAGGTGTGAACCAACGACCATCGTATACTAAGTGAGCCATTTGTTGGCCGACGGTTTCACGCCAGATGCGCGAGGTTTTATCGTGTACTAACTCTTCAATACCTCGAAGCGCAGCAACAATCACCGTACCACCCGGTGTTTCATAACAACCACGCGACTTCATGCCCACGGTACGGTTCTCAGTAATGTCGATACGACCAACGCCATGAGCAGCAGCAATCTCATTCAGTTTCGAGACCACTTGGTAAGGACTAAGTGCTTCATCGTTGACCGCAACGACTCGGCCTTGTTCAACTTTTAGACTCACATACTCTGGCTGGTTAGGCGCATCAATCGGATCAACCGTTAAGGTCCAAACGCCTTTGCTTGGCTCGTTCCATGGGTCTTCCAGCTCACCACCCTCGTGAGAAATATGCCAGGCATTGGCATCACGGCTATAAATTTTTGTCGCTGAAGCAGTGGTTGCGATATTTCTTTCGGCAAGATATTCAAGCAAATCTTCACGACTTTCCATGCTCCATTCGCGCCACGGTGCAATCACCGTTAAATCAGGCGCTAAAGCAGCAAAACAGCTTTCGAAACGAATTTGGTCGTTGCCTTTACCCGTACAGCCATGACAGACCGCATCGGCACCAACTTTACGAGCGACTTCTACTTGTGCTTTGGCAATAATTGGCCGAGCCATAGAAGTACCAAGTAAATAAGTTCCTTCGTACACGGCCCCCGTGGCAATCGTTGGATAAATATAGTCAGCAACAAACTCTTCTTTAAGATCAATGATGTGACACTCAGAAGCACCAGAGGCTAAGGCTTTTTCTTCTAAGCCGATGAGTTCTTCCTCACCTTGGCCTACATCAGCACAAAAAGCGACGATCTCACAATTATTATAGGTTTCTTTCAACCAAGGAATAATGGCTGAAGTATCCAAACCGCCAGAGTAGGCTAAAACAACTTTTTTAATATCGGTCATGTTGAGGTATTCCTTGTTCTGTCCAGCAATTATTGCTGAAAATCCACTAATTTAATAAAGAAACTAAGACTGCGTTTTGCGCGTGCATCCGGTTTTCAGCCTGATCGAAAATCAGCGACTGAGGACCATCCATAATCTCGGAGGTGATTTCCAATTCACGATGTGCTGGTTGGCAATGCAATACATGCTTAATACCACAATTTTGCATTAACTGGCGATTAATTTGATAAGCCATAAAACGATCTTTGACTGACTGTAACGGCGTATCATCCCCCATCGACACCCAAGTATCGCCATAAACCACATCATAGCCCTTGATATCATCAAGCTTATCGGTCACCACGATTTTACCACCATGAGCCTTGGCTAATTGGCGTGCCGTTTGTACAATTTGAGCGTCGGGACTAGAACCCAAGGGACAAACCGCGGCCACTTCCATCCCCAAAATAGCACCACCCAGTAACAACGAGTGAGTGACATTATTGCCATCGCCCAAGTAAGCTAACTTCACTTTACTCAAGTCCGTATAGTGTTCACTAATCGTTAAAAAATCGGCGAGCCCTTGGCAGGGATGGTACAGGTCACACAAAGAGTTAACGATGGGTACCGAGGAATGAGCTCGCAAGGTTTGCAAGGTTTGGTGTGAGAATACTCGTGCTACGATGGCATCGGCCCAACGGGTAATATTTGAAGCGAAGTCTTTAACACTTTCACGCTCACCCATGGCGCCATTTTGCTGGTCGAGGTAAACTGCATGTCCACCAAGGCGATTAATCCCAATATCGAAGGTCACACGAGTACGCAAAGAAGGTTTTTCAAACAGGGTGACCACACTTTTTCCAGCAAGGCTTTGCGCATAATCGGTCGGCGTTTTTTTAATTTTTGCGGCCAACTCGAGTAGACCTAAAATCTGCTCTTGACTTAGCTCCTGCAAGCTCAGTAGGTGTTTCATATCGCTCATCATCTATCCTTAAATTTGTACCTGAGTCCCGACTGACTCACCGTTATATAATTGACCCGCGAGCAAACTTGCTAATTGCTCAGCATCTTTCCAAGAAGCCAAAGCAACTGGTGCTTGTAAAAAGGCTGCCGCATCAAGCGCCGCTTTAACCTTGACCGTCATGCCGTCGGTAATCACCCCATCGTCAATCAACTGTTGCGCCAATTGACCGTCAAGCTTAGCAATTAACTGCTTATTTTGGTCTAATACACCTGCAACATCAGACAATAACACCAACTGCCCTTGAAGTAATTGACACACCGCTAAGGCCGCTTGATCTGCATTGACATTATATAATTCACCATCACTTCCAATCCCTATCGAACTAATCACAGGGACATGGCCCAGCTCAATTAAACTGTTCAGTAACGCCGGGTTCGCAGCTGAGGCTTCGCCTACATGCCCTAAACGCGGATCCATTGCTGTCACCCGACAAGAGCCTGCATCACTTAAACACAAACCAACCGCTGACAGTCCAGACTTAAGTGCTCGCGCTAATAGCAATTTATTACTAGTACCCGCTAAAGCACCCACCACATAGGGGATTTGCTCTTTAGGCGTAATCCGCAAACCATCAAGTTTTTCTGAGACAAAGCCGGTTTTCGCCAATACGTCTTCGACAACTACGCCACCACCGTGTACTAAAACAATAGGCTGAGAAACTGCCTCTAAAGCGGCAAATAAATTATCTAAGGCGTGGGAATTATTCAATACCGCACCACCTAATTTAATCACTAAAGTTTTCATACAGAACCTTAAACTAATGCCGTTGTGGCGGCAAAGCCATTGCGAATATTGAGGCACTGAATAGCCTGACTAGCGGCCCCCTTCAACAAGTTATCTTCCGCAGAAACCACAATCAGATCATCGCCCTGCTGTTGCCAAGCCAAATCGATAAATGGCGTATATTCTACTTTAGTAATCGATGGCCATTCGTCTGCTAATAAACGCACAATTTGTTGCCCCGCATAAGCTTGTTGATAAGCTTCATTCACCTGCTCTGGTGTAGTTCCCGGTTTTAAAATGACATTAATCGTCGCTAAGATACCGCGCTTAAAATTGCCAAGATGTGGCGTGAAGATCACCGGATGACCGAGATGCGTGGCGATTTCCGGTTGGTGACGATGCTTAAATACACCATAAGGACTTAGGCTCACCTCGCAGAAGCTACTATTTAAAGACGCTTTGCGCCCAGCGCCACTCACACCACTGGTTGCGTTAATTACCGCTTTACTATTATCAGCAATCAAACCCGCCGCCGCCAAAGGTTTTAAGGCCGTTAAAGAAGCCGTAGGATAACACCCCGCCACCGCGACTAAATCAGTTTGTTTAATCTGCTCGGCATTCCATTCAGCTAAACCATAGACCGCTTTATCCAGTAATTCGGGATATTGGTGAGTAAAACCATAGTAGGTTTCATAAAACTCGGCATCTTGCACCCGAAAAGCACCCGAGAGATCAAATACCTGACAACCAGCAGCTAAAAAGGCCGGCGCCAAATCATGACTAACTTCATGTGCGGTTGCCAACAACACAATGTCAACATTGGCAAAAGTACTGGCGATATCAGCCACAATTAGAGGCTGAACTGGTGCATCAACAATACCGCGTAATCGACCATGTAAACTGGATAAAGACTTACCCGCATCGAGACTTCGCTCGGAGACAAATAAGCCTGCAAGTTGTAACTGCGGATGGCGACTCACATAGCCTGCCAACTCCGCTCCGGTATAACCACTCGCTCCAATAATCGCAGCCTGTAACATCGTGTCTTCGTTCCCTTCACATTGGTAATATTTTCATTTGTGACAAAGCTTAGCGCCGCTGACAAGTTTAATAAAAAATCATTATTTTAAACAAGCTAAACCAAGCTATGCTTCAATTATTGCGGAGCATACCACAAGTAATTCGTTATGCAATAATAATGCATTTTTATTTATTGTAATGTTTGTAAAAAATACTAAAATCGTGGCTAATCCTCTAAATTTACCGATGACCATGAGATACACAATAGGCCTGAGCGCTTGATCCACCTCAAAGGAACTCAGGTTACCTGTAATTTTATTACAGGTGCTTTGACTATAAGCGCAGTCTTAGGTATGTTTTTGGGCTAGGAATAGGGTAATTTAGTAAATTAATTTCAATAATCGCTAGCATACGCCAACAGTAAAGGAAAAAGAATGAGCCAGAATTTGCCTCAGGAAACCAATGCGTCATTACGAGGAAATGTAAATTTACTCGGACAGCTACTTGGTAATACGATCAAAAGCCATATGGGCGAGGCTTTCCTCGAGAAAGTAGAAACGATCCGTCAGCTAGCAAAAGCGTCACGCAGCAATGATGAACAAGCGCGTGAGCAGCTATTAGAACTATTACGAAATTTAAGCGACGATGAGTTATTACCTGTAACTCGCGCCTTTAGCCAATTTTTAAATCTGGCTAATATCGCTGAACAATTCCATACCATTTCTCGCAATTGTGAAGGCAGTACCTGCACCACCGATCCCATCGATTTGGTATTTCAAAAATTAAAACAAGAGCAACTTAGCGAAGCAGAAATTCATCACGCAGTTGCCCAACTCAATATCGAATTAGTCTTAACGGCCCACCCCACCGAAGTGACTCGCCGAACACTAATCAATAAATACGTGAGTATTAATGATTGTCTCGACTGGTTAGAATTAGACTTACCGCAACGAGAGCGGGATAATTTGATGGGTCGCCTAGAGCAACTGATTAATCAAGCTTGGCACACCGACGAAATCCGTAAGCTACGCCCAACCCCAGTTGACGAAGCCAAATGGGGCTTTGCCGTAATTGAAAACTCATTGTGGCATGCTGTTCCTGAATTTGTTCGACAATTAGATAAGAAACTCAGTAATCACTTCGACATGCGTCTTGCTTTAGATAGCGCTCCTGTGGTGTTTTCATCATGGATGGGCGGAGACCGAGATGGTAACCCCTTTGTCACCGCAAAAGTGACTGAAGAAGTATTACTTTCAAGCCGTTGGGTCGCTGTAGATTTATACCTGAAGGAAATTCAGAAGCTAGTCAGTGAATTGTCGATGAGCGATGCAAATCAAGCCTTGCTTGAGCAAACTGGCACTCAGAGCGAACCTTATCGTGCGCTACTTAAAGTATTGCGCAGTGAACTACAAGAAACCCACGACTACCTTACCGCGAAGTTGAAAGGTCAGTATACAGAAGCCCGCGACATCGTAGTGAATACCGAACAGCTGCGGGAACCGCTCGAGCTATGTTACTACTCACTACAAGATTGTGGCATGAGCATCATCGCCGATGGGACTCTACTCGACCTATTACGTCGTATCGCCTGCTTTGGCATCAACTTATTGCGCTTGGATATTCGCCAAGACAGTGGTCGTCACGAAGAAGTTTTTTCAGAACTGAGCCGTTATTTGGGCTTGGGCGATTATGCGCATTGGAATGAAACCGACAAACAACACTTTTTATTACAAGAGTTAAACTCCAAGCGGCCATTGTTCCCACGAAATTGGGAACCCAGTGAGTCGGTGCAAGAAGTGCTGGATACCTGTGCCATCATCGCCAAACAAGAGCGTGAAGCCTTAGGTATATACATTATTTCTATGGCTAGTGAGCCCTCCGATGTATTAGCCGTACAGCTGCTATTACAAGAAGCTGGTTGCCCATTCCGCCTACCTGTCGCACCATTATTTGAAACATTGGATGATTTAAATAATGCGCCAGCAACCATGAGCAAACTGTTGTCCGTCGATTGGTATCGCGGCTATATCTCGGGCCAACAACATGTGATGATTGGTTATTCCGACTCAGCGAAAGATGCTGGGGTGCTGGCAGCCTCTTGGGCTCAATATCGCGCTCAAGAAGCATTAGTCTCCATTTGCGAAGGTCACGGTGTCAATCTGACCTTATTCCATGGTCGGGGTGGTACGATTGGTCGTGGTGGTGCTCCAGCCCATGCAGCACTGCTATCCCAACCACCAGGATCTTTAAAAGGTGGGCTTAGAGTGACCGAACAAGGCGAAATGATCCGCTTTAAGTTTGGTTTACCTAAAGTCGCTTTAGATAGCTTGAACCTCTATGCCAGTGCTGTTCTAGAGGCAAACTTAGTCCCACCAATGGAGCCGAAAGACGAATGGCGATTAGTGATGGATCAAATTGCCGAAACCTCTTGTGACAATTATCGTGGCGTGGTCTGGGGAGAAGAAGATTTTGTTGCTTATTTCCGTTCAGCGACTCCTGAACAAGAGTTAGCCAAGCTTCCCTTAGGGAGCCGTCCAGCGAAACGTCGTCAAGATGGCGGCGTAGAAAGCTTACGGGCGATTCCATGGATTTTCTCTTGGAGTCAAAATCGACTATTGTTACCCGCTTGGCTAGGCAGTGGCGCCGCCTTTAATCAGCTAATTGAGCAAGGTAAAGCCGAGCTACTACAAGAAATGCGTGAATGGCCCTTCTTCGAAAATCGTTTAGCAATGTTAGAGATGGTATTCATGAAAGCGGATACTTGGCTATCACAGGTTTACGATGACCGCTTAGTAGAACCAGAACTCAAAGGTCTAGGAGAAAAACTACGCGCTCAGTTGGATTCAGCAAAAGCGGCTATCTTATCGCTATCACCTGAACATCGCTTATTAGCCAACCAAGCCTGGGTAGTGGAGTCAATAAACTTACGTAACCCCTATATCGATCCCTTACATGTGCTGCAGGTCGAGCTCTTAAACCGCTCGCGAGCTAGCGAGCAGCTCTGTCCGGTGGTCGATCAAGCACTCATGGTGAGCATTGCTGGTATTGCCGCAGGTATGCGTAATACTGGTTAAGTCACTTCATAAAACGAACCTCGCACTTGCTGCGGGGTTTGTTTTATTGACGAAGCTGATGAGCCACCAGCTCAGCGCTTGGTTTGATGAACGAGTGATACACCGCTAACATCGTCGTTCGGAACCGAGATAATTGAGAGTGAAGCGGTAATCATGGTGGGGAATAGGAAAACTCTCGGGTTCTCTTTGGCATTTGTCACTCAATGCCCAATTTCAACCACTTAGCGTCACCGAGCGGACGATGTTTATCCGCACCATGGCAATTGATAGTTAGGATGTCATCAATGCAAAAGTTCTCCGGCTGGTTATTCCTCGGATTCTTACTGCTTTATTTACTTTCAGCCTTTGGTCAAATTGGCCTGTTCTTCCCCACGCTACTTGCCTGGTTTGCCGTCGCAGTGTATTGGCCACAACTGAATCGCCCGATCCAATTGCAAGCCGCCACGTTATTTGCCTTAGGTCTGGGGTTATTGGCGGTTGCTGCGAGTCAAGGTACTCTGTTAAGCCTAAAGGATGTGTTGTCGGCCAATCTCCCGCTGTTAGCCATGTTTAGTGCGGTGTCTTTTTTAGCGCTCACCAATAAAACCGACAATCAAACACCATTACCCAAAGGAACCGCGAGTATTTTATCTAGCGCGCTTGGCATTAACCTTTTAGGTGCGATCATCAATCTTTCGATCGTGTTTATAGCCGGAGATCGTCTCTCAGAAAAGAGCCCCTTAAGTGATGCGCAGCAAAAAGTGCTCACCCGCAGTTTTTGCGCTGCCGCATGGTGGTCTCCCTTCTTCATCGCAACCGCGGTCTCGATCACTTATGTGCCGGGTCTGCAGTGGAGTGATACCTTGTTACCGGGTCTGGTGATGTCATTGATTGCTCTCGGCTTCACGAGTACAGAAGTATATTTAAAACACCGAGATAACTTCGAAGGCTACCCAATCAAACCGGATAGCTTAATGATCCCGCTCTGCTTAGCGCTATTGGTAATTGGCTTGCACTTTGGTTTACCAGACTTAAGCATTATTTTAATCATCACCTGTCTTGCCCCTTTAGCAGCACTCGCCTTTAATCAAGGTACATCGCGCACTAGCGTTCGTCAGTTCATTAATCACAAACTGCCCAATGTCGGCGGTCAGTTTCTGCTGTTTCTTGCTGCAGGGGTATTTTCGGCAGGCATCAAAGGGATCCTGTTAGCCTATCCAGACACAATCAACCTCGCAAATTTTAGCTTTACAACCCCCGTATTTGCGACAGTATTGGCGCTGATGATTATTGCTGGCATCCTCGGTATTCATCCGGTGATTAGCATTTCGCTGGCCAGTCCCTTATTACTGCCGTTGGAGCCAAGCCCCAGCCAACTGGGTTTTTTGTTCCTAAGCTCTTGGGCCATTTCAACTGGTAGCAGCCCTCTATCGGGAGTAGGCCTCACCATGACCGGCCGTTATCATTGTTCGAGCCGGCGAATTTTGCAAAATAACTGGTACTATGCACTGGTGATGTGGTTACTCAGCGTGGCGATGAGCACCCTATTATAAACACAGTCCGCATTATTTCTCCGAGCGGGATGATAAAGGTCTGATGATTCTCCATGCCCCTCAGCCCATTTAACAATCATCCACGCGGAAAGCTTGGTCAAGCTCAAGTAGTCTGCTCGCGCCGCTGGGGACTGCTGTTGGTAGCCGCTAGACTAGCAAGCCACCGCCTGAAGCTCAGGCCTGACCCCCAAAGTATGACAAATCGCATAAGAAAGTTCGGAGCGATTAAGGGTATAAAAGTGGAAATCCTTGACCCCTTCACGCGACAAGACTTTCACCATTTCGATAGCCACGCTCGCCCCCACCAGATTACGAGTCATCTGATCATGCTCTAAACCTGCAAACTGTTTATGTAACCACTGTGGCACCTTCACGTTGGCAAAAGAAGCAAACTTCTTCAAAGTATTATAATTAGAGACAGGTAAAATTCCCGGGACAATTTCGCCCTCAATACCTATCGCTGCACAACGGTCACGAAAGCGCAAATAACTTTCAACATCAAAGAAAAATTGCGTAATAGCCCGATTAGCACCCGCATCCATTTTTCGCTTTAAAGCCAACAAGTCTGCCTGCGCACTCTTTGCCTCAGGATGCATTTCAGGATAAGCCGCTACCGAAATATCAAACTCAGCCTCTTCCCTCAATAAACTGACCAAGTCACTCGCATACATCTCGGGTTTGGCCGCTCCGACCGGTAAATCACCACGCAGCGCAACAATATCCCGGATCCCACTTTGCCAATAATCGCGAGCAATTTGCCGTAATTCTTCAGGGGTAGAATCAACACAGGTAAGATGAGGCGCGGCAGCTAAACCAGTTCTGTCTTTAATCGCCTTAATCACCTTATGGGTGCGATCACGAGTCCCTGAATTCGCGCCATAAGTGACCGAGACAAACTTCGGTTTTAGAGTGTGTAAACGCTCGATAGAAGCCCAAAGCGTTTGCTCCATGGTTTCGGTGGTTGGCGGGAAAAACTCAAAGGACACGTTAATATCACGATTAAGTTCGCTTAAGCTTTGATTGAGTGATTCAATTTGTTGTGCGTGATGAAATCCCATTAACCTTCTCCATAAAAGACATTTGGACGTCTATACCGCTAAATATGAAGAAGAGTTTCTATATAGTCAATCAGCTCATGTTATTACTTGCTTTAAATGAAAATAATTCAACATCAGCAAATTAGGCTCAGTGCTCAAGATCCATCCTCGTACTCTTCAAATGCTTGATATTGAATCGCCGTCACCCACCATTCCTTGATGCCTGCAGGAGTATTCACAAATACATCGTCATCCACTTGTTTGCCAATTAAAGCACGCGCCATCGGTGAATCGATGGTGATATAACCCAGCTTTGGATCAATCTCGTCAGTGCCAACAATTCGATAACGTACCTTATCCCCATCCTCATTTTCTAAGGCGACCCAAGCCCCAAAATAGACCTTGCCGTTTTGTTGCGGAGAATGATCAATAATTTGCAGTACATCTAAACGTTTATTTAGGAAACGCAAACGAGAGTCGATACGGCGTAACTCTCGCTTCCCTTCTTTATATTCAGCATTCTCCGAGCGGTCACCCAAGGCGGCGGCCTCAGAGACGGCCTGAGTCACCTCCGGACGTTTTATCTTCCACAAGTATTTCAACTCTTGGTCGAGTTTATGCCAACCGGCACGAGTTATTAAATTACTTTTCATAACATCCAGGCCTCTAAGCGCAGTTTGTCTTTGGTGATTAAATTTATAGCTGTTGGTTATTGGTTTAGACTGAAAGCCGATCGAATGCGCGCCCTATAAATCAAGCACCGAACTTGCTAGGCGGTTCGACCTTGCGAGCAGAGCTTATGCCAATTACTAGCCGAGACCAATTTATACTTGAAGCAAAAACAGAACGCCATATGATAGTGGCCATTATCTGCCGCCTTGCGGCTCTCTCAATGTAAGCAAGCATATGTCAACACTAGAACAACAAATTGCCGCCGATATTCAGGCCAAGCCAGCGCAGGTCAGTGCTGCGATTCAATTACTAGACGAAGGCTCCACCGTTCCTTTCATTGCCCGCTACCGAAAAGAAGCCACCGGAGGTTTAGACGATGGTCAACTGCGATTATTGGAACAGCGTTTAACTTACCTGCGCGACTTGCAACAACGACGCAGCAGCATTCTAAAATCGATTCATGAACAAGAAAAATTAACCCCGCAACTCGAACAGCTAATTATGGGAGCCAACACCAAAACTGAGCTCGAAGATCTTTATCTGCCTTACAAGCCAAAGCGCCGAACCAAAGGACAAATTGCCATTGAAGCGGGTTTAGAGCCACTGGCAGAGCAACTATTAGCTCAACCCGATACCGCCCCCGAGCAACTTGCCACGGCCTACTTCAATCCACAAGCAGGCTTTCACGACAGTAAAACCGTCCTCGATGGTGCCAAGTTTATTCTCATGGAACGTTTTGCTGTTCAAGCACCACTGCTTGCATCACTCCGCCAATTATTACAAGCACAAGGCTTAGTGAGTACAACGGTCATTGAAGGACAGCAGCAAACAGGCCAAAAATTCCAAGACTACTTCGATTACCAAGAAGCGCTCAGTAAAGTTCCTTCCCACCGCGCCTTAGCGATTTTACGCGGCCGCAACGAAGGCATATTGATGCTTAATCTGGTTATAGCTCAGCAAGATCAGCAGCAGAGTCACCCAGCAGAGCAGCTCATCCGAGATTACTTTCAGCTTGCACCTAAAGGCTACGCCAGTGACACTTGGCTGAATACAGTGGTGCAATGGACTTGGCGAGTCAAGCTTAAGCTCCAGTTAGAAACTGAATTACTCAACCAGCTTCGAGAACGCGCCGAAGAAGAAGCCATTAGTGTCTTTTCCCGTAATCTCAATGATTTATTAATGGCGGCGCCAGCAGGCCCCAAAGCAACCCTCGGTCTCGACCCAGGTTTGCGCACTGGTGTAAAGGTTGCAGTTGTGGATGCCACTGGAAAATTACTCGCTTACGACACCATCTATCCCCATGCGCCACGCAATCAATGGCAGCAATCTTTAAATACTCTCGCCAAGCTAGTCCAACAACATCAAGTTAAATTACTGAGCATCGGCAACGGTACCGCCTCCCGAGAAACCGATAAACTTGCCGCCGATTTGCTCAAGATGCTTCCTAAACAGAATTTGCAAAAAGTCATGGTGAGCGAAGCTGGTGCCTCGGTGTATTCGGCCTCAGAATTGGCTGCTCACGAATTCCCCGACTTAGATGTATCAATCCGTGGAGCGGTGTCCATTGCTCGCCGTCTACAAGATCCATTAGCCGAGCTGGTAAAAATTGAACCGAAGGCCATCGGGGTAGGCCAATACCAACATGACGTGAGCCAAAGTAAACTGTCACACCAGCTCGAAACCGTGGTGGAAGATTGTGTGAATGCGGTCGGAGTCGACATCAATATGGCTTCGGCTCCACTACTGAGTTTTGTCGCCGGGCTTAACCCGACGATTGCACACAACATTGTTAGTTATCGCGATGAACATGGTGCCTTTCAGTCACGTAAACAAATTAAAAAGGTCGCCCGCTTAGGTCCTAAAGCCTTTGAACAAGCCGCTGGTTTCTTAAGGATCCCTCAAGCTGCCAACGCTCTGGATAGCTCAGCAGTGCATCCCGAGGCTTACCCTCTAGTCGAGGCCATCGCGAATCATAGTCAATGCCAAGTGAGTCAGCTGATTGCCAATTCCGAGCGCTTGGCTAAACTCGACCCCAAGCAATTTACCAATCAACAATTTGGTTTACCCACGGTAACCGATATCATCGCTGAATTGAACAAACCAGGTCGAGACCCTCGTCCAGAGTTTGCGACCGCCAATTTTAAAGAAGGCATCGATAGCATTAGCGATCTGAAACCAGCGATGCAACTCGAAGGGGTTGTGACCAATGTCACCAATTTTGGTGCCTTTGTTGATATCGGAGTTCACCAAGATGGCTTGGTCCACATTTCTTGCTTGGCCGATCACTTTGTCAAAGATCCTCATCAAGTGGTGAAGGCGGGCGATATCGTGAAAGTTAAAGTGCTAGAAGTCGAAGTTCAACGCAAACGAATCGCCTTAAGCATGCGCTTAGATGATGAGGTGCACAGCGGCCCTAAATCTGCAGACCGCTCTGATAAAAAACCAGCCTACAAGGCTCGCCCAGCGAAAAATACCAAACCAAGCACGACGCCAGTGAATAGTGCCTTTGCCGATGCTTTTGCTAAAGCTAAAAAATAACGGGTAACAAATGGGGCTGCATCTTCACTCAAAGACTCGGCCCCTTCCTCGAATATAGAACCCAGCAAATTAGGCTGAGTCCAAATCAGCAACATCAACCAATACCAGTTTTATCCCCGCTTAAATGGGCCTACAATCGCAGCCGATGCCTGAGTTGAAAGTTGCTTTAAGAGATTCACAACTTAGCTGTCGAATAGTCCTTGATAGCTATTCGACCCACAAGGCTAGTGCCTCAGTTAAGACTGAATAAGTAGACCATCAAATAATCGACTCGATAAAACCTACAGCAATGAGCAGAGACTTGTTTCGCTTAATTGGAGTGTAATTTGATGAACTGGTAACGACAGCGTCTACCACTGACAGAAGAGCTTTGAAATAGTTAAGCCATTAAACTGAGTTGTGCGCTCTGCCTAAAATGACTGGCACTGGCATAGCGCTGCTGAATCTGCTGATTTCTCTGAGCCATTTGTTCGGCAATATCAGGATAACGTTGTTGTAAATCTTTCGCTTGTTGCTGCTGAAGTTGCTGATAATCGCTCGGTGCAGCTACATCATTGACTGCCGATTCAAAAGCAGATTCTTGCTCATCGGAAGCCAACAAGCCTGGCATCTGAGTTTGGCTAAGCTGTGCTTGAGCCGCTGCCGCTTTTTGTTGTGCCTGCGCAGCAACCTGACGATCTTGTGCTGAGGGCTCGGCTGGCGCTAACGCAGCACGTTGCACTTGATCCATCTTTGCGATAGTCGCCTGAGGATCGCCAGCGACTTCACTGGTATCAATAGATACCTCTCCGCCAACCGCATACTGCTTACCGTCGGCACCGCGTTCAAGCTCAAAATTAGCACCACTGGTGTATTGTCCACCAACCGCTTGATGCTGAGATTCATGTAAACGAACTTCACGATCACGCGCGACGAGCTCATCCAGCGCCTTCTGTTCACTTTCACTAAATTGATTTTGGTTGGTTTGCTTGCTACTGGCTTGATCTCCACCAGATTTTTGCTCTGACTGCTGCTGTGAGTCTTGTTGTTCTTGCTGTTGCTGCTGTTCACGACCTTGCGCATCACGCTCTGTCACTTTAGTGAATTGCTGCTCTTGAACACTGGGGTACTGCACCGGAAGCGAAGGTTTGCCGCGGTCCTTCTCGGCCCCTACCTCTGGCTCTTTCGCAAAGCTGCCAACCTCTTTAGGCTGAGCAATCACTTCACGCCGCATATTATCCCGTTTGGCTGAATCGGTCGGCGGACTCAGCGTATTAGGAAAAACATTGGGAAGGCTCACGCTAATGTTCATGTTAAGCCTCAATATCCAAGATTGAGCCGAGCATTTTTGATTCGGTATCAATCACTTTGGCACCCGCCTTAACGTATAACTCAGCCTGATTCAAACTCACCACAGCATCTACAACTTCATTCTGTCGTGGCTCACGCCCCGCGGCGACCTCAGCGAGAGATTGAGCACTTTGGCTAACTTTTTGATTAGCATTGGCAATAATTTGAAAGCCATTGCTCGCAGCACCAATCTGCATTTCCCCCTCCCAATATTTGCCAAAACTTAAGCGATCACTAAAACTTAAGCGATCACTAAACAAATTGTAGCAAACTGCTCACTTTTAAACCACTAATGACCGGGAAAAGTCGATCAGGCGCTCAGCAAATAACTGCTTCTCTGAAATAAAAGGAGCGTGTGAAGAGCTCGCAAAGCAATATTGCTGTGCGTCGAGATTCAGCTGCGCATGCTCGGCGATAGCAGCCTTTGGCACCAGCGAGTCATTACGACCATACAGTTGTAACCAAGGCAAATCGATTTGACCCACTTGGGGACGCAAATCTTCACTTTGTAACAAACTCAAGCCCTGCCTCAAAGCGTCTAAGCAAGGCAAAGGTCGCTCTGCTAACAAATGACGCAGTTGTTTAATATCCTGCTTCGCATGAGGACTTCCCATTGCTTGAATTGCCAGAAATTGCTGCAGGGTTTTGACAAAATCGAGCTCTAAGCCCTGAGCAAACCCTTGTAGCACTTTACTTGGGATCCCGGGCCAATCATCCTGTGCGACAAAATGTGCGGAGCTAGCCACACTCACTAATGACGATAAACGCTCTGGAAAACTTAAGGCAGCTTGCATCGCCACCAAGCCGCCCAAAGACCACCCCAACCAAATAGACTGCTCCGGCACCTGCTCAGCAATAGCCTCAGCTATGTTTTGTAAGCTTAACTGTGGCAAAGCGGTCGAATAACCAAAACCAGGTAAATCCACCATATATAAACAAAAATGGGGACTGAGCAGTTCGCTTAGCGGCTGCCAAACCGCACTATTCAAGCCCCACCCGTGAAGTAATACTAAAGCAGGCCCTGCTCCTTGACTCTCACAATACAACTGACTCATCTACACTTACTTATTGATCATTAGGAAAGAATGAATGTTATCGAGTTTCGCAGCCACTTTAAACCGAACTCTCAAGCAATCCAGCCAATGTGACTTTTGCTTACAAAGCAAAGCAGTCAACTTGGCATGCTGTGAGCATTGTGCCCGCTTATTACTCGGCCAAGCGCATCCCCGTTGTGAACGCTGTTTCTTAGCCCTCGCAGAACCCGGAATATGCGGTGAGTGCCAACAACAAGAACTCTATTTTGATCATATATTTTGTCTCGGCGATTACCAGTGGCCCTTAAGCCCAGTGATAAAAACTTATAAATACGCCAAACAAGCTCATCTAGCCAAACCCTTAAGTCAGCTACTTTGGCAACAAATCGAACGCCAGCCCATGGCCCGACCCGATGCACTATGTTCGGTCCCCATGCATTGGCTGAAACGCTGGCGACGCGGCTTTAACCAAAGTGAATTACTCTGTCAGCAAGTCGCAGCGCTATCGGGCCTCCCCTATCAAGCCGTGTTAAGCCGCCAACACGCAGGAAGCAATCAAGCCACCCTGAATCGCACCCAACGCCAGCGTTCATTGACAAGCAGTTTTAGCTGCAAAGTCAGAAATATACAGCCCCACTGGGCGTTGATTGATGATGTTGTCACGACAGGGAGTACCGCCAATGTACTGGCTAAGTTACTTAAACAAGCTGGCGCTCAACAAGTAGATATCTGGGCACTGGCGCGCACCCCGAAGCCCAACTCATCCAGCCAAGCATAAGCTAAGTCACAGACTATTCTTGCTAACCTTCATGATAAAATTTACCCTAGTTGCTATCGTCGGGATTGAAAAACCATCGCTAGCTATCAATAGACCCTAGTCGTGCGAATAAAAAAGCCGTACAATATAACCTAGCAATTTACTCAGGTATCGAGGAAGCAGATGGTATCGATCTCAGAAACAGCACAACAACATTTTGTTAAGCTGTTAGAACAACAGCCTGAAGGCACTAACATCCGTGTATTCGTCGTCAACCCCGGCACGCCTAGCGCCGAATGTGGTGTATCTTACTGCCCACCAGAGTCAGTTGAAGATGATGATGTGCAACTCCCCTTTAACGGCTTTAACGCAATGGTAGACACAGCCAGTGCACCCTTTTTGGAAGATGCCGAAATTGATTTTGTGACAGACAAAGTAGGCTCTCAGCTCACACTAAAAGCACCGAATGCAAAAATGCGTAAAGTGGATGATGACGCGTCATTGATTGAGCGTGTTGAATACGTCATTGAAACCCAAGTGAATCCAAATCTTGCCTCTCATGGCGGAAAAGTAAGCATTATTGAACTCACCGAAGAAGGCGTGGTGATTTTACAATTTGGTGGGGGCTGTAATGGTTGTAGCATGGTTGATGTTACGCTCAAAGAAGGGATCGAAAAACAGTTACTTGAAGCCTTCCCCGGCGAACTCACGGGTGTGAAAGATGTCACCGAGCACCAAGCGGGTGAGCATTCTTATTATTAGAGCGCAAACAAAAAAGCCTACACTAGCGTAGGCTTTTTTAACTCTGGTAGCACTCACTATTCTTCTCGCTGATCGCGAGCCAGTAAATCAATGGCCGCTTGTTGGGCTGATTTCGCTTGATACAAGACCTGATAAACTTGCTCAACAATCGGCATTTCTACGCCCATACGTTGTGCCAGCATGTAGACTTCTTTAGTATTGCGATATCCCTCAACCACTTGACCAATTTCGGTTTCGGCTTGCGCAAATGATTTCCCCTGACCTAAAGCTAAACCAAAGCGACGATTACGACTTTGATTGTCGGTACAGGTCAGAACTAAATCACCAAGCCCTGCCATTCCCTTAAAGGTTTCCGGATCCGCGCCTAAGGCTTTCCCCAAGCGAGCCATTTCACGTAAACCCCGAGTAATCAGTGCTGTACGCGCATTTGCGCCAAAACCCAATCCATCTGCCAGACCCGCACCAATGGCAATCACATTCTTCACTGCGCCGCCAAGCTGTACCCCAACGATATCGTTATTGGTATATACCCTAAAGCTACGCTCACAATGCATGACCTTCGCTAAGTAACGAACAAAATCAGCATCTGAAGAAGATGCTGAAATAGCGGTCGGTAAACCGGCAGCTAACTCTTTGGCAAAAGTAGGTCCTGAAATCACAGCAATTGAACGCTGTTCTCCCAGAACTTCCATTGCAACTTCAGAGAGCAAATGACCAGTATTTGCCTCGAGCCCCTTAGTCGCCCAAGCAACCCGCGAATCTTGGTTCAGCATCGGTTTAATTTGCCGCATCACATCGGCAAACGCAAAGCTTGGCACCACCACTAACAAGTTATCGCTTTGAGCGACAGCTGTAGCCAAATCGGCCTCTAACTCCAAGCTATCGGGAAAACGGACACCGGGTAGAAAGTCTCGATTCTCTCGATCGGCATTCAAGGCCGCTACGTGCTCAGGCTCATGACCCCATAACACCGTACGTTGTCCATTGCGCGCAATGGCGATAGCTAATGCAGTCCCATAGGAGCCTGCACCCAATACGGTCATGGTGGCTTTCATAGTGCTCATTAAGCGTCTGCTGTCGCCGCTTGTTGTTGTTCTGCTTGCTGTTGCACATAGTTAGCAAACAAAGCATCAAAGTTAACTGGTGCTAGGTTGATTTGTGGGAATGAACCGCGGTTCACTAGGTTCGATACGGTTTCACGTGCATAAGGGAACAAAATGTTTGGACAGTAGGCATTAATCGCGTGCGCCAATTGAGGCTCAGGCATGTTACCAAGAGTAAAGATCCCCCCCTGATGAACTTCGCATAAAAACGCTGTTTTATCTTCAACGTTTGCAGTCACAGTCAGCGTTAATACAACCTCGAATACGTTATCCGCTAACTTATTGCTAGAGGTGTCGAGGTCAACTTTAATTTCTGGTTTCCATTCTTTCTGAAATACTTCTGGTGAATTTGGAGTTTCAAAAGAAATGTCTTTAGTGTAGATGCGTTGAATTGCAAATTCTACTTGTGGCGCTTCGGTGGTTGCTGCTTCAGCCATAATAATTACCTTAGAAATATGTATTTAAAATTGTTTCATCGCAACTCAAATTGCGATTTAAAACGCGATCTTACTTCTTAGTGATCGGTAGATTTGCTGATTTCCACTCGGTCATACCGCCACGTAAGTTATACACTTTGGTAAAGCCGCCTTTAATCAGTGCGTTAGCCGCTGAGCCAGAACGCATCCCTGTTTCACATACCACGATAATGGGGCTAGTCTTTAAGTTTTCAATGGGCTTGAAGTTATTAGCCTGGATTTGAGTCAAAGGAATGTGACGAGCGCCCGCAATAAAGCCTTTTTTATACTCATCATTGGTTCTGACATCTACCACAACCGCATCTTCTTTATTGATCAGCAAAGTCGCTTCATGATTACCCACCGAAGTCACTTTTGACAATAGTGGTTGAATAAAACTGTAGATAACGGCCCCAAATAAACCCACCCAAGCCAATGAAAGGATGGGGTTATTTCCAAAAAATTCGACAACTTGCTGCATAGTAAGCGTATTCCCAGTTAAGCAAATAGTTAGTGATATTGGGGCGAGAGTATACACCCGAGTGTAAAAAATAGCAGCTATCCGCAACGCAGAAGCGTGTAAATTCACCAACAAAAGAGTAAGCAACTAAAAATCAGAGATAAAACAACTAATCTCGGCTGAATTGCGTTCAATCAGGTGACTCAGCCAAAAAATGTAGTAATATTTCAGGAATTCGTTTCTATTTTTACATTTACCGATTGAGGAAATTGCAATGTCTGCAAGCAAAAAGCCTTTAGCATTAATCATTATGGATGGCTGGGGCCACCGCCAAGACAGCGCCAATAACGCTGTGGCAAACGCCAACACTCCAGTACTAGACAACCTTTGGAACACCAATGCCAGCACCTTAATTTCAGGCTCTGGTCTGGATGTAGGCCTGCCGGATGGACAGATGGGTAACTCCGAAGTAGGACACACCAACATTGGCGCCGGTCGCGTGGTTTATCAAGAACTGACCCGTGTCGGTAAAGCAATTACAGACGGTGACTTCTTTAGCAACGAAGTATTACTTGGTGCAGTCAATAAAGCGGTTGCCGCTGGTAAAGCCGTTCATATTATGGGTCTATTGTCTCCAGGTGGTGTTCATAGTCATGAAGACCACATGCTTGCTGCCATCGAATTGGCCGCCAAACAAGGTGCAAAAAACATCTACTTACACGCTTTCCTTGATGGCCGTGATACACCACCTCGCAGCGCGCAAGGTTCAATTGAAAAGTTCGATGCTAAATTTGCCGAAATTGGCACTGGCCGAATTGCTTCATTGGTTGGTCGCTACTACGCCATGGATCGTGATAACCGCTGGGAACGTGTAGAAGAAGCCTACCAATTGCTGAGCGAAGGCAAGGCTGACTACAGCTACGCTAACGCAACTGAAGCTTTAGCGGCTGCTTACGCGCGTGAAGAAAACGACGAATTTGTGAAAGCTTCGGTGGTCGGAGAAACTGCCGCCAGCATGAATGACGGCGATGCGGTTTTATTTATGAACTTCCGTGCCGACCGCGCGCGCGAAATTGCGCGTTGTTTTGTAGAGCAGGACTTCAACGGTTTTGAACGCGCTAAAGTACCAGCTTGTGAGTTTGTAACTTTAACTCAGTACGCAGCTGATATTAAAGCGCCTTGCGCCTTCGGCCCTAGTGACTTGGTAAACACCTTGGGCGAATGGCTAGAAAAAAATGACAAAACACAGCTACGTATTTCAGAAACTGAAAAATACGCGCACGTGACTTTCTTCTTTAATGGCGGCAAAGAAGATGCGTTTGTTGGTGAAGATCGAGAGCTGATCCCATCGCCTAAAGTTGCAACTTACGACCTGCAACCAGAAATGAATTCTGAAATGTTAACGGATAAGTTTGTGGCTGCCATCGAAAGTGGTAAATACGACGTGATCATCTGTAACTACCCGAATGGCGATATGGTTGGCCATACAGGTGTTTACGAAGCCGCAGTAAAAGCCTGTGAAGCCGTCGATAAATGTATTGGCCGTTTAGTTGAAGCACTAGACAAAGTCGGCGGTGAATGCCTGATTACCGCAGACCATGGTAACGCAGAACAAATGGTAGACCCAAAAACTGGCGGGATCCACACTGCACACACTAACTTACCTGTACCGCTGATCTACCATGGTCGTGCAGCCACCCCCGTTGAAGGAGGTCGCCTAAGCGATATCGCACCAACCATGCTTAGTTTAATGGGTTTAGAGACCCCTGCAGAAATGACTGGCAAGGTATTGATGAATTTGAAATAATGGTTTGATGAATGAGCCTATTTCACACTTGTTTCAGCGTGTCGTAAGGCACGTTGTTAGCTTGAATCGCGCCAGCCTTATTGCTGGCGCTTTGCTATTGCTAAGCCCTCAACTTGCCGCGAATCAACAGCAGCAATTAATCGATGTACAGCAGCAACTCAAGCAGCAACAGCAACAACTGACGCAGCGTAAAACTCAGATAACCAAAGCACAACAGCAACTGCGACAACAAGAACTTGCTTTAGCTGATTCCAATCAACAGCTACGCAGCCTCAATCTACAGTTAGCAGAATCCAAAGCCCAACAACAACACATCCAAGCCAATATGCAGGGTTTGGAACAACAACTTCAGCAGCAACAACAAGCCCTAAAAGCACAGCTCAAGAGTGCCTATCAAGCAGGCCACAGTGACTATCTGAAGATGCTACTCAACCAACAAGATCCTGCGCGATTAGAACGAATGTTGCAGTACTATCACTATTTAGCCAAAGCTCGCCGTGAAGCGTTGGTGGCTGTCGCGGATAAACAGCTTGAACTGAGTCAAGCGCAACTGCAGCTCAATGAAAATCGACAGCAGTTAGCTCAATTACTTGCCCAACAACAACAACAGCAACAGCAATATCAAAAACAACAGCGCCAACGCAAACAACAATTACAACAACTCAACCAACTTCAAAGCAGCGAAAAAAGTCGCTTAGAACAGTTGCAAATTAACGAGCAACATTTACAACAGCTGATCAGTCAACAAATCGAACAGCAACAACAGCTAGCCCTCAAACAGCATCTCGACAAAGCACCATTGCTAGGCCTAAGTAAGACCAAGGGCAAGCTACCATGGCCACTGAAGGGTAAAGTATTACATCGCTATAATAGCCAAAACCAAGGGCAAACTCGTTGGCAAGGTATGGTCATCGACTCTCATCCTGGCACCGAAATCAAAGCCATTGCGCCGGGAAATGTGGTTTTTGCCGATTGGCTACGCGGTTACGGATTAGTTGTTGCCATCGACCATGGCAAACAATATTTAAGCTTATACGGATATAACCAAAGCCTCAACGCGACCATTGGCCAACGGGTCAATACCGGAGAAACCATCGCCTATGCAGGGAATAGTGGGGGCCAGAGCACTAACGCCTTATTTTTCCAAATCCGCTACCAGGGTCAAACCCAAGATCCACAAAAATGGTTAGAGTAATCCTGATTTGGCTTAGCCTATGTGGCTGCAATACCGCGAGCGCGGGTCTGCTCAGTATCATTGTTGATGACGTGGGTAACGGCTATCAAGACTATCAACTACTCCAGTTAAACCCAGCAATCACCCTATCGGTCCTACCGGCAAGTCCCTACGCCAAAAACATCGCAGTACAAGCTCAACAACAGGCGCGAGAGGTGATGCTACACCTGCCCATGCAGGGAAGTCGCGATCTGAATTTAGGCCCCTACGGGCTGAGTACACAACTCGATGAATATGAATTCAAACGACGGGTATATGCTGCCATTCAAGATTACCCTGAAGCCACTGGTCTCAATAACCACATGGGGAGTCAGCTCACCCAACAGCCTCAAGAAATGGGCTGGTTGATGCAAGTATTGAACGAGCAACAGCTGTTTTTTGTTGATAGCCGAACCCACTTGGGCAGCGTCGCAGAAAAAACCGCTTTAATGTATCAAGTCCCCGTTTTACGTCGACATGTCTTTTTAGATCATATCGATAACCCGGTGAGTATTTACCAACAATGGCAACTGGCACTCAAGCTGAGTCGTAAATATGGTCATGCGATATTAATCGCCCACCCGCGGCCTAATTCGCTAGCCCTATTGCGCCAACTTACGTTACCTACAGATATTCAATTGGTAGGTTTAGCGCAACGTTTAGCATGGCAAAAGCAGCAATCATCCAGCGATCCCAACTTACGCATCGCCAATACAAACATCAATCAACAGCGCCCATCAATCCAAGACGGGGATAAATAAGCTGTGAAGCGCTAGCTCTGTGTTTGTATTTCTAAATGAATGAGATTGTCTAAGGCTTGCTGGCGGGTATCACCACACAACCAATGCGCCGCTTTAAAATCACGACACACTTGCGGCCGTTCTGGTTGCTCAAATATTTGACACAAATTGTCGATGTTCAAGTGGATACAACGCTCACCAGCGGCTTTATTTAAAGAGCTAATTGAAGGTGCGATACAACAAGCACCACAACCCATCCGGCATTGCATACTATGGTTCTCGGTAGCCAAAAGAGGCTAGTGTAGCAGAACCGTATATTAGACTCGCAACTAATAATTATCGAACTAATTATCTGTTCATTCTTGCTAGCGCAAATCACCACTAACTGCGTTATGTCTCTTGTAATTGGAGCCACTAGCTAGCTCATTTTATCCCTCCTTATCGGCAGATTTATGCTGCGTAATAAGTTGATCATATAATGAAGCAAATTGGGATAAATAAGCTAGCGCAAATCGGTAAACAATAGGCCTTGAATAAATTAAATACCTAACATGATGGCCCTTGACTTATTCTAGTAGACGCTAATATAAAGTGCGCAAACTTAAGCGGCCAGTTGGGGATTGGTAATCATCAAAGCACTTCACCGTTCCATCACTCAAAGTAATACAATTTTTCTCAATAATGCCTTCTTCTTTAACAGCATTATCTTGATCGAGATTGGGATTAATAATCACCGTTGGAGAGGATGGGATCCCGCCTTCCACAAGCTGATGAGAGCTATCATTATTAATGGTGTCGCCTTGATCATCTGCGTCGGTGTTCCCCTCGGTACCAGTGTTCCAAGTTAAACCAGAATGTAGGTTCATTTCCATGTACCAACCACTCCCCCCACCCGCACAAGCATCCGCGCTGGGCAATAAACTAGTAAAACTCAATTTATTGGCCAACAATAAAGTATTACTCACTTGGCGCTCACCATAATTATTGGTATTACCATCTGCGGTATTTATCAGGTCTAAATACCACCCCCGATGTTGACTCCAATCGATAACATTTTCGCTCAACAGTCGATTGCCGATCCGCGTGGCAGAATTAAAATCTTCTTTCTCGATGGTTTGCCGTAATAAGTTGTTATAAACATCTAAGCCATCAACCTTAGAGCGGCTCGAACTAAAAGCAACGTCATCTAATTTATCCCAAATTGCATAAACACTCTGAGTCGCTTCGCCAATCGCATTATTGTCGGTGGTCTCGATATATTTACCGGTACCAAAGGCCACCAAAACTCCAGCGGTAATGCCTTTAGGATGAGCGCCCACCGAAGGTCTAGAGGTAATCGCCTGCGCAGTGTAATTTACATCTGGCTTGTCTGGACTAACGGCCTTAAATAAGGGTTTATCACCCGCAATCGCGATCCCCCAACGACTGGAACTGGTCGCTGACACATCAAAAGCCCACATATTTCCAAACAAATCGCCCGCATAAATACGATCCGCAACCCCATCGCTATTGATATCGACTACCGCAGGGCTGGCTAAAGCATTCGGTCGCTGTTCACCCGTGGGATCATCGGCACTATCGACATGTGTATGCAGCGTCGCGATCAGACTACCGTCATCCAGATCCGCAATATAAAGCTTAGCTTCCGAGTCATCGGCGTTATAACCATTGGCAAAAATAACCCCAACTTTACCATTGGCCAATTTCGCGATAGTTGGCGCTGCCGCGCTCAAACCCAAGCCCGAAAAATCGCCAGTGGCACTAATTTCCCATTTTATCTTATCTTTATTCACGCGACTCATGTCGCTAACATCGATGGCATAGAAGCCCTTCGCGCCAGTACCTAAACGACCGACCGCCGTTGTCCGTGCCGAGGAGCCAACGCCATCGGTATAAGCCGTCACTCCACCATCAACAAAATACTGATGACTGTAAGTACTGCGCGTGAGGCTATTTAGCTTGCCATATACTTGACTCGGGACATAGGCCATCGCCTCTTCGCCGTTGGAAGCATTTATCACATGCACCATGCCATCATTAGCACCAAATACCAACACAGGGGTAGTCACTCGATGACCATTCACAGGCGCGACATAATAGGGGATCGAATGAATCACATCTCCTAGCACCGCCTCCCGAGCTCGCATACTGTAGCTCAAATCAGAAGCTTCATAAGTTCGCTCTCCCCGTAAATAATTAACCACCGCTGCGAGATAAGCGAGCTTGCTTTCATCGCTACCCTGTTGCCCTGCCAGTAAGTCATCAATCTGCGCTTCGCTTAAACCATGACTATCACCAAGCAAACTACTAGGGGGAGAAAACTTAACAATTTCATCACTCTCTGGATTACGGGTATAAATACTGCGTGAAGAGAATGCCATCGAGTCAATTTGCTCAGCCACACTCCAGATAGCTGAGGAGCTTAACTCGCCGTCAACATCAACCGAATAGGCTTTCACATCTCCATTCCAATGTTCACTATTAAAAGATGACTGATAGAGCAGCGTATCACTTTGTAGAAAATTGGAATTAAACACAGGCGAGCTCGCGGAGCGATCTCCTGCTAAGGTTTTATCTAAGGCTTTGGTGATTTGAGCCCCCAATTGTCCTGCATTAGTCACAGGGAAATAGCCATCGGGTTGACCGCTCGTTTCTGCATCCCATTCATTCGTATCGGGGAATTCGCTGCCATTCTCATCGTTAAAACCACCCCACTTTGCCGCATACCAAAGTGGTGACTTTAACTGGCCTGCTGTATTCCCATTTGGAAAAAAGTAGCGCGTGCGAGTCCAAGGTAAATCGGCAGTACTCGCTTCAAGCTTTCGAGTATTATTGGGGAAGGGCGCTTCTCTCTCACTAGGCGTATCAAGATAGTAGTTCACATGACCACCATCTTGATCTTTAACATCCAAATAAATACCGTCTTTGGTTGTGCCCGAAATCACATATCCGGCATGTTGGTGAATATCGCCTCTAGCGTAGGTCGAATCAAGGGTCAGCGCGACCCCCTTGGTCTTATTACAAGTGGCTTCGTTATCGCCAACATGAGGACATAAATCTTTGACCTCATAGCTATATTTAACCACCATATCCATATCATGATCGGCCCCTTGCTCAACGTCTTCGAAGGCAATTCGAAAAACCCCAGAAGTATCACTAAAGGATTCAACATAATAATCAACGATGGTATTAGTCGGTTGAAACGCCCCTTTATTCTTATTGATGCTATTTCCACCCACTGACTTGGCAAAAGGCACAACCGTAACCACCTTGTCATCAACTTTCACCCTCACCTCTGGCAAAGGTGAAGAAATCGCTACCACGCTGGTTTGAATATTCTGCTTACCTGATTTTGCTGGGAACAAATCTGTTTTATGTCCGTAATAAGCCACTCCAGCGGCGGAATAACTCCCCTCTTTAGTCGGCTCTTGAGGTGATAAACCTCGAATTTTGGCGAGTGAAGTCACCGCTTTGGCCGTAGGAGCCCCCCTAGTATCGGTGCTATCATCAATCGACTCACCAATAAAATAATTACCGGTAATGCCCTCTGTGGTAGAAATGGTATTCAGTAAGGTCGAAAGAGAAAAACCATCCAAGGTAGAGCCTTGGTAGGCATTGGTGAATTGGCCGCCAGGAAGTTCATCGGAGTCATAGGAAGGGTTAATGTCACTAATCACCAGATTATATGGGGCCGCACAGTACTCACGACCTTCAAAGGGATCATCCCAGCTTGCAATTGGCAAACCGAGGCCGTTGTCGATGCTCCCATTAGCAATGCTATATGACGGGCTCGCCAGTTTTTCACCATGAAAATACCTTAAACTCTCATAGAGCATTTCGCCCAGCGGGTTCCCCCACGATGAACATTCTCCATCAACGATCGCCCGAGTCGACACCCAACCACAATGATCGTAAGAGCTCCCGTTATAACCATATATTTTCAACTTGTCGATGCTGCGAACGATACCGTTCACGCCACTATTAAAGATCCCATTATTGGTATTAAGTTCGTCGCTAAAAGAGCCTACCCGTTTACGTAATACCCCTCCGGATAAGTTTTTTTGGTAACTGCCAGTGATTAAGCCAAAATCAATACTGCCATCCTCACCGTACTGATGTAATAACCCAGTCGGCTTATCGTTGCCATTGGGATAATGCTTACAATTACTCTCAAGCTTACCACTCACACAAACTTGAACTCGCACCACATAAGATTCATCAACACTGCCAGTCAGGACCGGAGCTTCCTTACTCGCCCAGTACCAAATATCGAATTCATCTTCAACAGCGGTCACATCAATTCCAAAGTTATTCCACTGTGCATTGTTCTTATTAATATTTTTAAGCATTACCAGCTTTGGCTGAGCGTTGCCATTACTGGAAAAAGTGGCGGTACCAAAAAAATGCTTATTGCCCGATAGCGGATTATCGAAAGGAGTGTAAGCACTCAGGTCATAATGATTGACCGCCTCAGAGGTATAGCTTTTCCCCCAAGAATGGGCATCCTGTGGAATATAAGCTCGCTCTAAGACCGTTTGACTAGAACTATCGACGTCTCGAAGACCACCATACAATACCGAGCGCAGTACATCCATACGAGACATGGTGAGGTAATTTAGAAAATCGCCACTCCACTGCGCTGCACCGCCACAGGTTTTTGAACCTGAAGTAGCCGCTTCGCCGGGCTCAAATTGTTGTTGCTGCTCGTTATAAGCATAACAACGCTGGCTATCGAAATAGCCGTAATAGTCAATTTGCGTTGGCTGATAAGTCGTATCTAATACCCCATCGCCATCTAAATCAGAAGCATCGTTATAGGCCTCATAGTACAAAGTATGATCACGCCCCATCACTAACATCACCATTGGTGCAGGTACAGTTGCGACATATAAAGGGACATCAGCAAGGTTTAAATTCGCCGCATTCAGCGAAAGTGAAGCCACACTAAAAGGCAATAGTAATAGGCCTAAAACCAGCTTTGATAGCTTGTGAAAGGTACTCATTACCAACACCCGCCACTAGAGGGTGTCGTTAAACCAGTACTATTAATGCTCATGGTGCCACAATGATCGCTGGCCTGAGCGGCCGTTGATTTTGGCGTCGCTGATAAGGTGTAAGCTGAAGCACTCATACCGCTCGTACTAAGCGTGTAATAATCACTAAAATTATGAGTGGGTGTATAAATAGTGAGGCTACCAGAGCTCGCGGCACCACTATAAGTCAAATTCATCGAGTAATAACTTTCCATATGTTGCGCAGCCTCTACCAGCGTTCGTTTTGCTTCCTCACGTCGAGTGGTTTGCACATGACTTAAATAACTGGGATATGCGACAGCCGCCAAGATCGCTACTATCGCCACAGTAATCATCACCTCTATCAGGGTAAAACCTTTAATCTGCTTCACTGCGACTACTCCATAAATGCAACATAGGATTGTAAATAAGTAACGGCACCACCCTCTCCTTGAGCACGAGCAGTAATTCTTAAAAAGCGTCGTTTCGGGATATTCACCCCCAATACCAAACCTGAATCAACCCCCGCATCTTCGATAATATAACGGGGCTCACCCGCTAACGCTTGGCCATTGGCATCTTTAACCACAACCATCTTATGCGCGATATCCCAATTACTGTTGGTTTGCCACCAATCTGCTGAGCCAAATTTTGCAGCTACCAACGAATTTGCAGTTGTCGGTTTGAGTAAGGCATCCACCGAGTAAGCCTGCTCTTTCACCACCTGCTCCGCTTCCCAAATGCCTGAATTGGCTCGAGCATAACTGACAGTATGGTCCTGATAGATTGCCGAGTTTTTACGACCACTACTCACCTGCTGGGCAATAGAGACCCCTATCATCGCGATAATAAGCACCATAATCAGCGACATAATTAGCGCCATACCGTATTGTCGTTGGAATTGTGGCATCGCTAAGATCCTACGTTTATTAGCAAAATGGTTTCGTTGACCACTTGCCGAAGTTTTTTATCTGAGATCGCGATATCTTCATCAAGCACAGAATAACGATTCTGATTGCTGAGGTTGCCCATCGGGACTTCTTGAGCGACCAACAATGCAACTTTAACTCGATTTATTTGCCGCCAGTCACTCACTTCACTGGCTTTATAATACTTATACTCATGTTCGTCCCGACTACCATAGAGTAACTGTAAACTATCGATATCCTGATCGAACACGGTGTCACCGCCGCTATCACGACATATCAGTTGATTGGTCGTGGATACGAAAAAGCTCAGGCTGGTACTACTATTGGCGGCCAGTTCGTCGCCGTTGCAGCTAAAAATACTACTGTTAGGTAGTGCGGCACCATAAAAACGCAAACTCACGACATCGGTATTGGGTTTGGCGCCAAGATAACTATTTTGATTCTCGAGTCCTTGAATAAACTGGCCTTCATCCCAAGTAAAACCCGCGCTATCTTCGCTATTCACCTGAGGTAAAAGGGTATTCTGGTAGAGCTGCTGAAAATCACGAAAACCCGCTTGTTGTAAATAAATCTGCAGTGTTTGCATACTCATTCTATTTTTACTAACTAATAAATGATTTGCCCGAGTCGCCTGGTAACTTTTTTTATCACCAATCAATGCGGCGTACAGCCCTCCCACCACCAATAAGGACAGCATTAAAGCAATCATCATTTCAACTAAACTAAAGCCTCGCTGTTGGCCCATCATCTTACCCACACGGCAACCTCGCTGCATTGATGCGCATTTCCCGATCGGTCCGCATCGCAATTGGCCACCCCAGAACCGGTCAAGTGAGCATCCCAAGTCATTCTCAGAGTCACCAAATTATTGACATGTTGTAAAGAGAATCGAAGCTGGGGAATGGAAGGGCTCACTCTGTCATACCAGTTACCAACCTCAAACGCAGCAAATTGTGCGCGAGTACAGCTCACGCTCCCAGAATCACAGTTAACAAAACTAGGCGCGACACCACTAGTCAAGTTTTCGGCATTAAACTCATTATTGCGCGCCGCCTCAGGCAAAGCCAAGACACGCTGTATCATATCCAACATAGCGGTATTTGCGGTTTGCGCAAAACGCGCTTGTTGCGCGGTATTCACCGACTGAATTTGCAAAGCCGCGTGACCCAGTAAACCAATCGAAACCACTACCAAAGCAATCAGCAATTCGATTAGAGTGAAGCCCTGAACCTTAGGGGCAATAACTGGTTGATGGCGACGCATACTCGATCCTCCCCATGCGTGTCAGCTCGATCCTTTGATCTTCAAACGCAGCCGATGGGCTACAAATTGTAAATATCCCAGCTAACGCGTGGCCGGAAGGGAAAAAACGCAGTAATACGCTATTTGAAGAAGTGGGGGTATATTGAAGTTTTGCCGACTTTGGGCTGGGATAGCTAACGATGATTTGATTAGCGTCACTTAAGCTGCCATCGCGATGTTCATCTAAATAAACCAGCCAACCAGTATTACCTCCCCAAGCCGAAGCACAACTGGTGCCACTCGATGTGGGACAAACATAGGTAGACAAATTATTACGAATCGCTTCTTGCTGTGCAACATTGAGACTACTGGCCAATAGATCCCGAGTGACACGCTGCTTACTATCTTCAATAAAACTTTGCATCGAGGGAACGGCGACCACCATAATAATCACTAAGATAGCGACGGCGATCAACAATTCAATCAGGGTAAATCCTCTATGCCTCAAGGTTCGTTTGCTTATACTGGGCATTGCTTATCATCCGTAACAGCGTTCTCTTCTAGCCACAACCTTGGAGAGAACATCCTATTTAATCAAGAATGTTGATTAAAGTCGGCAATATTCCAAAAAAACAACATATTAGAAACGGTATTCTGACAAACATCAAAACTTTGTACAATAAGCAAACAAATAATAATAGACAGCAGTCATAGTTCCAACTAGCGGATCCTGCCCTGCTTGCTTTACATCACCAGATACAAGCTTTAAAAAGCTTAATTAAGCGCTGGCAAACACAAAATCGATATTAAATATAGCTAATCGAGTTCAAGCTATTGGTTTGTGGGCAGAGAATGTGTAATCTAATTCCATCATTTTCTCAGCACCATATTTATGAAACTAATGCCCCTCCCCTCCTACGTTGATGAAGCTTATGTCAATAATGTTGTGAGCGATTGTATCAGTTTTATGAAAGGTACCGCCCCCTGGTGGATTCAGCAGTCGAGTTTGAATTGCCGAGAATCAAAGCAACTCATCAATCTTTTACTCGTCACTTTTAGTACTTGGCGAAAACGACAAACTCAACCGAACCATAAACGTAATATCGAACCAAACAATTTGTTTGATTTGAGTCCTTTGGTTTTCGATCTGAGCCACACCATTGACCAGTTGGCGAAGCTCGATCTTGAGTATTTAGACGATAATTTAAAGAAATCGCTATTGATGATTTGCCAGGAATCACAGTATTTTCTTAAAGACTGGCACAATTTAGATATCGAACAAATGTCTAAATCACCGCTTTCCAAAGTTTCCTAAGCAATCGTTACCGAAATCATGCGTTTATCTTTTCAGACAGCTACAATCTTGCCAAGCTTTTCCAAGGATTTAACTAAAATTTCACCGCATGTGAGCGAACAGCAATGGAGCCATTGGCAACAAGCGGAGCGACTCTATTACTGCGTATTTAATCAAAAAATAGTTGCTTATTGCCTACTAAGCACTGCGGGCAGCGGACTTCAAGTGAATCGTTTTATTGTGCGAGACATCACCCGACGACGCGGCATCGGCTTATTTATGTTTCAGCAATTACTGCAACTGGCTCAGCATAAACAATTAAATAAGCTGATATTTCCAAACAGTAATGATTCACCAGCTCTCGCTTTCTATCAGCATCTCGGACTCAATAACCAGTTAGAGTTTCAATTATAAAAAAACCAGAGCACTACTCTGGTTTTTGCTATTCACTCAAACAATCATCGCCTATAAGATAACAGCTTTAAGGTCTTCATTTTTGCGGTCAAGGTAATGCGTTGATTGGATCTTGCGAATGGTCCGTGTTTTACCACGAACCAATAGCGTTTCGGTGACCGCAATATTCCCTTGACGGTTGATCCCTTCCAGTAAATCACCTTTAGTAATGCCCGTTGCTGAAAAGATAACATTATCGTTTTTCACCAAATCGTTCAGCTGCAATACACGATTCACTTGAATACCTTGCTCTTCACAACGACGAATTTCTTCAGCCGCAATGACTCTATTTTCAGCATTGTCTTCTTTTACTTGATTACGAGGAATTAAACGGCCCTGCATATCACCGCCCAAGGCCCGGATCACAGCGGCAGAAATCACGCCTTCAGGAGCACCACCAACACAATACATCATGTCAACTTCACTCAGCGGCATACAGGCCAATACCGAAGCGGCCACATCCCCATCAGGAATAGCAAACACTCTCACACCAAGCTTTTGCATCTCTACAATCACTTGATCATGACGGGGCTTCGCCAAAGTAATCACCGTCATATCACTAATATTTTTGCCCAACACCGAGGCAACCATTTTAATATTGTGTTCAATAGACTGTTCAAGATCGATGGTGCCCTTAGCATTTGGTCCTACCACCAGCTTTTCCATGTACATGTCAGGCGCACGTAAAAATGCTCCCTTTTCACCCACAGCTAATACAGCCACTGCATTATTTTGACCCATCGCGGTCATGCGAGTCCCTTCAATCGGGTCAACCGCAATATCGACCGCTTCACCGCCAGTTCCCACCTTCTCACCAATGTATAACATTGGCGCTTCATCGATTTCGCCTTCACCAATAACGACTTCGCCTTCAATGTCCATATCATTAAGCATGATACGCATCGCCTCTACCGCTGCATTATCGGCAAGGTTTTTATCGCCTCGCCCCAACCATTTATAACCAGCCAATGCTGCAGACTCAGTAACACGGGAAAAACGAAATGCCAGATCTCTTCTCATCAGAAATGCCTAATCAACTAAAAACGGGCGAATACTAGCATAAGATTAGTATTTAATCAGCTGACTTCACGAAGCCAACGCCAGCTTAATCAGGTCACTCGCCTCACTTGGCAGCTTTAACGCTAAGGCCGCCTCGTGCCCTTGCTCCGACATTTTCCCCCAAGTTTTTTTAACGATACTGAGTACCTTATCTTGTTCATGTTTAGCCGCAAAATCGATAAAGTAATACTCTAGAAAGACCAAACAAATCACATCTTCCAAAGCTTGCGTTAGTGGGTTGCGTTTTAGCTTTTCTTTACGTAATAGGCCACAGACCTGCTCGATGCTGGCTTCCTCAAACTGATGTCGGCGCATAATATCACTACATAACTGTGCATGTTTTTTAGACAAATCGGTTCGCCATTTTAAATAACCTGTTCTACCCTCAGGATAATCACCTCGTGGCGACAACCAACGACCGATATGCTGGGCTCGAGCAGCGATCTGTAATTCAGGAGAAGGGGATGGCATAAACTCAAACAAAACTTTTGACATTCTTTGCCCATATAAAAGTTCTTTAGGATGTTCATAACCTAGTTCATCTAACTGCAGGTTTGGATCATTGAGGTTAAATAGATCAATATCGTCTAAGACCTTATTTAGAATATTTTGCTGCATACTTTGCCCCATTCTCATGACTTTGTTTTAGTCTTTAACATACTCTCAACATATCCTACCGAAAGGCAGAACTCAAGACAGAACCTTAGACTAAAAATGTGTTGCATTACTGGTGTTATTCACTATATTTTAAAAAAAAGAGCGGCATATATGACCAATATATTATATTTAAAAGGAGTTAAAAACTATGCTTATTGGCGTACCTAAAGAAATAAAAAATCACGAATATCGTGTTGGAATGACCCCAGCCAGCGTAAACGAACTGATTCAACATGGCCACCAAGTGCTTGTTGAAACTAACGCAGGAGCTGGTATTGGTTTTGCCGATAAAGATTATCAAGCGGTGGGTGCAAACATCGCCAATGATGCTGCCGAAGTTTTTGCCGCTGCTGACATGATTGTCAAAGTTAAAGAACCACAAGCAAGCGAGCGGGCAATGCTACGCGAAGATCAATTACTCTTCACCTACCTACATTTAGCACCCGACCCAGAACAAACCAAAGACCTTGTGAAATCTGGTGCCGTATGTATTGCCTATGAAACCGTCACCAGTGCGAAAGGCGGTCTACCACTACTTGCCCCAATGTCTGAAGTCGCGGGACGGATGGCCATTCAAGCTGGTGCTCTTGCGCTAGAAAAGTCAAAAGGTGGTCGCGGTCTACTATTGGGTGGCGTCCCAGGGGTAGAACCCGCTAAAGTCGCGATTATTGGTGGTGGCATGGTGGGACGCAATGCGGCACAAATGGCCGTTGGAATGGGGGCTGATGTTGCAATTTTAGACCGCAACATCGATGTACTACGAGCGATTGACGCCGAATATCACGGTAAAGTGAAAACCGTTTATTCAACCACTAGCAGTATTGAACAACATGTACTAGAAGCAGATTTAGTGATTGGCGGTGTTCTTCTACCAGGTGCTGCAGCGCCCAAATTAATCACCAAAGACTTGGTTAAACGCATGAAAGCGGGCAGTGCGATTGTTGATGTTGCAATTGACCAAGGCGGCTGTGCTGAAACTTCTAAAGCAACGACTCACCAAGATCCGATTTACATTGTTGATGAAGTCGTACACTACTGTGTTGCCAATATGCCAGGTGGCGTAGCCAGAACCTCAACCATGGCACTCAATAATGCCACCCTGCCCTACATCATTACTTTAGCCAACAAAGGTTACAAGCAAGCCTTATTAGATGACGAGCATCTACGAAACGGCTTAAATGTGATGCATGGAAAACTAACCTGCGCAGAGGTTGGAGAAGCGCTTCAACTAGAAAGCATCGACCCCTTAAGTTTATTAGCTTAAGTGTTAAGTGAATACTCTTAGCAAATACCAAGAGCGCGATTAAGCGCTCTTTTTCTTTCTCGTTTAGCGTTTCTTGCCATAGCCGCGATCTTTCAGGCTACGTCCCCACTTATCTAGCCAAGCATCCAGTCCGCTACGGGCGTTCCCGGCAATTAAACAAGCCGCCGAACTCGGACTAGAAAACTGATGATCACGCATAAACTCATAACCCTCACCCTGACGGCATAATACGTGTTCTTCCAGGAGCTGCTCACGCAAGGCCAACACTGCAGGGCGCAGCGACTCAGCCCCCCCGCCGTTAGCGGTAGAACCTTTGATCACCATAAAACCAGGTTTATTCTTAGCACCAACCGGATAACCATAGGCAACCGCCTGCTTTACACTAAAGGAATAATCGGCACTCAGTTCTTTGGTATTGCTCTGTGCCACTAACTCGCGTAAAGAAAGAAGTTGCTGATAGAGCTCTATCGGTATGATCGCCGCAGTTTTCCGGCCATCCCCATCAATCACAAAGTTTACTTTTGATAATTCGAAAGGACTGTCCATGTCAGGGCCATATTGAGAAGTTTGTGCAAATTTAACACAGCGGTGGGGCAGATTTGAATATAAAAAACCTCGCTAAGCGAGGTTTTTTATAAAGTTGTTATTCCATCGCAGCTTTCAGCTTTTTCATGGCATTTTTTTCTAGCTGGCGGATCCGTTCTGCCGATACTTGATAGTGGTCGGCCAACTCTTGCAAAGTAGCTTTATTATCATCCAACCAACGACGTTGTACGATAAAAGCATTCCGTTCATCTAAAGTAGCCAACGCGGCACGCAAGCGATTTGCGGCGGCAATTTCCCAATTTTCTTTTTCGACAAACTGCGCAACATCAGAAGATTTATCTTCTAAATACTGGATCGGCGCAAAACTGCCTTCACGCTCGTCATCATCAGAAGCCAGATCAAAAGCCTGATCTTGAGCACTCATCCGAGATTCCATTTCCAACACATCTTTGGTCGTCACACCGAGATTTTCGGCCACCATATTCACTTCATCGCGACTAAACCAACCCAAGCGTTTTTTTGACTTGCGTAGATTGAAAAACAATTTACGCTGCGCTTTGGTGGTCGCAATTTTTACCATTCGCCAATTACGTAATACGTATTCGTGGATTTCCGCTTTAATCCAGTGCACTGCAAAAGATACCAAACGAACACCAACACTCGGGTCAAATCGTTTTACGGCTTTCATTAAGCCTACGTTGCCCTCTTGAATCAAATCTGCTTGAGGGAGGCCATAACCCCCATAGTTTTTCGCGACATGAGCAACAAATCGCAGATGCGACATAACTAATTCACGAGCGGCGCTTAAATCACCATCTTCAAACAAACGAGTCGCGAGTTCTTTCTCTCGCTCAGCACTCAGCATCTCAATCCGATTTACTGATTGGATATAGGCCTCGATACTCCCTTGCGGGACTAACGCCATAGATGCAATCTTTTGATCCATATCAACCTCAATAATTTACTCGGTCAATGAGTCTATCATAGCCATTCAGCAAGATCTAACCCCTAAAACTTCCACTGGAACCTGCCTATTCAAGTATCTCAGCATGATAAATAAGATGCCACACATTGAATATAGTTCACAATTTATAATTTATTTAAAGTACGTTAAGCCACTGTTTAAATGGATTCATCTAATCAAGCACATCTAATGCTGATTAAGCTATAACAATAAAACCGCTAACATGATGAATAGCAAAAGATTTAATAATTAAAGATAAATATGGCTGTTTTACCACAAGGGGACAAGGCACAACCCTCGACACCTTCAATTTGATTGCTTGCTTCTTGGAAAGCAAAATGGGCTTGAGTACCACAGCGGCCATAAATGATTCATTGGATAGAGATTCTGCTTACGTCAAAAATAAACATCACCACTCACTAAAAGCTGGGTAGGAAATCAGGACTGTCCGCAAAAATCACAAGCACTAACTCGGTTCTATTTCTCGAATATGTCGACTCACAGACAACCAAGAAGCGGCTAAAGCAAGCAGCATAGAAAAACCAATTAAACTGCTAAATTCTCGAAAGGACAAACCCGCTAAATAAATCTCTTGCTGGTAGAGCAGACCGATCTGTTGCAGTGCATACTCGGTCCAAATCAGTAAAATATTGCATAATACCCAAGTTAATAAGCCACCAATTAAGCCGAACCAAAAGCCAGTATAAAGGAATGGACGACGAATAAAGGCATCAGTGGCCCCCACTAGCTTCATCACTTCAATTTCGCTACGACGGTTTAGAATATTCAAACGTAGGGTATTAATCACAATCAGGGCGACGGCACTCACTAACAGCAGAATTAGCAACCATGCCGACTGCTGTAACATACTAATAATCGTATCCAGACGCTGCAACCACTGCACATCTAAGCTGGCTTGTTGAACCAAGCTATGTTGTTGCAGACTGTCAAGCAGAGCTTGAGCTGCACTTGCATGACTAAAATCTAGGCTAGGTTGCACCAGCAATACATCAGGTAGGGGGTTTTCGGGAAGTAAGGCCAATACATCGTCAAATCCGCTGGTCTGCTGAAATTCAGCTAGGCCTTGTTGCTTACTGACTAAATCGACCCGCGCGACCTGTGGCATATCCGCAATATTTTGCTGCAGCTCATCACGCTGTTGTTCAGTGATATTCTGTTGTAAAAACAAACTAATTTGCGTATCACTTTGCCAATAACCTGTGAGTTGCTGGATGTTCTTTGTTGCCAGGTAAAAACTTGCTGGCAAGGCCAAACATACACCGATCACCGCAAGGGTTAGCATGGAACTGGCGGGGGTTCGCCATAGTTCACCTAAGCTTGCAACGCACTGCTGTAAATGACGAACCACAAACATAAGTATACGCTGCGGCAATGCCACTTTTACTGTTGGTTTCGCGCCTCTCATAAGGTTTGCTCCGCACCAGCACTCGACGAGGTCAGTAATTGACCATGTTGCAACACCAGCCGTTGGTAATGCAATTTTGCAATCAAGCTTAAATCGTGGCTGGCAATTAACACCGCCACGCCGACCCGATTAAACTCTTCAAATAAGCGGAAGATTTCTAAGGATAAAGCGGGATCTAGATTACCTGTCGGTTCATCGGCAATTAAAATCATCGGCTTATTGACCACAGCACGGGCAATCCCGACCCGCTGTTGTTCTCCACCCGATAGTGCGACCGGTACGCAATGAGCTTTATCCAGTAACCCCACCTTATCTAAGGCCGCGGCAACACGACGCTTAATATCATTCATACTATAACCTTCAATCACCAAAGGCAGCGCGACATTATCAAATACGCTTCGATCCATCAGTAATTTATGATCCTGAAAGATAACTCCCATTTGGCGACGTAGATAAGGGATCTTGCGATGAGCTAAACGGCTAATATCATCACCGTTGACCCATACTTTACCATCACTGGGTCGCTCCATCGCCGTAATGAGCTTGAGCAAAGTACTTTTACCCGCGCCCGAGTGACCCGTTAAAAAGGCCATTTGTCCTTGCTCTAAATGAAACGACACTTTTTGCAAGGCTCGTTGACTGCCGGGATATACCTTACTCACTTGCTCAAAACGGATCATAAATAGTCAAACCTTTCCTTAATCATCTGTCGCTAAGGCTACTCGCTTTCTTCGCGACTAAACAAGGCATCCACAAAGGGTTGCGCAGAGAACTCTCGAAGATCATCAATCCCTTCACCAACCCCAATGTAACGGATCGGCAAGGCAAATTTGTCTGCTAAGGCAAAGATAACGCCACCCTTGGCAGTGCCATCTAACTTAGTCAAAGTCAATCCCGTCAAACCAACCGCCTGATTAAACAAATTGGTCTGGCTAATGGCATTTTGACCAGTACTTGCATCAATAGTTAACATAACTTCGTGAGGGGCTGCATCGTCGAGTTTACGCATAACACGAACGATCTTTTTCAGCTCTTCCATTAAATGTGCTTTATTTTGCAAGCGACCCGCCGTATCAGCAATCAATACGTCAACTTTTCGTGACTTCGCAGCTTGAAAGGCATCAAAAATAACCGAGGCACTATCTGCACCAGTATGCTGGGCGATCACCTGGATCTTATTTCGCTCACCCCAAACTTGTAGTTGCTCCACTGCGGCAGCGCGGAAAGTATCTCCAGCAGCCAACATCACCGACTTACCCTGACTCTGATATTGTTTGGCTAATTTACCAATGGTGGTGGTTTTCCCCACACCGTTGACTCCAACCATTAAAATAACAAACGGGCCTTCGCTTTGGTTGAAATCCAGTGGCGCCTCAACTTGATTAAGCATCTCAGCCATGTCTAACTTCAACTGCTCATAAAGGGCTTCGCCATCTTGCAGCGCACTACGCTTAGCATGTGCAGTCAATTGATTGATGATCTTCAAGGTAGTATCAACCCCGATATCTGCAACCAACAGCTGTTCTTCTAACTCCTCGAATAGCTCATCATCAATTTTTCTCCCCTTAAATAAAGAGAAGAAACCCCAGCCTAAGTTCTGCCGAGTCCGCTTTAAGCCCGCTTTTAAGCGCGCAAACAAGCCTATTTTTTTTCCCGGTTGAGTTGCTTCATCTTGTGCTTCGCGTTCGGCTTGGGCTTCTCGTTCGGCTTGGGCTTCGCGTTCGGCTTGGGCTTCCCGTTCAGCTTGGGCTTCGCGTTCGGCTTGGGCTTCCCGTTCGGCTCGGGCTTCCCGTTCGGCTTGGGCTTCGCGTTCGGCTTGGGCTTCGCGTTCGGCTTGGGCTTCGCGTTCGGCTTGTGCTTCCCGTTCAGCTTGGGCTTCGCGTTCGGCTTGGGCTTGGGCTTCGCGTTCGGCTTGGGCTTCGCGTTCGGCTTGTGCTTCCCGTTCAGCTTGGGCTTCGCGTTCAGCTTGGGCTTCGCGTTCGGCTTGGGCTTCGCGTTCGGCTTGGGCTTCCCGTTCGGCAGTTTGTTCTGTTAGCTGTGATTCTGTCGACGAATCTGTTGAAATTTGTTGCTGATCATCTTTTTTTCGGCCAAACCAAGAAAATAGGCCCTTCTTTTTTGCCATTACTGCAAAACCTTTTTACCAGTAAACGAAGTTGGCTGTTACAATGCCAACGTCCAGTCAATATTGTTCGGATTTTATCACAGTTTCTCAATGGTCTAAGTAAATGACACGGCTTTCCTCAAGAAAACATTCAAATCAAACGAAACCAGCTAGCAAGGGCAGCGGACAAGTACGCATCATTGCTGGCCAGTGGCGCGGTAGAAAACTAAAAGTTCTCAATAGCCAAGGCTTACGCCCTACCACTGATAGGGTCAAAGAAACCGTATTTAATTGGTTAAGCCCCTATTTGCCCAATAGCCATTGTTTAGACCTTTTTTCTGGCAGCGGTAGTCTCGGTTTTGAGGCTCTATCACGCTTCGCTGCTTTTACAAGCTTTGTAGAAAAAGACCCTCAAGCGGCTCATCAACTGAAAGTCAACTTGCAGCTATTAGATGTTTCTAGCCAGCAAGCAAAATTAATCAATCAAGATGCCTTGCAATGGTTAAAACAAACACCCGCAGAGGGCTACGATATTGTATTTATCGATCCCCCTTTTCGCTGTGACCTACTGGAAGTCAGCTGTCAACTACTCAATGAAAATGGCTGGTTAAACACCAATGCTTTAATGTATCTCGAGTATGAGAACGAAGCCGTAGAACCCAAGCTTCCCGCAAATTGGAACTGCATTAAAAGCAAACAAGCCGGTCAAGTTAATTTTCGTCTCTATCAACTCAGCTAAGAGCTTAAAACTATGTTTATTACCTTGGGTAAAACCTTAATGGCCTTGATGTGGTTAACCATTTTAATCGGCATCTTCATGTTCAGCGCGCCTTTTAATTGGCTATTACCAATCGTTGGTGCGCTACTATTGCTGCTGCACGCCCTGCAATTATTTGCCATACGCGATAGCTTGCAGCAAAGCGGCGCACTACAAAAAGGCGACAGTCTACAACTATTATTATTTGGGGTATTTGCGATGTGGCAAATTCATAAACGTACTTCGAGTAAAAGCGCTTGAACCATGGGAGACCCGCTTTACCCCTTTTCGGTTGGCTAAGCTTCCCCTGTCTCGCCATGAACGTCACTCTCATTGATGATGCCCAACATCAGCGCTCTGGCCCTTGGACACAAGTGATCCCCTATGGCTTTTATACTGAAAACCTAGAATGGGGAGTCGGGGTCGGAGTCGGCTCCGCTGGCCAAATCCAAGCAAATGCAAGCCTCATTGCAACGGCAATGGTGACCAGCAACGATAGTTGGATGGGATATCTATATAGCGGCGATTACCAATTACCCTTCGCTGACCGAGTGTTTTTAGATACCAGCATTTATCAAACAAACTACACCCGAGACCCACAATATATCGATGGAAACAGCGAGTTTAATGGCGAAACTGCTGGCAGTAACGACTCTAACAAGAACAATCGCATCTATACACATACCCAAGGTCAAGAATACCGCGCTCGCTTTCGCTATTTACTGCCAATCGGTGATGGCAAAAACTCTCCCATACACACCTTTAAGATCCGCCAAGGTCAAGTTTTATCAGGCTATGAAGCTGGTGCGAAACGGTGGGATCCACTCACCAGCGGCCGAACGATCATCCAACTAGAGCCCTATTACTGGCAGCAAGATGTTGGTGAATATAATCAATTTCAAGCATCCACCCGCTCTATGGGGTTAAAGTTCGAATTAGAATACGACAATCGCAACTATAACCAAAACCCCACCGCAGGTAGTCACCAACGGATGAGTATCACTCACGATTGGGGCAGCAGCGCTCAAACGTCATGGAGCATGTGGGAGTTTTCTGCCGCTAAATACATCAGCCTACCGAAGATGCCTTGGTTGCAAAACCATGTATTGGCCCTGAATGTTGCAACTGCGGATACCCCAAGCTGGAATAAAAGCTCCGAGATCAAGGGCGAATCGCGCTTTCATCGACCGGCATGGTTTGCCGGCGCTACCCTTGGTGGGATGAACCGCTTAAAAGGTTATGAAACAGCACGTTATCATAGTCGCTCGATGCTTTACTACTCTGCAGAATATCGATTTACCCCCCATTGGAATCCCCTACCTAAAATCCCAGTGGTGAACTGGTTCAACGTTCCAGCTTGGTATTGGGTGGCATTTGCGGAGCTGGGGCGAGTTGCCGATGAATATAGCTTAACCACCTTACACCAAGATATGAAATACAGTATTGGCGGTAGTCTTCGGGTCATGCTCGAAGGAGTGGTATTGCGCGCCGATTTTGCCAGCAGTGGAGAGGATAAGGTGTTTCGTTTAGGGATCAACCATCCCTATTAATTAGACCTTACTCCTAGACGAATATAGGCGATATAAAGCGATGGGCGGATTAACTCGCCGAAGGAGTAATACGCCTAAGATTTATGGTTATTGGAAGCTCAATTATAGCGATTGCCAATAATCAGCAATGCCATCAAGAAACATCTGAACGGACAACATGACCAATAACATTCCCATCAAACGCTCCATCGCAGTTAGACCTTTTTCACCTAATAAACGTAATAAAACCCCGCTAAACATGAAGATAATCACGCTCGTTCCCCACGCCATCAGCAAAGCCAGAGACCAATCAAGCATCCTACTGCCATCTTGATTAGCCAGAAGCATCAACGACGCCAAAATTGAGGGGCCAGCAATCATCGGGATCGCCATCGGCACCAAAAATGGTTCTTCTCCCGCGGCAAGTCCCGCCACACCGCCAGGTTGAGGAAAAATCATCTTTAGAGCGATCAAAAATAGGATAATTCCTCCAGCAATACTCACCGCCTCTTGACGAAGGTTGAGAAAACCGAGGATCTGTTCTCCAGCAAATAAGAAAGCAAACATCACCGTCAATGCAAACATCAATTCACGCATCAATACAATGCGCCGACGCTTGGGATCAAGATGCTTAATCATACTAAGAAATACCGGAAGATTACCCAGAGGATCCATAATCAAAAACAGCATCACCGCTGCTGATAACATATCCATTCATCACTCTCTTATTCACGACAATATTGTCTACGCATAGAAAAAGAGCCAAAGCATAACACCCTGACCCTAATTGTTCTCTGGTTTGCTAGTTACCTAAAAAACTATAAAAATACCGGATGAACGAATTTTTATACTTATCCGAATAACTGAAGAGTCCAAGCGTTGCGTATATCGCGGCGGAGCGAACAAGCTAGAAATCGAAGCGAGCAGTGATTCAATCAGCAACAACAATCAGCCAAGTTAAACTCGCAGAACTCAGCTAAAAAGCCATGTTGGTGAAATAACACGTTTTGATATAAGCCTTGATATTTCAAGCAGCCTCAATGATGTGAACAGATCTTCGATTGGCTAGTGGTAAAACCTTGCTTAGATTCTACAAACTTACCCCTTTCTGCCAGCAACACGATTAATTGCTGAGCATTCATCCCTTGTTTGCTACAAGTGTGATAAACGCTGTTTTCACCAAATGTTTGATGCAATAGAACCTCTAGAGACTCCGAACTAAAGCTACCGCCCGTTTCTAACATTAATTGCATCACTTGATGCCCATGAATTGACTGACTCATTTTGACCCCCACAAAAAACGACGCTCACTGTAGCAGTGTCGCGTCGTCATATGTTTGAGGAAAAACAACTTATAGAAGTTTCTCTATATTCCTTGAAGATAACTGTTGCTGATACGACTGAATATTACTTTGCAATAGAGATTCATTTTGCGCTTGCTGAGATGTCGACTGCGCATAATTGGTATCGAGGATGCGAGAGCGTGCCGCGGTTTGCGCTTCAAGTGCCGCTTGCGTCGAACGATAAGAAGATTCAGCAGCATTACTTTGTGCTCCCAATTGGGCTTGACTAGCATCGGTGGTCTGTTGCGCAGCTTGCAAAGTAGCCTGAGCACTGGCTGGATCAGATAAATCAACACTATCAACGCCTAGCTCATTGGCATTAGGGATCGCCGCGGTATTGGCATCCACCTGAGCCTGTAACGCCGCAATATCATCAGCATTATAAATGCCATTACCACTTTGCACCGTTAAAGCCTGATTTTGCTGTAACAAATCGGTTGTCGACTGCAACTGCGCAGACGCAATATTATTTAAGCTAACCTTGTTTTGATAAATATTCGCGTACGCTTCTTGCTCATTAATACCGCTGGTTAAACGATTTGAAATCTGCAGACCTGCAGGATCGTCGGCGGCCGAGTTAATCCGCTTACCAGAGGCCAGCTTTTCATCTTGCTCTTCTTGACGCTTCTTAACCTGATCGAGATAAAAGCTCGATGGATTTGAACTGGATACTTGATTAATAGACATAGCATAACCTCAACAAACGACTTGTACGATAGCCATCCTAGCTGTATATATTTTAAGCTTATCACCGTTTAGTCAAAAATGCATTGCGAAATTATCTATATTTTATTGCTTGTCACACTGGCAAGACCAACAAAAATCGAAGCTACTGGGGTTACGCTCGCCACACTGGTCACAAGCCCAATCATATCCATTCTGTTGTTCATAATCGAAAACCGCCTGTTTTGCCCTATCCCAATTAGTTAGCGCCACTCGAATAGTCACCTGAAATACATCAACTGGCAGCTCTCCAGCTGCCGCCATCGCGAATTCCCCATCTAAGCGTGTATCAATTCCTTGCTTGATCAACATGCCTTGCAACAGCTTCGCTTCTAATAGATTTGCTGCAGAATAAAACACATGCCATTGCTCCATGCTATCTCCATTGCTCGCTTCAGTGGCTTAAAAATGGAGTTAACCATTTCATTGGATTGCATTTTTAAGTCTAGACCTAATTAAACCAGAACGACGAATAAGCACCTAAGCAAGCAAAAATCCAGTGAGCCGCTCGCAAGCATGGACTTGAAGCACCAAGTTAAATCAAGAGTGCACCAAAAAAGGTCAACGGCTATCAATATTTAATATAAATTATGCACCAAACAGGCGCTCAATCTTACGAAACATTTGTTATCAAGCAGTTAAATCGCTTTAATTGCATCAACTTAGTGCTAAATATTCGAAAAACCACACGCTCAGGCCTAATTATTGCTTCTTTTTGGCGCAATTGAATATATTAAAAAGATTAGGAGTATTTTAAGTGGATAATATTAGTGCAGCCATCGACACTCTGTCGCAGAGCGCAAACACTTTATTCATTTTGTTAGGCGCCATCATGGTGCTCGCCATGCATGCAGGATTTGCCTTTTTAGAAGTCGGTACCGTTCGTCATAAAAATCAGGTCAATGCCTTAGTGAAAATCATCACCGATTTTGCATTTTCTGGCGTAGCCTACTTTATTGTGGGTTACTACATTGCCTATGGTAACCACTTCTTTAATAGCGCAGAAATGCTCGTGCAAGGAAACGGTTATGAATTAGTCAAATTCTTCTTCTTACTCACCTTTGCCGCAGCCATTCCGGCAATTGTCTCCGGTGGGATCGCCGAACGTGGTAAATTTTATCCTTTCCTCATTTCTTCTTCGTTAATTGTTGGCTTTGTCTACCCCTTCTTCGAAGGCATTATTTGGAATGGCAACTTTGGTTTTCAAGGCTGGTTAGAAGCACAATTTGGCGCCGCCTTCCATGATTTTGCTGGCTCGGTCGTGGTACATGCGATGGGCGGCTGGATAGCTCTGGTCGCAATTAAGATCCTCGGCGCACGTAAGGGCCGAAAACCAGGTGTCGCCTTTGCGCCTTCCAACATTCCTTTTTTAGCACTTGGCGCTTGGGTGCTCACCGTCGGTTGGTTTGGCTTTAACGTAATGTCTGCCCAAACCATGGATGGCATTAGCGGCTTAGTGGCGGTAAATACACTGATGGCGATGGTAGGCGGTACAATCGTCGCTTTATTACTTGGTAAAAATGACCCAGGCTTCGTGCACAACGGTCCTTTGGCTGGTTTGGTTGCCGTTTGTGCAGGCTCTGATTTAATGCATCCGGTTGGCGCATTAATGACAGGTGGTATTGCAGGGGCACTGTTTGTTTGGGTATTCACTTGGCTGCAACAACATTCTCGCTTAGATGACGTTCTCGGTGTATGGCCATTACATGGTTTATGTGGTGTTTGGGGAGGCGTTGCCGCAGGGATCTTTGGTAGTAAAGCACTGGGCGGATTAGGCGGTATCTCCTTGAGTAGTCAAATCATTGGTAGCCTAACGGGGATCGTTGTGGCTCTGGTGGGTGGGTTCATCGTTTATAGTTTAGTTGACAAAATTGCCGGATTACGACTGTCGGAGGAAGACGAGTACCACGGTGCCGACTTGGCCATACACAAAATTAGCGCGACTAATAAAGACCGCTAAACACAACTCAGATTAACCGCCTCACTCGATTGAGGCGGTTAATGAAGCTATAACTCAATCACATCCAACTTATAGTTGATCACGCTTAAGTATTGCTGTTCATTTTCTAAATCGGCTCTGGTCAGGGGGTTATTCTGTAACCACTGCTGTTCGATAAGCAAACTCATTTGTTGTTCAGCAGCCCTAAACTGAATATCTGGTAAGCTCTGAGCGCGCTTACCACGACTAAAGATAACGGATAAACGCAAGATCAAGCACGCTTTAAGCAAATCGCTATTGCGTAGCGGAAACTGTTTCACTGGGAAACTACGTCTATGGGCTAAGACTAAAGCCGCCAACTGCTGCTGCTCTATTCGGGAAAAACCAGCTAAGTCAACATGCTCAACAATATATGCGCCATGTTTATGGTAGTCGCTATGAGCAACATCAAGTCCAACTAAAAATAGCATTGATGCCCACTTCAATAGCTTAGCTGTTTCAATTTCATCAAGCGCCCACATTTCTGCAACCTGATTCAGCAATAATTGACAGGTCTCATCAACACGGCTGCTGTAGGTCATATCTACATGATAACGTTCGGCCAAACGTTGCACACTCGTCGGACGAATATCAGTGTGCTCTAAACGCCCTTTGAGTTCATATAAGAGACCTTCACGTAAAGCCCACTCGGCGGCGTGCATTCTAGAGATATGAAGCGCTTGAAATAGCGCTTGCAATACAATCACCCCGCCTAAAAATACCGGCTGACGCTCTTCCGATAAACCTTTAAACGCCAAGTCTGATTGACCCGCTTCCAAGTAACACTCAAGAATGGCCTCTAAGCCGCTGAGGGTAATATCTCCATCACAGAATTTATTCTCTGCACAAACCTTGGCCACAGCCTTAATCGAACCAGAAGCACCTAAACACTCATTCCAGGTATGATCTAAATAGTCATCGGCCACTGCAAGTAGCTCCTGAGAGCAATAAACACTGGCTTTAAGCAGGCGATTTTTGGTCACTCGGCCACTCTTAAAAAAGCGTTTGGTAATTGACACACAACCCATATCTAAGCTGTCTTTGAGCTTCAATTCCATGCCCTCACCGACGGTCACTTCGGTACTTCCTCCACCAATATCAATAACCATTCGAGGGCCATTCGTCGGGGCTTTATAATGCGCGACGCCCAAATAAATGAGGCGAGCCTCTTCTTCTCCCGAAATCACTTCGACCGGATGACCTAGACGCTGTTCGGCAGCTTGTAGAAAAACATCGGCGTCAATGATACTACGCAAAGTTTTGGTGCCAACAACCCGTACACTACCCGGTTTAAACTCTCGTAAACGCTCACCAAAACGTTCTAAACAGGCCAATGCGCGATTCCAAGCGGCTGCATCAAGGCTACCATCATCTTGCAAACCCCAGCCTAAACGAACCATTTCTTTAACCTTATCGCGAACCTTTAATTCACCATCTTGCCAATCAGCAATGATTAAGTGAAAACTATTACTGCCTAAATCAAGTGCCGCGAGTTGTTCAGTTTTGGGACTAAGTAAACGTGATAAGTTAAACATGAATTACCCTAGACAGAATTTCACCGTCAAGTCAAAGAGCCTTAATTTACTTTAATATAAGCACTTTTAACATAGCTTCAAGCGGATTAGTCACCGATATCAAAAAGGAGATACCTCTACTGCTGGCAATCGAGCTGAATTTGTAAATTTAATGCCACAGTCCTCGCTTAACAGTCACTCATGTTCCAAGCTATAGACATTGAGTGAAAGGTGGGGTTTGTTTTAGGATAACGAACATAAACATCAACATTTAATGAATTAATACAAAATAGCGATCTATATCAAACACATTATTAAGTTTTCAAATAACAAAAAGCTACACTGAATAGATGATTGTAGATGTTTTAACGTTTTTCATATTAACCACCCTCGTCACCGTGGTATCGGCCACTGTACTGACACTTATCCGCTATTTTCACGGAAAACAAGCGGCTCTCGACTGTTGGATCATAGCCTCCTATGCTCAAGTCTTAAGTTTGGCGATACATATTGCTGTCAGCGCCCCCTCTGCGCTCAGCTTATTGTTTCAAAACGCCTTATTTGCTGGAGCCTTCCTATTTGTAACCGCAGGTCATCACTTTTATTTACGCCTTCCGTTAAAAGTAGGCCGACTCGCTACAACATTGGTGCTTTACTGCTCAATTATTTGGTACTTTTCTTCAATTGAACCATCACTACAAAACCGTGCTATTGTTTTTTCAAGCAGCGCCGCCTTGTGTTGTTTCTATAATGCTTACTTATACCTGAACCACTGGCGGCAAAAACCCAGCAATGCTCTTTGGATAGTGATCGTGTTATATCTATTTTTTGGGAGCTGCTTTGCCATACGGGGGTGGATTACATTACAGGCTGAAGCCTACAATCAGCACCTACTACTAGGGGTTCCTGGATTACTATCACTGGCGCTATTTGTTGGAAATGCCCTACAAACCTATGTATTTTACTTTTTATTGCACTGGCGCCAAGTTGTCCAACTAGAGCAATTCGCCAACTATGATATTACTGGCGCAATGCGCCGTAGTTACTTCATTCAACAACTCACAAAACTCACCCAACGCGCCGAATTTTCCGGTGATCAAGTCTGCGTCATTTTTATCGATTTAGACCGGTTTAAATCCATAAATGATGACTATGGACATGACTACGGCGACCAAGCTTTGATGCACTTTTCCCAAATAGCAAGTCGTAACCTAAGGGCTGGAGATTTGTTTGGTCGCTTCGGTGGCGAAGAATTTATCATCGCACTCAATCACACCACTAGCGAACAAGCTTATGCTCTCGCCAATCGGATCCGCTGCCAGCTTCATCAACAAGCCCTCGCAAGCAATAAAGGGAAAATATTCATGAGTGCTAGTTTCGGGATTGCCACAAGCAAATCCAGCAGCGAGCTTAGCGATTTAATCAACCACGCAGACCAAGCGATGTATCATGCAAAAAATCAGGGGGGAAATCGAGTCAATCTATATGACAATCTAGAAGTCGTTTAGCGAGCATCGCATAATCATCTGATTTTTAATTAAATTCTACTTTACCTCCTTACTCTCTGCTCTTAATCTTTAGCCTTAATTGGATAGTCACACTATCCCAATCAATCATGTTTTAGGAGTCTCCATGACCATCGGTATCGGCGGCAGTCATGCCAGCGAACAACTCGCCTTACTTCATTCCATGTGTGGTGATATGCCAAGTATTCCAAAAAGTGAATACCTGCAGCGTCAAGCAAAAGCCTGTGAATTAATGAAACAACAAGCGATCAGTGCCTTATATCTCAATGCGGGTACCAACCTATATTATTTTACGGGTTTAAAATGGAGTGCCAGCGAGCGTATGGTTGGCGCACTACTATGCGCAAACGGAGAATTACACTATATCGCGCCTCATTTTGAACAAAACTCCTTGAAAGATTTTTGGCTCATCGAAGCGCCCTTGCATAGCTGGCATGAACACCAAAGTCCCTATCAATTGTTTGCTAAACTTGTCCAACAGCAGCAATTAAACGGTGCGATTGGCATTGACCCAAGTGCCCCATTTTTTCTGGTAGATGGCTTAACCAAAGCCAATAACAACATTCACTTTGTGAATGGCGACACGATTACCCAAGCTTGCCGATCTCAGAAATCAGCAAATGAGATAGCCCTAATGCAACGCGCCAAAGACATGACCATGGCAGTGCAAAAAGCGGCGGCTAAAATCCTGCGTCCAGGGATCTGCAGCAGTGAGGTGGTGGATTTCATCAATCAAGCACATCAAAGGGTCGGAGCCAGCGGATCTTCCTTCTGCATTGTGCTATTTGGTATCGCCAGCTCCTATCCCCATGGAGTGAAACAGCCGCAAATTTTACAAGATAATGATTGGGTACTCATCGATACTGGCTGCTTATTAGAAGGCTACAACTCTGACATCACCCGCAGCTATGCATTTGGTGAAGCTAGCCAACAACAACAGCAAGCGTGGTTAAGCGAGCAAAAAGCCCAATTAGCCGCCTTCAACGCGGCTAAAATCGGTGCGCCCTGCGCCGCGGTTGATGCGGCCGCACGACGCTCACTCGAAGCCGATGGCTATGGGCCAAACTATGCGCTTCCCGGCCTGCCACATCGCACAGGTCATGGCTGCGGTTTAGACATTCACGAAAGCCCCTATTTAGTGGCTGGCGATAATACTCCCCTCGCCGAGGGCATGGTGTTTAGTAATGAACCGATGCTGGTCATTCCTGAGCAGTTTGGGGTGAGGCTGGAAGATCACTTTTACATGAGCGCCAATGGGCCTGTTTGGTTTACCCAACCTAGCCCAAGCCTAAACGACCCATTTGGCTACCAAATTAAATAAACTGAACGCCAAATCGTCCACTGCAGAGCTCGATGGTCCCAAATTGGCTATTGAGTATACCATTAAATGCGCTTGTCTAAACCAAGCTAAAACGCGGTATTGAGCCCGTTCATGTAGACAAGTGCGGCTCCCCCTTGGCGTAAAGCGCATCTTGGGTAGAGCTACGGCTGCAACGAAATTCCGTTTCTAAAGTATTAAATAATTGAACCAAACTAGGATCAAAAGCTTTACCACTCAGCTGATTAATGATCGCCTGTGATTTTTCAAAACTATAAGCAGGTTTATAAGGGCGCGCCGACATCAACGCATCAAAACAATCCACTAAACTCACAATACGTGCTTCGATAGGGATATCTTCCCCTACAATTTGCAGTGGATAACCGGTACCGTCCCAGCGTTCATGATGGCAATGCACTATATTTTCCGCCACTGGGCTTAATCTAAAATCACATAATAATTGGTAGCCGTTCACCACATGCTGTTGCATGATCTCCCACTCAAGCGGATCCAATTTACCAGGCTTACCTAAAATGGCATCGGGGATCGATATCTTGCCAATATCATGCAAAGAAGCGAACAGATGAATATCTTCTACTAAAGGTTTCGCCAAGCCCAGCCTTTCGGCCATCAATCGCGAATAATCAGCGACCCGTTGCACATGGCTGCCAGTCACCGGATCGTCACTTTCATGGAGGCGTTCAAGCATTTCAGTAACACCTTGCAATACCTTATGCATCTTCGCCCGTTGGATCCGTTCATCAATTTGCTTTTGAAATCGCCAATAAACATAAACCCCACAACTCACCAGCGCTAACGACAACCACAGTGTCAGCCACCATTGATAACTGCGAATCAGCACCTTCATCGGGCTCAATCGTTGAGTAAATTGAGGCAGATAACTCGGTTTATAAGCCATGATCAAATTCGTACCACTCATCAGCGGCTCAGAGCCAAGCCCTAAAGGAGCCACTGCGGCTAGCGAATCACTAAAATAGCTCAAGCCTTGCTGCGATTGAACCAAATCGGAATCATTAAACAGCTGCTGACAAGATAGCTCGGCACAATACAGTGCTTTAGCTAATGGGTGGACAAGAAATTGATGGTTTTGAGCGACCACAAACAGAGACACCCCGCGAGGCAGTATACGGCTTAACTGCTGATATACAGTTTTCATGTCGTAATTAAACATCAGTGCTCCAAGCAGTGGGTAAGAGTCGGCACTTACCTGCTTGGCGATCCGCAATACTGGACGATAAGGAAGTTCAAGCACCCCGTAATCGACATTTAGATCCACAGCCGAAAGATAGGTTCGATTCACCGGTAATTGCAGCAACTCGCGCACATAATAACGCTTCGACTTATCCTGTAACTCCAACTCACTGAGGCGTACCGCCTGACCACCGCGATTAATAATTTTAAATACTTCTTTACCCTGAGGATCCAACAAGCGGGCCTGAACGATACTGGCTTTAGAATTCATTAACTTCATCAGCAATTCTTGCAACAACGAATAATCTGCATCATTCAAGGCTCGCTGCACCACATCCAAACTCGCAAAATATTCAAGCTCTCGACGATTTTCGGCTTCATAATACTCAAGGGTGGCGGCCATCACACTGGCCTGTTTGCTGATATCACTAGACAGCTGCATCACCGTTTGCTTATGTTGATTCAGCAAAAAAAGACTACTTAAGCTCATCACTGCGGCGACACATAAGGTACTAATAGCTAGGTAGAGTGTTAAACGCGACATAATTTGTCCTCCTTAGCTCAATAAAACTATGGGGCAGACTCAGCAATAACGCTAATTAACAATTAAATTTATATACAAAAGTATCACTCTTATTAAATACAAACGCTTCGTAATAGCGTTAAATAAAAAAACCTAATACAAGGAAGAAAACATGGATAAGCAAATTTTAGCCCAATGGCATTGTTTCGAATTGGCCAGTCAAACCCAGCGACTGCCCGATCAACGAGAACGTAACATCACCACCTTACATCACCCCGGCGCGGTGGTTATTCTGGCGCTAGATTCGCAAGGACAGATCATCATGGAACGCCAGTATCGTAGTGCAATTCAGCAGTGGTTAATTGAATTACCCGCTGGCACTCTGGAAAAACATGAACAAGGCCCACAAGGGATCCTCGCCTGCGCTCAGCGCGAATTACAGGAAGAAACCAATTTACAGGCCGCCGAATGGCAGGCTTTGGGTAAGCTCTACCCAGTACCCGGCTTCTGCGATGAAATCCAATACCTGTTTGTGGCCAAACAACTGAGTGCCCAGGCAGGCCAATGTGATGAAGATGAATTTATCGAAATTTTTAGCATGAGCTGCGCCGAGTTTGAACAAGCCATCGTCGATGGCACCATTAACGATGCCAAAAGCATTGCCTGCTACACGCGAGCCAAGCTCAGCGGTTTATTAATTTAAGGAAGCGCAGCCTTTTTGTTCCGCTTGTTTTGACTGGCCAGAGGAAACAACTTGTCGTAAGCCAAATTATAGAAATAGGCAAAAAACAAATCGTAAACAACCATTGCTGCGTCCATCAGCAAAGCGCTGAGTAAACTCACGCCCAGCCACCAGGCGATTATCGGAAGGCTAACCGAATTCAAAGCCTGAAACATATACGACACGTTGCTACTGGGTTTTATCGCTATGGTCCGGCCTCGCGAGTAAGTAGCGGTCAACTCATTTTAAGTGCAGGCCATTGACGGCTTAGGGCGGTCGCAACCTTCACAAACATCTCAACAAAAACAGTTAAAGTAAAAAGCAGTCCACTTCACCGACGCCCCTATCAATATCAAGAGATTGAGAGATTGAGGTTTTGAGGTTTTGAGGTTTTGAGGTTTTGAGGTTTTGAGGTTTTGAGTAAGGGACCATCGCTAAATAATTGAAAGTGCTACAGGAATTAGCGACTAAATTACCTATATTTCATCCTAAGCCCGAATAAGTACCAATCATTGCAATCTGAGTCAGGCTTCGCTGACAAAATTAAGCGCCTGAACTTTTTTAAGGTTCAAGCGAAGCCCGAATGAGCAACGCTGCTCATTCATTATCTAGCAAAGCTTCAAAAACTCATGATGACTCAGCCGTCAGACGCTCGACTAAACCAGAGCGGCGTTGGGTTTTATTGCGACAAGCGGCGCGAATGCTGTCGGGTTCGGCATACAAACTGAATTCACTTTTGGCGCGGGTAATCGCGGTATACAACAGTTCTCTATTCACCAGCGCTTGTTTAGCAGGCGGCAGTAACATCACCACTTGGTCAAATTCACTGCCTTGGCTCTTGTGCACCGTCATCGCGTAAACACTCTGGTGGGCAGGCAAGCGGCTAGGTAATAACCAACGCAAACCATTGGCCGACTCAAATGCCACCATCAGCTGGCCTGAATCATCGGCGGCACAAATACCGATATCCCCGTTATACAGTTGCTGCTCGTGATCGTTTTGCTCAATCATCACCGGACGGCCCACATACCAGACGCTGTCGGAGCTTGCCGGTAGCGCGATCAAACCCTGTCTCTGCAACAAGCTTTCCAGCCGCTGATTCAGCCCGCTGACTCCGAGTTCACCCTTGCGTAAAGCCACCAATAGCTGGAAGCGATGAAACAGAGTAAATACCTGCTGCATCGCCTCGCCCTGTTGCAGCGCGCTCAAATACGGCTGATAACCCTGCACCACTCGCCCCAGCAAATCCTGATAAGTCGCTTGATTGAGTGCTTGATAGGGTAAATCGGGGCGCTGTGACATTAACAGTTCCAGCGCCTGAGCGGCACGGCCCTGATTGACTGCGCCAGCTAATAAGCCAATCCCCGAGCGGGCATCAAAGCGGTAGCTTTTGCGCAACAAACAGAGCTTATCGGCAATAGCTAACGGACTAGAAGCTTGCTGTTGCGCTAAATTAAAACCACTACAGGCTTGCAAAAATGCCACTAACTTTGCGCTATAACCGTGGCTGATAAAGGCACATAGATCGCCAAGTACCGCACCGGCTTCTACCGAGGCGAGCTGATCCTTATCACCCAGTAAGATCAGCCGCGCCTGTTTTGGCATCGCCGCCAATAACTTCACCATCAATGGCAGATCGATCATCGAGGCTTCGTCCACCACCAGCATGTCTAAAGCCAAAGGATTATTGGCATGATGACGAAACTCGGCCCTGCCCGGGATCACCCCTAACAAACGATGAATGGTCGATGCTTGCTCCGGAATGGTGGCAATGGTTTGCTCACTGGCATTCAACTGATGCTTCGCGCCAATAATCGATTCACTTAAGCGTGCCGCCGCTTTACCGGTTGGCGCCACCAGCTGAATACTCAGGGGCGGCTTACCAGCGCTCAGCTGTAAGTCTTGCAGTAATGCCAGCAGCCGTGTCACGGTGGTGGTTTTGCCGGTACCCGGCCCTCCACTGATCACTAATCGAGTCTGATAACAGGCCTGTAGCGCAGCCAGCTGCTGCCAGTTGATTTGACTGCTGGCAGCAATGCCATTGACGAACGCATGTAAATCTTGCGCTTCAGTGATAGCTGCCAGCCGATTAAGCCAGCCGCGATTACTCAGTAAAACCGGGTCATTCACATCTAAAAACTGCTCCGCGTACACCGCCATTTGCTCGGCCGGATAACTCGATTTTGCTTGAAGCAACATCGCCCAGTCACTGCCAAACAAGGCTTGGATCCGAGTGCTAATGTCCACAGGGGAAAAGGCGCAAGCCGCCCCGATGTCGGAAAAATACTCGGCTACCTGCTGTTCGTAGTGCCAGTAACGATGCAAATACAAACGCTGATACTGTAAGACCAGAGGTTTAGCTTGCTGCTGAGGGTCATTGGCTTCCACGACACAGTCGGCTTGCTGCACTGCCTCCGACTGGCTCAACAAGGCCAGCCAAAAACGACTCTCTTGATGGTGCTCTATCGGACAAGCCCCCAGCAACTCACAGCGCCTGGCCAAACTCGCCATATCAACACAAACGTGGCCCGCACTGAGTTCGTTGCTAACAATGGCCGCCGCAATCATTAAGGCCTCTCGATGCTCGCTGTGGGCAAAGGATTGAGCAAAGTGAAAATCTAGGGCGCTGATGGCCCCCGTTTGTTTCAGTTGTTGTAACCATGCGCTTGCCGGCGATGATTGGATTGCCGCTAAATCACTCATCAGCCAGGCCCTCGGCAGGTTCTGAAAGGGGCAACTCGGTGGGCAGAGTCTGCCCGGCAAAGAGCTGGTCGAGATAATGAATAAAACGCGCCTCCGGTCGGCTAAAATAAACCCCGTTGCGGCTTGCAGTTACAGCCTGTAACGGCTCAGCCATAGGGTCAGAGACTTGCTCGCCACTCATGCCACGTAAAAACAAGTAATACACCCCACCAAAATGTTGCTGATAGTCGTAATCAGGTAAACGCTGGCCCAACCAGCGATGCAAAGCCAAGCTGTAAAGTTGATATTGAAAATCATAACGATGCTCGACCATCGCCGTCACCATCGCCGTTTGACTATAATCTTCCACCTTGTCGCCTAAATAATTCGACTTATAATCCAGCACGTAGTAGCGGCCATCGTGCTGATACACCAAATCGATAAAACCTTTTAACATGCCCTGCACCGTAGCAAAATCCAACCCACTGGCTCCGCGGCTCAAAGGATCAAAATGGCGGATCAAACGATTGACTTGGCTGGCCTGAAGATTGGCAATCGGCAGCAAAAACTCCATTTCCACCAAACGCTGTTCCAAAGCAAGTTGATTCAGCCGATAGGGGCTAAGCCTGCCGCCATCATCCAGAGGGGTAGCGCACACCTGTATAAACATCTGCGCCAAGGGCGCTAACCATTTCAGTTCGCCTTGCGAGTTTAACTCGTTGTAGCTGGAGGCTTGCAGTAAGGCCGGCAAACGCTGGCGAATTTGTACGATGTTGGCCTGAAAATCCAGTTCTTCAAACAGCAAGTGCAAGAAAGTACCCGCCTCGGCGCCGCGCGGGAAGTCAAAAATGCTGAGCTGTTGCTCGGCCTGATTATCCACCTCGACCATACTCAGTTCTTCGCCAACGTCTAACCACGCCATATCGCTACTGGCATCAAAACCGGCATGATGCCCTTGCTGACGGCTTAAGGCGGAATAACTGGTGAGCCACCAATTACGGTTAATTTGGCTGGTGAATGCTCGTGCGGCATAACTGGGCTGCGCATCGCTGAGTCCTTGGTAGGGCGTGAGTGTTTGCTCACTGACCATTTGCCAGCCAATATCTGGATGCTGGCCGAGCTCATCCAAAATGGCGACTAAGGCGCCCGCTGGCAGCGGCTGATTTTTTTGCAGTAAATAACCCAAGGCACTTTGGTGTACATCGCTATCGCCCTTCTGAGCATTGCCTTTTTTCAGATCGGCCACACCTAAATAACAGCAATATACGGCGCGCGTAACCGCCACATACAACAAGCGTAAGTCTTCGGCTAAGCGCTCCTGACAAGCCGCTTCCATGGCCGGTTCACTCGCATCTAAGTCGTAAATAAAGCGCTCCCCTTGGTGATACAAGGCTTCACTGGCTTCGCGAAAGCCGAGAATAAATGGCAACATCACAATCGGATATTCCAAACCCTTACTCTTATGAATGGTAACAATCTGTACCAAGTTGGCATCACTCTCTAAGCGCAGCTGTTGCTCATCGGCATTGCCATCGGGCTCAAGCACTTGCTCGGCAAACCAGCGCATTAAGGCAGCATCACCATCGAGCTCAGCACTTTGATTTTGCAGTAATTCAGCTAAATGCATTAGATTAGTGAGTAAGCGCTCACCATAATTGTCATTCTGGCTTACCCAACGTTCACTAATGCCTCGCTGGCTCATCCACGCATAAAACATTGCCAGTACGCCACGCTGTTGCCACAGCTGCTGATAATCTGAAAACTCTTGGGAATAACGCTGCCAACAGCGCTCGTCAGTATTTAAATCATCCAGTTCTTGCAAACTCAAACCGAGCATTTTACAGGCTAAGGCGGCGCGCAACTTACGGTCGTTATGAGGCTCCTGACAGGCTAAGAGCTGCAAATAAAACTGGTAGGCCTCGGGGCTTTCAAACACGCTATCGCGATTGGATAAACTCACGCTGGCAATATTTTGTTTGGCTAAAGCGGCGGCCACTTTGTCACCTTCGCGGCGAGTTCTCACCAACACGGCGATATCACCCGCGGAAACGGTTTTGCCGCTATCACCTAAGGTGGCCGCGCCAGTTTGGCCAGCTTCCAGCAAAGCTTGGATCTGTTGAGCGCAGACCAATGCTTGGCCATTAATATAATCTTCACTACGCACAAAGGCCGGGTTTTGCTGATACAAGAACTGCATCGCGGCCTGGCTTTCACCGTTGATCTGCAAGCCACTCAACTGCTTTTTGGCGGCATCAACCGCCATAAACTGAATCGCATCATCATAAATAAAAGGCCGCTGATGCCATTCAAACAGTTGATTACAGGCATTCACCATGGCCCCCGTAGAGCGCCAATTGGTGGGCAAGTTGTAACGCGCGACCACATTGTTGCGCGCCTGCATGTAGGTGAAAATATCGGCACCACGAAAACCATAAATCGCCTGCTTGGGGTCACCAATTAGCATTAAGGCGCAGTCGGCTCGGTCCATGTATAGCTTGCTGAAGATTTGATATTGCTGGGGATCGGTATCCTGAAACTCATCAATCATCGCCACCGGATATAACTCGGCAATCTGCCTGGCCAGCACCTCGCCCTGCGGCGCATTCAGTGCAGTGGCTAAGCCTGCCAGCAAATCATCAAAACTCAGCAGCTGTTGCTGCTGTTTTAGCTCGCTAAAGCGCTGGCGAATTTGCGGTAATAACTGGGCCAACAACAAGCTTTTGATGCTCTGCTCCTGGCTAAATAAACGCTCGATAGCCACAAAGGCCGGATGCTCCGGCGGCTGCCCCTTGGCTTTCACTCCATTGGCTAAATTCTCGGGTGTGAATTTTTGCAAAGCCTCACGCAGAGGCTTGCCAAGAAAGTCGCTGTCGGTTGGCGCATCGACAAATTGATTAATCAAGTTTAACCATTTTTCCAGCGAGGCTTTGCGAAACTTATTCCCATTCAGTGGCGCACTGGCAAGCAACTCGGCAATATCCTGAGCCGCTGGTTTCCACAACTGTTTAAAGGCCTCGATACGGGCAATTTGCTGGGCAAAAAAGGCGGTCAAGTCTTGTTCATCTGGCACCCCTTGCAACTCAAAGTGACTTTGATTGAGCAAGCTGCCAATTTCCTGATGCAGCTGCTGTGGGCTGGCCCAACATTGAACAATTCGGCTAATCAGTGGCACCGGTAGCGGGTAAAATCGCAACCGCCAGCAATCTTGCACCGCCTGCAAACGCAAATGAATTTCGTTAGTTAAAAACTCCATTTCAAAGGGCAAGCCGCTCTCAAAGGCGTGTTGTTTCAGCATTCGCTGGCAAAAACCATGAATGGTGAATACCGCCGCCTGATCCATATTTTGCTCAGCCAACAACAGACGTTGCGCCGCAAGAGAGTGATCGCTCACCTCATCTAATAATTGCGTGATAAAGAAGTCGCTACTTTCCCCTCGTAAAAAAGCGAGGCGAGCCTCATGAATTTTTTCACGAATTCGCCCACGTAATTCTTGAGTGGCCGCTTCGGTAAAGGTCACCACCAAAATTTGTTCTATATTCAGTGGGGTCAACTGGCCGTGCTGACTAAACCCCTGTGCAACATCTCGTGCATGCCCTAGCAACAAACGTAGCACTAAAGCGCCAATGGTATAAGTTTTACCGGTGCCGGCACTGGCCTCGATCAGCCGCGCACCATTCAGCGGAAAGCTAAAGGCATCTAAATTCTGGCTAGCTAAAGGTGACTCAGTGTGAGCTTGGGTATTTGAATCAGACATTAGCAAACGCCTCCAGATGTGCCATTAAGGGTTCGAGTAAACGCCGAGTATTGGCTTCGAACTGTGGCCAGATATCTTCTAAGTCACTAAGCTGGGCCTGAATATACGGATCATCGCCTTCGGCTTGAGCAAAAGCCCCTCCCGTAAACTGAGTGCGCGCGGCGCGGCGGGCTTTCTCTAGATTGACGTCACTGAATTCGATGCTGCCGGTTTTTTTATCTTTGCATTGGCTGATCCACTGCCAGGCGCTTTCTATCGGTAATAACAGCGGTTGCTGCAAGCCAGCATGCAAACAAGTCAACCAGTCACCCAAACATTGCACAGCCAGCCCGGCCTCTATCGGAGCAAATTGCCAGCCATTTTTGCGACCCATGATATAGCTGCTGATGGCTTGCTCGGGTTGCACCGCATGAAACACCAGATGCCATAACCAGGCTGCCACTAAATCTTTTCCGCGAATACTTCCGGGCCGATAAGTCACCAGGCCTTGCCCGTAGCGATGTTTCAGCCAGGCCGATAAGCGGGTTTGCAAAATACTATCTTCAGCGACGTAGTCGATATCGATGAACAGCTGCTGAGGCTCTAAGACACCGCCCGCTAATAAGGGAAACAGCGTGTCGGCCAAGGGCTGCATCTCTTGCCATTGTTGCTCAAATGAGACCTCTGCAAAACCGCCGTGGGGTAGCGCGCCTGCGGCATGTAAATAGTCAAACTGTTGCTGTTTATCGGCATTCTCCAATTGTTGCTCGAGTAGGTGTAACTTCATGCTGTAAGCGGATAAGCCTTCCACCACAAAGGGTTCGGTTTCTTCTAACTGTTCCGATATTCGTGGAAAACTTACTTTTAAACGCCGCTGATAAAAATAAGCAATTGGCGAGCGACTAAAAGCCAGTAGCTCATCCATTTCCAGATCGGCTCCCCCCCCCTCCGAAATCAACGGCGCGGCTTCCACGGAGGATATTTTAACCTGCTGCTGTGCCGCCACCGCCGGTAGCCAGCGCTGCGCATAACTAAAAATTTTAGGTGAATCTTCACCGGGCGAACCGCTCGCGAAGGCAGCTTGATAATACTCCGCTGAAAAAGGCTGCAAAGGATGTTTGCAACGCAGCTGTGCCAACAGTTTCTCGCCTGACTGATCCACATTCAGCTTTTCATCTCCCACCAGCGCACAACTTTGGCTAAGGTAGTCACACAGCTCTGCCACCAGTACCGAGGGCGTTTGTTCGCTATTATCTTTGGCGCTATGTGCGATATAAGAGATATATAAACGCTGCTGCGCCGCTAACAGCGCTTCCAGGAATAAATAACGGTCATCGTCTCGGCGGCTCCGGTCGCCACGCTTTGGCGGATTATCCGCCATTAAGTCAAACCCCAAACTCGGTACACTGCGTGGGTACTCGCTGTCGTTCATCCCCAGCAAACACACGACTTTAAAGGGAATGGCGCGCATTGGCAGCAGCGTGCAAAAATTGATTTGACCCGCCAGAAAACGCTGACTGCCTCGCTGTGAATTGAGTTGATTACGGCAATAATCAAGGATCAGCTCTGGGCTGATATCGTCTTTATAATCACTTGCCGTGCATTGCTCCGCCAGCGTTTCAAACAGCTTCAATAAACGCAGCTGCTCAGCTTCATCATCACTATCAAAACGATAGATATGTTGCAGCAAAACTTGCAAGCGCACTCGCCACTGCTCGGCCGGAACTGCGGCTAATAGTTGCTGTTCCAGTTGCATCAGCTGATCAATAAAATCGGCCAACTTGCCCACGGCTAAGGCACGCTGCCCCTGCACCTCATCATAAGCCAATATGCCCTGATACAAACCCACCTCGCTGGGCATGGCATAACCGAGTAACATCCGTTTTAGACCAAATAACCAAGAATGGGTTTCATCTTCCGGGGCTTGCCAGCGACTGCGATCACTGCCATCTAAACCCCAACGCACTCCGGCTTCTTTGACCCATTGACGCAAGGGTTTTAACTCATCCTGAGTCAGCTCAAAACGGCGCATAATCGCCGGCACTTCTAATAGCGCTAACAGCTCGGCGGCCGATTTACGCTTTTGCGGTAGGGCCAGCAGCTCTAAAAAGCTTAATAACACCGGATTTTCTTGGGTGGCACTGCGATCAGAAATGGCGAAAGGCAAACGGGTTTCGGCGCTGGCGCTGCCAAATACCGCCTGAATCATCGGCCCATAACGGTTTACATCTGGCACCATCACAATCACATCTCGCGGGCTTAACTCGGGATCTTGCTCAAACATCGCCAGCAACTGATCATGTAAGACTTCGAGCTCACGACGTGGGCTATGACAAAGATGTAGCTGAATACTATGATCACCGGGCTGAATCAGCCGTTTATGTTGACTGCTGTCAACTTGCTGATAATCAATCGGATCGTGCAACTTGAGGATATCGTCTTGCAACAAAGACAATAAACGAGGGCTTGCTTGCTCAGCGACATTACTGGCAAAAATGTCGGTTTCTTGTTTATTGAGTGGGTGCAGCAACTCGATGTAGTCACGCCCCAGTTTGCCCATTGACGCCAGTAAGGGATTCCCCACTCGCTCAATCTCTGCTTGTTGCTTCAGCAGCGTCATCACATCACGCACATCGCCCCAATAGTGCTCCGAAGGGTTAGTTAAAAATAGGTGGATATTGGTGTGTCGCGCCAGAGCATCTAGGGCCTCGATATAGGCGGGTGGCAGCGCCGAGATACCAAAAATAAACACCTGCTCGGGCAGGCCTTCAGGTGCTGCACTACTGAAACGCAGCTGCTCAACAAAATCGATATACATATTGCCACGGTGATAGGGGGCGTCCATCGAGCCTACGGTGTCGTCCACCAAATCACGCCATAAAATCGGTTGCCAGGGTTGACTTTGGCTCACTTCGCTTAAATCATCGCCATCTTCCCAAGCACTGATCCACTCGCTACGATAGACCAAGTATTGGTCATAAATATCGGCCACCTTTTGCGCCAATTGCCACAGCTTACGGCCTTCAATGGCGGCACTTTCATCGTCACCGAGTAAATAATGGCGCAGCGGCGTAAATTCAGCTTCACGAAGTCGTTGTGGCAGTAAACGCATTAAGCGCCAACTCATGGCTTCTTTGTTAAAAGGGCTTTGTTCGGGCACATCTTGCAGTACCAAATGGAACATTTGCCAAATAAAGCTCGCAGGTAGCGGAAAAGCCACGTTTGCCACAATGCCTTGCTGCTCAGCCAGTTGCAATTTCAACCACTGTGCCATGCCCGGGCTTTGCACCAATATTTGTTGCTGAGTAAATGGGTTAGCGGGAGCCTGTAAGGCCATCACTTTGCTTAGCAGTATTTGCAGTGTGTCTAAATGATTACTTTGATATAGATATAACAAGAAGGCGACTCCCTTGAGCTAGGCAGCCTGTATTGTGCCAGAAAAATACTACGAGAGAAGAATGGCTTTGGCAATTGTTAGCTAAACCCGCTCGGTCTCTCTTGAAAGAAAGCTACTGGGAAAAAATAATTCTGCGCAGCGCCGAATAATCGAAGCTGGTATAACCACCGTAGCTATTTCTGGCGACAAATAATCCCTTGGCTTGCTCAGGAGCTGGCAGCTTAAAGCTCAGGCCGCTATGCGTAATGGCAACATATTGATTTGACACATAGTAGTAACGATTGGCAGCTTGAATAAAAGCCAGTTCACTCAACGATAAATAGATGGGTTTACCGTCAACATCAAGTGCCAGCATGCGCTGCTTGAGGCTGCCGTCGGAGCTTTGAACTTGTAAATCACTCATTTCCATCCACTGAGAGTCATTGCCGGTTTGCAACCACACCCGAAGGCCTTCTGCATTAGCACTGCCAAATAATAGAGAAATGCCTATCAGCATCCATTTCATCATCTACTCATCTTCCTCATTGAAAGCGCCATCAATACTAGAGGTCATACTGAACCGCAGAAATTCTTAATTAGCAGCATTTTGATATTCGCTTATTGACCCGCACCGATGAACAAGTAAGCTCAAGCAATCGTCACATAAAAACAATCACAGCTACGATTACACATGCAGCTAATTTCCTTGAACATCAACAAATTGAACGCGAGTTACAATACAATTACCAGCCAAATCATTGCTATTTTATCTCGACCAACAGTAAATCATCAGTCCGTCAGTAAAAATGAGAGTTAGGCCGCACTTGGCTCAAAGCAAAATCCGCTTAGTTAGACAAACGATGCAGCAAACGATCCATGGCCCGATAACTCAAGGCCTCTACTAAATCTTGACGCTGAATATCAGCTTGCTGTTTCAGATCAGCAATGGTTCTGGCTAAACGCCATACTCGATGGAAGGCCCGTGCCGACAAGCCTAGTTGGCTAATGCTCTGTTCCAAAAACTCGCTATTGGCTGGATTTAACTCAGCATCACGATGCAGCTCTTTACCGCTTAGTTGGCTGTTGAGTTTACCCGCTCGACACATTTGCAGCTGCCTTGCCCTACTCACCCGCTGTTTGATCTGCTCACTGGACTCGCCAGTTGCATGTTTGGAAAGGGTGCCCTGCGGTAGTGCCGTGACTTCCACACTCAAATCAAAACGATCTAAAAATGGCCCCGACAACTTACCAAGGTATTTCAAGATCTGATCGGGGTTACTGCGCAACTGCTGTCCCTGATAATAACCACAGGGCGAGGGATTCATCGCTGCGATCAATTGAAACTGAGCAGGAAAACGCACCTGCAAAGCAGCACGCGAAATGTGCACTTCACCGGACTCCAGCGGCTGGCGCAGGGCATCGAGGGTGGCCCGAGAAAACTCCGGTAGTTCATCTAAAAATAAAACGCCTTGGTGCGCCAGGGTGATCTCACCGGGCCGAGGTGAAAGTTACAAAGATAATGTGTACTGAACATAGTTATTTTGTAATGAGCTGCCTAGATGCTCTCATAAGTAACACTAATTAATGTAGATGTTTATCTAAATTTTCAGTGTCTTACAGTAAAAAATTATGCAAATCACAAGCTGGCTTTTGCTGCTGTATATAACTCTAAATCACGAAAAACGTCGCCGGCTACAAAGTAGAGAAAACCAACCTTTACATCGTTACTCATTACGCCTGTGACTAAAATAGATTTAGGCCAAATATGTCTTTGATATCAAAGAGCACTTTATCTGTCTTTTCTCGAGAAAGCTGACTTCCAGCCTTCAAAATGTCGATTAGTTGTGCCTTGTCATTTAAATACATAGCTCTTCTCTCTCGAATGGGCCGGAGCATTTCTTGTAAGCATTCTTCTAATATTCGTTTCGTCACGCCGTCACCCAGTCCCCCTCGTTGATAGTGTTGCTTTAATTGTTGGACATAGCTTTCATCTGGATGAAAAGCATCTAAATAAGTAAACACCACATTCCCCTCTATCTTGCCGGGGTCTTCAACCCTTACATGGTGAGGGTCGGTATACATAGACTTAACCGCTGCAGTGATTTCCTTTTCACTAGCTCCTAGATTAATAGTGTTCCCCATAGATTTAGACATCTTATTTTTTCCATCGGTGCTAGGTAAGCGTGGCGCTTTACTTAACAATGGTTGACATTCATTGAGAACATTGCGCCCGGCTAACGCGTTTATCTTCCGCACGATTTCATTGGTTTGTTCAAGCATTGGTAATTGGTCATCACCAACGGGGACTAATGTTGCGTTAAACCCAGTGATATCCGCGGCCTGAGAGATGGGATACGTTAAGAAACCTGCGGGGATGGAGCGCTCAAATCCTTTGTTTTGAATTTCACTTTTAACTGTGGGATTACGCTCTAGTCGACTAATAGTAACTAGGTTACTGTAATACATAGTGAGTTCGGCAAGCGCTGGTAATTGTGACTGAAGGCATATAGTCGTTGCTGATGGGTCTATCCCTACAGCGAGGTAGTCCGCCACCACATTTAAAATATTCGATGAAACTTTTTGTGGATGAAGGGCGTTGTCTGTCAGGCCTTGCATATCAGCAACAAGAATGGTTTGTTCATGGTGAGCCTGTAACGCGACCCGCTGCTTTAAAGATCCAACGTAATGGCCTAAATGCAATGGGCCCGTCGCTCTATCACCGGTTAAAATAACCTCTGATTTATCAGTTTTCGGTTGTGTATTCATTGGTATATCTCCTCGTCAAATAAATTGGCCACTGGAGATACAAAAGAGATGACAATCTTAGCTACCTACCAGCAGCATAAGAATGTAAGAATTCTGTGCCGCTCTAATGAGAGCGCCACCAAAGAATGGATAATGTAGGCATTGAAATATTTTTCATGACAAGAATTTAACAATAATCATGTTAGGAGACAAGTTTTCTAATCCTGTTTAGTTTAAGCGAAATTGTGCATACATTGGATTATTAGCTGTTGCACAATTAGGAAGTAGTCTGATTTAACAAATGTCCAACAGCCTGTTGGACAAATTCTAGTCCCCAGTTTTGCAAGAGGCTCTTGCAAAAATGCGAAACAGCTTGTTTCGCACTCATTTCCTAATTATGCAGCAGGTCGCTGCATAATTGTATTTAGTCCCAGATACGACAAAGTCACAGGCAATGCCTATGGCTTTGTAAACAGCTACAGAATGTTTGTCATTCAAATTGAAGAGGGAACGCATTCTGTGTGTAGTGCCGGGTGTTTTATCACAAAAAAATATGGGAGGGAAAAGCACCTAGGCTTATCGTATGTCCTCGGTGGGCTGCTTTGCGATTACGCCGAGTTCAGATTGATGCTATTACTTCTGGTCAAACAGCAAATAGCAGCTCAATGAAAAAGCAGAGATACCCGAGGCACTCAGCGTCAGTGTGCAGCTATGAACCGAACGGAACAAGCTTACTTTTGCCCCTTTCTGTGTTAACGAAGCTTTGTTGCTTAAATCGATGGACTAAATCAAAAAGCTATGAGCTGATCTGGCTACACCCATTAATCGTCGTAGCCTAATACCTAAACCTCGTTACAAAACAACCAACTAGAAGCTGTACAATAAAGCCTTAATAAATCGTGGTTCACTGACCTTTGGGGTTGATGAGGAAGCGATAGCCGAGTGGAAGCAAAGTAAGCAAGGCAAGCGTGGTAGACCACGCCAATTCAGCGATTTAGCCATTACGACCTCATTGATGGTGAAACGGTTGATAAGAATAAAATAATTAGTCAATGTATACGTCATATAAATTAGGAAAGGGTATTCTAAATGAGAAAAATATATCTATTATTGGTTTTTACAGTTCTAGGATGTAGTACCTCAACATCTAAACATGATGCAAAGTTAACACCGGAAACCGAAAATGCCATTGCTCTCTGCTCTAGTCATTTTTCCAAGGAGCAAAGTGCTTTCTTAGAGGCTAATTATAAAGAACACATGGGTAGCATTGGCGGAAAAGCTACAACCTCTTCAAAAGGTTTGGTCATCAACCAGGAAGGAATGGATAGCGCAGACAAAGTGAAACTTATGGAAATGTACTTAAAGTGTATTGAATCCCATCAAGAAAAAAAAAAGTAGCTGAACTGCTTATCACCAAAGCATATATGAAACCTTGGTGGGGGTTTTATAATGATGAGCCTCTAGCTTTTCTAAGTCTTGAAGTAATGAACTTAAACACAGAAACGGTGCTTATCACCTCTGCAGACGTGTCTTTAAATGGGACCAACGGGAAACTGGATAGAAAAGGGGCACAGGGACCAGCATTATCCTATAAACCTGAAGATAACGATCCAGTCCTATTAAAGCCAGGTGAGAAAGCAAAGATAGATATCAAAATTGGCTTTTTATTTAAAGGCATACATTCGTATTTAAAACCGATGAATCTAGAGAGGCAAGCATATTATCCTATTGACGGTGATAGGTCTGTTGTAAGAAGTGTTTCATACATTGGTTTGGTTGACCATTTGAACCTATATATCGAAGAACTATATGGGAAAAATGCTTCTATCGAAGTAAACCTGTATTCCGGATATAAAACACTAATTCATACAACTGAACTACTATTAACTGAAGGAAGTGATATGTTCGACAGCTCAGGGAATATTGACTGGGCAGCGTTTCTAGGAGATTTAGCGCATATTAAGCAGACCCAAAGCTTTATAGGAGCTAACGAATGAAAATGGTGAAATTGAAGCCTTTTTAAGCTATTAAAGTATATAAAAAGAGCATGGTGTATACCAATTCAAGTAGTGAGAGAGCTGTTCAGACTCTCTGACTAAGTCTCAATATAAAATCGGCCTAATCTGTATCACTGAAGACTACTACTTTGAACAAAACCGGATGATGATCGGAGTACCGTTGCCTAAATGCATCGTGATTGTATGGAGAATCACCTGGATAAGGTGTAGAAAAATCTTCATACCAAGACACTCTCATTGCTTCAATCAAATCAATTACTTCTAACTCAGTAGTTGCAAGAGAGTCCTTAGCTCCAGCATGATAGAGTAAATTGTCATAGGGTTTGGGGCCGTTTAGATTAGTATTTGTTGCCAAACATCCAGAGCCTTGATTTAGTGCAGAAAAGCCGTCAGGCAATGCCTTTGAAATCTCATCACAATCCTCAAAGTTCATGTCACCAACGATAAAATAATCTGTTTCAACAGATGTTCGCGCTTCTATCCAGTTAGCGACAGAGCTCAACTCATGTTTACGTCTGCTTGCGTCTTTTCGGCTTCCTCCTTGTTCTAGATGCACAGAGACAAGTACAAAGTCATTACCTCCCTCGATAGTTCTATATGCTGACGCATAAGGTACTCTTTCATAATCATCATGATTTGAGCGGTCTTCAGCAACATAACCATGAGGAATGTGTTTGACGGGTTCGACGACCTCTGGACGATAAAAAGTTACAAACCATTCTGTTGACGTAGTCCGCGTATGAATAACATCATTTGTACCGGTGTCTTCCTCTGACAGCCAGTATTCAAACCCTTGTCCGAGCATTTCATCAAAAAACTCTCCCGCCTCTTTATCTGAACCATAAAGCTCATCGTTTGGATATTGGCCTTCATAAGGGGCTGAAACAAGCTCTTGGATAATGACCATGTCATAGGGTGAAAGAAACGCTGCTAAAGCCTTATTATCTCGGCGTTTGAAGTGCCCCAAGAACTGAATATTAAATGAAACAATTGAAATCTCAGAACTATTATCGCTAGACGTTTCACAACTCGGTTGATGACAATGGTAAGTGGCCGTCTGCCTACTATAGTGACCACCGTTATCATCTAGCCCCCCAGAGTGCCCCAATGTTTGAAAACAAACCAATACAAAAGATAGCAAGCTAATAATCGACTTCAAGTTACACATTTCTGCCTTCCTTGGCTGATCCTGATTCTTAAATAATAAAGCGACTAGATTTGAAGTATAGATAGAATAATTAGTCGGTGTTAATCAGTTTCATCACATAAAAATACTAAAAACCCACATCGTTAGTGTGTAATAAATCAAATGCTGATAAAGTGGCTGCGACGATGCAACATCTCTAAGGTGGTAGTTGAACGCGTGGTTGAATTTAAAATTTTAGATCTAACAAACAATGATGATAATTACTGGCGTATTGATTGGTTTGGAACTCTGTCTTACTTTGATGGGCGAGGACAAAGGCGCAGTGAGCCACTGGTCACGGTCTACCTTTCAAAGCTCTACTACTCACCTTGGAAGTCAAACATAAACTACAAATCTTCTACAGACTATTGGAACCCGCACGTAGTGTCCGTGCCTATTGAATACTTAAAGGTCCTTTATATTGGGGATATCTGGCATCATGGCAAACTGGTTATGTCGCCTAAGTATGAAGAATACAACTATGCATCAATAATCACTCCCCAAAATACTTCAACAATTCTTGCATCTTCCAAAGATAAAAGTGGGGACTACTACGTTTCTTTTGAACGCCACCCATATCATAATAAAGCACCCTATACATTTTGTGAGGTTGTCAGTCTTAATTTCGGGAAGCGGTTGATTTTTCCACACTGGGTTATCCTTCAAGCATACTTCTCAAGTTGCTCTTTCGTTTTTAGACAACTATTTCAGTTCGGTTTGCAATTAAACACGTTATACGATCCAAATAAATCCTCCTTAGAAGAAGGAAACGGAAAGATCCAACTAAAAAAATGGGTACATGATCTTGGAGCACCAGAACTGGCAAGAATAGCGTGGGATAAAAGTGCTAGAAATGCATACACAATGGTTAGCGCAAACCTCGCTATTAATAAATCCAATAATAAACCTCTAACTCCCAAGACTAAGTTTCCATTTTCTGACCATACTGAGATGACGGTAAAAGGTAAACACCTGCAAGATACTGGAAGCGAGGATGACCCATTTATTGTATTCGGTATCCTCAGTTGTAGTGCTAAGTACCCCTATAACCAACTGTCCTTAGTTCGAGATAACCCCGGTAAAACAGAGCATGATAAAGGTTATCAAACCAAATATATTCCAGCTTCAAAACCTACCAAAAATAAACCGAGAGTTGAATCTGAAATATCTCTCGAGCCCAAAAATGAGCCTAGAAACGACTTGGATAAGCTAGTGCTAACTGTCGGGGCAAGAACTAGACTGTGTGATAGAGATGCCAAACCAGTAACAAAAATCTATCGTGATACTTCTGTGGCCTCTAATCAACCTCCCCACGTAAAGTCCCACGAAGTGAATTCTGGGAATGCAGGTGATGGTACAGGAAGTGGCGAAGGAGTACCGATTGGTTTCAAAGATAACGACAGTACTTCAAAAGATAGCCCCACACATGTTTTTGACCATCAAATATGTCGTTTGAAGCTATTTCAGTTGGCAATTCGAAAACTCAGCCAGAGTCATCATGTTAAGAGTGTTCGTTATATTCCGGTAAATGAGTCTCTTGGAAATGGGAACACAAGCTACTCGTACTTTCCCGAAACATTCACCACCTCGGGGCGCCGAAGGAAGTGGCGGTATACCAATTACATCAAAGGAAACGACACCCTTGTGCCGAAAATCAGGCGAGCATTGACTGTGCAGTTATTTACAGAGAGTAATTGTTTTTATGTCATTGAAACCGAACGTAGAGTCACTAAATCAAAATGCCAAACCGGATGGGTTGAGCTTGACGATATTGCCTTATTATTCATACGAACCGAGAAGAACGAACAACTGAGCTCAACCGAGCTTGAAGTCTTATTTGAGCGATGTGCAGAAAACTCCGGCACTTGGCTTAATAGAAAAAGTTCACAATCGATAACAGCCAATAAGCCATTTAGCACACAGACATTTAAGCACCCCAGTAATGAAAGCATAGCTATTCCTTTTCAACATGTCGCTCAGCTCGCCAAGTCCATTGCAAATATTGCGGAGATAAACTTTGACATCGAAAAAGCCTAATGACAAAAAGATGACGTTGTTCCAACATGCCCTGAAGTGTATTAGTTCCGACTAGATCTGACACTACTTCTTGAAAAGTAGAGAGTTACCCGTTTTGATAAAGGTGTTGAATCTTTAATCAAAATATCCAAAAAGGAAGGTAACTCTCTATGTTGCATACTAACAACCCGATCATCAAACACAAAGCTGGTTTACTCAATCTTGCCGAAGAACTTGGCTATGTGTCTAAAGCTTGTAAAGTCATGGGCGTATCTAGGGATACGTTTTATCGCTACCAAGAGCTTGCAGAGGAAGGTGGCTTAGATGCCCTCATCAACAGGACTCGGCGAACGCCTAACCTTAAAAATAGAGTCGATGAAGCAACCGAACAGACCGTCATTAAATATGCTATTGAGCAGCAATATAACCAGCAGGGTCTCACCTAATCACCCTCTAAATCGTAAATGTCTAGCCATATACCAAATGGTATGCTCGGCAAGTTTGTGGGGTTAATCACATGCTAGCGGTGCTAGTAAATTAAGCTGATGTGCGTAATTGATAACCTTGCGTACATCTATATTAATAAAAGGCCGTTGTATGAACGCAACTTCGTGTTCAAAGATACAATTCCGAACTAGCCAGTCTTTCCAGTCGGCTATTCCTTGTGAATCATGGTGTGTGATAATGTCTAATAAGCTTTTCAGTTATCCATTAGAACTAACCACCGAACAGGTATTATTTATGATTTATAATGGAAATTATTGTTACTCGTTACCCGTCACCCTTTGGGTTACAATTTATGCTGTTAAGTTTTTTATTTGGAGTTTTGAACAATGGCAGAATACTCAGGCGTGAATTTTGAGCAGAGATCAAAGGTAGCAACAGCAATGCTAACCCAAGGTTCTAAACTTTCAGTTCGCAATGTTATGCAAGTGACTGGTGGTAAAGCAGAAACCGAAACGCTGGTCGATGCCAATAAGAAACTGGCGACAGGCTCTCAATCGCTTTATGATTATGTTTGAAGACCGACTTACTGATTACTTGTAACCCAAAGCAGTTACACAGAATTATTTACAGGGTCTGCCATAATTTTAGCGAAGCTAAATGGGCACGCGTTCACGAATCAGAATTAGCGCCTTGTTAAATGTATTACTCTGCCATGGCTTTAACAACTGCGCCAACAACAACGCCAGCTAAACCAATAAAACCACTTATCCACCACCTAGAATCTCTTTTATGATCAATTTCTCCTGAGTGTAAATTGATAGCTGTAGTTACTAGCGTCGATATATCAGAATTGCTTAGTGGGTTTCTTGATATGCGCTGCTTCTTTTCATCGCTAAGGGAGCTATAGTCTTCTCTTGAAATCTTCTCTTCAGTATCTACGTTGTATAATTTCTGGTAATTTCGTCTCCAAACAAGAGAGGCTTTCGCTCTTCCCTGATCAAGCCTGAAAAATTCGGGGTGCTGCTCAAAGATTGCTTGCCAATATGCTCCTTGAGATGAATCACCAGATATTCGATCTGCCCACCCAGAGAAATCTAACTTATAGAACTTATAGGTACTCATAACCTGTATTGCTGCAATTACATCAGCAAGTCTATTTTCATTTTCAGTATATGGGGTAATCCCCCCGAAAATTAATCCCATGCAAAAGTAGAATTTTCTCGTATAGTAAATACAGGAGATTCAACATGAAAAAGTCACGTTACACGGACAGTCAGATCTTATCTATTCTCAAGCAGGCTGAGGCTGGTACACCTGTTCCTGAGCTCTGTCGTGAGCATGGAATGAGCAACGCAACCTTTTACAAGTGGCGTTCGAAATACGGCGGTATGGACGCATCCCTTATGGCGCGGATGAAAGAACTCGAAGATGAAAATCGACGGCTTAAAAAGATGTATGCGGAAGAACGCCTTAAAGCAGAGGTGATCTCAGAGGCGATGGCAAAAAAGTGGTGAAGCCCTGTGAGCGTCGATTGATGGCTCAGCGTTCGGTGGCGAACTATCACATCAGCATTAAAAGTGCATGCTATTGGTTTGGGATCAGCGAGACCTGCTATCGCTATAAATCGAAGCTTCAACCTGAGAATGAGTTGATAGCTCAGGAGTTAGTAACGCTGTGCAACAGTGAAGACTGCTCTGACTGGGGCTTTGGCCTGTGTTTTCACCATTTGCGGAACGTTAAAGGGTATACATGGAACCATAAGCGGGTTTATCGGATCTACTGCGAATTGGCTCTAAACTTACGTATTAGGCCAAAACGACGCCTGAATCGCCATACGCCAGAGCCTCTTAAAGAGCCGATTAAAACAAACCAAGTTTGGTCCGTGGACTTTATGCATGATCAGCTATCTGATGGCCGGAAGTACCGTTTATTCAATGTGATAGATGATTACAAACGTGAAGGTCTGGCGTCAGAACCTGATTTTTCAATGCCCACAGTACGAGTCACTCGGATCTTAGAGCAGCTCATCGAACAACGAACCAAACCTGTTGCGATCCGCTGCGACAATGGTCCTGAGTTCATTAGCCATGCGTTTATTAAATGGGCCAACAACCACGACATTCGAATCGATTATATTCAGCCAGGAAACCCACAACAAAACGCGTATATAGAAAGGTTCAACCGTACTATGAGGTTTGGCTTAGTGAGTAAGTATTTGTTTGACACACTTGAAGATGTTCAAGATCGGGCGACCCAATGGTTATGGTTCTACAATCATCAACGACCACACCTTGCAAATGGAGGGTTCCCACCACTAAAAATGGCAGCATGAATTCTACGAATAAATGCGGTTAATAATGGGAGGATTACCATGGGTTTTTGGCTTTATTACTCATACTATCCTTTACATTTAACGCCGCACTCTGCGGAAATTTGGGAGCTCCAGCGAGTAAATGTTCCGTAGCAGCGCCTTTTTATAACAATTAACTCTCTATCACTAAATTGAAATCTGCATCGAAAGCAAGCTTCAAAGAAGAGTCTCCAGAAAGGCTTTCTATAAATTTTCTAGCCATATCACCCTTAATGATTGCATTTACTGGAAGTCCGGCTGCAACAGTTCCGCAACCAGGAATACGATACTCTTTGCCATTAGTTGTAATAATGTTGGTATTGGCATTTCTAGATCTTAAGTTCTTTCGTTGCTCAGGTGTAAGCGGAGTCCTTCCATCCCCAACATAATACTGCTCTAGTAATTCAGGGTAATGTTCTTCAATCTTTTCGATAATCCCAACATCAACCCAGGGTTCATAGGTGCCTGTTTTATCACTATGAGGCTGAATATCTAAAAATATAAAGTGATCTTCTGTTAAGATTGCGAAAAGCAAATCATTGCTTCTAATCACAAATGATCCAATACCATCACTTGGTGGGATATGAAAATGATAAATAGACCACTCATTTAGCATTGGATCATTATTTCTGGCTTGATCAGCATCGAAAATTAACTTACTCAAGTGTGGAATTAAAGAATCACCGTTGGTGATTTTTCTTTCTAGATTGGCTATACCTGTCGAATTTCCTTTCTCATCAAAACCTTGATACTTAACTACTTGCCTAGGTTTTTGAACAAAAAGGCGATGAACAATGGAATAAAATAGATTGGATAGAAGTGACAGCTCATAATTCTGGATATTTGAGGTAATGGAATTATCTCTCCTATCTTTTTTTTAAGCTGCTCATCAGTAAACTGCTTATTACAACCAAGTAACTTCAACTTGGTCCGCATCAACTGCTCATATTGTCTTTTCAAATCCATTTCGACTTCCGATTGAGTTATAACAACTTCTTATCCAGACTCTCAGATAAATCCCTGCCTAAAATTCATAATCATTAAAGTTATCAACGTAAGCTATTGATGTAAACAAAATTCACTTGATACACATTTTATCCGCTCTAGCGTCGCGCAAAATTGAGCGGGAACATTTATCGATTCCCATCGATAGTTTTTCCAGAAACTATAAATAGCTGATATACATGAAATTAAATACTAGTTTCAAATTTATCTGTGCCTACAACTGTCGTTTACGGCTATGGTAACCGACGGCAATTTAGGAAGTTGAATGATAACTGTATATGTACGCAGTTATGCTGATTTGGAGAAGTTGCCAAATACTGGACTTAATGAGGCAATAAGAAACAAAACCCTCCATTCCAGCTATCAGACAGAAAAATGCCTCCCACTCCTGCCATCATTAAATGAATACACTAAACTTACTTTGGTGCAAAAGGCGAGTTACGACATTCGCTGAAACGCCTCTGGACAGAAACCAGGGCGGGATCGCACTTTGTTAACAGATATGATCTAATACCTCTAAACCCTAAGATACATAGTTATTTTGAACATAATTGAACATTTATCAGTCGTCGAGGATACTCGATCTGACATCAATCAAAAGCATGACCTTATTGACGTGATTTTCCTTGTTATCAGTGCTATCGCATCAGGATGTGAAGGCTGGCAAGACATTGAATATTATGGAGAAGAGAAGTTGGGTTGGCTGAGGAAATATAGACCATTTGAACACGGGATCCCACGACGACACACGATAGCACGCATTTTGCGTTCTGTTGTCGCGGAGTCTTTGCTTGAGGCATTAGCTCTGTGGATTAACGAGCAGCGAACGAGTCAAAACAGAGCCATCATCGCATTTGACGGAAAAGTACTGCGTGGCTCGTACCGAAATAACAAGAAAACAGCATTACAATTGGTTACAGCCTATGATACTGAACGAGGTCTCGTTCTGAGTCAGAAACCGACAGCGAACAAGAACGGCGAGATTAGCGTTGTGCGCCAAATGCTTGATGTTATTAACGTAAAAGGCAGTGTTGTCACCGTTGATGCTCTACATTGTCAGCGCGATACACTAGAGAAAATCGCAGAAAAGAAGGCTCATGTTGTCGTTCAAGTAAAAAACAACCAACCAAAGTTGAGAGCGGCTGTTGTTGAGCAGTTTCAAGCCGTCTTTGATGCTGGTAAAGAGAAGGTCGTCACTGAAATTAAAGAAAAACACCATGGTCGTAGCGAAGAGCGATACGTCTTTCAACTAAAGGCCAAGTTGCCCGAAGAGTTAGCAAAGAAATGGCCAACGGTAAGAAGCATCATAGCAGTGGAACGCCACCGCGTGATAAATGGGAAAGGCACTGTAGATACCTCGTATTACATAAGCTCAATGTCACCGAATCACAAATTGTTAGGCCACTATATTCGTCAGCATTGGCGAATTGAAAACAGCCAGCATTACGTATTAGATGTTGTTTTTAAAGAGGATAACTCTCGCATTACTTTAGACGGAGCGGTGGAAAACATAGCTCTATTTAGACGTTTTGTGATGAACATGCTCAAACAATGCGATTGTGGAGCGCCAAGTCACAAAGTGAAGTTGAAGAAAGCGGGATGGAGCGACGATTATCGGGCACGAGTCTTCTTTGGGTTATAAATCCATCAAAGTATGCTCCCGCCCTGGGACAGAAACGTGTCTGTGATTTTGCTGAATTAGAAAAATACGGATTAGTTTATGTATAGCTAAACCACCAAGTATGTGACCACTACAAAAATGAGCTGTAACTCAACAGGGCATTAGTCAATAATAAGAATATTTGATAGTAATTAGTATTAGTCTAATAAAACAGCTACTCGTACCAAGATCGGTTATCAATATCTATGTGATTTTCTGGTATATCAACATCTTCAAAGTTGGCAATGGAAGCGAATGCTTTGAAGTAGAAGGGAAAGTCAGTATCTAAAGAAGACCCATCACCATTTCTCCAATCAGATCTGGAACCCCACTCTAGAGTACAATATGCAGTGCCGCCGCCGTTTATCTCAATTGATTGGCTAGTAATTTTTTCAACTGAGTAGTCTTCTAACTCAATGTAGTTGACCATTCCGTGTGAGGACAATATGTCTAAGCCTTCCATTGTTCTTTCTATTGAGGCGTTGATTACCGCATCATTCAGGTGTTCTTCTATCTTCCAAAGTATCTCGCGTCTACAATCTTCAATAAGAGTCAAGATATCACTGGTCAGAACTAAGATATTCTTTGACTGTTCTTCACAGTCTTTCTCACTCGCATTAAAATATTTATCAGACCTAACATGAGTGTACTTACTTAGAGCGTTAAACTTTTTACTGAAGCTTTTTAAGGTTTCGGCTAATAGGTCATCCTCCTCTTCTTCTTCCTCCAATATAGTATCTCGAACATATTCGGGAGACATTCCTCCACATATTGCATATACAACTCGTTGAGCCCTAGTTACATCTGTATTTGGATCTTGGACAAACCAACGGCATCTTTTGATATCTTCGTCACTGGAGTACTTGCTAAGTATTAACCCTATGACTTCCCGCATACAGTATGCAAAGTTGTTTAGCCTCAGCGGGTTACCGTGATCAGACAGGTTTCTTAGAGACGCCAAAAAAAGGCTCTTCTCAAATCCATCATCAAGGTGGGATAAAATCTTATCGGAACAGAGGTTAGCCTTAAGATGCTTATAGATAGCCGTTCTTTTACTTTGAGGTATAACCGCATAAGTACGCCTTTGTACCTTTGCCATTCTCTTCCGCTTTTGCTTTATATAGTTGATCATTAAGTTCTCAATTTTTGTTTGTGGCAAATATCAAAACCAATCCTGTGGTTGCTGACTCGAAGGTGAACAGGAGCGCCTTCGAATCAAAGAAGATTATATTTCTGCTCCCGTTCTTTGAAGGCACTAATGCCTCCCTCAAGGATATGACAAACATGCTGTCGAATGCCTAGCTCATCAAGTGATTGGTAGTCGTAGCTGTTATCAGACTTCAAGCTATGCTCTAAGCTGCCGCCAAGATATTCAAATTGGTGTGTGCTTGCTGTGCCTGACTGCCCTCGTTGGTCTGCAACAACAACACACTCTGCATCTGCTGCAACCACTAGGTTTGCGTTGTGTGTCACCATGATAATCTGTCGATTACTCTTACACTTACGAACGAAGTCTTTTAGTTCTGAGTAAATCGTTCTGTTGTCCAAGTTATCCTCTGGCTGGTCAATCAATATTGGGTGCGTTGAGTTACTAAGCTCAAGCATCAAACTGAGTAAGACCAAGCCACGTTTGCCCGGTGACATATGTACAATGCTGTCGTTCTTATAGGTAACAAGGAAATCGATACCGAAGTAGTCAGCGTATAGGAGCTTGTAAGCATCATTAAGGCTCTGGTTCTTGCGCAAGGTGGGGGATTGACTGCCCCTGATTGTATTGGCGGTCTTCTCTACAAACGCAGCGTGAGTATCAATATCAAAATGGTAGTCACCATTTTCATCCTGAACATCATCGACTACCGTACGAATTGCCCCAGACTTGTGGTAGCAACTAACAAACGAATCAAACTTGCTAGCATCGACAACAACCTTTGCCTCAATCTTTATGTCGTCATCCATTTGGTGCTCACTGACTTTGGTACAGTGAGATTTGTATAGATTTATCAACGAACTGAACTGCTCATTTAGTTCCTTGATACATTCTTCACCTTTCTTGGTAATTGCCTCAAGCTCTTTTAGTTTGACATTGATTTTTGCAAGTTTCTCTCGCTCAACCTTGAGTTGCTTATTCAGTTGTTCAAGGGCAGCTTTGTCTTTCACGCTTTCTGCAAGAGGTTTCAGTTCTTGCTCTATCCCCTCAAGCTTGTCGCTTAATGCTGTCAATCTATCGGGGATCGAGTCTAGTTTTCGATTCGCCTTGTCCTTGGTTGAAGTAAAGCCTGCTGCCAAGTCTTGTTGCATCGAATCTAGTAAGCCTTTGAGAACCGTTGATTGTGCAATTAGCCCTGAGTCTTGTTGTAGCTGACCTCGAAACGTGTCAATCCATTGTTCTTGTCGATTATCAATACTCTCTATGAATTTTCGTAAGCCAGATTGAATATACGTGAGCCTATCTTTTGCCCTGATAACGCACTGTCTTTTATGAACTAGGTAGGCGTAATGCTTCTCTTGTTCTTCTGTCCATTTAGATTTGTCTCGAATCTCCTTTGCTCTTACTTCAAGTGCTGCAATTTCATTTTTAACAGACTTATCGTTACCAATTTCATTAAGTTCATTGAGTAGCTTTTGGTACTCACTAATCAGTAGGAATCGAGTATCAATTTTGTCATTAATAGATGAGTTGACTGTACGAACTTTATTCTCAAGGGCATTAACGAAGTCTTTGTATTGCTCATCTTGAAGAAGAGTTTTAGATACCAACTCGTTTAAATCTTCTCGACCATCTATGTCAGCCAATTGGTTGATGTAAAGTTGAGGTATATAGGTGATCGCCTTTGCTTGGTCGTCAGCATCAGATAGCTTAGACACTTCATTATTTGACCATTCAACCTCGAAATCTAAATTAGGTATATCGCCGTAGGTAGATGACTTTGATAGCTCTACTCTGGTTGCTACTTCGTTAGGGTTTATAGTCTTCGCTATATGGTACAGAAGCATAGATTTACCGGAAGACTTACCACCAATGATTGTGTTTAGGTCTTTGTTGAGTGGTATCCACTTTTTCGAAAACATATTCGTACCTGAATTATCAATGTATTTCACCCGTTTGATTGTTTGATATTCAGCTTTAGTTTCAGGAGAAAGTTCATCAATGAATGCTCGGTCAGGTTCAAAGACAACCTGCTTTAGACCATTGAATGTAGGGTCTGCTTTAATCCAGCAATATCTCTTATGGTCTGGTTCAAACAGCTTGCCGATAGCATGTGCATCTGAACCATGAACACAAGGAACTAGACGACCAAGCTCTCCTACAATATCTTCTCTGCTCTTACTTCCTTGACCAGTAAAATAATTGATGTCGCTTGGTGTAGCTGAAAACACCATGTCGATAAACTGGTAGATGTCTTTTTTTACGCCAGTAAAACCACCGTCTTTAAGACCTGATATCCCATCTTTAGAGCCATTAGCCGCAACAACTATGGAGTTTTCTTTTAACCACTTTTCCCCGGTGTACCATTTCTTGAGTACATCGTAAGACGGTTTGAAGTTATTTATACCTTCTCTTAATGAAGTTCTATTGCAGTGGGCTGTCTTTGGATACAATGCCCGTCCGTAGCTCATTAGCTGGTCTTCAGAACAGGCATAGTTTTGACCTTGATGATCAATTACCAAACGACTGAGAGCATTTTTAATTTCTGTTATATGATGTGTGGAATCGGGATTAACGAGAATGTGGATGTTTATCCCTTTATTTTTTTCGGTATTAGGGGTAATCCTAAACTCTATATTTGGGATAACTGTCTCGATGTTTTTCATTCGCCCATTTAGGCGGTACTCAACAACCTTTTCATAACCAGATATAGAGCAATAATCTGTTATACCAATTACAGCAACACCAGAGTCAGATTGCTCGATGGCTGCAATGTAACCATCCCAATCACCTTTAAATTGTGTCTCTAATACTGAATCGGGAGTGTGTACATGAAGATCCCATCGTCTCCATTCTGAACCGTGTTCGTACAAGCGCATTAATTTTCAACAACCCAAAGAATTTTATGAAATTTATCACATAACATACAAAGCTACGCTTGATGTCAGTCACATGTTGATTGAAAGGCTACTAACGTGATTGGCTATGTAAGTGGTAATTTTGGGGCGGGGTCAAATAGTGCGTGAAAAAGCAATGGGACAAGTCTTGCGTTTTGCCACGCATTACTTTTTGTACATCAAAACTAGCTTAGTATCTGTAACGTATTTAGAAACGTAACAAACTTTGGGGCAGAAATGAGTTTTCCAATATCGCCTCTATCCGTTCCTAATCAGCAAAGAAAACACAGTTCCTATAAGAACCACGCTTTCTTTCAGTTCACCCACATAATCTTAGATATTAAGCGTTATAATGGGTGTTACACATTTAGGGATTCATAACATTAAAGTTTGATCGTTTACAATATAGTTTGATCATTTTTTACTTTAAATGAACCATTCTGCGTTAGTGACCTAACTCACCTTTGCCCCAAACCTTTTTAGAGCCAGCTAGTGCTTGATAAAATGGGCTAATGTGTAACCCGTCCCAAAAACTAATCCCACTCATGCGATAAATTTGGCAACAGCTTGTTGCCAAATTACGAAACAACCTGTTTCGCACTCATTTCCTAATTAAGCAGCAGGTCGCTGCATAATTGTTTTTAGTCCCAGATACGACAAAGCCACAGGCAATGCCTATGGCTTTGTAAACAGCTACAGAATGTTTGTCATTCAAATTGAAGAGGGAGCGCATTCTGTGTGCAGTGCCGAGTGTTTTATCACCAAAAAATATGGGAGGGAAAAGCACCTAGACTTATCGTATGTCCTCGGTGGGCTGCTTTGCAATTACGCTGAGTTCAGATTGATGCTATTGCTTCTGCCCAGACGGCAGATAGCAGTTCAATGAAAAAGCAGAGATACCTGAGGTACTCAGTTGTTAGTGTACAGGTACAGCCATGAACCGAACGGAACAAGCTTACTTTTGCCCCAAAGTTACTTAGAGAGGTTACTCGTAACAGGTCTGAACATTCCAATTTAGGCTAGTTTTTTCTTAACAACCATTTCTCCGTTGTTTGGATGTCAAACGCTTTTGCTCCATACCCTACGGATAGAATACTTTCCGGCAAGAACTCATCGAACTTCTCGATACGTTTTTCCTGTACTTGTTGTGCTAGTTCTGTTTCTGTTGGGAGTTCTGTTGACGCAAGTTTGAGCAATATCGAGCGAACACTTTCTAATGACGCTTTTTCTACTTCTATGACTCCTGCATATGCGCCTGCTTCAAACCCATGTTGGATTAACAAGGCGACAATTGTATTTACCACTTTGTCGCCAAGCCATGGGAATATATAAGTAGTATTGCCAACCTGGAGCAGTGGTTCTCTAGAGAGCTTTGCATCTTCGAAATATCGTACGCTCTCACCAAACAGTTCTCGTGCAGCTGAATCAGCGAAGTCGACTTTCCTATCTCCCACAGAAATTCTGTAGTCACCGTCTTTTAATATTTGGAACATCTCTTGCCGAACAACATCATGTATGTTCAAGCCAGCACCACCAAATTTAGGCGGCTTGCCACCTTTTGCATGCTCCACATAAATGACTTTCTTTTCGCTATCTATGTCGTTTACTTTCCAACGTTTTCCACCGAAAACAATATGCTGCCCTTCTAATACCAATGAATCTACAGGCAGCGTTCCGAGTGATTTGGTTCCACATACAATCCGGAACTCTTCAGGTGTTTTAAAAACAGCATAGAACGAGTAATGGCTTGTCAGCTTCTCTCCCAAAAGGCCAAGCACCAATTCACCACTTCCTAACTGAGTTATTAGTTCTGTTTTACCCATGTGGATAAGTAGTGCTTTGAAGTTTTCAACATTAACGTTTTGAAAAGGGCCATCTTTACAGAGCAAACTAAATAATTGCTCTGCTCTAATTCCTCCCCATTGTGCAGTAACCGCAAGTACTTGATGAAGGAGTGTTGAGAAGTGATAAAGTGATGTATCAGCTGGTTCATACCATTTACTGCCGATAAGAAGTCTGATCATGGCCAGAGACTGAATAACCTCCAGTCTCAGCTTGTCGATGACGCTAGAGTCCTTTGTCAATTCAGCTTCAGCGATGAGCATTCGCAATATTGAGGCTCCACCGCGTCTTCCTGAGCGTCCCATTCTTTGACGTAAACTTGAAATAGAGTGGGGGGGGGTTACTTGAATTACTGAGTTTACCTTGCCGATATCAATGCCTAGTTCAAGAGTCATTGTGCAAATCGCTGTGGTAGGATAATGCTCCTGTTGCAATCGCTTTTCTAAGCTTTCTCGAAGATCTTTAGATAGCGAACCATGGTGAGGAAAAAATTCATTCGGCACAATTTTTTCTTCACAGAAGTCAGATAATGTAGCCGCAATGCTTTCTGTTCGGCTCCTACTATTTGCAAACACAAGGTGACTTCCGCCTCGACAAAATTTAAATAAATCTTGGCAGATCGTATATTCGGCATCATTGGAAGACTCAGCTTCTAAGTTAGCAGGGTTTACATACCCTTTTACCTGAACCTTCAGGTTGGAAGTCGAATGTGTATCTTTTATGATCTTGCAAGGTAAAGAGCTATTAGGGCGAAGTGTTAGAGGTACTTTCTCTAACTCACCAAGCGTAGCACTCAAAGCTACTCTCGGGATTGGTGTTTCTAGTCTTTCGAGAAGGTGTTCAAGTCTATGAAGTAAAGAGAGTAAGTGATGACCGCGCTCAGAACCAATAAAGGCATGAAACTCGTCAATAACGATATATTTCAAATTAGAGAATGCAGCTTTGATCCAGCCTGAGTCTCTGATGAGTAATGACTCCAATGACTCAGGTGTTATTAACACGACACCAGACGGCGATGCTTTTAATTTCTTCTTTCGGCCCTGTGAGCTATCACCATGCCAGGGAGTAACCGGTATTTCTAACAGGTCAGACAGACTTTCTAAGCGCCTATCTTGGTCATTTATAAGGGCTTTTAGAGGGCTAACGTAAAGGATCCCTACACCCGTTTCTTGTGGTGCGATAGCGCTGAGCGCAGGCAAGAAAAATGCCTCTGTCTTTCCAGCTGCGGTTGAAGCGCTGATCAGCACATCTGTCTTTTCAGACAATATAGGTTCAATAGCAAGGCATTGTATTTCTCGTAAGCCAGTCCAGCCTTGTTTGAATATCCAGCGCTGAATCCGATGGTCTAATTTTTCATGTTCATCAATCATAGTTTGAAGTCAGCAAATCCGTCTTCATTGTCCTCTGTTTCGAGTGCAACATCGGAAGGCTTATCTTCATTAATTGCTACTGATGAGATTAGATTATGCCATGCAATTTGCGGGTTTTGGTCGATTACCGCAAGCATGTCTAAAAATGCTTTAATGGTGTTACGTGGCGTTCTAAAATACGAATCCCCTATAGTTTGGCTGCAATGCTGTAAGAACGCTTTTAGAGATTCGTCTGGAACCAAGTACTTTGCTTCGTCACCTTCAGCATAAACGTGACGCAAGTTTTTAAGCAAAATATATAGTTCTTCAGGGGTTAGGCTAGCGAGGTGAAGGGCCGGTGACGAATAATCAATCACGCCCGCTTGTTTAGCAAAGCTGTTATCTGCCAATCTAGATTGCAGTGCTTCATAGCTATACAAGCCTTTACGTGGATCTAGCAGAAACTCAGGGGTTCCGCCGAGAAGGAAGCCCAAATGCTCAGCGCTTCCTTGCAAGCAATCGTTTAGAATTCGGAGTATTTGTTCATAGTTAGACGTTCTCGCTGTGGTGTTGTTCAACTTATACAGATTTACCATCTCGTCTAAGTTAACTAAAAGCCCTTGGTAGCCAGCTTGTCTGACAAATAAACTCATTAATTTCAGCGCATCATAAAAAGATGTATCCGAAATAATTGTTCGAACTCCTAGGTCATTTCGGGCATCGGTTTTAGTCGAATACTCTGCTCGTAACCATTTTATTGCATTAGCTTTTAATATCTCATCTTCTTTCTCATGACCTATCCAATAAGCCTCAATAACTTTAGCAAAATCATAACCGCCAACGAGTTCAGAAAGTGATGCTAATTTTTCATGGATAATTGAATTTATACTTTTTCCTGAAGTATCAGCTTCTTTCATTGCTGCTGTGATGAACTTTTCAACTACACTGGTTAAAGCATTACCATCAGGTTTGTTGCGTGTAGCCATGTTACGCATTAGTTCAGAGTAAAGGTTTCTAGCTTGACCAGCCGATGCATGAATACGTCTATCAGGAGATAAGTCTGCATTGACGGTGACAAGCTTATTCTCTAGAGCAATAGCGCGTACAACACTTAAAAAGAATGTTTTACCAGAACCATAATCGCCGATAATGAGCCTGAAAGCTGAACCTCCATCTGAGATACGATCAATGTCTTGGATCAGAGCTTTTAATTCATTTACTCGACCTACTTGGATATGCTGGATTCCAATCTTAGGAGTAACACCTGACTTCAGAGATTGGATAATTGCATCCCTTTCTTTAGCTCGTATTCTTTTTGCAACCATTATTTATCCTTTCAATTCTTCAACGATTTCTAGATCGACATAGATATCACCATCGTCATCTAGAACTGGCGCATCGACTTTGTCATAAGCCCAGTCATTAATAATTTCTAATGCGCCATCAACCATTATGCTTAGTTTACCGCACAGTTCATGAACTTCTTTACGTGGCCACGACTCTTTAGCTATCAAAGTTTCAAAAAGTTCTTTGTAAGGGCTATCTAAGCCTTCTTCATTGACATCAGCGGTGGAGCTCATTTCCAGTTCAGCTTCTTCATCAACGGCAAATATATTCTCCAGCATACTCTTCGCATCGTTGGTGTCACTTTCATGCATAGCCAGAATACCTTCATCCAACTGAAAGGTTCTTTTATCAATTGAAGCGTCTTTAGATGTGGCTGAGATAGCTTGTTTACTGGAGGCAAACGCATGAATGTCACTTGTAACGAGTGATTTATTTAAGCCTAACGAGGTATATAACTTTTCAATTTGCTTAATTTCAGAAGCATCGATTTTTCCATCAGCAAGAGCGATGGAAAGCATGAATTTTTTCAAGAATTCTACCTGTGGAACGCCGAGTTTTTCAATCCTAGCTTTCAAGCCGGTATTATTTATAGGCGAATTTAGACGCCAAGTTAAATATGCATTTAACGAGTTCTTTTCAGAAAGTGAGAGTTTGTCATCGTGGTTTATCAACGTTTCTAAGGCGATTTTCTCATGATGATCTACAGTACCATCTATCGTTGCGACCATTGCCCCTAGCCTAATTGCTAAACTTACTTGGTTAAATGCCGAGCTTGGCTCAAAAAACTCTCCATGGCCCGGTGAGAAGAGCACAATGTTGTCATCGATTTTCAATTTTGCATGGTGAAAACGTTGGTCTGGCGCAATACCTATTTCAGCCTTAGCTGCCAAGTTAGCGACTAGTTCATTTTCTTTTTTGTTAAACGCCTTAGGGAGAGGTGTACCTGTATGAGTCCAGAAATCCTTGACTGTGGTTAGTCCATCATTTGAACTAATTATCTGATTTGCCCAAGACTTAAATGTTTCTATAACTGGCGAATTTGCTTCGTTTGCCAGTTCTTTAGGTAATAACATTAACGCTGCAATATCACTCCTTGAAGTATCTGCTTTTCCTAAGTAACGGCTATAGCTGTTCAACTCTTCTGTACATTGTTCGGCAATAGGAATGAGCTTTTTAACTGGGCCTTTGAGAATACTTGGATCTGGTAAGTCACCCAACTCCAAATCAACCCCATGCACACCATTACTTGCTGCATGATATGAAAGGCGCAGTTTAGTTTTATTGGGTTTTATGGAAATTCCTTCGCCAAACTTGTCAGAAAATCTAATTTGGAAAAGCTGGCTAAACTCTTCTTGACATCTACGGGCGGGAGTTTTTAGGGAATATTCGAATGTATTTTTTAGCCACTCTAAAGCTAAGGGAGCTGTTACAGGGTTTCCATTGGCTATAGTTGTTGCAAGTTTAACTTTGAATGACAATGCATTATTAGTTTCTGGTATATCTGACAGTCTATCTTCAAATAAGGCGGGTCTTTGAAGTGCTATTAGTTCGAGGAAATTAGCGGAGTATCCTCTGAACGAACGATTTGCGTTGAAAACGCTATTGAGACGCAGCACTTCATCAAATATTGCTATATACTCTTCATCAGATATTTGATTATTGGATTTGTTTTCGATGACTCTTCTCTCAAATCCGTAGAAATAGATGAAGACATAACCAATTGGCGTATTGGGGTTTGAGCGATCAGAGGCGAGCCAATCTAGGTAAGCGCCTCTACAGCCTTTTGATAAGGATGCGTAAGTTGGCCAGTACCCTAAGGATTCATCCGTGTATATTTCTGAATCTACCGAAGGACTTAAAGCCGGGCGTTTATCATCCACTAGGGACGGCTCTATACCGTACCCATCTAGTGAATTCATTACTCCACCAGAGTAGAAAAAGCCTTTCGTTAACTGCCTTCCATTTATAGAAAGTTGTTCATCTTCACTTATCCATCGACCTTTTTGCTTGTTCGTTGTTTTTTCTGGCTCTCGGCCAAAGCTTGTATGAATAGTAAAAGTAGCAAAATCATCATCATCGTCTAAATCAGCATGATTAGACGTATTGGATACACTAATGTTGGAAGATCCTACAGCAATACTGGGCGATGACGTGCTACTTTCTCGGACTTTTGATTTTTCAGTAAAAGGCTGGGGAGTTCTTTTTTTGAGCGGATTTTGTGCTGAAGGACGACTATTTCCCTTACCTTTGAATAATCTATAAACTAAATAAATTATAAATAACCCAATAATAAATTTCATTTTATTTCCTATTTGTTCAAGGCTCTAAATTAGGTTACTTTGATCCTTGCATTTTTGTATTTTATTGATTCTTATATCAATTACAGAAAGGTAATGTAAAATTTGAATCAGTAAATTTTATTAAAAATATTGTTACAAATGAAGGTTTTCAAGAGATCTACTCCCTCCAAAACAAATATAATGATAAATAGCCTTATTTTGTAGTGGTCATGTAAAACTGGCCACAGGTTTAGAGCTTTTTCACACTTTTCGTAATCTGAAATGCTGTCATTAGAGCAAAAATCCTAACTCGAAAATGCCCCTTTTATGTGTTAGCTATAGAGCAAAAGCTTTCGCCTGCGGCGACGTCATTTTTCTTTGACGAGCAAAGAAAAACGAAGCAAAAAGAAAACTCGCCCTGCATCTTCTTAGGCCCTCCGTTGCGCATTCACAAGGGAGTTGAAGTAACTCGCTACGCTCAAACAGACTTCAACTCTGCTCCCTTGTTCATTTGCACTACTCGCCGAAGATGATGGGATTGAAAGCACAGTCTTGGCTATCAAGTTTGTGAAACGTTTTTGCCCCATTACGTATATGGGATCCACGTTTTTACAAAGTGACAATTTCAATAAAAGTTAAGATGCGTACGTATATTCGGCTTCTTGTTGAAGGCGCTACCTTCTAGCCTTTGATGTTTGCGCACCTACCGTCCTCATCGAGTTAACAGCTTTAAAAGCATTACAGAATGGCCAGGTTTTCAGTAGGTTGGTCTTACCTTTTATGCTTCATCATTTTGTAAAACTAGGAATTATTTTTTGTTTCAAGCCGTCAGTAAAATGGGTTTGTATTCTGTTTCATACCTAAGCATGGCCCATGCAGTCCGAACAACTTTGTTTGCCAGAGCAATACAGGCTTTCTTAAAACCAATCCTCTCTATTATTTGGTGTAACCAAGCATCTTTTTGTGTTTTTGGTTTTTCGGGCAGCCGGCCTACATAAGACATTGCACCAAGGTAAAGAAGGGAACGCAGCTCTTTCACTCCACCGCACTTATCTATTCCAATCATGAAGACTTTACCTCCAGAGCTATGCTGTTTAGGTGTGAGACCAATGAAAGCTGAAGCTTGCCTACCATTTTTAAACTGCTTACCGTCACCAAGAATTGTATAGAGCATCGCAGCCGTTGTTTCTCCAACACCTTCGATTTCCATTAATCGTTGGCATGGTTCAATTTGACGAGTTAAGGCGTTCTTTTCTTTTTCGAATGCAATTAACTTCGCTTTGAGCTGTTTGTATTGTTCCCACAGCATAGACATTACGGAAACAACATTTTCAGGCATTGATGTTTCCCCATCCAGCACCGTTTGAACTGAGGCTTTTAGACCTTTTTCACCTTTGGGGTTTGCAATACCATAGCCTAAAATTGTCCCTCGAATATGCTGTCCTAGAGAGACCACACTGCGTGAAAGAAATCGGCGACTACTTTCTAATGAATACATAGATTGTTGCTCTAGTGATTTTGGCCGACTGTATTTTATTCCAATTTGAATTGCCGCATTAGCAATGGCAAGAGCATCATTATGGTCAGTTTTATGGCCCTCTAAATACCCTTTTACTTTCTTAGGGTTAATGATCCTTACTTCGTGGCCAAACTTTTCGGCTAATTGGCCCCAATAATGACAACCACAGCAACCTTCCATGGCGACAATGGATGGTTTGGCCTTTGCTAGAAACTCTTTCATCTTTTGTCGGCTTAAAGGCTTGTTTGAAAGCAGTTCGCCATGAGTACTAATATGGCAAGCTTGAAGAACATTTTTGGCTAGGTCGATAGCGATAACATTATTGGTCAGCATATTGGAATCCTCGTATTTTCTCGTTCTCCTAAGTCTAGATTGGCAAAGGAGGGAGTGGATCCCATACATCAAGTTTCAAGCCTAAAAAACTCAAACTAAATCTTCGTATTTTAGCCAAATTCTTCTTATCTCTAGCGATAGCGTTAATGAGTATTTCAACACCTATATTGACTCACTTATTACTAGCCTGATAGCATCACGTTCTTATTGACTCTTAAGTCAATTTTTATCAGGTAAACAAGCAAGGAATCGCATGTTTAAGGCAGTAAAATTGTTGGCATATTTGGGAGGCAATAATGCATCCAAGCGCTAACGCTTTCGAGCAATCAAAGTTCAACCAAACACTGTTAGTTGACGCCTTTGGGCAGTCTTATATGTTTTTACAAGGACATGTGACCCAAGCTGAAAACCTAGGCGAGTTGATTAATCACAGTGTAGACATCTACTGGGCTCAGTCATTGCTTCAAAACCATAGTTCCATGTGGGGTTATCAATTCGACCTTAACAAACTGTACTTTCAAGTTTCTGGCGATTACATGGCTAGCCACAAAAGCGAGCAGCAGAAAATTGCTTGGCTTAGTAATGGCATTGTGAGCGGTGAGGTAAAGGTTCTTAAAGGCAAAAACTTTGCTCCGCCACCCCCTTCTAATATGGAAGGAGGCATGCCGGTAGCCACTTTGCCAGAGAAAGAAGTGACTCGCGCAGCACCCGCTCAAGCACCCTTAGGTCATGGCGGTCAATCTAAAGAAGACATTCGCGAAGCTTTGGATTTGTATTGCGCACTACCAGATGGCTCACCTGCTGCAAACTTACCTTACAAAGCGACCTTAGCGGATGGCACAGTATTACAAGGACAGCTAGATGCCAGTGGCCAAGCTAACTTACCAAACCTTAAACCAAATAACGTTGATGTAGAGTTTGGCGAGCTGCCCGATGATGCCGCTATTGCCGCAACTAGAGCGGAGATTGCAGGAGTGCTTAACAGCATTATTGCAGCGGAGAGAGTAGAGGGAGCTAAAATTGCAGCCGAGTATGGCGAGTTAAATGCTCTTCAAAAGGGCGTGTCGAGCATTGGCTCTTTGTTAACCGGGGTTGGCGGTGCGCTTGGCGATGCAGCTGAATTTACCTACAACCTTATAGAACTTGGCTCTATGCAAGGGCAGCTTAAGCGGGCCCTTACTGCGGGCTGGGATGCCTACAATGTAGATGACGATAAAGGGTGGGCAGAGAGCTTTGCCAGTAATTGGAGCGCAGAGCAACACCAAGCGTATGTAAAAGCACTAGGCTTTGACCCAGCCTCTATTACCAAAGAAAACCTCACCGAAGCCTACGAAATCGCTAGTTTTATTAGCGATGACGATGAAACCCAAACGGCCTTACTGCAATTTGTAAAAGATTTCGCCGACGCACAACATCATACCGAACTAACCGAAATGGGTGGCGCAGCCATATTTGATATTGTGTTGGGCGCAGTTCTAGTTGCGCTTACCGGAGGCGCAGGAACCGCTGCTGTAGCCGCTAACAAAGTACGCCATTTAGATAAGCTAGGCGGCTTATTCAAAACACTAGCCAAGCAGCTTAAAAAGAAAGCTCAGTTTAAGACTAAATCTGGTCGTACTGGTGGCAAAGTAGAGCAACAGATTGCTAAGCCAGCTGGGGCAGAGGTGCCTACTGATGCGGGGAAACAAAAAAGCGTAGTAGCTCCACCTGATTCAATTAAATATCACAATATTGAGTCAAGCCAAGTTGAGGTGAAAAACTTTAAGACTGTGAGACAAGTCGACTTAGATAACTTATCGGATGCAGATGCTAATGCAGCTAACCTGTTAGAAAAACAAGGTTGGCCAGAAGATAAAATCGAGGAAGTGCTTAGTTCCGGCGATAATTTCCGAATTAAGGAAATAAGAGCAGGCGATAAGCTCTATGGCTTTAATACTAAGGGCTTTGAGAAAGACTTAAAAACCTCTGCTTATTGGATGGATGAAGCTGGTTTACAACAAATGAAGTCGAAGCACTATGATGGAACTAACTGGGACCATGAAGGAGTGAAAAACAGTATGGCATTGCCATGCTTTAACCGAGCAAATACTATTGAAGAAGTTATGGTGACTAAAGACCAGAGCATTGTTGAATCTGCAATTGGTAAAGCAACGGAGCTTATTCAGTATTCTGAAGCCAATAAGTATGACACTGGCTTGCTAGGTAAAATTATGCCAGGTGGCGGCACTCAGATTGCCGCAGACCCTACAACTTTAATAAAATCTAAATAAACTTGGATCTAATTGTGACTATTTCACCAGAACAAAAAAATGACGTTATCTCAATTTCTAACTATTTGCTTGACAGGTTTAGAGAATATGCGGTGGTTGATGCAAGCCCAGAAGGACGTTTGCAAGCGCAGTTACTTTGGGTATTGGATAAACTAAAGGATCCTAACTTTAGTTTACCCCTACCTGCTGAGCAATTAAGTACCCTTCGCTATATTTATACAGATGGAACCTTAAGCTTTCGTGCTAGTAACCCTGACGACATAAATTCTATATTTAAAGAAATTGAACTTCCGTTAGTACAGCTCATCAACGTTCTGAAAAAAGGGCATCTATTAATTAAACCAGACTATTACCCACATATTTCAACCGTGATTGGGCAGCTGATTAGTTGCCTTAAAAAGTCTCATCGTGCACTGACGAAAGATGAAACAAAGTTTCTTGCTGAATTAGAAGCACTCAAGTTAGACATCGATAGCGGTAAGCAAGAATTGCCATTCCAAAGCCACTTACCTAGATTTCCTGGTTACACTGAAGTTAAAAGCTTTAGAGGGAATACCATTGATGACATACCTAGAGCTAAGAATCTGTTTAAAGTATTTAAGAATGCCGTGTTTAACGGTGTGAGACCAGAAACTTGGGTAGACGAAGTTACTGCTAAACAGGCGGTAGAGGCACTTGTTAATTCATAGTATGGACAACTCCCCCCCTGTCTTTGATGCATCTACTTTTGTGCCAGTGCCTCGCAAGCCAGAATGGTCGGTATACCAGCCCGAGAACTTACCTAGCGCTTGGAAAAAAATTGCTGAAATAACTGATGTTCAAGATAAAGACACCGCTGATGATTGGCAGCTTTATTTTGATGGCACCATGCTAATTTTCCATCACTGGAGTGATAGCATCAATGAGTTTAATGGGAAGCCATTTCGTTATGTAGGGCAATATGAATTCCCTATTGGCGCAGCTGCATGGTTTGTAGAAAACCTACCGCGCTTTTTTAATGCAGGTGACCCCACTAAGCCACAAACATCAAAGGGCTTCCATCATTATGACCGTACCGGCAGTGGCGGCGAAGGTTTAGGGATATCAAGGCTCATTAACTCCATAGGTAGAGATATTCCCGGATACAGTTTAGATAACCTTAGTCGTTGTGGTCACCCAGATATGGACTTATGCCAAAGCTTTAAGATGAGTGATGATTTTTTGTTTAACCAAGGAATGCTAGAGCTGTTTAAAGACATTGCTAAGCGCCATGCCGCTGGCACGCTTTAAAGCAGATAAAAGAGTCAGGAAACAGTTTCTGACTCTTTCTTTTTAGGAATATTCATAACACTGCTAATTAGCACTTTCCCATACTTTTGCTAATCCTAATCACCTTTGAATAAGCGCATGCGCTAACGCATTTCTGTCCAATGACGAGTTAGCGTAGCTTGGTTTTGCCCCATTGTTTGTTTCGACTGATTCAAGACACACTTCACCAAAGTGTCATTTGACTTACTTTTCCTCATCTAACTATGTGGCCAAATTTACCAATCCACTACAATGTGCTTATTAAAGAGGTAGCTAAGGAACTCCTATGTCATCGTTAATCTTCTATACCCAACCTGATGCCGCTGTTGTAGCAACAGATACGCTTGCAGTTTCCCCTGATGGTTCACCGTTTAGTTTCTGCACAAAAGCGGGTTATATTCCACATTTAAAGACAATCATTGCAGGTACAGGAGCAGGTGGATTTTCAAGTCAATGGCTGGTGCATGCTTCTACACGCATGGTTGTGCGTGGAATTCATAATTTAGATTTCCACACACAAAAAGGGCTTAGGGATCTTTGGGAGACTTATAAGAAGGAATATTCTCTAACGGATGAAAGTACAACTACTGTTTATCAATTTGGTATTAGTGAAGAAAGTGGTGAGGTCGTTTCATTTGCTTATCGCTCAACAAATAACTTTAAGTCTGAACCATTACAATTTGGCACTGGGGTAAAGCCAGCTTGCACAGTGCTAGAAGGTAATCTGCTAGATCTCATTCCAGTTATGATGGCTGAACAGAGAAAGAATGAAGCAGGAAAGCCACAGAGTGAGAAAGTATTTATCGGGGGGGAGATTATAGCCTTGGTATTAACTAAAGAAGGTTGTAATCACATAAAAATTGGAGAGTTCGAGGATTTTGCTACTGATGAAAAAGCCGTTTTCGAAAACTTCAGCAGAATGACTAATTAACTACGAACACTGTGGATGGCTGAATGATTTTGCAATTCCGCCACTTGCTTTAAGGGTGGCTTATAAAGCTAAACACCTAAGTGGACTGTTTAGCTTCGTGCTGTTTGAGTGGGTTGTAGCAAAGAACTGCACCTTTTCGGGTTAACATAATTGCTCATAGCTTAGTCATTGCTGATGAAGGCACAGTAATTTATCTAATGGTTAAATGCGCAGGTACGATACCATAAAACTCCCCACTCACAGCACATCTTGTCTAGTCATTAATTTGCACATGCATGCTAGTGATACCTACATGTAACCAAGTTAAGATGGCAATAAACAGTTGATTACAACTCAGGAGAACCATGTTACAGATCTGTTCAGGAAAACTATTCCAAAACACTGTTGAGTATAGAAATCAATTAAGAGGGATCATTTATACCAACTTACGGTTCGGATTTGGGCGAGAGGAAAAGCTTGATACCGAAGCTGGCTCTCTGTTGTCAACGTCAAACTTGGGTCAATCTAATGCCATAGTTTACGAAATAGAGGAGCTAATTGAATCTACTGGACAAGGGAAAGGTATTCTTGTTTCTCATGCTGTTGATCCATATATATTAGACTTCTCAACAGTTATTTCTTTCGCACTGAATTGCACTGCTTCACCAAGTTATACTCTCACAGATCGGCTGTTAAGCAATCAAAAGGGAGTTTCGACACATACGGAACCTAGTAAAGTTGTAAAAAGGTTTTTTGATAAAGATGTTTATTGTGCTAAGGCTGACGCTGAACATTTACGTCAGTTTGTAAAGCACTTAATTGGACTTGAAAGGAAAACATATTTAGGTGTGATGCGAGCTATAAGAACATACGTCACTGGTATGCAACGTATAGCTGATGACTTTGAACTAGCATACACATTACTTGTAGCATCGATAGAATCTCTTGCTCAAGACTTTGATGGACATAAGTCTTCTTGGAATAGTTATGATCAAAGAAAGAGAAGGTTAATTGATAAAGCACTCTCTGGAGCCAGCGATGAAGTCTCAGACAGCGTAAGAAAAGCTATTCTTGATATCGAACATACATCATTAGGCAGAAGGTTTAGGGATTTTTCGATAGAACACCTTAAGCCTTCGTACTTTCGAGAAGAAGCAGTAGGTGTTGCTCATCCTATTTCAAAAAACGATTTACCCAAAGCATTAGCAAATGCTTATCAAGCTCGATCCCAATATATTCATAATTTGAGAACACTTCCAAGTCAGTTAACTAATACTATTGAGTATTCGGAATCCACTCAGATTGACAATAAAGCTTGGTTGACCATTCAAGGTTTGTCTAGGCTGGCAAGGCACATCATAACTGAGTTTGTTCAACGGCAAGTAACAATTGATAAGGAGGTTTATGACTACTCGCTCGAAAGGTCTGGCATCGTACAAATGAAAATGGCACCACAATATTGGGTGGGAAGGACTGGGTTATATCATGGTTCGGGTAGCAGGAAACTTGAAGGTTTTCTGTCGCAAATAGCCGCACGTATGTCTGGAACCAAGGATGGCGTTGTAACGGACTTAAGAGAGTTATTAGCAATAGTGGAGAAAAATGTCTTTGAAATAAAAAAAGAAGACAAATTACCTTATATAGCACTCTACTTTATCTTTAACGGCTATGTGGCAGAAGAGCAAAAAACAGAAAATGCAGCTAGCTTTCAAGAACGTTTTGACAGTGAATTTATGTCACCAAGCTCAGAATCATTACTTGTTCACACCCTCTTTAACATAACGCCTCTATGGGACATCACTGAGTATCACCGTGCTCTGGAGCGTTATTTCGAAAAACGAGATAACAGATTTAGTTTCCGTGCCCCTGTACTGTTCGAAACAGGAATGATATTGAGTTTGGCTGAAAGCTATCGTGTTAATAAGGAATTTTCAACAGCAGTAGATTTAGTTTCTATGGCAGTTGAAAACTATCCTGGTAATGAAGCGTTGAGACAGTTTGAACAAGATTTTAAACTAGAGAATAGGCCAATAAAATGGCAAACAATCCTGATGCCAAAAGCTGAAGGGTAAATGTGAAATTGGCTACCGTCAACAACGGTGGCCTTGAACTATTCCTAACTAAGCTAATGATTCAATAGAATTTTTAACCCTAGCATATACATCCTTATGGCTTTACGCAGCTTTTTGATGTAAAGCTGATAAGTGGCAAGGCTAAATAAGGTAGGTATGAAACTAAAAAAATTATTACAACATGACTTTATTAAAGAATTTCAGGGTGTTTTAGTTACTGACTTCGAAAAAGAGTTATTTCGAGCAAGTCTAAGGAACTATTGCTCGCATGGAAACCCTTTGCGGTTTCACAATTTTGCTTTTTCTATGCGTGAGTTAGTATTGCTGGTTATTGACAGACGAGCACCGAATGACAAAGCATTGAAAGCTAGTTGGTATGAAGTCGAAAGTGATAGGTTTGAAGTTACGAGAAGACAGAAACTTAAGTTTTGTGCGCAAGGGTATTTAGCTGATACATACCTTGATTCTGATGGTCTTGATGAAGTGAATGCAAGCATCAAAGAGTTTCTAAAGAAATTTAATTTCTTTAATAAATATACTCACATAACAGAAAAACACTTTACACCATGTCCAAAGAAGTTCTACTCGGACATGAAATATATTATTGAGCTTTCTCAAGAAGTAATCGAAGAAATAGCTCTGCTAGAAAGCTATGTGATTAGTCGGGTTGAGGATTACCTTCAAGAGGTGATTTTCGATAAAGTTGTCAATAATTTCCCAGATGAACTGTCAATATTAGCTAGTAATGTAATTATTGAGCAAGTACACCCAGAAAAACTAGAGCTTGTTGGCATAAGTGAATCTAAGGTCGTTATCGATGTGGAAGGCACGGTTTACGTTAGTCAAGAGTACGGAAAAGGAGGGGATTTCGTTGTTATGTCAAACGGTTACCCTTTCTCAGTGACACTTGACGCATCTGTTTCAGACCCAAGCGACATCGGATTGGATGCTAATGACATAGAAATCGATAATTCAAGTTGGTTCGAGTAAAGTAAAACCACTCAACAAACGTTTAAGGTTAAGGTTTCAAGATACTTTTTCTCATCAGACTCAATTGCATTAGGTTAAGTGCCCTAAGAAGCTTTTGTCCAAAGACGTGTCTGCGCGATCATCACCAACACGTGTATGCCCCGTCTTGAATTTTATCGATTGGTGTGGGATTAGAATAAAGTCTCATACTGAGTAATAAAGATTCATACTAAGTATTAAAGTGTCATACTAAATTGACAGCGTTACCTAGTATCATATCACTTATTTTCCACCATTTTCCCTCGTTGCTTAGCCTGACGAAGACGCTACGCCAAACGGAAATTTTAAATTAAACACTTCTGCGTCTAATGCACTTACTGAAACGCACAAATCTGTTTGGTTTTTCAGGTGGTGTTCTTGTACTTCATCCACTTTTTTAAAAACTGTAATGTCGTTATCACCGAAGGTGTAACTATCAAAATCACTGGTATCAAAAGGGCATTCATTGAGCACCTTTTGTAGCTTGTTAAACCAAGCTTTTTCTTGCTTCGTGAGTGTAGCCATACGTTGAACTTCCCTCTACTCTCCGTAATAACCAGCTTTTGCTGAATTAATAGCGTGTTGATTCGGATGATAAGCCTTATTGAAAGCGGCTAAAAATTCTGCGAAATCCATACCTTGTTCGCGGCACTCTGGACTTCCCAGACTTTGCTAGACACTTTTAACAGTTACAATGTAACTTCAACTAGAGGTGTTTATGAGCAAAGGCAAACGTTATACCCAAGAGTTTAAATCCGAAGCTGTAAAGCAGGTCACCGAGCGCGGCTATTCAGTTCACGAAGTGGCCGATCGATTAGGGATCTCAGCGAAGTCACTTTACCATTGGCGAAGTCAAATTGATGGTAAAAAAGAAGCCCTTCCAAGATCAGATGAATCCGTTAGGATCGCTAAGTTGGAAGCTGAACTCAAACGGGTTACGGAGGAACGAGACATTCTAAAAAAGGCCGCAAGGTACTTTGCAAGCCACCCAGAGTAAAGTACGCCTTTGTTCGTGATCATCAACATGAGTATTCAATCTTAGCGATGTGCCGGGTCCTCAAGATAAACCGCAGCGGGTTCTACGCGTGGCTTAAACAACCACTAAGCGCCAGGGCGATTGAAGACAATCGTTTATTGGTCCGGATCAAAGCATTCTATGTCGCTAGCGGTGGCACCTATGGAAGCCCTTGGATCCATCGCGATCTAAGAGAGTCGGGTGAACGCTGTAGTGTGCATCGTGTTGCCAAAATTATGCGACTTCACCGCCTTAAAGCACAGGTCGGCTATATGCGGCGGTATATCAAAGGCAGTAAGCCCTCTCGAATCGCGGATAACGTGTTAGAGCGGGATTTTTCACCGGACGCACCCAATGTCTCATGGGTGAGCGATATAACCTACGTTCGTACAGCACAAGGGTTTCTCTATTTGGCGGTCGTCATTGATTTATTCTCACGCAGGGTGGTGGGTTGGTCGATGAATAAGAATATGGACAAGCACTTAGTCATCAAAGCCCTATTGATGGCAGTGTATGCGCGACGGCCTCAGCAAACCGTTTTAGTCCACAGTGACCAAGGAAGCCAATACGGAAGTAGTGATTACCTAGCCTTTATGAAGTCGCATGGTCTAAAGCCATCGATGAGCCGTCGAGGGAACTGCCACGATAATGCTGTAGCTGAAAGCTTTTTTGCAACGTTTAAAAAGCCAGTGACACGCAAGAAGATATATACAACAAGAGATGAGGCGAAGGCCGAGATATTTAACTTTATAGAAATGTTTTACAATCCAATAAAGCGCCACTCACATACCGGAGGGGTCTCACCGGCTACGTTCGAGGAAGCGTATTTATTGAAACAGCAAACTGTCTAGTGAATGCTGGGAAGTCCATTGACGACCTATATAGCAAGGTGATAACTCTCCGTATACAGCCATCTATGTTCCCTCTATATTTCGTTGTATTCAGATTTGATGCGTTTAGCTATCGCTTTAAGCTCAAACTCGACTTCAAAAAGATAGTTATTATCACGACGATTAATTACTGGCGAGCGCTCCAAGTTGCGGTTCAGTATCTTTGCAGCTAGCAATAACAACCGCGCTTCATAGTGTTTTTTAAACCAGTTTTTCATCGTGACAATTTTCCCTCTGTCTGTAGAAGGGCGGCGAACCGCCCAATGTTAGTCAATTAGTTAGCTACCACAAAGGAAGCCATTAACCTGTTTAAATAAGCGTCTTTGTGCTCTCTCATAAGTGGTACTGGTAACAGTGGCTTCTTTTATTGCACGCTTCTCTTCCATCATTTTCGCCACTGCTGTAAGCAAAGTAGGTTCACCAATACAAGGTAGGCTTGCTCTTTTCGCATAAAGAGCGTTAACTTTTGCTTTCTGCTCTCTCCACTCATTTAGCTGCGGATAATAAACGTCTTGTCTATTACTGAACTCTGGCGTTCCTGATGCATCCATCATCCATTGTGCTGTTTTCTCTAACTTAGAGCCCAAGGAAGTAAGTTGCTCTTCCTCCGTTTTTAATTGACTAGTAATTGAGTTGATAGTTGCGTCTGTCATAGCTACTTACCGTTGCTTGCCTAACCGATAAGTAAATTATAAGCACATGCGCTTATAAGCACAAATGTTTATTTTGTGTTTTTTAAAATTACTTTCTTTGAAGTGGCTTTATAGATCTCACCAGTTTCTAAGTGGACACTGTGAGTTTTCTTCCAGCGTGTAAGCTCTTGGGGCAGTATGTGAGGGTTGTCCTTAATAAACTCGGCTAGTGCGCCTCTGTGCGTCCCGTATCGAGTTTCAATGTATTCAGTTAATGTCATCTCTATATACTTACAATTAAACCAGTCTTAAATATAAACAAACATGCTTATAAACACAACCGTTAATAAAAAACCACTTCGTAGTGAAGTGGTTTTTAAACTATCGGCATACGTGAATAACGACTATATAACTGCCGCTATACCTTTCTCATCAATAATATTCAAAAGACGCAATGCAGCCCCTTGAGGTTTAGTTTTACCTTGTTCCCACTTTTGAACGCTTTCGCTACTCATATTAAGCACAGTGGCTAAAACAGCTTGGCTTATATGCTCACGCTTCCTCAACTTCTGAATTCTGGCTGCGGTCATCTCTTCACGCTTAGCACTCATAGCCAAGGCATCAATTTTACGCATGGTTAACTGATCAATTGAGCCGTTGGCATTAAAGCGCTTCGCCATTGCTTGCATTCTTTCTAAACGATCATCCATCATTTCTAACCTCTCTTAGCAGACCATCTAAGATGTTTTGTTCAATCTGTTCATCGGTTAAGCTACGGAAGCTTTCACCAAGTAACTTGTAGGTTTCCAATAGCTTATCTGGTATTTCTTTACCTTTTTTTGGGACGTCTTTCTTTCGCCAACCATCTATAAAGAATACCCGATTACCTTTTTGAATAGCTATAACACTTCGGTTTGACTCTCGTTTACCTTGACCTGGTGACGGAACTCGCTTTTTATATAATTTTCCGCTTTGTAGCTCACCATCATGCAAACCATTGTTAAGCTCATTTGCCACCTTTACGATAATTTCATTATCTAATCTGGCTTTAATCATCAGTTTTTCAAATTCGTCAGTGACATAAATCTTCACTATTTCCACCTCCAAAGTGTAGTAGAGAATACCATAGTTTCAATTTTGACAACAACTTCAAAATGCCAGATCCGCAATAGCTAACATACTTACTGTATCTGTTTCGATTAGTCTTAAGGTTGTTTCAAGAGTTTTATTGCCAAGCATCAAATGGATAGTAGGGACATCCACACCATGACGTTTAAGCCTTACAGCAAACGTACGTCTACCACTTAGAATACTAGGCTGCTCAATGCCTGAATCGGATAGTAGTCGTTTGATATGCTCATTTTAAGCATTGCAATGATAAGTTGTGTTACCTTTTTCTGTAGTTCTACGCTTGATTTTAAAGTGGTCGCCATTTTTTCGTTTGAAGAACGGCTCATCTTCATCAAAACCGTTGTATAGGTCGGGATGATCACCATCTTTTTTACGCTTCTCGATGTAGCTTTTGATTAGGTTTTGCAACTTAATGTTGGACAGGTAAAAGTCTCGGCTCACTTCGCCTTTGACAGTAAAACACTTTGCCAGTTGTCCGTTCTTCTTAACAATATCTCTAACCTGTACGCGACAAATTTCTAGCGTACTCATACCACTACCGAGAAAGAACCCCATTAAACAAGCGTTAAGCTCTGGCTCTGGTGTCTGTATAATGACTTTAAAGATCCAAGTTTGTCTTTGTCCTCGATGAGCATTGGTAGCGCCATGTGTGTAATTTCCTGTTTTACATGAAAAAACACACACGCTAACAGTGGATAGTTTAGAAATCAGTGATCTAAGTACTTGTGTTGTTAAGTTTGAGGGAAAACGCAGTATGACACTTTAATACTCATCATTAGCGTGATGTCGGCTCGGTAATAGCAGTCAGTATGAATCTTAAATTATGTTCACATCGATTCTAATAACGGGATAAACAGAGTTGCTTATCTTTTTAGTATGAAACTTTATTCCTCTCCTACAATTGGGTAGGAGTGATGTTGATTTACGCACCAAAAACCAGCCTTAACGACCATTCATCTACTGATATTCTGGTTGCTCCTATTCCAGAGGAAGATAAGTAAAAAAACAAGGAGACAGATGCCTCATTTTTCTTTGTTAAACCTCATCTAGGGCTTTCTTTGCCACCCAATAAGAAAGATTAGTCAAAAGATTTGTCTGCACCTTAGTGAGCTCTACCACTCCCCTAGGGTTTTCAAAGAATGTGCCGTAGTGAGGGAAATCTTCTAGCCCTTCCTGATTGCCAATCAATCGCTTCTTCTTCGTTATCAACTTAGCAAGGTCTTTGTCTTTTAGTTTTCGCTCCCAAGCAGAGCTTCGGCAGTTATATACCCAGGTGATTTCGACCTCATGACCTGCTTCGACCTAACCATGGACATGAATAAAGTTAGTTGAGTCTAGTGACATAGGCAAATAAGTGGGTCAAAAGAACAGAGTGCATTAGGATATGGAGTCAGGTTTCCCTAACCTGTAGTTGATAAGAAAATTTAACCAGGAACGTTTTGGGTGGCTGTACGCCTCCAGTACTAGAAGTAATCCGAAGAGTCAGAATTCATGGATTCATCAAGATAATCTGGGAGCGAACGAATAGGTTGAATATCATCGAGCCCTTTAGGTGCTTTTTCATCATCATTTCGCATAGCTGCTCCAATATTCCTTAGTTATTTTCTTTACGGCTTGAGAATCTTTGTATCCCATAAAACGATTCACTCTAGATATGCTTATTTTGATTCTTCTAGCTCTCATCACCTTAATCGCGCAAATTACACTTTGATTCGACGGCTCAATATTAGGTCTATAAAGTTGTGGTTTTACGGCCTTGGAAAACCAGTAAGGAACATTGCCATTATTGGTCTTCTCCATTGATGTCATCGACGAATAATTAAGCGCTTTGTTCCTACAAAATTCTAGGAACAAGTCAGGCCAAGATGAAAAAGCGTTTCCAATCTCAGCAAGAGCCAAGTAGCGCGCATCGATAGGTAAGCAATCAACATCGTTTAGTACTCCGTGATTTCGGGTTTCTTGATGTCTTTCAATCAGCAAACGCATCAAGTGCTTTATCACAATGAAATATGAGAACGAGTACACCCAATGGCGGCCATCCAACGACACGTAACCTTTGTCTAAAGTATCGAGGAAAACTTTAGTTGCACTTAGGACGCCCTTCTTTGCACGAGAACAAGGAGCTGTTCGAAGATCGTTTCCACAACTGTGACAAGCTGAAAATTCTCCGTTGTATACCTTAAACTTATCCTTAGAATCATTCGCGTTAACCATAACTGGAGCCCCGCATTTATGGCAGCAATCAAGTAAACGACATTGATGCTGATAACAAACAGTCACAAATGATATACGCCAACTCTTGCGATAATAAGGAATACCTTCTCTTAAGCAGACAGGACAATATTGTTGAAAAAGCAAGTGATGCCGAGTTTCTCCTGCCCGGAGTAAGTTACACTTGTGTTCAGCGCTTTCAAACAACCAACCGGCATAGCTACCTAGGGTAGTATTCCAAGCTAGCTCTAGCGGAGTATGCATATAACCAGCAACATCCTTCAGAGCTTCCATTTTTATTGAACTGTCAATGTGCTTAGTGAAGGCCTTAATTTGAGGACAAGTCTGCAATACGAATCCTGATAATTTTCGACCATTACACCTTGCCGCCCTAGTCATCCACGAGGAAAACACTTCGTCAGAAAGTGGCTGGGGATGGGCAGGCCATGGCTTCCTATCCATTTTGTAAACGTCTCTTAGAAGCTGCATCCCAATCTATAGAAGATAATAATTCTAGATCTATTTTCTCGTTGCCTGTCTTAATAGCTTGCACCGAAGCAGCAGCCAATAGTTCAGATAGTTCCCCAAGCAATCCCTCGCTCATTAAAAGTAGTTTTTGTGCAATTGGTCGACTCGATAACCCTGAAGCGAATTTAAGTGGAAACATACACTCAAAGCTGGCTAATAATCGCCTATAATCATCACCGTATTCCCAGCGTGGCAATAAAGAAGGTTTGAAACGGTTATCCAATTGAGGATCTGTTTTAATAGCTCTAAGTGCATCCTTTGTGCCTAGGCCAACGATTGGGATTTTCAGTTCGTTTCCAAGGTTTCTCATCACACTCAAGAACACCCTTTGCTTTTCCAAGCTACCAGCTAAAAGAGAATGAATTTCATCAATCATCAACATTCTTACATTGCAGTAACGCATTAATTGAATTACCTGAAAGTGCTTTTTTTCTGTTGAGTCTGATGGTCGATAAGGCGCAAACATTTTCTCCAGAATATTGCTGTACAGCCTTGACTCACTGGGAACAGGAGGAGCTTGGATAAAGAGAACTGGAATCACAACACCTTCCCCATCCTCTCGCTCATACGCAGGGTTCATGTCTACGAAGCGCTCTGCAATCATCGTCTTTCCGGTATTACTTTCACCGACGATCAGCATGTTTGGCATCCTATGCCTCTTCGGATAAGTTTGCAGATCTTCGAGCTTACCAATAAGACTTTTTGCTTTAGGATAACCAATCCATTTGGGCGACAAGATGTACTCGATGCGCGCCTCATCACTACACCCCATGTAAGCCCGAGCAGCTTCGTTTAAATGCAAATAAAGTTTACAATTAGTACTACTCATATCGGCTCACATCTAACATTTCATCAAAAGGAAGAATAGGCTTATCGTCATCTGACTCATAGGGTTCTGCTTCTAGGGGTTCAGAGACAGGTAACTTGTCTTTTAACTTCGAGCTAATTGCCTTTGCTTTTGCTGATTTCCGCTTTTGCACCGCTCGACGTACTTTTTTAGTAGTAGCTACAGCATTAGACTCTATTATTCGCATTTTCTCGATAGCATCAAAGATGGCATCTTCATCCACGGTACTAAGGCCTTCTTCTTTTATCTGCTCCCGAGCAGCGTTAAACTCCCATTTAGTAACTACTGGGAAAGATGTATTTCTATATGGGATGGGGTAGTACATCTCTAATTGAGGATCAAAAAACCAGATCTGACTGATATCGCGGGGATCTCTTCTGAACACAAACTTCCGCTTTCGTTTACTGTTTCCCTCTTCAGTGGCATTTATCCAAACACGCAACACATCATGGTTGTAATATACGTGGTCAATTTGAACACCGTACGATTGGATAGTGCGTTCTTCAAATGGGAGAAAGTTCAGCCTAAGCGTCTCTTCATCGGTGATGCGAGCGGGTAAGCCAACACCTTTAGTTGTCTTACTCCCAAGAATTCCTTCTTCATATTTAGCCAAAGGAGTACAGTTAATGCCTGTATGAAAACTATTATGGTAGGTTTGGACAATAAGAAGCCCCAACCATTGCTCAAATTCCTTCAAGGTCAATGCTGATTCTTTGTCAGAATCATAGCCTTCACGGTCAGAGATGTTGGAGAAAGTTGCACCAGGAAGAGCATGAATCTTTTTCGCAAACGTACCCAGCAATCTTTCTACATGCGCACCAAAATGCGGGCGTGCTACAGGCCTCCATTCCAAGACAACTCCATACTGGTCGCATGCTAGTTGTAGCATTCTCCCACGAAACTCCTTTGCATTGTCAGCATGGACCGTTCTAGGTAAACCCCAACACGGCCAAGTGGCATCAACGTCATTCTCAGCAAGCCAAGTGTCTTTAGGCAATATTGCATTCGATAGGCATGCACCAACACTGGCTGCCCCAGGCGGATCAAACGACACATAGAAACCAACAACCATTCTGCTGTAAACATCAATTGCTAAGGTGATCCAAGGGCGAAGGAGTGGCAATCGATGAACATCATCAACAAGAACAATGTCCAAAAGGGTGTGATCTATCTGAATTACAGAGAGAGGATATTCCGCATGAGGAAATTCTCCCTTATTTATGTGCAGTAACTGATGTGCTTTCTTAGAGCCAAAACGCCTGCGGATTTTTAACTCATCAGAGAGTTGATTAACCCTATTTCGAATGGTATTTACGTGAGGACAGCTCTGATTTGCATTTCTACATTGTCGACGAATCTCAGTATATAGATTCGTGATAGATTTACGCTGCTTTGACAGGTAGTCACTTTCAATACAATCCATTACGATTGCTTCAACTTCTTTTGATAGCTTCTTTGATCCCATATCACTTCGAGCTTTTGGAGCTAAACTGGAAAGAACCCCCTCTGACTCATAAAGCTTAAGCCACTTGTAGATTGTATTGCGATGTAACTTATGAGCTGAAGCTATAGCCTCAACATCGTCGCGAGTCCTATGTGACTTGTGTACAAGTGGCCGAATGATTTCCATACGTTTTTGGGCAATCTGCCAGTCTTTATCTGGCAAAGCATCAACCGCATGATTCTTCACTGGAGTTGAACTTTGAGGAGCGGAACTCAATTCTGAAATTCTAAGTCGTTTCACTTCACCTGTGGCAGGGCACTCACCCAAGACATAATTCAAGTCAACAATTCGTAGGATAATAAACTCTCGATTCTCATGATAAACCGAGCTTCCCTGTTGGTATGTGTAACCACGATTTCGCTGCTTCACGTGACTACCTCCTTAACCAGATATCTGCAGACATCGTGAGTGGAACGTTTAGATCTGTACAAATTCGCCGAGAAGCAATTAGGCCCCATAGAGTTGGCACTAACTCCGCTTGAGCCCAGCGATCGTTAAATATCGACTTCAGCAACGCCTCAATGGAGCACTGCCGCAACTTAACGAGACCGTGCAACAAAAGCTCCGTATACTCTTCGCTAGCACTTGACCTAAGATAAGGAAGAAGAAAACGTGCATTTTCCATATATATCGTACGGATTTCCACTTCAGTTATAAGCTTAAAGCGCCACCCCATAGACTTAGCATGACCAACCGCAGCCAAAAACTTCGGTTTATACTCCACCCAGTTTGTCTTTATGTCGTTTCGGTACTTAACCTCGAATAAGACTCCATCCTTACGCGAAAACATGCACCCCCCTGGCCTATATTGAGCAAAAACATCTGGTACATACTTTCGGCCCTTGCCATCTGCATCATTCCAATTAACAGTCACCGGCTGAACATCGTAAGACAACACATTTGAATCAAAATCGAGCAGCGTAAGCAAATCACGTTCAAGAGTAGATTCAAAGAAAGGCTTCTCAGCTTTGTCGGAACTAGCAAGGCCAGTAAGGTTACGATAGTTCTTGGGGATATTCCTCACCGACATAATCAAATCCAATAGCCATTAACGTTGTAGAGATAAAGCCAGTACATCATAGCGATATATTACATTACATATCAAAGATGTAGATATAGCCTAATTGGATTAATTATTACGCTAAAGCAATGGAGATGTCACGAGGATTGGAACCGCCACCCACCAAGGCGACCATCGAGGCACTATGATGAGGGCTGCGAAACGGCGGAACATACCATTGCCCCAATTCGCGCTGCTGAGAGCTTACCGAAGCAATCGCCGCCACTTCAATCGCCTGCTGCTCAGTTAAGCGAGGCAAAATACCCGGCAAGCGACTGGCTAACATGGTTTTTCCGGTCCCTGGGGGACCCAGCATCAACAAATTGTGTGCTCCCGCGGCGGCCAATTCGAGTGCGCGCTTGGCCAGATGCTGGCCCTGTACCTCGCTCATGTCTAATAAATTATTGGCTTGACTCGGTTCTTCAGAACTGGCCATTTGCAGCACAAAGGCCTGTTGGCCATTCAGCGTGGCACTCAAGGCTTGCAAACTGGCACTGGCATGTACCTTGGAATCCGGCACTCGCGCTGCCGCTTGCGCGTCTTGTTCTCCGGTCACCAACGTGAACCCTTGCTCACTCATCGATAGCGCGGTGGCAATCGCTCCGCTCACAGGGCGGATCGCCCCCGATAACGCCAACTCACCACAAAAGGCCATTTCGTCGAGGCAGGCTAAAGGAACTTCGGCCGCGGCGGCTAAAATACCAATGGCAATCGGCAAGTCGAAACGACCGCCACTTTTCGGCACATCAGCTGGCGCTAAGTTAACGGTAATTCTCTTAGCAGGAAATGAAAAGCCGCTATTTAATATCGCACTACGCACTCGATCTTTAGCTTCTTTGACCGAAGTTTCCGGTAAACCAACAATATTAAACGCCGGTAAGCCGTTGGCTAAATGCACTTCTACCGTGACATCTAGAGCCTCCATCCCCAATAAGGCACAAGTACGTACAATCGCTAATCCCATAAACATCCCAACGCTATTAACTAGTTACATAGTAGACGTATTTATCGGTGACTGTCCTTGAAGCATCTCATAATTTAAAAAAACGAAGGAGATCTTGGTACGTTGTCGGCCTGATAAGACTATCCTGAGGCATCTCATAATTAAAAAAACGAAGGGGATCTTGGTACGTTGTCGGCCTGATAAGACTATCCTGAGGCATCTCATAATTAAAAAAACGAAGGGGATCTTGGTACGTTGTCGGCCTGATAAAAGTGCGCCCTCAAAACAGGCATAGCCACTTTGAATGATTAAGCCTCGAAAGATATTGTCACAAGGCGTAGAAGGAGCGATACGCCGCGGATAAAAGCCGCTACCATATGCTTTCCCACATAAAAAATCCCCAGCAAAAGCCGAGGATTGATTCATCGCACTTGATCAAATCAGTTATCGCTCACCAACAATACACTGCCTTGAATCACAGTCGGGCCGAATGAAATAATCTCGGCATTACGGACATCAAATGTGAAAATTTCACTCGAAAGCTGAACATGAGTGTTACTCCAAACATAGGCTCTAATATCACCAGCACCATAGCTTTCCTGATTGGTTGAATAAGGAAAAGCGTTGGCGAAGGCTTTTCCATTTAAAGCAGGGTTCCGGCATGAACGTTCAGCCAAAGTAACCAATTCTTTAATATTGGGCATGCGCCAATTCGCTTTATCAGCGAAATGATATAGGGCATGATTTGGGCTGTTATTAATCGCCTGTACATCATTCAAGGCAGCCTGCCAAAACATTGCTTGTCCTTCTCCCTCACAGCGCTGTTCGGTGCTGCTCCAGGTTTTTCCCAGCGGGCAGCGCATCCAAGTTAAACCGGTACTTCGATCACTCACAGTTCCATTCGCATTAAATTGATAGCGGACATTGGGCGCTGTTTTCGACATCGTTGAAGAACATTCTTGAGCCGCCATTCCAAGCATAGGCACCAACAGCAGTAATACACCAAGTTGCAAGCATCTCATTAGTTTGACTCCACTTTTGATACTAATCGAATAGGTAATTGATAAGACGTCCAAAGATCGGGTTCGGTCTGATCACTGTAAATAGCAACTGGATAGGTCGTTCCTCGATAAATACCGCGAGTCATTGCGGCTAAAATATAGCGACTGCCCGGAATTTTGATATCTTCATACTCGGTAAAGAATTCATCAGAAGTCCAAACTTCCCCCGCAGCGAGGTCACTGGCAATACTTTGTCGCGGAAAGTAAGCACGCGTCAGCCCATAAACATCACCCAATTCATCCTGCTCTGATTCGCCAAAATCAATTAAGTCATAAAATTCAGCAAATTTGGGTAAACGCCAATGCTCTAAGCCACAAACCTTCTGCTCATTTAAATACTCAACATAATCTTCAGTTGAGCAAATACCATCCTCACAGCTAATGGCCGCTAAATCTTCACTGTAAGGTTCAAAGGTACCTCTCACTTGGTAAACAAATAGTCGATCCTTAAATTGAGGTGAGGATGGCTCATCCGTTTTGTTCTCCCATATCAAGCCGCTGCGTTCGTCTCTCACACAAGACCAATGTACTGCAGTCGATGGTAAAGCCGCACCATTCTCATCTAACTTAGTAAAATGAAATCCGTCATTGAGACTATCATGACCAAAATCAGCATCTTGACCGGGATAATCAACTGGAGCATTTGTGGTATCACCACCATCGCTGAAATAGGTCTGCAGCCCGGTATCATTAAGATCTTGCTGACGGGTGCCGTAACTCAACTCTGCAAGTAATTGAGATACCGCATTATCTGACGGAGCACCCGCCAATAGCAGGGCTTGATAATCCGACAAATTGGAACTCAATACCCCAAGCTGCGTGTCAGGTTGCGACTTATCCATGGCAGAAATCACCAGCAATAAGTTTTGCTCTAATTGTGCATACTCGCTATCACTTCCTTCATTAAGCAACTCATCCGTTGCTGAGAGTCCCATCGCATGAAGCTGTTGCTTGACATGCTCGATCGCATCAGACAAGACTGCTCCGCTCGCTACCTTTGCAGCAACGAGAGTGGTGATTGCATTAATCTGATTACCACTCGCTTTTCTTTGTCCAGGCGCGACCAGCAGTGCATTTGCCCCACCACTTTGTGCATTGACCTTGAGCGAATGTGATGTTGCTGTCACCCCTGTATCCAGTTCAACAACCAAAGGCGCGTCTAGAATGGCCTTATTAGTACTGCTAATGGAAAAGCTACCATTACTGCTGATTGCGCTGGGTTCATTCGCGGCACAAAGAAAATCGCCATTCAGATCGGCACAGACCTTTTCGTCCCCCTGCGCAGCCAGCGCAGTGATCGTTCCTGAGACCTGATAAGTGGGAGCACTGATATCGGAGCCTCCGTCCGAGCCACCACATCCGCTTATGAGCAGAACAGCAGCAGCTATAGATAATTTTGTTTGCATAGACTTAAGTTCTTTTATTTGATTTAGATTGAAAAAAATGACGACGCCACAGCAAAACCAATCCAATCACTAGAGAACTCCATGAAACGGCCCCCCCAGCACTTGAAGTATTCGTCGCGTTATCGCCAGCCCCTGTTGAATCGGTCTCGGTGGTACAGTTATATTGTTTGACACGTCCAACGGCCCACTCAAGCAAGTACCCTGTATTTTCTGGCACATAGTCCGTTAACTCTAAGCGCCAAGTGCCAGCCATGCGCTCTGCAGAAAAAGCCTGAATAATCGGATCGTGTTTCGCAACCCAATAAAAAGTTCGCGATGGTGATGAGTAACGAGTCGGCTGCATAAGAATTTGACGTTTCCCCGAAGGTGCAACCAGTGTAATTTCTAAGTCAGAGAACTGACTGTGTTGCAACTTAAGGTAAATACCCAGCTCATCAGCCGCCAAGGCGTCGTCATCGGTAATGATGAAATTGAAACTCTTAAAACCGTAATTCAAGGCACCCGAGTCAGAAAGCGTTGCATCAGGAATCAATGATTGTTGCAGCCTCGTTGGCTGATTGAGTTCGGGGAGCCCAAAAACCAGAGCAGATGAGTGAGACCAATCAAGTGATTTTAGCGTCGTGTCATACTGATAAGATAATTGAGTGTTAAGTTTGAATGACTCGCCACAAGTAGCGGAGTCAGTAAGACTTAGCTCGGTTGAAAGTTGGGTAAATTTATCTGATTGAAGCCGCTGAGAAACCCCAGTAGACGTTTCAATTCTACCCGCGACACTTGCTTCTCTTCCCTGACTAAAAAGACGTATCGCCAAAGGAGCAGTAGGCGTGACGTAGCGACTATCCATTTCTATGCGAAATGGCTCTTTGACTAAACCATGCGCTACAAAGTTATCTTGTAGCAGCGTGTGGTAAACACGTTCTGGATAAAGTTGCTTGGCCACATACAACATGCTTTCCACAAGATCATGCATCTTCATGCCACGGCCCATGCCATACATGGATTCCAGAACTAAACGGTCGACTTCTTCAAAGGCCACCTCACCATAAAGTTCCACCCCTTGTTTTAAGGTTTGAAACAAAGGGCTTGACCAAAGTTCATCCCCCAATTCGCCAGCTACACTCTCGTGAGCACGGTACTCGCTTTGCTCAAAATAACGCGCGCGTTGATTCCACAAACTACGGGTTGAAATTTTATTTCCAAAGTAGCCATCCCAGTTAAACAGTGTATCTATTTCAAAATCACTTCCTTGCTGGTAAAGCTTGCGATAACTATTAGAACCCGCCCAATAGTCCGCAAAGCCTTCCGCCATCGCACCACTGTGCCCATAACCCCAATCTGGAACAATGTGATAATGGATTGCATGACCCAATTCATGCACCACAACATCAGCATCGAGTGCATCTGGTGAGCCACCCCCCAGTCCAAACATCACCGCTTTGGGCCCCATAAAATAACTAGAGTTGTTATCGCCTAAGCCTCTGGCATCAAAACGAATGGGCCCAGAGAAAAGGTTATAACCCAAGGATTCGAGATACTGTATGGATTGATCAAGTTGATAAAAAGCCATCAACTGGGTGAATTGAGGGCTAGCAAACTGCAGCGTCTGTATATCAGCGAGTTGTGAAAATTGGCTGATCTCTTCTTTTGCGAAAAACGAAGCGCTATCGCTTTGAGACCACTCTAAAGTTTGTGGATCCTGCGCTTCTAAGTACTCGGCATCAACCTCTGAGACTCGACTATTAGACAAGTAATATTTGCCACCACTATTTAATAGCTCAACTTGTCGAGTGACCAAATGTGGTGCCAGAGGGTAATCAGAGACCTGCTGCCAAACCTGCTCTGGGGCAGGCAAGCGATCCATGGTTCGTAGATCCGGATCGACAACCTCAATATTAGCCTCAACAATAACGCCAGAATCCAGAGCCGGTGGCGCATCGGCTTTCAAACGCCGAGCGTGCTCCAGTTCGCCCGCCACTGAGGCAACGCCATCACGCAAAATCGTATCATCTAAACTTTTAAAAACTCTCTGGACTAAGCCTGAATGATCACTATGCACCACGATAGTTCGCTGGGGTTTATATTCCCCATCCAGCGTGATGTTAAAATTATACTGATGGCCCAAGCGACTTTCGCTCTGATAACGGAGGCTAAGCTTACCAATCGTTGGATAATGGGACTCTACATAACGTTTCGCTTCTTGCTGATCAAGCACCACGTTATTGCTTGCTGGATAATCCCACTGGCCGCCCAAAGCACCAAGAGGCGTTCCAAATAACACCAGAAATATTAACCGTTTCATACTCTCTCCTTAAAATACATAGCGCGCATTGACGGTAAAATAGCGCCCAGGCTGAGTGGAATATTTGGTCTGCGAAACGCCTACACCAGCAACATCCTGATAACGGGTATATTCTCGATCGAGTAAATTAATCACATTTAGATTCAGCGAAAGATCTTGACTCAATGCGATCCCAAGCCCGAGATCCAAAGAATACCAAGCCGTTGTTTCTGCACACTGGCTTACGAGGCCGAACGCATTGGAACAGCTCGGAGTCCGATCCATCGCGTCAGCCCAGTTAATCCGGCTGTAAGCGTCAAATATGCCCTGCTCAAAACTCAGCGATAAATTTCCTTCCAGGGGGGTAATGGCACGAACATATTCACCCTCGTCGTTTTTCCCGTTGACCCATCCAACTGCGCCTGACAAGCTCCAAGCTTGATTCAAGGCATATAAAGTAGAGAGCTCGGCACCATATGTATTCACGCCACTGAGGTTTTCATAGCGTTTCTCAAACAATCCGCTAGACGCATTAAAGCCTGCGTCGACAACACTGATGAAATTTTCGAATTGGTTATAGAACACCGCCGCGTACACGCGTAATACGCCATTGTCGAACTTACTTCCAAGTTCAAAGCTATCGCTGGTTTCCGCTTTCAACTCAAAGTTAGGCAATACAACAAAAGGTGTAATCGGCACGAACTCATGACTGATATAGCCGTAGGTTTTGTCGTATTCTGGCGCCCGATAACCGTGCTTATAACTGATATAACTATTTAACTCAGGGGTAAATTGATAGGCGAGCGAAAAACTCGGCGACAGCTCACTACTGCGATTATCTCGAAGGCCATCAAATTGGATCGCTGAACTATCGTCAGCCGTCAACTGATGCGCATCAAAACGCAGTCCAATCATGCTGGTCCATGCATTCAAGGAGATAGAGTCTTGTAGGTACATACCAAGAGAATAACTACGAGCAGGAGCAAAAGGAGTCGATGCAGTGGAAGTCGAACCATTCCAATCAGAACGGGCATCATGAGTAGGACGATCATGATACGCCGTTTCTGCGACGGCACCGTAGACAAGCACATGGCTGAGACTACCGCTGTACAGTTCTTTATTCAGATCAATGGACCATCCCAACAATTGGTCGTTAAACTCACGTTGATCCAACTCACGACGTAGTTCTCTAATCCCGTTATTGTTGCGGTCCATCAGGCGATTTGTATCTTCATCAAATTCGCTGACCCGATAATAAAGCTTGGTCTCTAGGTCATCCATCCACGCCTTGGAGGCTTGGTACTCAGCACCTAGCCATGCGAGATAAGTGGTCGTAGTATCTTGCTCGGTATAATCAACAATGTCCCAAGCCCCATCGGCCTGCACCGATGCAGTGCCCTCGCGGGTATTCATTTGCTCACGGTAAATCTCAGCTTTCGCTTTCAACAACAACTGGTCGCTTACATCATGATGCACGCTATATTCAAAACTAACGCCTTCAAGATCTCGCTGATATAAGTCTTGTTGATAGTTTCGTGTTTCTTCACCGGTCCAATAAGCGCCCGAAATCAGACTACTGGTATCACCGACCCGAAAAGCCAAATTAGAAGCCACTCGATATTTATGACTAATCCCACTATAAGTTGTTGCTATATCAGTATAAAAGTCCTCATCTCCTAAATAGTCTTCCGGACTGTAAGATTTGAGAATAACCACCCCTCCGATTGCACCGGAACCATAGCTGGTTGAGCTCGCCCCTTTTACCACTTGAATTTGTTTTAGCGTGGCGACATCGAAAGAATTTCGTCCAGCGCTGTCATTTAAGTCATCTGCCCCAAATCCATCTGATGTAGCAATACCATCTTTCACAATCGCAACTCGATTCCCCACCATGCCTCGGATAGCAATGTTCTGGGGCCGACCAGCGCCTCCCGTGACGCTAATCCCCGGCTCCTGATTTAGCACATCATATAATTCTGTCGCCCCCGCCTTACGCATATCATCATTGTTAATCACCGCCACGCTGCCAGCCGTTTTTGAAAGATCTTCTTCGTACTTGTTGGCAACCACAACGATGGTTTCTAAGGGGGCGATGTCAGATTCGGCGTGCACAAAGCCAGCAACAATTGCGCTTAACACAATCATGCTTAGTCGAGACGGTTTCATTTACAACTCCGTTTGCTCAGATGGTAGTAAGTAGTGGATCAAAAATGCGTAGTCCATGGCCTGCTGGGCCAACGCCTGGCGCCGGTCCATAGCATGTCCGCTTTGAAAGTCGGTTAATAATAAATAGGGGCCGCGGCCTTGGCTGCGCGCAGCTAACAAAGAAAGGTATTTAGCCCCCTCCCAATACGGTACTCGGCTGTCATGCCAGCCCACTCGCACCATCGTGGCAGGATAATCCAACGCCCCAACGTTATTCACCGGATCATAATCAGCCATAACCGCCAGTTCATTAGCCTGCCTGGGATTACCCCATTCATGATATTGCTGTGCCGTCAAAGGCTGTGAAGCGTCAGACATACTCGCCACCACATCCACAAAAGGCACATTGAGGCTTACCGCTGAAAAGTACTCAGGATGTTGATTAACTGCCGCCGCGATCAGCGTTCCGCCGGCACTGGATCCCATTGCTGCTATTTTCCGTTGTCCTTGTTTAAAACTCTGCAAAGTCTTAGCCGCCGCAACAAAGTCGGCGATACCAGCAGGTTTATTGACCCCTTTACCTGCGGAATGCCATGCCTCTCCGTAATAGCCACCGCCCCGTACGTGAGCAATCGCGTAAATAAAGCCTTTATCCAATAACGAGATGATTTGCGACATAAAATACGGCCGCATCGTAAAACCATAAGCACCATAGCCATATAACAAAACCGGTGATTGCCGATGTAGCATGCTGCTTTTGTAAGCCAGCGTAACTGGGACGCGCACCGAGCCCGACTGAATACTAATTTGCTCCGTTCGGTAGGCTGATTGCTGAAACCCCGGATAGGCATCTTCACTAATCAACGAACGTTGAGCATTACCAATATGAAGACGCTCCCACTTCGCGGGCTGAATCATTGACATACTTCGAATATGGACAATATTGCTGTTAAAATCACCGATGCGACTAATCCAACCAACGGCCCCCTCCGGAGCCATCGCTAAGTGCAGAGGCTCCGCTTTGTCATAGCCAATAATGACTAACTGATCCCGCCCCTGCTCGTGTTCGTGGATCAGGATGCCTGCGGCAAAGAGATAGAAATGCTTCAGTTCTGCTGACGATTTGGGGATATATACGACTTGCCATTGTGATGCACCTAAGGCACTTTGGTATAAACCAAAATTGCCGGTATGGTTGCTGTTAATATAGAGCTTGCCATGCACCACATTAGCGTAATACTCAATACCATTTTGGCGTGGCCGAATAGGCTCTAACAGCGCTCCTGTAACGAGGTTGAGTAGTCGCTGCTCCGACATCACCTCATTATTTAGCTGGATGACCGCATATTCCGGATCACTTGCCACATAGGCTGACAAGATCCACTGAGGATCGGACTCCATCAACTTTAGTTGAGACCGTCCAGTATCAAGAAAGTGCTCGTAGAGAGCCACTCCAGCAGGCTCTGTACTCAGGTGTTCAATCGTATATAAGCGACGACTATCGCGTCCCCATAACAAAGCGGTTTCACTCTTGGTTGCCACTTGCAGAGCCGTCGATTGAGCTAGATTAATCACAACGATACGGTAGTTTTCATCGCCCACGACGTCTTCAGCCAAGGCAAGGTGTTTTCCATCGGGGCTGAGTGACCAATTGGCTAAGCGATAATAATCATGTTTTGCAGCCCGCTGTTCGATATTCAATAATATGCTTTGAGACTGGCTGTTTCGCTTACGCCGAGCAATCACCCGCTCACCATTCAACCAAATTTGATTGAGTTCGTCATCACCTCGAATTAACCAAGGACTTTCAGCTTTAGCTGATGCAGCATTCTGCCACTGCGCGATCAAGGATTGCTGCAAAGGTTTTAAGGGGTTTAGCGTTAGTTGAGCGGAGCGATTTTGTTGTTCAAGGTAGGCTCTAACCGAAGCTTCATTATGAGGTTCAGCTTTTAACCAGGAAAAATCATCAGCAGCATAACTAGAGTGCTCCACTACGACACCGAGCAAAAGCAAAAATACAGACATCCATTTCATACAACAAAATCACGGCAAACCATAAATAGTGGCCGTATTCTGCACCCAAATACAAATGAGATCAATTATCATTTGTATTTGAGTGCAATTTATTGAACTTGTTTATTCACTGAAACTAAAATTTTCAGTGAACTCAAACCTCCGTGTATCCAAATTTTATTTCGGAAAAAGTTCACAAAAATCACTGTTCAAACCGTAAAATTCAATCCTCTAAATACCACATAAAGGTGATTATTCAGTTCGCTGTTATATGATTTTTATAACTATTTATCATGCAGATAGATAACAATCATCGCCATTCAATCATTCGTTTAGACAATTCAAATCAGCGCTAAAAACGAGTTTACCAATGTCCACATAACATTCACGTCTACTATTTCCGATCAACAAAACATTGCTGTTGGTGATGCTGCAGCGCCACTAACACTGCTTTGCGATCGATTAAACCAATTAACTTGCCAGCTTCCACCACCGGATAATTTTTGGGTTTGTTCTCCAGCATTTGCTTGGCCAGATCTAAAACACTTTCAGCAGGGCTCACGCTCAACACATCTCGATTCATGATGTCTTCGACCAACGCACTCTGCTCACAGTAGTAGCCTGCTTGCAGCATTTGCGCCACACAATCCTGCTCGGAAACCCAACCCAATAAATGATTTTGTTCATCTACCACTGGGGCACCGATTTGTTGTGACACAATCAGTTTTTCACTCACATCACTAATGCTTTGTTTCAGCTTTAAACTCAAGAATTGAGTTTTCATATAATTTTTAATAGTTAGGTTTTGCATAAGACCTCCTTGTTTGGCCATTTAAATGACCGATTAGTTCTAACTATAGTTGGCAGGGAGGAGGCTGTGAAATGGCTAATACCTATTAGATTGATAGGTGCGAGGCAATTAAACGTTTGTCGTTCAAGGATATGAGAGCCGCGATCGAAACAAGTTTTTCGCGTAAAGAGCAGTCACACTGCGATAAACAAAGCAAACTAGCACCCTGCTGATAAAACAGCAGCGTGCTTTGGCTCCATCAAGTCACAGGTTTCTGGCCAAAAATGTTCTTGCGACCCAATTATCGGGCAATTTCAGCGAACACTTGATCGAGAGTCGACACGATGAAGTCTGCTTCTTGTTGGCTCAAAGTGAGCACCGGACACAAACACAGGGTATTATTAAAACTTGTGAAGCTACGGTTGGTGCGACCAATGATCAGACCTTTTGCCATGCACATCGCCGCAATTTTTACCGCCACGCTCTCGTCGACCGGAGTTTTCGAATCGCGATCACTGACCAGTTCAATACCCAGTAATAAACCCTTACCCCGCACATCGCCAATGATCCCATGTTTGCTCTGCAAGTGCTTGAGTTGAGCCAGCAAATAGTCGCCCATCACCTTACTGTTATGCACCAATTCTTCTTGCTCAAGAATGCGCATATTTTCTAATGCCGCGGCAGGGCCTGCGGTACAACCGGCAAAGGTACTAATATCGCGAAAATAAGCATCACGATCGCTGCTGTCGGCAATAAACTCATTGAAAACTTGTTCGGTAGTCACGGTGCAGGAAATTGCGGCATAACTCGAGGCAACCCCCTTCGCCAGAGTAACGATGTCAGGTTTGATGCCATAATGCTGATAACCAAACCACTCGCCAGTACGACCTAAACCGCAAACCACTTCATCAATGTGCAGTAATACATCATATTTTTTACAAATTTCCATGATGCTTGGCCAATAACCTTCAGGCGGAGTAATCACCCCACCACCAGCAGTAATCGGCTCTAAAATCACCGCGCCCACGGTATCCGGTCCCTCCCGCAGTATAACTTTTTCAAGCTCTTTGGCGGCCAACACCCCGTAGTCTTTCACCTCGCCAAACTGACTCCGATATTCACAGCAATGCGGAAATTCGACAAAACCAGGTACAAAGGGGCCATATTGCATGCGCCGCTCTTCCTGACCGGTGGCACTTAAGGTTGCAATGGTTGACCCATGGTAATCGCGTTCACGATAAAGGATCTTATGCTTCTTACCGCCATATTTTCGATGGGCTATCTGGCGCACGATCTTAAAGGCTTTTTCGTTAGCCTCAGAACCTGAACTGGCGTAATAAACGCGGCTCATACCGGGCATTTTAGCTAACAGTTTTTCGGCAAATTCAGCTGCTGGGATCGTGCCTGCGGTGCTGGCAAAAAAATTAAGTTGGGTGAGCTGTTGACTAATCGCCTCAGCGATGGAACTACGTCCATAACCTACGTTCACGCACCATACGCCCCCCGCAGAAGCATCTAAGTAGCTATTCCCTTTGGCGTCCCATACGCGCGAACCTTGCCCCTTCACCATGACCATTGGATCTTGAGTTGCTAACACGCTGTGCTGGCTAAGGTGATGCCAAACATGTTGACGATCTTGCTCGATGGCCGCGGCATTAACTAATGACATATCGCTACTCCCTGAGACGAATGACTGACATAAAACATGAACAGACCTTAACTCGGCAACACAGCAATGCTTAGGACCAGCAATTCGAATCCATGGAGCCAGACAAAAAGAACAAATTATTGGGAGCACACTGGCCTAACACTTAGTTTCATTGGCCCTATAGTAAGAACTTCAAAGCAGGCAAACTCAAGCTTTTGCTCTAGGGAGTGAGCATGGACAGTATTGGCTTAATGGTACCGGTGGTCATGCTGGCAGCCTTCGTTCGAGGCTTCACTGGGTTTGGTTTTGCTGCGATCGCCATCATTGGTATGAATCTGTTTTTTACCCCTCAGCAGAGTGTACCTGTGATTTTGTCGCTGGATTTATTGTGCAGTTTGAGCCTGTGGTCTCAGGCGCGACGACAGGCGGATTATTCGAGTTTAAAAAAACTAATGTTCGGCTCTTTACTGGGGATCCCGCTGGGCTTAGGTCTACTGATTTTACTGCCAGCAGAATTGCTCAAACTGTCAATTTGTGTATTCATTTTGCTATTTTCGTTATTCCTTGCCTGCAACATTCGCTTCCCCCACATGGATAAACCCTTAACTGCAGTCCTATTTGGTTTTCTATCCGGTGCAGGCACCGCCAGCGCTTCGGTCGGGGGACCAATGGTGGTGTGTTATATGCTGTCGAGTCCACTCAAACCACAAACACAACGCGCCACCATGATTTTGTTTTTTATCGTGAGCGAGCTGTTATCGGTGCTGGGCTTAATCGTGAGCGGAGTGTTTAATTGGCAGGTACTTAGCCACATAGGCATATTGCTATTACCGACCATGCTGGCCGTAAAGATCGGCCAAACGGCGTTTAATCGTTGGCCGCCACGCAGCTTTAAACATATCGCCCTACCGGTGATGGTGCTAGTCGCCTTACTCGGCATGGGTGCTTCAGTAGAGAAGATATATTAAGGCCGGAACGCGCCGTCGCTTAAGTGTCGCGAAACAAACGGCAACGGCTGCCCCCTCAATAGGGAGCAGCAACGTCTATTTAGCGCTTGCTTAAGGCTTGATCGATGTCTGCCGCACTATGGCGCTCGGCAAGGAATTCACCAGCTTCACCAGACGAACGATTCACAATACGTCCACGTTGAACGGCTTCACGAGCGGCGATGGTTTGCGCCCAAGCAACAACATGGGGATAAGAGCCTACATCTAAAAATTCAGCAGCATCATAAAGTTTGCCCAGTGCCAAGTTGCCGTACCAAGTCCAAATCGCGATATCTGCGATAGTGTATTCTTCACCCGCTATAAATTTATTGTGAGCCAAACGCTTATCCAGCACATCTAACTGACGTTTCGCTTCCATCGAGAAGCGATTGATCGGGTATTCAAACTTCTCTGGCGCATATGCATAAAAGTGTCCAAATCCACCACCTAGATACGGTGCGCTACCTTGCAGCCAGAATAACCAGTTTAAAACTTCCGCTTTAGCCGCTGGCTGTTTGGGCAGCAAGCAGCCAAATTTTTCGGCTAAATAAAGTAAGATGGCGCCCGATTCAAATACTGAAATGGGGGTCTCACCGGAGCGATCCACCAAGGCCGGGATCTTCGAATTAGGATTCACCTCGACAAAACCTGATGAGAACTGATCGCCCTCACCAATGTTAATCAAGTAAGCGTCATACTCAGCTTCCGTCACGCCCAGCGCCAATAGTTCTTCGAGCATAATGGTCACTTTTTGCCCATTTGGCGTTCCCATCGAATACAACTGCAAGGGATGCTCCCCTACCGGTAGGTCCTGTTGATGCCGGGCTCCCGAATCCGGTCGATTCACACTCGCCCACTTACCACCATTTTCATTGTCCATCGTCCAAACTGTTGGAGGGGTATACTGCTCTGCCATCGTGCTTCCTTCTAGTTTATTGTCTAGGATCATTATCGCCAGTTAAAACCTTCTCACTTCATTTTTCCAGCCGTTTTTGATTGGTTTAGTAATTAATTGAAATATATAACTTAAAATGGCGGTTAATCCGCCCTCAAAAATCTAAGCCTTCGCCTCTATATTTCGCTTAGTGCGCGGACAAAGCAAAGCTTGTGTGGCCTGTCTCAAGCATTCAACTTAGATATTTAGAATATATTCACTAAAGGTCTACAATCATTGTAAGTTATGTTTTCTATCAGAAGCGCCTATGAAAAACCTATTCTTCAGTCTGCTAATCAGCTTGCTAATGGCCTGCAGCAGCACAACCATTAAATCACCAAGCCTCGCAAAGCAGAGCCCAAATGCCTCGGTAGTGTAGCGCTACCCGCAGATATGCAAGACCAATTCGAAGTGATTGATGATCAGCAACTGTTAAATCAAGCTTTAGGCAAGCCAAACCAAGGGAAACTGTGTCAGGGACAAGTTTATCGAAGTAAGCTTGCCACTCAAGTCACCGTTTATCGAGCATGGAACAGCACCAACCCCAATAGTTAATTTGGCCAATGGTGGGCGTTTCAGCAACCCTCTGGGGAAATCGCAAAATACCGCGCCGACTATGAGATCTGTTACCAATGGTCCCCGCTCGACAAATTGGTTCGCTGCACTTTAAAGCCGCAGACAAAAGTGGTGGTCGGTAACGGCCAAAGTGCCGAATGCTCGGCCTATTTAAGCTACCCAGTTTCCTCTGAGCAACAAATATATATCGACGATGCCGAGAACTCGTTGCTGGAATGCAATACACTTAATGGTGAATTTAACTGGAAATAATCGACAACCAAGCTCTTCCTGCAATACTTGCGATTTATTTGCCGAAAGAATCTTTCACTTTCAACAACAAAATTGCCGATGCGAGGGTGAAAGTGATGATATTAGCAATAATAATCGGTAAATCTTCGAGTAAAATGCCATAAACCAACCATAAGAAAACGCCTAATACGAACAGCGCATACATACCGAGCGATATCGAACTGGTATCTCTGGTCTTCCAAGTATGGATCACCTGTGGAATGAAAGCACAGGTAGTACAAAATGCAGCGAAATAGCCTAGAATTGTCGAGTCGATAGACATGACGATTTTTAACCTCTTCAATTTATTTTCAAGCTGCACAGTATGCACCTTTTCTTTGAAAAACAAAGTACTAACTCACAAATGTGTCGTTAATATGAAACTGTAAAATTAACTTGAGTTCAGAATAAACACCGCAGCACAAACCGGATATAACTTTATTACGATGCAACGCCCAACGCCCATGGTCAAACTTCAAATACCCACTCAAGAACATTTAATCAAGCAACCGCCTTTCGCTCACAGCTCAATCGATATATCACGCCTAAAAAGCCTCTGGTTGGGGCTGATAATATTTGCCCTTATATTGGTCCCATATATAAAAAAGCCCGGCGAACCGGGCAAACAACATGTCAAAGCTAAATCTTTACGCTACATCAGTATTTAGTTATAACCCTTCCATGGGATCAATTTGCTTTCGAGGAAGCGCATCATCAGATCAAAACAATAGGCAATGATCCCAATCACCACGATGCCAGCAATCACCACGTCGGTCACTAAAAACTCAGATGCGTTCAGCACCATAAAGCCGATACCTCGCTCGGCGGCAACCATTTCTGCAGCCACCAGCGTCGTCCATCCAAAACCAATCGCGATCCGCATACCGGTCATAATATCTGGCAGAGCGCCTTTGGCGATCACTTGCGTCACCACCTGCCAGCGACTTGCCCCCATTGAATAAGCCACTTGAATTTGTTCGATTCGCACCGAACTCACCCCTGAACGAGCACTCAGAACGATTGGTGCCAACATCGCCAGAAAGATCAGCGTGACTTTACTCGCTTCATCAATCCCCAACCAAATGATCACCAGTGGTAAGTAAGCTAAAGGAGGCAGCGGTCGATAAAACTCAATCAAGGGATCAAACATGCCACGAATCACTCGACTACAGCCAATGGCCACCCCAAGTGGGATCCCAATCAAACTGGCTAACAAAAACGCGCCGAAGATCCGACTTAAGCTCGCCCCTAAATGCTCTGCCAGCGTAGCCCCTGCAAAGCCGTCAATTAACACATCCCATAAGCGCGCTAATACGTCGAAAGGGGAAGGTAAAAACATCGGTTTGATCATGCCTGCTTCGGTGACCAAGGCCCACAAGCTAAGACAGAATAAAGTAGAACACAGCGCGATGAGCTTACTGTCTCCAGCACCAGGGGTGCCAAAGTACTCACCACTCGGGACCGCTTTGCTGGCTCCGATTTGCTGTGTGGTATGTAGTACTTTTTGGGCCAGCGGGGTAAGCTGCTTCTGGTGAGCAGGCACCGCAATATAGTCCGCCGACGGGCGTTCCGACTCAGCTTGGTTCAGATGGCTGGCGTCAATGGTATTTGTGGTCATAATCTGCTCCTTAGGCAACGGCTGCTTCATCGCCATGAATAATCGCTAGTACCTGTTCTCGCATGGCAATAAAGGCGGCGCTCGATTTCACCTTGCGGGCATCCCGACAAGCTAAAAATTGTTGATTGAAATCGATTTTAAACTCATGGGTAATTCGCCCGGGACGAGGCGACATCACAATTAAACGCGTCGCCAACAGCAAGGCCTCATCTACGCTATGGGTAATAAAAAACATCATTTTGTTGGTTTCGCGCCATACGTCTAACAACAGTTCTTGCAAAGACTCTCGCGTTAAGGCGTCCAAGGCACCTAAGGGCTCATCGAGTAACAGCATTTCTGGGTTATTGGTCAGCGCTCGGGCGATCCCCACCCGTTGCTGCATCCCGCCGGAAAGCTGATAAACCTTGTGCTGATGAAAATCTTCCAGGCCCACCAATTTTAAATAGCTGGCAGCGCGCTCGCGGCGCTGTTTTTTGTCTACACCTTGCAGTTTTAAGCCAAACTCGGTGTTTTCAATCACATTCAACCACGGCAACAGTGCGTGTTTTTGAAAAACCACACCGCGGTCAGCCCCAGGCCCGACAATTTCATCCCCAATATCCAAACCACAGGCCACCCTGGGATAGCCCTCTATCACACTGTCTCCCAGCGTTAAGTAGCCCTTTGTCGGCGAAATAAAACCAGCGATCAAATTGAGTAAGGTGGTTTTGCCGCACCCCGATGCACCCAGCGCAACCACAAAATCACCTTGCTCAATGTTTAAGTTCACCTCAGATAAGGCGGTAACCGGATCACCGCCTTGGGCTGCAGGATAGACTACCGATACATCGTGAATTTCCAGCGTATTCATTTTAAGTCTCCTGTATCACTCACCTGTTCGGCTTACATTTTTGCGGCAGCAGCGGCAAATGAGGGATTCACAAACTTGCTATAGTCTGGCATGAGGTCATTAATTTTCTTTTGCTCTTTCAAAAACTCAGAAGTTGATTTGAGCGACTTACTGGCACCACCCTCGGCACCACAACCTAACCAACTGCAAGAAAGCTGGGTTTTCATGTCTGGAAACTCGTATAGGTCTAATACTTCGGCCACCGTGTTCACATCGCCACCACTGATTTTAGCGATCGATTGTGCGATTGGGTTGGAGGCATCAAAGCTGGTTTTATGCTCTCGATAATCGGCATCTAAATCTGCAACAACCTTAATCATTTTGCTGACAAAATCAGGGTTTGCCGCGGCGAACTCTTTATTTGCCACGAGGCCGTCGAAGGTCGGTTTTCCCCAAGCGCTTAAAGTTGCAGAAGTAATCAACACCTTACCGCTTTGTTTAATTTTTCCCAGAGCTGGATCCCAAATAAAGGCACCATCAATATCACCTCGCTGCCAAGCTGCGGCAATCGAGTTGGGTTGCATATTAATCAGCCGAACATCTTTTTCGCTTAAGCCAAATTGCTCTAGAGCAAACAAGGCATGGAAGTGAGTCGTAGATACAAATGGCACTGCAATCCGTTTACCTTTTAGATCTGAAGGTGCATTAATTCCCGATCCATCGCGAACCACTAAGGCTTCCGCATCTGCGATATTTTCTAAAATCCAAATCAGTTCTATATCAACGCCTCGGCTCACGGCACTGGCGATGGGGCTGGAGCCCGCGGATGCAATATCCAAAGCACCCGAAGCCATTGCCGTCATTGCTTTCACGCCCGAGTCAAAGCGACGCCATTTGATGGTATAGCCAGTCTCTTTTTCCACCAATTTTTCGTTAATCGCGTGTTTCCATGGATTAAACATCCCCTGATAACCAATGGTGACGTCTTTAGCGCTTGCCGTCGATGCCAGCATCAAAGTGGCCAAAGCCGCTATCGCCGTTTTTATCTTTAGCTGTTTCATTGTTAACTCCTTGTTGAACCTGACACGATGCGTGTTGTTTTAAGTTACTGCCTGTAAAAAACCAGCTATAGGGCCAATTTTTTTCAATTGCAGGTCCAAGAAATCACAAACGATAATCCGTCAATTTGGCCAATAAATTGCAGACAATCACCTGTAAAGCGCAGAGAACGATAATATCTCTAGCGAGTTTCATAGGATGTATGGCATGAATGACTTGATGATGAACATTGAACTTCGCCCAGGTAGAAGTTTACAACAGCAAATCAGAGAGCGATTAGTCGAGCTAATTCAACATGACTACTTTGGCGCCAAGGCGCTTCCTTCAAGCCGTAAGCTCGCTCAGCTACTCAAGGTATCGCGCAACACCGTAGTCTTGGTGTACGAGAGCATGGTGGATGAAGGTTACTTAATCGCACATGAGCGGAGCGGCTTTTATGTCAACCCCGAATTAGCGCAACAACCCGCTCTCAAATTGGTGCAATCTCGCCCAGCATTGGACCAGACTCAGGTAAATTGGCAACAAAGGCTACGCAGCACCCCAGCATCTTTTAGCACCTTAAATAAAGATAAAAATTGGCTACGCTACCCCTATCCCTTCATTTATGGACAAATAGAACCAAGCCACTTTCCAATCTATCAATGGCGTGAATGTTCGCGGATCGCGCAAAACCGTAATTGCGTACAAGACTGGGTCGAAGATTACATAGACGTCGACGATAAAGAATTAGTCACCCAAATACGCCAACAGATCTTATCCAAGCGTGGCATTACCGCCAGCAACGAAGAAGTTCTGATCACCCTTGGCACTCAAAACTCACTGTACCTGCTCGCCTCATTATTAGTCACAGAGGACGTTAAGGTGGGGGTCGAGAATCCTGGGTATGCCGATCAACGACATATTTTTAATCAGTGTGGTTCGCGCCCCATCCCTTTAACTCTCGATGAACAAGGCCTGCAATTAGGTCCACAACTAAGTCAGTGTGACTATGTCTGTATTACACCCAGCCATCAATACCCAACAACAGTCACCATGCCCATTGAACGACGCAAGGCGCTTTTAGCACAGGCCAATGCGGACGATTTTGTACTAATTGAAGATGATTATGAGAGTGAAGTAAACTTTAAGGCACAACCTCTACCAGCGCTCAAAAGTATCGACCAACATGGTCGAGTCATCTACATCGGTAGCCTATCTAAATCACTCTCTCCGGGCTTACGGCTTGGCTACCTTGTTGCCAATAAACAACTGGTCGCAGAATTGCGTGCACTGCGCCGGCTGATGTACCGCCACCCGCCCGCCAATAACCAGCGCACCGCCGCGCTATTTATTGGTCAAGGCTATTACGATAGTCATGTGCGCCGAATGCGCCATGTTTATGAACAGAAATGGCAATTTATGTATCAGGGCTTACAACAGCACCTGGGTCAATGCGAACTGCACGCCACCCCAGGAAGTTTCTGCTTTTGGTTGGCATTACCAAGCAATGTCGCAAGTACAGAACTGGTCATCGAAGCAGCAAAACAGGGGATTTTAGTGGAATCTGGCGATAGCCTATTTGCCGAAGAGCATGCGCCCAAAAATTATATTCGTTTAGGATTTTCAGCAATTGAAAACAGCAAAATTGAAACTGGCCTGGCGCAACTCGGCAATGTGCTCAAGCAATTACAGCACAGCAAGGGTGCTTGCAAAGATTATCCAAAATTCACGTCTCTTTGCTGAGCACCCTCCAACTATCTTTAAAGCACCTTTTGTGATTCGGCATTATAGCTGGACAGGTGCTCGTTTTAACAACATCAGGCGTGGGAGCAACAGTCCCGCAATCACAATTAAAATACCTAGTAATTGAAGCTGAGTGACCGCCTGCCCCATCAGGAACGAAGTGAAAACAGCAAATATCGGAACCAGGTTGAAAAACAGCGAGGCATTCGATGCACCGAGATGACGAACCCCATTCAGCCACAGCAAGTACCCGGCAACGGTGCCAAAAACACCAATATATACTAGATCCAGAACACTCAGCAAAGAGCCTTCAAGCACTTCAGTGAGCGGATGAACATTGGGAGTAAGCAAGCACATCAGACCAATCACAGAAGCACCACTCAGCATCCCAAGCAAGGTATATGGAATAACCGGCATCCAACGGCTGATCCCTTGGCTACAGTAGGTATACAGGCTCCAAGCCAGCATCCCCAAAAATATCAGTTTATCGCCATGGTTAATTTTCATTGATACGAGCGTTTCAAGATGCCCATTGGTGACCACCAACAAGACTCCCGATAAGCTAACCAACAAGCTAAGGCATTGCGCAAAAGATGGTAATTTACGTAACACAATACAAGCAATCAGCGAGGTCATTAATGGGCTTAAAGCCATAATCAGTGAGCCATTGGCTGCATTGGTATAAGTTAGTCCAGTAAATAAACCTAAGTTAAGCCCACCCACACCGATTACACTGACCGTAACCACCCATAGCCACTGGTTTAAAGATAGACTCAGTTTCTGCATGTCAGCCCACAGCAAATAAATAAGTAAACACCCTGCTGCAATTACAAATCGCCAAAAAACCAAGGTTAAAGCATGCACTTCATTTAATGCATGTTTACCAATAGGAAAGCAACTCCCCCAAAAAAAGGTACAGAAAACAAGCAACACAACTGCTTTGGTAGTGGAAGAAAAAGTCATGGTCACTCCTAGCGACTTGTCAAAACATGAAGCATAGTGTATTGATTTTATTATCTGGATAAAGAAGCAAAACTAAGACGGTAAATTCCATTTATGAAACCTACTTATTCTCTTGACGATTTACGTTGTTTTTGTGCCGTAGCTCAACTTGGCAGCTTCAAACAAGCCGCAAACCACTTAGGGATGCCCCTATCGACCTTAAGCCGAAGAATTAGCCAATTGGAACAAAATCTCCAATTAAGACTATTGAATAGAGATGCACATCGTGTCTCCTTAACTCATACTGGCGAGCAGTATTTTCAACGTTCAAGTTCTTTATTTGAGGAACTGAATGATATCGATGAAGATCTACATCAAGAAAAGCATCAACCTAAAGGCAAAATTAGAATCACCGCACCCGTCAATGCTGGCGCACAGTTTTTACAAACAATCTTCTATGATTTCTTATTGCAATACCCTGATATCAAATTAGATTTAAGTTTTTCAAATGCCTTAACGGATATTGAAGCAGCAGCGGTAGACGTGGCTTTTCGGGTCGGTAATCCGGCCCTTGAACATTGGATCATCCGCCCCCTAAAACAGATACACTTTATCTTATGCTGTCATCCAGAGCACCCAAGCTACAACATCACCCAGCCCCAGCAACTATGCGCCCATTCAACGGTGATCTGCCGTCCTATGATTCCTTGGCAACTCGTTCACAAGGCCAGTGGGGAAGAGTTTAATCACCATCCGATTCAATCAGTGCGCCTAGAGGTGAATGAAATATTGCTAATGACAAATGCCGTGAAAGCTGGATTAGGTATTGGTTATATTCCAGATTATTTTGCTTTGCCGATGATTGAGCGAGGAGAAATAAAGCAAGTGCTCCCAGAATGGCGCAGCCAAGCCCGTACCCTATCAATGTTATATCGTGACCGAAATAACTTACCACTCCGGGTGAGACTACTCGTAGATTTTGTGTTGCAGCATTTTGATAAGCCCAAGATATCCGAAGCATAAAGTAAAAATGCACGCGAGCCCCTGCAGCCAAATAGTCTACTTCGGTAATGTTTAACCTAAGGGAATCACCCCCTCTGCCAATCTGGATTCAAAACGCCATAGCCCTGGGCTTAACGTCGCACCATTGCCCCACCGAATCCTGGGATGTAAATGTGTAACGCGAATCGCCCTTGGCAGTGCGAAAGTACGACATCTTCAAGCTTTTTCTCACTCACGATGCGGTCGGTGCCTTGGTCCCTTCGGTTCAACCTTTTGGCTCTATAACGAGCAGAACTAACTTCGTTAAGCTGAGCTTCATCAAATAAGCCCTTTAGCGTGACGAGGGCGACCCTCTGCAGCTCAGCATGAAAACAAGGAATTAACTATGAACAACTGCGTCTTCATTACCGGTGCAACTTCGGGCTTTGGTCTGGCCTGCGCCAAGTTATTTGCTCAGCATGGCTGGCCGCTGATCCTCACCGGACGACGGCTGGAGCGCTTAGCCCAGCTAGCCGATGAGTTGGGCTCGCAATGCCCGGTTCACTACGCCAGCCTGGATGTACGCGACAGCCAGCAAGTGGCCGATTTAGTCGCCGACTTACCAGAAAACTTCAAGCAAGTAAGTGTGCTGATCAACAATGCAGGTTTAGCTCTGGGCACCGACCCAAGCCAACAGGCCAAATTGAGCGACTGGCACACCATGATCGATACCAATGTCACCGGGCTGGTGAATGTGACTCACGCCTTACTGCCAAGCTTAAGCCAGCAACCAGTCGCCTCAGTGATTAACTTGGCCTCGATTGCTGCTAACTGGCCCTATCCCGGCAGCCATGTTTACGGCGCGTCGAAGGCTTTTGTGGCGCAGTTTTCGCGGAATTTACGCTGCGATTTAGTGGGAACTGGCGTGCGAGTCACCAGCCTCGAGCCGGGTCTGTCGGAAAGTGAATTCAGCTTGGTACGGTTTGCCGGCGACCAACAAAAATATGACCAGCTGTATGGCAACAGCAATGCACTGCAACCGCAAGATATTGCCAATATTATTTATTGGATCGTCAACCAACCCGCCCACATCAACATTAACAGCTTAGAAGTGATGCCCTGCTCGCAGGCCTGGAACAACTTTAATGTGGTGAAACAAAGCGAATCCTAAGGCTCTACCTACACCGAGCTAATCTTCTGCTTGCTCGGGAACGTCTCGTACGTACCGGGCAGGTACGCCAGCCACCACCGTTCTGGCTACAACATCTTTATTTACCAGCGCCCCGGCGGCGATCACGGCATCGTCGCCAATGTTCACCCCCGGTAAAATATTCGCTCCCATGCCTACCCATACCCGGTCTCCAATGATGACTGGCAAAGCACGCTCTAATCCCGCTAAGCGTTGTTGGCTATTTAAAGGATGTGTCGCCGTAGAGATATGTACTGCTGGGGCAAACATCACGTCATCACCGATGGTTACCGGAGCGCCATCGAGGATCACACAACCATGATTCGCGTAGAAATTCTTTCCGGTAGTAATGTTATAACCATAATCACAAAAAAATGTGGGCTCAATCCATGGGTCAAGGCTGTTTGGCAGCAGTTCTGCCAGCACTTCCGACCGCAGGTCTTCTTCTGGATGCAGTAGATTTAACTCGTAACATAAAGACTTCGCCTCGTGTCGCTCCTCAACCAATTCGCCATCAAAGGCCAAATACAGCTTACCAGCTAACATCTTTTCTTTTTCGGTCATGGCATATCCTTAAATACAATACAGATATGTCTCACATTAGCATGTTTATCAGCGATGCCCAAAACCCTCACTGATTGCCCCAGCAGCCACCCCTCCCACTAAAAAATGAATTAATACCAAGAAAAATCGACTTAATTTTATGCTGTAAATGCAATATAAATAACCAGTAAAAAACAACAAATTGGAATATAGAACTAATGAATCACACTTAATTAGCAAATCAAACTACAATTCGTTTATTTATCCAACAGCCAGCGGAACTTTGCGGAAGAAAAGCAAGCTTGAATCATATTTTATCCTGTGATACTTGTAGCCTATTGTTCGAGGAAAATTATTAAATATGTCTTTTTCAGTTGCTCTAGTCATTAGCGTCGTCCTTGTGGTGATTATTTTATCACCGCGCGGGGATGCGCTGTTGTAACTGAAATAAGCAAACAACACCAAACCCCCGCGCTGCAAAGCTCGGGGGTTTTTTGTTAACGGCGGAAAGGAAATGGGAATGAATGGTGCTCAACAAATTGTAGCGGCTCTAAAAGAACAGGGCGTAGAACAAGTCTTTGGTTATCCGGGGGGCGCAATTATGCCGCTCTACGATGCGCTCTACGACGGAGGCATTAAACATATGCTGACCCGCCATGAGCAGGGCGCAGCAATGGCGGCGGTGGGCTACGCCAGAGCGGGCGCTAACCGCGGCATCAAAGTCGGGGTATGTATAGCCACTTCTGGCCCCGGCGCAACCAACCTGGTCACCGGCCTTGCCGAAGCTCAGCTCGATTCAATTCCGCTGGTGGCCATTACTGGACAGGTTGCCCAGCCAGTGATCGGCACCGACGCCTTTCAAGAGGTCGACGTTTTAGGCATGTCCCTGGCCGTGACCAAACATAGCTTCATGGTTACCGACATCAGCGAGCTCAAACGCACCATTGAACAAGCTTTTGTCATCGCCACCAGTGGTCGCCCGGGTCCGGTGTTAATCGATGTGCCTAAAGACATTCAGTTAGCCGAAATTGAAGAGAGCCAGCCCTACCTCGCCCCAGCCCTGCAGACCAATCCTCCAGAAACGGATGCACTCAAGCAGGCGAAACGCCTACTCAGTCAAGCCAAACAGCCCATCGTCTATGTCGGCGGCGGCGTCGGCATGGCGAACGCGGTTAGCGAATTACGCGCGTTTTTAGATTACACTCAGATCCCGAGTGTCAGCACCCTCAAAGGCATTGGAGCCATCACCGAGCAGCAAGCTTGTTACCTCGGCATGTTAGGCATGCACGGCACCAAAGCCGCCAACCTCAGCGTTCAGGAATGCGATGTCTTATTAGTCATTGGGGCTCGCTTCGACGATCGGGTCACTGGTAAACTCGATGAATTTGCCCCTCACGCCAAAGTGATCCACCTCGATATTGATGCTAGTGAGTTTGGTAAACGCCGAGAACCCGATGTAGCCTTAAGCAGCGACTTAAAACTCACCTTGCCGGCACTGTACTGCTTGTGTGATATTCAGCCATGGCGCGAGCTGGTCACCCAACGTAAACATGATTTTGCCTGGCGCTATGACCATCCGGGCGAGCATATCTTCGCGCCCAGCATGCTGCATCAACTCAGCCAAATGATCGACCAAGACACCGTGGTTGCCTGCGATGTGGGTCAGCACCAGATGTGGGTCGCCCAGCACATGCAATTTAACGGCCCCGAAAACCACCTGTCTAGCGCCGGTTTGGGGACCATGGGCTTTGGCCTGCCAGCAGCCATTGGCGCTCAGTTTGCCCGCCCCAACGATACCGTAATTAATGTCTCCGGTGATGGTTCGTTCATGATGAACGTACAAGAGCTGACCACCATTAAACGTGCTCAGTTACCGGTCAAGATGCTGCTTATCGACAACAATCGTTTGGGTATGGTACGCCAGTGGCAAAACTTGTTTTTTAATGGTCGCTTCAGTGAAACCATCCTCGATGACAACCCTGATTTTGTAAAATTGGCTTCCGCCTTCGATATTCCCGGTGAAACCATTTGCAATAAAATAGAGATCCCAGCTGCCTTAGATAGAATGCTCAACAGTCAAGGGCCCTACCTACTGCACGTTTTAATCGATGCCGAAGAGAATGTATGGCCGCTAGTACCACCTGGGGTCGCCAACGACAAAATGATGGAGGAATGCTAATGGAACATGCACTCACAATCGAAACCCGTAACCAAGCCGATGTACTGGAACGTGTATTACGGGTGACACGTCACCGCGGTTTTTTAGTACAATCGATGAATATTGAACTCAACGCGAAAATTTACTCAATTGAACTCACAGTAAGCAGTGAGCGTCCGGTCGCTCAGCTGTATAATCAATTGATTAAATTATTCGACGTTGAGCAAGTCACCATACAACAATTACAGGTGATGCCCGCTGCCAAAGTGGTCATGGCCTAAACCCAAATATGCAAACGCAAACCAGATTAACGGAGTAAACAGCAATGCCTAAACTGCGAAGTGCCACCACAACCGAAGGCCGTAACATGGCCGGAGCCCGTGCCCTATGGCGTGCAACGGGAACCAAAGAAGAAGATTTCGGTAAGCCGATTATCGCAGTGGTGAATTCATTCACCCAGTTTGTCCCGGGTCACGTTCACCTAAAAGATCTTGGTCAAATGGTGGCTGGCGCAATTGAAGAAGCAGGCGGCGTTGCCAAAGAGTTTAATACCATCGCGGTGGATGATGGCATCGCCATGGGCCACGGCGGCATGTTATACAGCTTACCCTCGCGCGATCTGATTGCTGACTCGGTTGAATACATGGTGAATGCGCATTGCGCCGATGCCATGGTCTGTATTTCTAACTGTGACAAAATCACACCGGGGATGTTAATGGCCGCAATGCGGATCAACATTCCGGTGATTTTTGTCTCGGGCGGACCAATGGAAGCCGGTAAAACCAAACTGAGCGACCAAATCATTAAACTCGATTTGGTGGACGCCATGGTGATGGGTGCCGACAAAAATGTTTCCGATAGTGACAGCGAAGCAGTGGAACGCAGCGCCTGCCCTACCTGTGGTTCTTGTTCTGGCATGTTCACCGCAAACTCGATGAACTGCCTGGCGGAAGCACTCGGTTTAGCCCAGCCGGGCAACGGCTCAATGCTTGCCACCCACGCCGATCGCAAGCAACTGTTCTTAAATGCCGGTAAACGCATCGTTGACTTGTGCACTCGCTACTACCAACAAGATGATGCCAGCGTATTACCCCGTTCTATTGCAACCTTCGAGTCCTTCGAAAATGCCATGACCCTTGATGTGGCCATGGGTGGTTCCACCAATACTGTATTGCACCTGCTCGCGATTGCTCAGGAAGCTGGCGTGGATTACACCATGCAGCACATGGACGAATTGTCCCGTAAAGTACCTCAACTGTGTAAAGTGGCTCCCTCAACCAATAAATACCATATGGAAGACGTGCATCGCGCCGGCGGTATTATGGGCATCCTCGGTGAACTGGATCGCGCCGGTCTCATTCACCGTGAGGTGCCCAACATCATGGGCGAAACCCTCGCTGAAACGCTGGCTAAATGGGATGTAATGCAAACTCAGGATCAGGCCGTGAAAGATTTTTATCGCGCGGGTCCTGCAGGTATTCGCACCACCCAAGCCTTTAGCCAGGATTGCCGCTGGGATGAACTCGATACCGACCGTGCCGAAGGCTGTATTCGTAGCTTGGAGAATGCCTTCAGCCTGGAAGGTGGCCTGGCAGTCTTAAAAGGAAACGTTGCCCTGGACGGCTGTATTGTGAAAACTGCTGGCGTCGATGACGACAACTTGGTATTCCGCGGCCCGGCTTGTATTTTTGAAAGCCAGGATGATGCAGTTGCCGGGATCTTGGATGGTACGGTCAAAGCGGGTGACGTGGTGTTAATTCGCTACGAAGGCCCAAAAGGTGGCCCCGGCATGCAAGAAATGCTTTACCCAACCTCTTACCTTAAATCCATGGGCTTAGGTAAAAAATGTGCCCTGCTAACCGACGGTCGCTTCTCTGGTGGTACCTCGGGTCTGTCAATTGGCCACATTTCGCCAGAAGCCGCCAGTGGTGGCGTGGTTGGTTTAGTTGAACAGGGTGATATCATCGATATCAACATTCCTGAGCGCAGCATTGTACTGGAAGTGAGCGAAGAGCAATTGGCCACACGCCGCGCCGCAATGCAAGCCAAAGGCAGTGACGCCTGGCGCCCAGTGGGACGGGTGCGTGAAGTGAGCACTTCACTGAAGATGTACGCTCACTTCGCCACCAGCGCCGACAAGGGTGCAGTACGCGATAAGAGCAAACTCGGCTAAGCCCTTTCTCGATATCATATTCAGCCCGGTTCGCCGGGCTAATTTAATGCAAGTTGTAGGTTACTACCATGTCTCAAACCTTACCCAGTGCCAACGATTACCTTCGCCGGATCTTACTCTCCCCAGTTTATGAAATCGCTCAGGTAACGCCCTTACAAGAACTCCCCAAATTATCCAAGCGACTGGGCAACCAAATTCTGTTGAAACGCGAAGACCGCCAATCGGTGCACTCTTTTAAGTTACGCGGCGCCTACAATAAAATCGCCCAATTAAGCGAGGCTCAGCGCCAGCGCGGGGTGATTGCCGCCTCGGCCGGTAACCATGCTCAGGGCGTAGCAATGTCGGCGCAACGGCTCAATATTAATGCGATCATCGTGATGCCCACCACCACCCCAGAAATCAAAATAGACTCGGTGCGCGCCATGGGTGCCGATGTACGTTTGATCGGGGACAGTTTCGACGAAGCCAGCCACTACAGTAAACAGCTCGCCGCGGAACGCGGCTATACCCTGATCCCGCCCTTCGATGATGTGGATGTAATCGCCGGACAAGGCACTATTGGCAAAGAGCTACTGGAACAAGACATGCACCTCAACGCGATATTTGTGCCAGTAGGCGGCGGCGGCATCGCCGCGGGGGTGGCGGTATATATCAAACAGCTGATGCCACAGATCAAGATTATTGGGGTAGAAGCGCAAGACTCGGCCTGTTTAAGCGCCGCACTGGCCGCAGGCAAACCGACCCCGCTGGAACGCGTGGGACTATTTGCCGATGGGGTCGCGGTCAAGCTGATTGGCACAGAAACCTTCCGGCTCTGCCAGCGCTATCTGGATGAAGTGATCACCGTCAATTCCGATGAAATTTGTGCGGCAGTCAAAGACATCTTTGAAGATACCCGGGCCATTTCAGAACCTTCCGGCGCACTGGCGCTGGCGGGTTTAAAAGCCTATGCCCAGCAACACAATTTACAAGGCCAGCGCTTGGCGGCGATTTTATCTGGGGCAAACGTTAATTTTCATAACCTGCGTTATGTCTCGGAGCGCACCGAGCTGGGTGAGAAAAAAGAAGCGGTAATGGCGGTGAATATTCCCGAACGCCAGGGCGCTTACCTCGAGTTTGTGGAGCACCTCGGGGGCCGAGCCATTACCGAATTTAACTACCGCTATGCCAATGAGCAACAAGCCAGTATTTTTGTTGGTATTCGGGTTAGTAATAGCGAACAGGAATTGCCGGCACTGCTCGATAGCCTGAGTGCCAGCGGCTATGCGGTGACCAATCTCAGCGACGATGAACTTGCTAAACAGCATGTGCGTTATATGGTGGGAGGCAAACCCGGCAAGGTATTAAACGAGCGGCTATTTAGCTTTGAGTTTCCCGAACAACCCGGTGCCTTGCTCAAGTTTTTACAAACGCTGGGCAACCATTGGAACATTACCCTGTTCCACTACCGTAATCACGGCTCCGCTTACGGACGGGTATTGGCCGGCTTCGAATTACAAGACCGCGATACCGCAGCCTTTACCCAGCATCTGGCACAACTCGGTTTTGACTACAAAGATGAAACCGACAATGCCGCCTATCAATTCTTTTTAGCGCAAAACTAGAGGTTAGAGTCGTGAGCCACTGCCTTAGCACAGTGGCCTGGTAAAGCGCTCACCCTGCAAGCGACTTTGAGCGCGGAATTTGTTGAGTAATGCAGTGAATATTACCGCCGCCCAACACTATTTCGCGGGCCTCGACGCCAATCAGCTGATGTTCAGGGAAGGCCTGTTGCAATACATCCCGAGCCTGCTCATCGGTGCGTTCATCCAACAGCGGAAAGATCACCTGACCATTACTAATCAGAAAGTTTGCATAAGACGCCCCCAAGCGCTCTCCCGCCTGACGTTTCATCCCGGCACTTGGCTCGATCCCTTCAGCTTCTTGCTCACTCATATAAAGGGGACCGGGCATCGGCAGCTGATGTACCTTAATCGCTCGTCCCTTGGCATCGCTTTGGCTGCTTAAAACCTGATAGGCCTTCTTGCTGATGGCATATTGCGGGTCACTGGGGTCATCACAGCAGGTAAGCACCACTTCTCCCGGCTTAACCACATGCATAATGTTATCCACATGGCCATTTGTCTCATCGTCATATAAACCTTGTGGCAGCCAAATCACCTTGTCAATCCCAAGATAATTCTGTAAGTGAGTTTCGATTTGTCGCTTAGACAATCCCGGATTACGGCTGGGATGAAGTAGGCACTCTTCGGTCGTATATAAGGTGCCCTCGCCATCACTGTGGATCGAACCACCTTCCAAAATAAAAGGTGCGCAATAGATATCATCCTCAGTGAGGTTCAACATTTTCTCAGCCACAGCATTGTCGAGATCCCAAGGGAAGTACAGCCCATCGACTAAGCCGCCCCAAGCATTAAATTGCCAACTCACTCCGCGACGCTGCTGCGCTTGATTGAGTAAATAGGTTGCCCCCATGTCACGCATCCAGCAATCGTTATAAGACATTTCAACCACTTTAATCTGCGCTGGTAGTTGCATTCTCGCATTGGCATATTGGGCGTGATTCACCAACATCACCACTGGCGTTCGCCGGGCGATAGCGCTGGCCACCGCAACAAAAGCTTGCTGCGCATACTTTGCGCCCATCCGCCAATTGTCTGGTCGCATTGGCCATGACATCCACACCTCACTATGTGGCTGGTGTTCACCGGGCATGCTAAAACCATCTTCCGCTGGCAGCGTTTTTCGCTGTTGACTCATATATAGCTCCCGAATTGCTTGGCTTGCCATCTCCCCACAGATTGACCAACAGCCAATCAAGGGAGCATCACCATTTAAAATTATTTGTTTAAGCGACCATCAAGGGTAAGTAGATGTGGATACTGCTCGGGACGACGATCTCTAAACAAGCCCCAGGCGCTACGCTGAAATGCAATAGCGTCCAGATCAAACTGATGCACCAACACCGTTTCAGTTTCACGATCGGCCTTAACGACAATTTCGCCAGTCTCGTCGGCAATAAACGAAGAGCCATAGAAAGTCAGTGCTAAATCGCGTGATGTCGCTTGCTCGCGACCAATTCGATTCGATGCAATCACCGGAACTTGGTTGGCCGCAGCGTGGCCCTGCATCACCCGTTGCCAATGGCTTTGCGAATCCATCTCTGGTTGGCTGGGTTCACTGCCAATTGCGGTAGGAAATAAGAGCAGTTCAGCCCCTTGCAGCGCTAAACTTCTCGCGGTTTCTGGAAACCACTGATCCCAGCAAATCCCCACCCCGATTTTTGCGTAGCGAGTGTGCCAGACCTTAAAGCCTGTATCTCCCGGGCTAAAATAGTACTTTTCCAAATATCCATCACTGTCTGGAATATGGGTTTTGCGATAAATACCAAGCAAACTGCCGTCGGCATCGATCATGGCCACCGAGTTAAAACGCACGTTGCCGGCGCTTTCAAACCAACTAAAAGGCAATACCACCTGTAACTCTTTAGCGAGCGCGGTTAAACGCTGAAAGGCCAGATTATCTTCAAGCTCGGAGGCCAGACCCAAATGTGATTCTTGGATCTCGATACAAAAATAAGGGGTTTCAAACAGCTCTTGTAACAAGATAATTTGTGCGCCCTGCGCGGCGGCCTGGCGAACTAAACGCTCGGCTTTATCAATATTATCGTTCACTTGCCAGGAACAAGACATTTGTGTTGCGGCGACGCTTACCTTTCTCATCAACTATCCAACCTCAGTGCTTAAAACAGAGACACATTGTCTACTTGATTTGGTTATAATAAAAATGCATTTTTTTCATTTCTATATGAGAGAGTTCGATAACGATGGATATCGACATTAATCAACTTCGCCTACTGGTGGTACTACACCGAGAACGCAACTTATCCAAAGCCGCCCAGAAACTGTATATGAGCCAATCGGCCGCCAGTCACGTGCTGGCAAAATTACGCAAGCGCTTTAACAACCCACTGTTTATTAAAACCCAAAGCGGCATGGAGCCCACCCCACTCGCCTTATCACTAATGCCCAATATTCAAAAAGGCTTGAGGGCGATTGATACGGCCTTCGATCAAATGAAGCCATTTGATCCGCAACTGGATGCCAAAACTTTTTATATCAGTGCCATTGATTACTTCGAATTTTTTGCGCTACCACGACTCACTCAAATGCTGGAGCGCAATGCACCAAACATCCGGATCGCGATTGATATTCTTTCGGAAAACACCCAGATGGAACGTATTGAGCAGGGCCGTATCGATCTCATCTTAGGCGTCGACGAGCTGCAAGATATGCCGCGTTATTATCGCCGTTACCCTTGGCTGAGCGACCCCTATGTTGGCTTGGTGGCGCAGCAAAGCCGCTTCCCCGAACAGTTCAATCTAAAGACTTTTGTGCAAACACCTCAAGTTCACTTACCCTTAATCAATTCCGGTGCCGATCCCATCGACCGTTGGTTACTCAAACAACATCAGGCTCGCCAGATTGCCACCACCATCCAAAGTTATGCCGCTGGCGCCAAGGTGATTGCCAACACCCATTACCTAATGTGTGTACCGTTGCGAATCGCCCAGGAGCTTGCCACAATGCTACCAGTTCGAATCGTGCAACTGCCCGCCGACCTACCCAATTTGTCGCTGAGCATCTTCACTCATCAACTGTATGACAGCCAAGACAGCCTGCAATGGTTAATCAAACAAATCCAAAAGTGCGCCGAATAACAGGACTCACCCCCTAGTTTTTCCATCGTTTAAGGCTTAAAAAAACGATCATTGCAAACTGTGTTCATGCCATTCCTTGTTGCCACCAGCCATCGTATCCTTTGTTTATGACTCGATTATCAAGTTGTGTCTATCGTGCTGAAATGGCTAAAAAGGAGTGATATGGTGTTGAACAATCAATGGGACAAAGGGGGGAGATTATCTTGTTCTAACAAGCTTAATTTTCCTTATGATAAGCTATTAGCATATAAGTAAACGAAACTTGCTTCATAAACAGAGAATTTAGTATGTGGGATAAAATATACGATACAGAAGAATATGTTTATGGGAAATTGCCGAATGACTTTCTTAAAAGTCATTACGATGCAATCCCCAAAGGAAAAGTGTTATTACTCGCTGAAGGTGAAGGAAGAAATGCAGTTTTTCTTGCCAAATTAGGATATTCGGTAACAGCGGTAGACATATCTAATGTGGCCATCGAAAAATTAGAAAGGCTAGCTAAAGAAAATAACGTAGTGATTGAAACTATTTGTGCCGATTTAGCAATATTTGATCTTGGAGAGAGTAAATGGGACGGTATTGTCTCTATATACTGTCACCTACCACCAACACTCAGGCAAGATTTATATAGTCGAATAGAATTAGCAATTAAACCTTCTGGTGTTTTTTTGCTAGAGGGTTATAGACCTGAGCAGCTAGTATATAAAACGGGGGGGCCTCCAGTAGCTTCAATGATGATTTCAAAAGAAACGTTAATAAAAGAATTACCTAACTTTTCATTTCACCACCTTGAAGCACTTGATCGAGTGGTAAATGAGGGGATTAATCACCATGGGATTGGGGCTGTAATTCAAGCAATTGGCTCACTAAAATAGCCCTATATTCGAGTCAAGGCTATGGTGTAGTAGCTCAGACCTGAGCTGACAGCGTCCCAATTTCTAGGGTGTTTTGGCAGCTTAGATTTGAGCTAAATCCTTTTCCGCCCAAATCGATTCACTCGTCCAAATGTTATTTGCCGTTATTATTAAGCGCCACCTGAGTGACGCAGCCAATGCTCGCTGAAGCGATTCGACATGTCAGTAATGAAGAATCTATTTCTGCAATATTCTGATAGTAAGCATATTAAAATATGATCTTGTATTTGGGGCCATTAATTTTGTAGGGTTTATCTGTATTGCATTAAACAATGTCGTATTCGGGTCGCAGGGCTAATATGGACATGCCTCGAAGTAATTTATAATATTCACTTTTAATCATTCCCAAAGCCACTCTTAGACTTAATTAATCGAATATGTATGCATGGCTTTTACCACGTTGACGTATATTTTATCCTCTCTATTTTTAATAGTATTCCAACAATCTAATTATTTAATAACACCAATTATTCACGCCCTTAAAAATAATGAGAAATCGATCAATTAAATATTTTCAGTGCACTAAAAAAGGGCCGAATGCACCAATAAGATCAAATGATTGCATAAAACACAATCATTTAGGATGCTATTTAATCTGTTTTGATCCTAATGTCTTGTATGGCATAGAAGATGCCTTTAAAGCTTGTCAATTTCATTTTAAGGAGTAATGAACATGAGGAAGCAAGCACTTGGCATAGCGATAGCTGCAATTCTATTTGGAGGAAATGTTTATGCCGTCGAAAATGTAGAAAACTATACCGTGACAGAAATCATTAATGACATCAAACATAAAAAAGTTACTGCTGTTGAATTAGTACAAGCATACATGGCTCGGATCGACAACATTGAAAGCTCCAAGAAAGGCTTCAATGCTATTCTCACACAAAACCCCGATGTGATTGCAGAAGCAAAGGCGCTAGATAAACTAAACGATAAATCGAGTCTTTCACTTGCTGGAGTCCCAATTTTTGTTAAAGACAATATTAATACATCTAACATGCCAACCAGTCATGGTAATGAAGCATTAAAAGAGTATCAGCCTGCCCATAACGCGGTGGCGGTTGATAGGCTTATCAAAGCAGGTGCATTGATAATGGGTAAAACAAATATGGCTGAATTTGCTATGTTTTGGGATACCTTATCGAGTGCGGGTGGAAGAACATATAATCCTCAAGATCGTACAAAAAATATTAATGGTTCAAGCGGTGGTTCTGCTGCTTCTGTTGTTGCCGGTTATGCACCAGTGGCTCTTGGTACTGAGTCGTGTGGGTCGATTACAGATGTAGCATCATTCACTTCGCTCGTTGGATATCGCCCATCTCCCGGTATAGTTCCTACCACAGGAATGGACTATAACACTCTTGGCGATACCATAGGCCCGCTAGCGAAAAACGTAATTGATGCTGCAACTGTTGTTGATGTTATGGCTGGTGAAGATCAAAAAGATGCCCTAACTCACGGTCATGCGTTGACAGAGACTTTGGTACATAGTCTAAACGATAATAAATCTTTGAAAGGGAAAGTACTCGGCTATGTTGTTGCTCCTTTCGGTGGATGGACAGCAGAGATAGCTATCACACCCGAGATCTCTGCGACAATGCAGAAAGCACGTGATGAACTTCGTGCTCGAGGCGCTATTATACAACCAATTCATATTTCATCTGATTGGTGGACAGAATACGGTTCCGGTTCTTACTGGGATGCCACCGGCAAAGAAGATTATTTCGTAAGAACCGAAGCTAAAATACCAAAAGGACTTAAAGAGCAAACAGAACCTTTTGACGTATTGAACTACGGTGACCTTATTGCGAAAAGCCCGAAAATGAATGCGATTACTAAAGACTGGTTAAGCTACAGTGATAACAAACCGCTTGATCCTAAAACCTTTAATGAAGCTGTCGAGAGTCGAGTGAAATTTTCGAAAGGTGTTGATAAAATTTACAAAGAATATGGTCTAGATGCGCTTATTTACCCTACCGTCTCTTTGCCACCTGCTGAAGTTGAAGATCCAGAAACTTTGATTGACCCTAATCAGCTAGGTACTCATTGTGGTTGGGCGAACTTTACCGGAAGACCCGTGATAAGTGTACCAGCCGGATTTTCAAATAATTTCCCTGTTGGCTTAAGCTTCCTTGGTAAGCGTTTCAAGGATGGGAAACTTTTAGGTATGGCGGCTGCGTTTGAAGAATCAACTACGCATCAAAAATTACCAGTCTTATAAATTTATGTTTAAGTTATGATTAATAAACCCGATAGTTTATAGATGAAAAAATATCCCCAATTCATAATCAAAGTTGGGGCTATATAAATAAGACGCAGTGTTCACATTGCTACGTAGCGATGACAAAACTTAAGTCTGCTTTTTAGCTGGCTTAAGTCGCCTAATCGATAAATGAGCTAATACGTTTAAGATAACTAGACCGCCAGCCAAACGCCAATAGCATCAAAGATATAAGCACCCACCCGAATAGCCGCGCCGATGCTCACTTCAGCCATTCGTATTTAGAAGAAATAACGTGACTAAGCTAAATGCGTTGCAAAACCATGTAGAAAATACGTATTAGTCGCTTAATACCATTGCTTTCGCATCCTCTCCAGCAACAATCCACATCGGACTTTTGTCATCGGTGGCAGCTTGCCAGATTGCTTCAGCGACATCTTGTGAACGGGTCACTTTTGCTTGTTTTGGCCTATTCAAAAACATTTTATTGGCTAAATCCAGGTAGGGTTCTGGGAAAGCATTTTCCATGCGAGCTTTTGCATTCGCGCCAAACCGTGTAGCGGGAGCCTGGCCTGGTATCACCAAGTTCATTCGAATATTAAAGGGCTCTAATTCAATAGCTAAGGACTCAGTAAAAGCATTTATCGCCGCTTTACTCGCTGTATAAACCGAAAGTAAAGGCAACGCTTTTAGCGTGACAGCGGAAGAAACATTAATAATCACACCCGATTTCTGTTGCCGAAACTGAGGCAAGAAGGCCTTAACCATATTGATATAGCCAAGTGTATTGGTTGTAAACAGAGTTTGAATCACTTCATCTGAGGTGCCTTCCAACGCTGCAAGCATACCGACACCCGCATTGTTAACAAGTACATCAATATAATCTACCGAATACACTAAACTTTTGATGCTCTCCATGTTAGTAACGTCCAGCGGCAATATGCTTAGTTGCCCAGACTCTGGCAAACTGTTGTCTGCAGGGTTACGCATGGTAGCGATAACTTTCCAACCTTTTGCAAGAAAGTATTTTGCAGTTTCAAGGCCAAAGCCAGATGATGCCCCTGTGATTAAGATCGTTTTCATAAAGATTCCTCAGGTGATGAATCTGTTAACTTTATAGGCTGGCGATGGCATGATACATAACGTAAAGTACACAATTCATTATCTATGGTATTTATGATGGACCCTCTCTCCAATATCGTGTCACTTTTGCAACCCCAGGCGAGCTTTTCTAAAGTGGTGCAGGCGGCAGGGTTATGGCGAATTAGGCGTGAAGATGTTAGCGACCCGTTTTACTGTGTGGTCCTAGATGGAAGCTGTGAGTTCTCACCTGATGGCGAAGCACCGATTAACTTAGTCGCTGGAGATTTTGTTCTCATTCCAGAATCGAATAGTTTTACTTTTAGCAGTCTCGATTCTCCCCCGCACAATGAAAAACACTCGGTACCAGTCGAAATTTCTCCCAACGTGTATTGGGTTGGAGAACAAGACAGTTCATTAAATGCACATGTATTAGTGGGGCATTGTAAGTTTGCTACGCGCGACTCAACAATTCTACTCGCACTTCTGCCAAAACTTGTCCATATTCGTAAAGCAGCAAGACTAACGGCACTGGTTGAGCTAGTTATAGAGGAATCTCGAGCACAGCGCCCAGGCAGAGAATATGTGTTGGCTCGTTTATTAGAAGTCCTTTTAATTGAAACATTTCGAACCAAGATGGATACGCCGAATGTTCCCGGTTTATTAGTTGGATTGGCCGATGAGCGACTAGCCGTCTCGATCCGAAAAATACACCAAGATGTGAGCCAATCATGGACCGTTGCTCAGCTAGCAAAAGAAGCCGCATTGTCTCGTTCGGTTTTTTTCAAACGGTTTCACAATGCGGTAGGATTTACACCAATGGAATACGTTATTGCATGGCGAATGGCTATTGCCAAAGGTCTGTTGCGGAGTCATTCTCACACGATGGCAGATATTGCGGAACGAATAGGCTACAAATCTGCCAGTGCTTTTAGTTCCGCTTTTAGCAAGCACACGGGACTGTCCCCATCGAAATTTGCGGCTCATAGTCTTGCTTAGCTTCGATACCGAAAGCCCAAGCGCCACTGTTCTAAGTTTCCGGCCCCTTCTTTAAGTGAATGACCGTTAGAGCTGGCTCAGCGCTTTTATACTGGCCATTAACGCGATAGTTTGGCGATCTATGTCTTTGCGAGTCATGTTTTTTCCGCTGATAATCATGCGCCAATACAGCGCAGCTGGCAGCATGTCTAATACCATTTCCCTGTCGATGCTTTCGGTGATTTCACCACGGGTAATGGCCCTGTCTAATAACTGATGACCCAATTGCCGACGAAAGTCGGATAACCCTTCAATCAATGGGGCTAGCTCACCAGAGCGCAGCCGCTCGGCGTATAGATCTGGCAAGATTCTTCGTACTAAGCGATGACGTAAACTGCGACGGAACATCAGCAAATAGGCGTGTACATCAGCTTCCAAAGAGCCGTGATCTTTTACATCGGTCAGCGCAACGGTAGCGGTTTTAATGGCCTCAGAAGCGAAGGCAAACTTCGATGGCCAGCGCCTATAAATCGCCGCTTTACCTGCACCGATACGCTTTGCTACTTTTTCAAGACTAGTGCCGGTGTAGCCATTCAGAGCCCATTCTTCAAATAAGGAAACAAACAAAGCTTCGGTTAAGTCTGTTCGCATTACGGCAGCGCCAGAAGGCTTTCGTTTATTGTTTTTATGGGTATCACTTTTTTCGTCGATACGCTTGCGTTCCATTCTTAAATCGCTCATAATTTTGGTTGATACGATAGCGTTTCAACCAAAAAAGGTAAAGTAATATGGCGAATAGTAGCGACGGTTTTTCGAGTTTGTCAGCTCTTTTAAGAGAAGGCTTGGGGGAGGCGTTAGCGCCAAACGCCGAAACACTGCTTGATATGCTGAGCGAAGATATTTTATTTGAGTTTCCTTACGCTCTGCCTGACGGTATCCACAGTGTTGAAGGAAAGACGGCATTTACGGCTTATCTACAAAAAGTAGCGGGGCTATTAACTGTTGAATCCATGTCGCTGCATCGTTCTATTCTGTCGACCGATGGTCAAAATGCCGTATTGGAATTCTCTTGTAAAGGACATGCTGATAATGAAAATGCTCGTTATGACCAAGATTATGTGTCGGTGATTGACCTTAAAGATGGTCTCATTAGTCGATACCGAGATTATTGGAACCCGCTGGTTGTGATGAATGCTTTTGGGGGCGCTGCACAAATAAATAAAATGCTAAGCGGAGGTGGCCATGGCAACTAATGTATTGGTATTAGGCGGTAAAGGAAAAACAGGCCGTTATGTCGTCGAAAAACTGACTAATCTTGGTGTATCGCATCGCATCGCGACTCGTTCTCCTCAACAGCCGAATGAGGTGGCATTTGACTGGATGCAAGCTGAGTTGGCAACGGCCACCTTTAAAGACACTCGAGCGCTTTACATTGTTGCGCCAACCAACTCCAGTGAGCATGGCACCTTGATGCTGCCTATTCTGGAGCAAGCCATTGTGCAGGGCGTGCAACGGTTTGTATTACTGAGTGCGTCGTCTTTACAAGCTGGAGGACCAATGATGGGCGAGGTTCATGCCTGGTTGATTAAGCATGCGCCAGAATGGGCAGTGTTGCGACCAACTTGGTTTATGCAGAATTTTTCTGAGCAACAGCATTTGCCAACCATTTGTGATGAACAGGCGATTTATTCGGCCACGGGCATGGGACGAGTGGGCTTTATCGATGCACAAGACATTGCCGAAGTGGCCGTAGCGGCATTGGTTGCGGAAACCGCATGGAACAACGATTTTATTCTAACAGGGCCCGACGCCATGACCTATGGTGATGTCGCGAATACCTTGAATGAGGCGCTTGATTATCCCGTGTCCCATATTAATTTGACGAGCGCTCAACTGGTAGAGCGCTTTCAACAACAAGGCATGGATCAAAACTACGCCCAAATAATGGCGAGTATGGATGCGGCTATTGCACGAGGTTCGGAAGATAAAGTAACAGATAATGTCGAGACGCTGACCGGGCGAAAACCAACTTGCTTTGCGGATTTTGTAGCGCGTGAAATCCAGCGCTGGCAGTCGCTTGCAGTAAAGAGTGACGGTTAGGGATCTTTCATCGCGCTCTTACTATAGGGGTATGTTTTAAAAGGATTATCCTTTACCAGAGTCTGTCACGAGCCCTGCCGGCCAGTCCCTTAGTATCGGAGGAATTTCGTCTTATTTGTGGAAGAGGAAGCCTTTCTGGTTTAAGCATTCAAATAAAAAACTGTCCGAGCCCCTTCTATTAGCGGGATTGCCCTGAGTGTCATGTCATAGTTATTCTAAAGCTTTTTTATTTCACATTTTCCACAATGTAGTGGTTCAACTCTTCATAAGAACTGAACTTGCCTAAATCGATGAGTTCGTTTCCAATGAAGATTGAAGGTGTAGCTCGAAGACCTAGTTCTCTAAATTGCTCCATGTTTGTTTCAACTTCCAAGAACTCCACTTGAACACCATGTTTGCTTGCAAATTCAGTCAGATTGCTCTGCTTGGCATCCGCCAACATTGACGAGCATCGCTAGAACCAAGATTAATTTTTTCATTTGAACCTCATTAACAAAAGAAACCGAAGTCTCTGGTAAGCCCCTAGTTTCGAGACACTTAACAGTTTCTCATTATATTATTTTTCGAACTGCTGAGTGACGAAGCGTTATTGCCTAAATAAGAATGCACCTCTCTGGGTGAATGCTTTGTTGTATGATTTCCAGTTAGCTATGTTGCTTTTTGCTTTACCCATAATGTGACCGGATGATTTCTGAACTTCATCCAGCTAACACGAAAGTATCTAAGCAATTTAAAAAGATGATGAATTACCACTTCTTTAATCGTCGTCGGCCCAGTTATATTTACTCTCGTCTACACCATTCTTGGCTTCGTTAATCCGTTCGCGGCGACGCAGCTCTTCTTCTCGAGCCGAGTCAATTTCTTGCATAATTGCGGCAAGGTCGGCCACCGTATCCTCTTGGGTAAACTGGCCAGTCAACTCGGTTTCAGCAGCTAATTCACCTTTTTCAAAAAGTGCCCAGATTTCTTTCGCGTACTCGGTCTTTAATAGCTCTGGCGCATATTGACCATAATAATCACGCATATTGTTGATATCCCGCGCCAGCATCCACTCTGCATTATTATTGGCGGCGGCATCCACCGCTTGAGGGAGATCGATAATCACCGGACCATACTGATCCACCAGCACATTAAACTCCGACAAATCACCATGGATCAAACCCACACATAACATGCGCACCACATAGCGCATCATCATTTCGTGATCTTCTACGGCTTGCTCCGCCGACATCATCACATCATTCAAACGCGGCGCAACATAGCCCTCGTCATCGGTCACCAACTCCATCAGCAATACCCCGTCAAAGCAGCCATAGGGTTCAGGCACCCGAACGTCCGCCGCAGCAAGCTTGTAAAGCGCATCCACTTCGGCGCTTTGCCAGACTTTTTCTTGCTGCTCACGACCAAATCCTGAGCCTTTTTCCATCGCCCGGGCACGTCGACTATTGCGCACCTTACGTCCTTCACGATAAGCGACCGCTTGCTTAAAGCTGCGTTGGCTGGCTTCTTTATAAACTTTGGCACAGCGGATCTCATTCCCACAGCGTACTACGTACACAGAGGCCTCTTTGCCGCTCATTAACTGACTTTGCACTTCGTCGACCAGACCATCATCAACTAAAGGCTGTATTCGTTTGGGTATTTTCATAGCGCCCTTATACCTTAGTTCGTCGAAGGATGGAATATCCATACCGTTTTACGCTAGTAAATAATCGACTCAGCGCGGGTTGCTCAACCAGTGGCGGTGTTGTGCGGGTGAAATAAAGCTCCAAGCCACAAAACGACTAATTTTATTACCTTGACCCATCTTGATGGTCTTCACTTGCGCCGGCTTTAATCGTTCTAACGTTTGATAAATGCCTTTTAGGTTGGACTCTTTAGAGACTAGGCTGGTAAACCACAAGCATTGCTCTGCAAAAAGTTGGCTCTCTACCAGCATGTTTTGAATAAATTTCAGCTCCCCGCCATCACACCAAAGCTCGTTACTTTGACCACCAAAATTCAAACTTTGTTGATATTTACCACGCGCCTTCAGGTTGCTTTGCTTACGCTGGCTACCACTGCGAGCCTCTGCCGCCGAACGATGAAAAGGCGGGTTACATAAGGTCAAAGCAAAACGCTCATCGGCTTGAATCATCCCCTTAAAAATAGCAGCAGGTTGGCGCTGCAAACGTAATTCTATTTGCGACACTAAATGCGGGTTTGCATCCACAATCAACCGCGCCGATTGCAATGAGGCGGCTTCGATATCACTCCCGACAAACGACCAGCCATATTCCGCACTACCTACCAAGGGGTAAACACAATTCGCCCCCACGCCAACATCTAAACAGCGCACACCGGCACCTCGCGGAATATCTCCCCCCTGACTCTGCCCGAGCAGATCAGCAAGATAATGGATATAATCAACGCGTCCGGGAATTGGCGGACAAAGGTTGTGCTTGGGAATTTGCCAGCCCTCAATATGGTAGAAATGCTTTAACAAGGCCTTGTTTAAACAGCGTACCGCTTGAGGATTAAAGAAATCGATGGACAGATCTTGGTAGGCATTTCGCGCAACAAAGGCCTTGAGCTCTGGGCAAGTTTTAATTAATGCGACAAAATCATAACGCTGGCGGTGTTGATTGCGCGGATGAAGCTGGCTTTTCACCCTTGGATGAGCTTTCTTGTTATCTCGCATCAAGCAAATCGGCCTTATCTATGTATCAAGCTCAGCATTATAAAGACAAGCAAGCTCGAAGGCTTGCCTTTCAGGCTAATAAACGCCGCAATATGTGCTCGCTGACAAGCCAGCACATGTCGAAGCCATTCATATTTGTAAAGATTTGAGAGTGACTCGCAACGCGTGGCGATTTCACTCCAATTTGAATTTTCTACAGTACAATGGTTTAGTTTGATGTTATAGCGTGGTCACACCTTAATTGGGCGTTATGCCTCAGGAGCAAGGAGAAATTATGAAACTTCTGGATTTTGATAGTCAGCTTAAGGTCCGCTTAGCTGAAATACAGAATCCGCGTCCGTTTGTATGCACTGGCAATCCACTGGAGTGTAAGGTGTTTATAGTAGGGTTTAATGCAGCCACAGAGATGAAGGCCCAGTTCTGGAATTTTTGGAGTAAGGATTATGGGTTTGATAAAAAGGTCTGGTTCGATACTTACGTTAAGGAACGTGCAGAAAAACCTTTGAAGGAAGGTAAGACTAGGCGTCTGAAGGTTAGTCGGACTAGGAGCTGTATTGAGCTTATAACGGGTGCACTACTTCCTGAACAGGCTTTAGAAACAAACTTATATATCACAGCGACGACTCGAGCTAATGAGTTGAAAAAAGAGTCAATGGATCCATCTACGTTTAGTTTTCTACTTTCAACAATTAAGCCTAAGTATCTGCTAGTTCACGGAAAGGAAGTGAAGACTTATTTTGAAAATCTAACGCAAAGTACTCTAGAGCAAAATCGTCCGAATAAAGTGATCATACACGGCGTACAATCAATAGTTTACCCAGTAAGTCATTTATCGAGGGGATGGTCAAATGAACGCTGTAAAGCTTTGGGTGCAGAACTAAGAGATTTAATCGACACGTCAGAAGAGGCATAATCGGGCAGCGAGAGTTCACGAGCCTCTAGCCCCACTATACCCTGCATACGGTTCCGCACTAGGCGTCTCACTTCGAGTAGCAAAACTTAATCCATCCATCTCGAAGCACATTGAGATGCTAGGTAAGTATTCGATAATGCGCCTGTCATTCGCGAGCCCTTAACGTTTAATAACAAAACGCTAAACTTCCTATAGGTAACTTTCAGCTCGTTGACGCCCATGCTGGGCGTACACAGCGCATCAAAATAGCCGCCTAACCGTTAGTAACGTTTTACGGTGGCTGGCTTTATTCATTGCGCATATATCTAAATTTATATGCGGATTATTTTTTGGATTGAACAATCAAAACTACGCCAGCTATAAGTAACAGCGCACCAACAATAGTGCTTATATTGTGCTTTGATGGCAAAGAAGTATAGAAGCTATCGGCGATGATGCCGAATATTAATTGACTGCCAACTAATACTGCTATTGTTGTTGCCACACCGACATGTTTGTAGCCAAAGATGCTTGAAAATACGAAAAATGAGCCTAAAACCCCAGGAAGTAAAGACATTGGGCTGATATGCCGTACTGCTTCATAAATACCTGCCATTCCATTTTTTATACACAGAATAATCAGCAATATAAATAGACCACTGATTGAATTCAGTAATAACGTAATGGTTACTGTAGATACCTTATCAGTAATTCTAACCATAATGATATTTTGAATCACCAAAGAGATACCTGCTGCGATCAAGATAAATAAAGTGGTATAAGATTGCATGGAGCATCTCCTATGTAATAGTTACTCTCTATTTTTCAGTTGGTGATGTTGGGGTATCTAATACGAGTTGATAAAAAACTAAATTCAGCCAACGGCCAAACTTGAATCCGACTTCAGGTAGAGTTCCTACATGCTGAAACCCATGTTTTTTATGTAAAGCGATACTGCCGAGGTTATCAGCATCTATACCGCCAATGATGGCGTGATAATTATTTTCTTTTGCTGATTTGATGAGCAATTCAAGTAGAATTCGGCCTAGGCCATTACCGCGGAAATCCTTATGAACATAAATAGAATGTTCAATCGAGTATTTATAAGCAGGCCGCATTCTAAAAGAACCGTAGCTAGCAAATGCCATCAATTCACCATTTAGAGATTCCAATCCAAAGACTGGATATGCACCGTTTATTTTGGTTTCAAACCATCCAATCATACTTTCCATTGAGAGTTTTTCGTACTCATACAAAGCTGTAGATGTTTCAATAGCATCATTAAATATATCTAGGATGCTTCGTGCATGCTTTTCATATGTACAGGTTATAACCTTATATTCCATCATTTGTTCTCCTTGAAAGCGGGAGGCTGGTAAGTGTAATTAAATACCTGGCTTCTGTGTTATTAGGGTTGAAGTATGTGGTGTGTTCCTTTTGTTGAAATGCTAAACAATCGCCTTCTTTGAGATGCCATGTTGAATCATCATCATATATTTCAATCTCGCCCGAGATCACCCATACCTGCTGATGTATTTCGATATGTCTGAGCATGTTTTCGAAAGTAACGCTTTGCTTTGGAGGAAAAATAATTTCGGTTAATTCAACTGGTGAAGAGGAATTTTTCGGCGTAAGTTGACGGCGAATGTAACCAGACTCTGGATCTCGCCAGGTTTTTTGCGTCTCCAAATTAGACACCGATAGAGAGTCATTGCTGGCCTTTTCTGAGTCATCAGAAAACAGTTCTGGAAGAGAGATCCCCAAGGCATCAGCCAATTTGTTTAGTACCGTTGCGGTTGGACTTGATTGACCACGTTCAATCAACGAAATCATTGATCGACTAATGCCACTTCGCTCCGCTAAGGAGTCTAGCGTTAAGTTTTGTCTCTTACGTAACCTTTTGAGTTTGGTTGAGATTAGAGAGTCTACGCTCATAAATTCCACCTTATTGAAAATAAAATCCATTAAACTAGAAAAAATAAAGCTTATCAATAAAAAACCTCAAAAATTAATAATCCATTGAAATTCACAGACCTATTTTGGTGGTATGTTGGAATTTATATGAAGAAAGAAAGTGCTCCTACAGCTCAAGAATTTCTATGCAAAATATGGTTATTCAGTAAAGAATGGTAACCGACTTGGTTTGGGAATGTGCAAATTTGTGTAATCAAAATTCTAACGATACGTGCCAGCAAAAGGATGATGTTATGAAAGTAGTATCACTATCAAAAGATGAAGGACATAATTTCTCCAAGAAAACATATGAATCATTATGCTTTCTTAAAGGGATGGGAATAGAAGGGGATGCTCATTGCGGCAAGACTGTTAAACATAGGTCGCGTGTCAAAGCTGACCCATCACAACCAAACCTTCGTCAAGTTCACTTGCTCCATTCTGAACTTTTTGTAGAACTAAGAGATAAAGGTTTTGAAATTGAAGCTGGTACCATTGGAGAAAATGTTCTAACCGAAGGCCTAGAACTCCTTTCTCTCCCAACGAACACAGTACTCAAGCTAGGTGAAAATGTTGTTCTTCGAGTCACTGGTTTAAGAAACCCTTGTGCACAACTCGATAACTATCAAAAAGGATTAACTAAAGCAGTTTTGGATAAAGATGCTGAAGGAAACTTGATAAGGAAAGCCGGCATTATGGCTACGGTGATAAAAGGTGGGATAGTCAAACTTGAAGACCAAATTACTGTTGAACTCCCAGAACCACCGCACTTGCCTCTGAAAAGAGTTTAGTGCTAACAAGTATAGGCGCTCTAAAGGGAATGTTTAATGAGCAATTTTGAACAAATTATTACTAAAGCTAAAGCGACTGACAATTATTCCCTTGAAGCATGGAAATCACGAGGGTTAAACATTTCAGTTCCTGAAGTCGTTAAGCTATTAAATGAAACTACTATCTGTTTCCTTGATAAGTTGAAATCAGTTGGCATTTTAGTTGAAGATGCAGAGCAAAGGTTTTCGGATGTAAACGATCTGGTAGATGATTTACCTTGGGATGACTTAGATACTGAAGAGAAAGAGTTCTTAGCTGATGTACTTGTTCCCTGTATCGAGAGTCTTGGCCTAGATGCATGGTCAATGTTTTAAAAAGGCCTCATCGGGTAGCCGGTAACCTCAAGCCCTCGTATGCGGCCCCGCACAGGGCGTTTCCTGAAAGTGTTTAAGATACAACGGTCGATTAGCCCCTTTGTACCCCAGTGATGGCTTCTGTTTTGGCGCCACCGTTCCTAAGTCCGGTCGGATATAAAACGAGTGAGTTAAACGTTCGCTGGTTAAGCAGACCTCCCCACTCTTTGTTTATAAGAAGTAGAACATGCACTTTCTCTTTTCTCGCACACTGCTGCATCATTTACGGTGACCATTAGATCACTTGGCTTCGTTGTCTTGTGCCAACTCGCCTCCAGCCTATGCCGCATATGATGTTTTTCATTAGCTAGCCCTCTCTTTAGATAAAAAACCTTTGGCTTTCTTCAGGCATTCCCTCACGGTAATGCCCTTGCCATTCGCGAGTTCTTAGCGTTTAATCATTACACGGTGAGCCTCCTGCAAAGGTTTTTCACTGCATTCATGCCGCTGCGAGACATACACTAGCGCATCAAAAAGGCCGTCTCTGATATTTAAGGAGTGACTCTTGTTCAGTTTAAAAGTAGATAATGATATTAAGTTGTCATTGGTTCAAAAGTCTTTTGCTCCAATATACGCTCAATTGGCCCAAGAAAATTTACCCTATCTTGAGCAGTGGTTAGTGTGGCCTCCACACTGTAAAACGGAGCAGGACTTTGCTTCGTTTATCCAAAAATCTCTTCATGATTACGCCGATGGGAAATCAATGGTCTGTGGCGTATTTTACAATGAAATACTCGTTGGTAATGTCTCCTTCAACACGATTAATCACGAATTAAAAAAGTCGACATTGGTTATTGGCTTATAGAATCCGCTCAAGGCAATGGAATTATGACTCGTGTTTGTAAAAAACTGATAGACATTGCATTTGATGAATTACAAATGCATAAAGTTGAAATATCCGCCGCTACAGAGAATTTGGCGAGTAGAGCCGTCTGTGAACGTTTAGGTCTGAAACTAGAAGGGGTTATTTCTAATGCAGAAAATCTAAATGGGCGAATCGTTGATCATGCCATTTACGCCCTTCATGCATAAATATAGTTGGGTAGCCGGAGGTAGCCTGCAGCCCCTGTCGACTAATCAAATACCGTCACCATTTGGCGGCTAATGGCGAGCAGTTCGCCATCTCGATCCCAAATATTGGCTTCACAATGCGCATACCCATCGGCAGCTTGGCGAGTCTGGGCCTGATAAGCTAACCAATCACTTGCGGCAACCGTGCGCTGTGGATGAACAAACTCCAGATTCCAAGTCATGGAACTGGCGGGAGCGCGTTGTTTCATCATCTGAATCACGGCTGGTGGCCAGGCATCGACTAAACAAATCAGATGGGCGTCACTGAAGGCTCGAGGCGGCTGTTTAAAGCGCATCCAACCATGTAAATGGGAATCCTGACTGGCGCTATAAGGTAAGCCACCCGCGGCAAGCGCCAAATCAATATGCTGCATATAACGAGGGCTCAGCCCCTCTACATCTGGTAAAATCGCTAAACGCTCAGGCAACGACAACTGGTGACCCATTTGAGAGTTTACCACCAGTCGAGAGTTGCGAGGCAGAGCGAAACTAGCTTGTTGAGTCACCGCCACCTGCCCTGCTTGAACGATTCTGGCATTGATGTGGCTAGCGTTGTTTCCTGTACGAAGTAATTCAAGTTCTATCGAAAAAGGCATATCAGCCAATAAGGGGCCAACAAAACTGGTGCTGAGAGAGCGTAATAGTCGTTGCGAATCACTCACGAGAGTTTGCATCGCATCAGACAATAGTGCGGCGGAAAGCCCACCAAATACGGTTCGCCCTTGAGTCCAGCAACTCGATATCGTCAGTGTCTTGCCCTGCGGGACTCGCTCGGCAATTTCGGCCAAGAGTCTATCAATATGCATACCATACGCCTTGTTAATATTTTGTTAAAAACAATTGTATCTGGTCGGAGGTGTGGAGGCAATCCTCGAGTGAGTGTTCGATCTAAGAGCTCGCACCCGCACTCAAAGAAGGCATTGGTTTTTCAAGATCCGGCTATGGTATAACTGACGTTCATTTTTAAGGAGCCTCAAATGCTCAAACGCCTTGGCTGGAAACTCAAACAAGCCTTCACCAGTGTCATGGTGGAGCAACAACGTGTCTGGATCATTTCGCGACATGATAGCCTCAGCCAGCAAGATATTTATCCACTGGGCGAAGCCGAACTGAAGCAACGTAGCTGGCAACAGCGCGGTTTTGATGCTGTGCATCAATCTCAAATCGAACAACTAAGGCCGGGCGCGATACTGCAAGTGTTTTGTCAACAGCATTCAATCAGCATTACCCGCGTCAAGTAATTCAAGCAAGGAAGGATGCATCACAACACCATCTCAGTAAGTTAACGCGGGTATAGCAGCGACCTTCAAGGCCAGTTAACGCCCATGCCATCGCCTTACTATCCGCAAACTCTGGGACGCTCGGTGGCTAAGTTCATCGCCAACGAGTCTGCCTTGGCTGGCCAGCCCGCCCGACGCCTGTCAAATTGATGATCCCAGAGTTCCGCTTAAAGCGGTATCCGTATCATCACTGAGCCAGAGACACAAAACTGCCACATTGCTGTCCTATGCTAAGGGTTTTCATAAATACTCGAGATCAACATGGAAGCAAACCACACGATACGGATTTACAGCAGCTTAGCCTTGCTGGTCGGTGCAAGTTTTTCTATTCAAACCGCTCAGGCAAGTGCCATTCAAAGCATCCAAGACCTAGACATAAACTGCCTCACAGAAGCAGCTTTGAGCCAAAAACAAGGTCTAAACAGCTTAAAAATGAAGCGCGTCGGCAGTCACTTTTCCGGCAGTGAGTTTGCCAGCTCGTCGGCAGAAATCGTCTCCTATGACAGCTGTCGCGATAAGCTCTATGTAGTGAATGCCAAAGATCAGAGTATTGATGTATTGCGCTTATCTGCGGAACAAAGTGCGCCCAGTAAAGACGGTAAAATTAACTTACAAGCCGCCGCCCAAAAAGCCGGGATCGCCATCGGCGATGCCAATAGCGTGGTGGCAAAAAACGGCATTGTGGCGGTCGCCATTCAAAACCAAAACAAGCAGCAAAACGGCATTATCGCGCTCTATCGCTCCGATGATTTAAGCCTGATAAATACTTACCCCGCTGGCGCTCTGCCAGACATGGTCACCATGACAGTCGATAGCCGTTATCTGCTTAGCGCCAACGAAGGCGAGCCCAATGGAGATTATTCTCAAGATCCTGAAGGTTCGGTAACCATCGTTGATCTAGCGAACGGGTTTGGCGACCAACAAGCGCAAATCCATCAAGTACGCTTTAGCGCATTTAACCAAGGTCAGGCACGGCATGGCGAACTCAAAGATGTCCGCTTGCCGAGTCCCTTTGGTGCCAGTGTCGCGCAAGATCTTGAGCCGGAATACATCGCTTTAACAGAACATGGGAAAGCGCTTGTGGCCTTGCAGGAGAACAATGCCATTGCCATCATCGATATCGCCAGTGCGCAGATCGAGTCGATTAAGGGGCTAGGGGTAAAAAGCTGGGCCAGTGTTGCAGCGGGGGGCGATGGCGCAAAACTCGATCTCAGCAACAAAGACCAACAATTTAGCCAAGCCAGCTACCCGCAGTTGGTGGGCTATTATATGCCAGACTCCATTGCCAGCTTTAACATCGATGGTCAGGATTACCTGATTACCGCCAACGAAGGCGATGGCCGAGAGTATATTTACCCCACCACCCAGCAACAATGTGAACAAGCGGGACACCAATGGGATGGCGATGACTATAAAGAGGGTGGCAAACATCAGAATGCCGAGCAATACCAGCATCATATCGATGATTGTATTTCCTATAGCGACGAAACTCGTGGCTACAAACTGAACGTCGATCCCAAGCACCCGCTAATGGATCAGGCAAGATATGGCAAAAAAGGCACCATCGCCAACAAAAAATCCATTGGTCGAATCAAGGTGGTCGCCGACAATAAAAACATCGGACCGAACGACTTGATCTATACCTTTGGTGCCCGCTCTTTTTCGATTTTTGACTTAGCCGCAAACCGGATCTTCGATAGTGGCAACCAATTATCAGACTTAGCCAACAGTCCACAGCACTGGAACGCCAGCAATGACAATCAAAGCAACGATGACCGCTCGGATGACAAGGGCGTTGAGCCCGAAGCCATCACCGTTGCCAAGATCAACGGCGCAACCATTGCCTTTATCGGTCTAGAGCGTCAAGGGGGCGTCGCCGCTTACGACATTTCCAAACCTGCGGCACCAGTGCTGTTGGATTTTGTGAATAATCGCGACTTTAACCAGCCAGTTTGTAGCCAAGTTGATCAGGATGGTGATTGTGCCAACGCCACTTATAATCCGAAGGCGGGAGATTTAGGGCCGGAGTCTATCACTTACTTCTCACGGATCGGCCAGCACTATATCGCGGTAGGGAACGAAGTTTCCGGCACCACCACGGTTTACCAACTGGCCATTGACTAATTCTTGAAGCCAATCCTGAGCGCCCAGCATTGGCTGGCGCTCAGACTTAGTTCTAGTCTAGTAAGCCACACCAATCCGTTGTTTGGGATGACGGCCACTTTCTAACTCGTCGATCACTGCAACCGCATAATCACTCACCGAAATCCGGCTATTGCCCTGTTCATCACTAAGCAGCTGCTCGCCACCGATACGATAGTCCGCTTGTTTATCGCCGGGAAAAATTTCAGCCGCAGGGCTGATGTAGGTCCAGTTAACGGAGCTGGTGGTTTGTTTAAATACTTGCAGCGCTTCGGCCTGCGCAGTGGATTCTGCTTTATATTCGGCGGGAAACTCAGGGACCGAAGCGAGAGTGACGCCGGGAGCCACTTCTAAACTGCCAGCACCGCCAACCCACAGCAAGCGCTCAACGCTGCTGTTTAGTAACTGTGCCAACAATTGCTCTGCGGTAGCGGCAACAATTTCATGGTTGCCAGCGGCTCGGCCACTAATTGAGGCCAGCAATACATCCACCCCTTCAAGCTGCTCGCTCAATTGATCTGCTGACTGCTGAATGTCAAACTGACGCACTTCATAAGCCGGGTCAGTAATTTTACCTGGCTCACGCACTAAGGCGAGCACTTGATGACCACGCTGCTTGGCTTCTGCTGCAATATGACTCCCGATCCAACCACTTGCACCTAATACTGCTACTTTCATATCAATCAGTCCTATTCTGTTTTGTTCTAAATGATTAACAACTGCTGCAGTTTAATATCTAGGTTTTTCGTGATAAATAGCCAATAATGATGCATATTGTATCCAAATAGAGCACTAATAAGCTAATGGACAAACTCGATGCCATGCGCAGCTTCATTGAAGTGGCCAATACCCAAAGCTTCACTAAGGCCGCAGAGCAGCTTAACTTAAGCCGCTTACAAGTCTCACGACACGTGCAGGAGATAGAGGCCTGGTTAAAACAACGGCTATTACACCGCACCACCCGCAAGGTCAGCCTGAGCTCGGCTGGTGAAACAGCGCTGCGCCACTGTGAGCAGATCATCGCTCAAACGGTGGCGATGCAACTACAAGCTCAGCAACAAATTGGCCGCTTGATGGGCAGCATTCGGCTCACCGCCCCAGTCGCCTTCTCACAAAATATATTGCTGGATGTAGTCACCCAGTTCTGCCAGCGCCACCCTGAAGTCAATATCGACATCGTCGCTTCGGATCGCTTCACCCAACTGGTGGATGAGCGGGTAGACATAGCTTTTCGTTATACCCAAGCCCCCGATGAACAGTTGATCGCGCGCCGCCTGATGCGAGTGGACTCGGTCATTTGTGCCGCCCCCGCCTATCTGAAACAGTTTGGTCGCCCCAGCGACTTAAATGCCTTGAAACAGCATAATTGTTTGCTCCACCTCGGACATAAGCAATGGGAGTTTATTCGCCACCAGCAAAGCTATAAAGTGGAGGTTTCCGGTACCCTGCAAGCCAACGAAATGGGCCTGCTCCTGAATGCAGCGCTAAAAGGTCGAGGGATAATTTTACTGCCCTGCGATCAGGCGAATCCCTTGATCAGGGCTGGAAAGTTGCAGCCGATACTCAATGAGTACCACCTGCCACAGCACGCCTTATGGGCGGTGTATTTGTCGCGCAGCTATCAATCTCCACTGGTTCGACAATTTATCGATTTTGTTGCCGAACAATGGCAGCAAGATATATTAAGACTCGATGAAAGCGAGCTGCAGCGCTCCCAACATTAGTCTTCATTGACAATCAAGCTCAGCAGATCGGTCACTCCCACATCAATACCAAATTGCGACAAGAGGGTGCTAATTTGACCACGATGATGGGTTTGATGATTAAAAAAATGCAGGAGCAAACTGGCAAAATTCTTTTTGTAAGGCAGTCCTTTGCTATTGTGATAAAGCAGATGATGCTGCAAATCCGACTGGCGAATTTGCCCGATAAAATCAATAATCAGTTCATCCATCAACTCTCGGGCCTGCTGCAATTCCCCCAAATTCGAATACAGAATTTGCTGCAAACCGGTCGGCGCAGGCAGACTCAACACTGGCTGCAAGGCACGAAAAGCACTGGGATGTCGGGCAAAGCGCTGCAACCACAGGATGTCCCCGACCAAAATATGATTGAGCGTGGCAAAGATCGAACCAAAGTAGGCACCACGCTCTTGCTTTACGTCGTGTTGGCTCAATTGAGCAGCGCAAGCATAACACTGCCGATTCAGCTGCCGATTGTAGTTCGCCATTAAAACAAAGGCCTGCTGCATCACAATTCGCCCTTCACTGAACTGGCTCCAAAGGTAAGTGGTAGTGAATAAACTCACGATCGACCTGATAAGCTAAAGATTGATACAGCGCCTGTGCTCGATGGTTATCGGTGGCAGTGGCTAATTCAAGTGCCACCGCCTGGGTGGCTAAAGCATGCTGTTTTGCCGCATTCATCAATTGTGGCGCTATCCCCTGACCACGCGCCGCAGGGGTGACAAACAAATCATTGAGGATCCAGATCCGCGCCGCGTTAGTCGACGAAAAGCTAGGATAGAGCTGAGTAAACCCCAAGGCTCGCCCCTCAGCGGATAAAGCTACAAAAATCACCGACTGCTGCAGCCGCATCCGTTCGGCGATAAAATCGCGAGCCAAGTTTAAATCACTGTTTTGTTTATAGAAAACTCGATACTGGTCAAACAATTCGGCAACCGCTTCAAGCTGCGCCAAATCTGCCATGATCACTTGCACTGCCATGTTCATTCCTTCATTTAAAGCAAAGGGGCAAGCCGAAACTTCCCCTTCGGATCTGAGCTTAGCTGCTAAGCTAACCAGACATCACCCGCTTTGGCTAGTTTAATTCTCCACACTACGCCACTTCATCAGGCTGCGACTCTGAGCTGCTGCCCTCATCCTCTTGATTAAAATAAGCTAAGTCGCGGGTGTTTTTTTGCACCGATACCGCAGCAAATAAACTCAAACAAAAGGCCATGCCATAAAAACCTTTCTCACTCAGCGCTAAAGACGCATTAAACAAGCCAATGGCCAATAGAGCGATAGCCGCAGCCAAGGAAAACCAGCTGAGCGAGAAATAAATTGCAGTGACCTTGATACCCTCTAACTTATCACGCACCGACTTTTGCAAAGATACCGAAGAAAATAATCCGAATAACAAGAGGGTAAAGTAATAACCCTTTTCGTTGAGCTGCATCTCGGCATTCCATAGGCCAAGTAGGTAAGCCGCAGCACCAAGTAATAAGGCGGCCCAAGAGGCTGCAATAAAAGCAGCGCTGGGTTTTGGCAAGTGATGATGTTTCATGTCGCTTTTCTTCCTGAAATTAAATGGGCCCGGAACATGGTTGCTCTCTGGCTGATGAATTTGCGGTTCACTGTTGATGAATTGAGTCATAACGTCCCCTAAATTATACGAATTGTAGATTTAATCAATATATCTAAAGTAAAGGCTGATAAGCATCGTGCGGGTAGAGCACCACCGCATCCTGAATTAAATCTTTCTGCTGTAAGTAGCGAGCGATCGAAGTAAAGGTTGCGGTCTTTAACTTACCAGTATGATCTTTAGTCGTGACCTCATCGAGAAACAAACCGCCCATCAACAACTTAAAGCGATTGATTTTAAGCACCTGCGGTTTAAATTCGGCTTGAGCGTGTGCTTTCAGTTGCTGGCGGTTGGTGGTATCAAAAATTGCCGCGTTGAGCATATCCAAAGTATATTCAGTACAATTTTGAAACTGAGCATTATAAGGGTTAGCCAGTACCGAGTAGTTGGGATTATGCAAAGTTTGATAGCGATTATTGGCAATTAAGGCCAGCAAGCCCGCTTGTACTTCAGGCTTTGGGATCACAATGCCAGCTTTTAAACTATCCACTCCCCAGAAAAAATCCACCGGATAGTCGGTCACTAAACTGCTATGACCCAAGTCTCCCTGATTCTGGTAGAGATTATAGATAGCATAACCCTTGGTGGTTTCTCCCGAAGTGAGCTTCAACTGTGAATAAACGGCCAAAGCGGTATGAGTAAACTGGATCCCCTTGGGCAAATCTTTTTGCGGCCGCCCAACCCGACCAATGATGAACACATTGGCATGATGGGCGGCAGCGTATTTCTCGACCTGCTTGGAGAATTGAGCAATAGCTGCCGGTTCAAACTTCGCTTCATCGGCCGGCGCACTGCCGGCCAAACAATAACCGGTAAAGAACAACATTGAGACGATGACGAACTGTTTTAATATTTTCATTTTGAGCATCCTTGTTATTGAGAGCGGCAGACTAGTTACAACCCACGACGATGGCGTTACCAATCTCCAAAGGCACCGAGCTATCCGCCGACTCGGCTAAAGCCATACCGGATGCCAGTACCGCGCTACCAGCCACCACTGTTGAAGCCCCCACCACTACAATCGGGGTTGCCACTACGCTGGCAACCACTTGCCCGCTGCCCTGTAAACCATTTGAAGCGGCAAGGGCGGAGTGTTTCGCCGATTGAGTGAAGTGCTGTCCTGAGTCGGCAGCGGCAAGATTGAAACTACTTAAAGCGATACCGGTGATGAGCAGTGATTTCCATAATTTCATGATGTTTCCCTCTTGGTTAAGTTCGAATTAACAATAGGGATTAGTCTATTTACTGTAAACCTCGGCGTAATATGTTTAGTATGAGTGACCATTTAGTATAGTATTTATATACCATGAGCCAATTACAGCAGATCCGCGATACCCTCAAGCAAGTATTTAAGCAGCAAGGGTTCACCTATAAAGATGTCGCCCAGCGTTTGCATATGAGCGAAGCCAATATTAAGCGCATGTTTTCTACCAATAGTTTTTCTCTGGAGCGCCTGGAAGCAATGTGTCATATCGTTGATCTCAACCTGATCGATTTGTTTCTATTGGCCGATCAAGAAAAAGATAAGCTAAGTCAGCTCACCAGAGAGCAAGAACAAGAGTTGATGGATGACCACAAATTATTGCTGGTGGCGGTGTGTGTCCGCGATGGTTGGAGCTTTGACGAAATCATCAGCCGCTATCAGATCGACCAACACCAATGTATTCGCCTGATGGCCCGACTCGACAAGCTAAAGATGATCCAGCTGCTGCCGAACAATGCCTATAAACTGCTAATCGCTCAGGACTTTAGATGGATCAGTAACGGTCCGTTGGAGCGTTTCATGGAACAGCAAGTGCTGAACGAATTTATGAATTCTCGGTTTGAAGATGATGATAGCTTTCGTTTCTACCTGCGCGGTCACTATTCACCAAGCTCAATAGAAATCATTCGCCGTAAACTCAATCAACTCACCAAGGAAGCAGCGGCGCTCAATCAACAGGATGCCAGCCTGCCTTTAGATAAACGACGCCATACCGGACTGCTACTGGCGATGCGCCCTTGGGAAATCTCGATATTTGATCAACTGGAGAGGAAGTCATAAATAATCGCTCCACAACAACGATGCTTGTGTCGAGTGCCCTCATGGCTGCTATTTGGTCCCGAACCAAAGATCCGGTCGAATCGGCCTCACCGACGCTCGCGCGATGCCTGCCAAAATGCCCTTTCTCAGCAACAGTTTTAGCTGGCATATTAACCAAAGGGGGAACCAGGCAACACAAGCAAGCGTCGCTTCACAAAGCATATAACAATGGCTAGCCAAGTCTTCATTTTATTTGATAGGTTTATTTATATATGCTGGCTAGGCTCATCAATTGAGCGGTCAAGCCCATGAGTGCTATCCGCAAGCAATTCCATGGATGGAAGGAAGGCATGTTCGCTTAAGAGCTGTCGAGCTTCACCACAAACTTGGCCGCCAAGTTTGTCAATCGAAGCTGACAAAGCGATGTGAAACACATCTAGCCAACGGTTTTGAGCTGAGCTCAATAAGTCATACACAAGGACGGAAAATAATGAGTATTCTGAAGCTAATCAAACTATGTTTGCTTGCGGCACTAATGTCTGGTTGTGCAATCTCTAATGAAGGTGCCACCGACTACCGGTATTATAACCCCACCGACAATACTGCCGGAAAATACATCAAACCCAAAGATGTCAAGAACTCGCAGCTCGCCATCGGGGATGGCTTAGTTGTTTCAATCAAACAAATGTATATTCAAGAGTTTACCGAATGGCGTTCGCCACTCAGTGTGCTCCGTGGAGAACCTACGAATGGCGAGATAGCGATCGTAGTGAATGCCTTTGAACAAGGCACTGAAAGCTTAAACTTTGGCTCCAAGGGATTGGAGAATGCGCGAGTCGTTTTCTTTTCCGATGATGTAAGAGAGGGGCAAACGCTTAATTTTTCAAACTTAAGCACCATCTACGGGCCACTGAAATATAACGGTAATAATTTTGTCATTGATCTTTACATCGTCGAATTTGATAAGCCTGGCGAACAATTAAAGCAACTCATTAAAAACTTAAGTGAGTTAGGTTCGACTTTCTATCCACCAGCATCCCCCTTATCTGGAGCACTATCTCAGTTAGCTGGAAGTTTGGTGACCGACCAACAAGAAGATCGCGTTTTTCATTACACTTACGAGCTGAAACCAGTCGGCGGAGATCCAAACTTAGAAACCAGTATCTTGTTAACCGGAAATTATGCCTTCATAAGAGAAGATGATCGGCACAATATTACAAATTGGGCAGAGCTAAGCATCAACCCCAAAAATGGCCGAATCGTCTATAAAACCATAGAAAAAAAAGACGCCGACAATAAAATCATCAGCATCGATTGTAATGACCCAAGCAAAGAATCGCCTGCTGAATGTTTTTATACTGATAACACCTATATTGTTATAGAAGTTAATAAAGCAAGCTCCTCTCTCAAGAATGATACTCAGCAAATGGTTTATAAGGATTTAGTCAGCAATCTGGCGAGCACTTCGGCCGAACTTTACCGTACTGATTTACCAGAGACATTACTGAGCAATTTAGTTCAGGGCGTATCTGAGCTTCGAACATCAGAGCAAATTATCAGTGAATTAGAAATATTAAGCTCTGCTGACAATACCCTTGATAGTAATAATGCAGCACTGGCCAGCTTTCTTAATCTCTGGTTTTCGCTTGATCCGGCTAACCACAATGAATCAAGATATCAGCTGAATTCATTAGAACAGCAGCGGCTTGAACGAAAAATCGTCGCGCTGGTTGCGCAATGTACGCCGGATCAAAGTAAAATTGTTTCCACAATGACGCTGCTTAGAGACCGGGTCGCCGGACTGCCAACGGCAAGCAGCCAACAAGTCATCGACTCCCTGTCCTGCCACCACCAATAAGTGGCGACGACAAAAGCTAAGGGGATAGGCGCTTCATAACTCTTAGCGATTCAATGACTTTAGTTGCAAACTCACCGATTACAAAAAAATCAACTGCGACTAGGCTACTGAATTTTTTATCATTACAATAGAGCGCTATTAACTATCTATCAGCGCTCCCATTCGCGAAGGATCAGCATGAAGTATGTTCAAATTTGGCTCGGCAAACTTTTTTTGAGTAGCGCACTGTTGCTCTCAGGCCTTAGTCTGGCTCAAAGTGAGCCAGAAAACTGCGTTAATATTAATCAACGGCAAGCGCTGATTGAGCAATACATTGAGCAGGCACCCTATCGTCAGGCACGAGAAGGTGGCAGCGCTCACTTTAGCTACCAGCTGCAACAAAGCTATCCACAATACCTGGATTATGCACGTCAGGTTATCGCCGAGAGAAATCCACGCGCCAACATGCAATGCCCCCTTAGCACCACGACCTATCGTTGGCTGGCCAAACAACAACAGTGGCAAGGTAAAGCCAGCGTACAGCAGTTATTGGCACCATTTCAGCTGACTCACCCCAATAAGCAAAAGCTGGTGTTATTGATCCACGGCTTAACCGACTCGCCCTTTCATTTTCATGACTTAGCCTGGCAGTTTTACCAGCAGGGTTTTGATGTAAGAACGCTGCTATTGCCCGGTCACGCGACCGCTCCGTCCGATTTGCTAAAGGTCACTTATCAACAGTGGCAACAAGCGGCAGACTACGCCATCGAGCGCAGTCTCAAAGACTACTCACAGGTCTACCTCGGCGGTTTCTCTACCGGTGGAGCCTTAATTCTTAGCCATTTATTGGCCAACCCACAAAACGCGGCACAGGTTCAGGGGGTCATGTTATGGTCTCCTGCATCCAAAGCACACAGCGGCCTTGCCTGGCTGGCAAAATATGTGAGTTGGTTTAGTCGCTGGCTGGATAAAGAAGGCGATGTGGACTTCGCCAAATACGAATCCTTTGCCTATAACGCCGGGGCGCAGGTGAACGACTTGATGAACCATCTAAACAAGCAGCTTCGTAGCAATAAACGCTTACCCAATGTGCCACTGTTGGTGGTTGCCAGCGAGCAGGATCAAACCATCGATACCCGCGCGACCCTGGCCATTCTAGAGCAATGGCATCAGCCCGCCAAACGCAGTGCCACCGCTCAGGACATGCTGATTTATTATGGCGATCCGGCGAGCATTCCAGCTACTCTGGCCAAGGACTTAAGCATCAGCACGCCGCGTTGTGCCACCGCCTCTTGCGAAGCAATTCAAGGGATTGCCCATACCGCAACCATTAATGCGCCGAGCAATGCCCATTATGGGGAAAACGGCGACTATCGAAACTGTAGCCACTACCTCAAAGACCTAAAGCGCTACGCGCAGTGCAAGCAAGACAATGATGTGGTGAAGGGCGAAATAAGCGAACAGAACTTAAGCCGTAACCCCAAATTGCAACGGCTGAGTTACAACCCTTATTTCCAGCAAATGCTCGGCAGCATTCAACAATTTATTGCTGCGACTGAGCAATAACACAGCGCCAGATCTGAAGCCCGGCAGCGGCACCTTGGCTGTGCAAAACAGCAACATGAGAAACCGCATGCCATGGTCTCGGGTGGGTGGAACCCGCCCACCCGAGAGAACGCTTAAATCAACTGTAAAGAGGCCAGAGTCACCAAACCTACGCTCACACTAAGTGCACTAAACATCGTGGTGAAGGCCACAATTTCGCCGGCCACTTGGCCATGTTCAGTCATCTTGCTGGCCATCACATAACTAGCCGCCGCAGTAGGGGTGCCCATCATTAAGAACAGCAGGCCAATATCACTGCCACTAAACTGCATATACAGTGCAAGGGTCACCGCCAACAATGGAATAATAATCAGCTTACAGGCACTGGCCCAGAGCACTGGCGACAAATTACTTTTAAAACTCTGCCATTGCAGACTGGCACCGATGCAGATCAAAGCCAAAGGTAAGGTCATGTTGGCAAGATACTGACACGTTTTTGCTACAACATCTGGCAGTTGCAGCCCCAACGCCGAGCATAGCAGACCCGCCAAAATAGCAATGATCAGTGGATTCTTAAGCAAGCTACTGATGATACGGCTTCGCTTGGCACCCAATAGTGCAACCGACACCACATTAAAGGTCATCGTCATGAAAGCCAGGAATAACGCTGCTTTGGGTAAGACATCCATGCCATAAGCGTTGAGCACCATGGCAATGCCAATAATCCCCATATTGCCGCGAAAAGCCCCCTGAATAAACACACCTTGGCGTCCACCGCGCAGCCAGGGTCGACTGACAACAAACAGCAGCAGCACACTAGCCAGGGTAAATAGCACCCCCAATATCACCAGAGAGAAATCTAAAGAGTGGCTCAGGGGATTAGAAGCGGTGCTCAAAAATAGCAAACTCGGCAAGCTGATGTTAAACACCAGACTATTGCCTTGTTTGATGAAATTCTCATTCAACACTTCGCGACGGCGCAAAAACCACCCCAAACACAGCATTAAAATAATCGGACCGGTGGTCGAAAGAGCAAACATCCAATGTTGCATTGGTATTACCGCCTTAGCATATTATAAAAACAACTAAATAAGACACATTAAACCACCACTTAAACCACATACAGTTTTATTAACTCAAATCAAAGAAGAATACAGTGAATTAAACTAATTTATCGGCAATAGTTTTCTTTATGCCCAGTCAATCGGGTCCAATCACAACAAAATCAACTGAACCGAAGAGTTTAGAATATAACCTAGAGGTAAATATGAGTTCAACAACAGCCACTACCAAGGGTGGCGTCGCCCGCATGCTCGACACTGTAGAACGCGTTGGCAATAAACTACCGGATCCCGCAGTATTATTTTTAGGCGCCCTCATACTGGTGTGGGTGGTGTCTGCACTGCTCGCCAATGTCCAATTTTCTGAAATTGACCCACGCACCGGCCAAGCCATCTTTGTCAATAACTTATTAAACGGTGAAGCGCTTGCTGGCTTCTTGTCTGGCATGGTGACCACCTTCACCAGTTTTGCTCCGCTGGGTGTGGTACTCGTTGCCATGTTAGGCGTAGGGGTTGCCGAGCATTCTGGCTATATTAATGCTGGTTTAAAAATGATGCTCAAGGTCACGCCGAAACAGCTGCTGACGCCTTCTATCGTGTTAGTCGCAATCATCAGCCATACCGCAACCGATGCCGGTTATGTACTGGTGATCCCACTGGCTGGGGTGATCTTCTATGCCGCTGGACGCCATCCGCTGGCTGGCATCGCCGCCGCATTTGCAGGCGTGAGTGGTGGCTTCTCGGCAAACTTTATTCCATCGGCGATCGACCCGCTACTACAAAGCTTTACTCAGAGCGCGGCGCAGGTTTTGGATCCAGCGATTCAAATCAACCCGCTCAATAACTGGTTTTTCTCCTCGGCCTCCAGCCTGCTGATCATCTTAATTGGCTGGTATCTGACCGATAAGATCATCGAGCCGCGCCTCAAAGATACCCCAGTGGATGGCGATCCGGAAGATATCCCTCGCTTCGATGAAATCACCCCAAAAGAACGCTTTGCCTTTAAAGTTTCATCGGCGGTGATGTTTGCAGGCTTAGCAGGCTTATGGGCAGTCTCGGCCCCTGAAAGCTCTCCACTACGCTCAGCCAGCGGCTCACTGGTCGAATTCTCGGCGCCATTAATGCAGTCAATCGTACCGCTAATTTTCTTACTGTTCATTATTCCCGGCACCGTCTTTGGTTTTATCGTGGGGAGTTTTAAAGACTCTCGAGACGTGATCCAGGCCATGAGTAAATCGATGAATGGCATGTCTTACTACATTGTAATGGCCTTCTTCTGCGCACTCTTTATCGCCGCCTTCAGCCAATCTAACATTGGTGCTCTGATGGCTCTGAAGGGTGCCGATACGCTCAAACAGCTGGCCTTGCCTAGCGGTGTGACCGTGGTGGGAATGATCCTCTTAGTCGCTTTTGTGAACTTGTTTGTGGGTTCTTCTTCGGCGAAATGGGCGCTGATCGGGCCAATTCTGGTTCCGATGTTAATGCAACTAAACATCTCACCCGACTTAGCTCAGGCGGCCTACCGAGTCGGAGACTCTTCATCCAATATCATTACGCCCTTAATGCCTTACTTCCCACTGGTGGTCGTATACTGCCAGCGTTATGTGAAAGGCACCGGCATCGGAACGCTGATGTCACTGATGCTGCCTTACAGTCTGGTGATGCTGGTGGTATGGACAGCATTTTTACTCATCTACTGGGGACTGGGTTTACCTCTGGGCTTACAAGCAAGCTACAGCTACGGCCTGTAGCTCTCAAACTTTAGATATAACAAAGGCGACCCTATGCATGGGCCGCCTTTTATATTCAGAGGCATGTCACACGCGTAACTAGATTTTATTGACCACTAAATACGTCTATGGAAGGCAATACGTTACCTTCAAAGTCGAACATATTTTGGTTGTCCCAGTTATTTCCTTCATACCAAACATCATTATTATATTCCATGCCGGCAGCAGTCGCCCAAGTTACGCCCTTCACTGGCAGCACCGCAGGTTCCCAATAGAACATACCTAAACCTTGTTGCTTGTCCAAAGTGTCAAGCATATTCATTAGATCGGCTAAAAACTTAGCTTGGCCTTCAATGGAAGCCTCATAACCGTCCACCAAATTACTTGCAGTAAAGGTATTCTCTAAGTCATCACCATTATCTAAAGTAAATGCGTAAGCCGTTTCAACCACCATCACTGGCTTACCCGTTTCCGAAATTCCCGCTTCTAAAACTGACTTTAAGTTACTGAGCGAACCATGCCAATAGGGATAATAAGACACCCCCATAATGTCAAAGTCGATGCCATAAGCGACAGCCTCTTTAAACCACCAATCGATCTGGTCTTGAGGATTGGCAATATGCAAGATGATCTTCACAGTTTCGTCTTGCTGATAAGCGGCCCGCACAGCGTTCGCGCCGGCATCAAATAATGATAAGGTTTGATCCCAGCCAGCTTTCCAAATATAACCATAAGGCCATAACATACCGCTATTGGTTTCGTTACCGACCTGCACCATATCCGGCATCACGCCAGCAGCACGGTGAGCAGCCATCACTTCCGTCGTATAAGAACCCACTTTGGCAACCAGCTGAGAATAATCGAGATTTTTCCAAGCTTTTGGCATCGTCTGATGACCAGGGTCGGCCCAAAAGTCGCTGTAGTGAATATCCAACAGATATTGCATCCCTAAAGCATGGGCTCTTTTTCCCATGTCGATGGCCTGAGCCAAAGTGCTGGTACCGCCACCGTACGCTTCTCCATCTTGATTGAAAGGATCGACCCAAACACGCATTCGAATCGCGTTTAATCCATGTTGTTGCATAATCGCTAAAGGATCGGTTTGCACACAATTGTCAAAGTATTTGCCTCCATGCGCTTCCACCGAAGGAACATAAGAAACATCAGCCCCTTTGATAAACCCAGAGTGCAGACTAGGCTCCGGAATAGAGAGTTCCCCAAAGTCCACCTCACACCTTGCGGCCTCCTCAGTCGAACTCGACCCACAAGCAACCAAAAATAAGCTGGCTAGCACTACGACAAGCCAATAAAACTGTTTTCCTATTTGCATACTTCATCCCAAGCATCAGCATACAGTCTCGGTTGAATCCAACATCTAAGATTCAGATAACTATAGCTGTCCATTTAAATTTGAATACACGTACACTATCTAAATAACTTCGCATCTAATGATTAAAATTAAACACTATTAGCCATGCACACCTAATTAAAAATCGATTAAATCTTACCTTAATGAAAATAAAATATAACATCATTCACAATATAAAAATTCAAAACACAAGCTTTAGCAAAGTTATATAAAATAGATGGTAAAAATTTACCGGCATTATTAAGCTAGGATCTACTTTAAAATTCATATTTTAAGAAACGCTATTTCAATAACAGGCAATAAAATATGAATGGGTTGAAGCACGCACTTTACAAATCAATCAAAAAAACCAATAAAACATCTATTTAAATATCTTGTTAGTGATTATTATGAAATTTAGCCACACCATCAGATTAAAAATAAAAAAAGACCCTACATTATGATTGAAGGGCCAAAGACAAAAAGGATTAAACCAATAAAATATAAATCACGGGACTTAAGAAATATTAACAAAGGGGCTATTTATATTCGAACACCATCCTTATCAAACAAATGACATTCATTACTATTAAATGTCAAATTGAAGTTATCATTCTTTTCAGATAATTCTCGGTCACGAGGTAAGTGCACTTTAAAATGTTCAACACCACAAGCTTGACCAAACATATAAGTACTATTACCCAACCTCTCAACTAAATCACACTGAAAACGAAAACGAACATCCCCTTCTCCTTCGACTTCTAAATGTTCTGGACGGATCCCTAATTTAACACCTTGACCCGGATGAACATTCGCAGTATTTATTACGATAAGTAATTGCTGCTTATCCAAAGTACTTAAAGTGACATGATCACCATTCACTTGTTCAACACGAGCCGGAATAAAATTCATCTTGGGTGAACCGATAAACCCTGCAACAAATTGATTCGCCGGACGATGGTATAAATCCATTGGTGTTCCAACTTGTTCGATATTGCCATCTTTTAAGACCACAATTTTGTCGGCCAATGTCATCGCTTCCACCTGATCATGAGTCACGTAGATCATGGTGGTTTTTAGTTTTTTATGTAGCTTGGATATTTCGATCCGCATATCCACTCGCAATTCTGCATCAAGGTTAGAAAGCGGCTCATCAAATAAAAATACCTTAGGGTCGCGCACTATAGCCCGGCCAATCGCCACTCGCTGACGCTGCCCTCCAGATAATTCTTTCGGCTTACGTTCCAGTAAATGACTGATTTGCAAAACTTCAGCAGCCTCAGCAACTAATTTATTGACCTTATCTTTAGGATGCCCATTCATCCGTAGGCCAAATCCCATGTTTTGCTCAACGCTGAGATGAGGATAAAGAGCGTAAGACTGAAACACCATTGCCACACCGCGCTCAGAGGGATCCTTTTGGTTGACCAAGTCCTGACCAATATAGATATCTCCATCGCTGATCGATTCCAAGCCGGCAATCAATCGCAGCAGCGTCGACTTACCACAGCCCGATGGTCCAACAAAGACCACAAACTCACCATCCTCAACCTGTAAATCTATGCCATGAATAGTTTCAAGCTTACCAAAACGTTTGATGACTTTTTTTAACTGTATATCAGCCATAATAAATCCTATCTTTTAATCCTAAATGCTTGGAGTACACAGCCTACTTAACAGCCCCAGTCATACTCGCCACAAACTGTTTCTGCATGGCAAAGAAAATAAATAAACTCGGTAAGGTAGAGATAACCGTTGCTATCATGATCAAACCGAAATCTGGGGTATAAGCAGAAATAAAACCAGACAACACCAAATTAATTGTTTTCAACTCGCTCGATTGCAACACAATCAGCGGCCACAAAAAGGCATTCCACGAAGCCATAAACACAATAATGAAGGCTGCGGCATAACTAGACTTCATGATTGGCATATACACAAAGGTAAAGATTTTCCACTCCTTTACACCATCGACCCTAGCCGCATCAATCAATTCTCGGGGGAAAACTTTAGTGCACTGACGAAAGTAGAAGATGATAAAGGCACCGGATACCGTTGGTAAAATTACCGCAAAATGGGTATTCAATAACCCAGCCTTAGCAAACATAGTGAACAAGGGGATCATTAATGCGGCAAAAGGGATCATCATGGTTGCCAACAACGCGACATAAACGCGATCTCGAGCCTTACTTTTAAAAACTTCGAAGGCATAACCCGCCAACGAACAAATCAGTAAAGTAAAGATAGTGCTAAGAATGGCGATTTTACTGGTGTTCCAAAAAACCCGAGCAACATCAATCTGATCCGTTAAGTTGTTGAAATTGACCATCAGCTGATCGCCAAAGCTCAATTTACCACTATTGATCTGTGAGCTACTGTTAGTACTAGACACCAGCATCCAATAGAAAGGAAACAAAGAAACAAAGGTCATCACAATTAAAAAGCCATACATTGCGATACGACCAAATCGAAATTTAATCAAATTATTTATCCTTAGCGACTTTAAATTGGATCAATGCAAGCACAGCAGCAAAAGTAACAATCACGTAAGATACGGTTGCTGCATAACCAAAGTTAGGCACAAACTTAAACGATAAGTTATAGATGTACATCGACAAGGTCATCGTCGAATTTGCAGGCCCGCCACTGGTGATGTTAACCACCTCATCAAAGAGTTGCAGAGTCCCTATGGTCGAGGTAATACTGGTAAACAAAATCACAGGTTTTAATAAGGGGATAGTAATAAAGAAAAACTGTTTAATAGGGTTAACCCCGTCAATTCTTGCCGCTTCATAAATGGACTTATCGATATTTTGCATCGCCGCCAAATAGAAGATCATGTTGTAACCCGTCCAACGCCAAGTAATCGCGATAATAATGGTCACTTTTGCCCAAAACGGATCCGATAACCACGGGATTGGGTCGGCAATAATCCCAGTCCATAACAGAGCGACATTCAGTACACCATCAAAACCAAACATGCTCTTAAACAAAATCGAATAGGCTACTAATGATGTCACACAGGGTAAAAATATCGCGAGTCGAAACCAACTACGAAATTTCAATTGAGGAGCGTTTAAACAAGATGATAAAGCTAGCGATAACAGGATCATGATCGGCACCTGCACCACTAAGAAGATTAAGGTGTTACATAAAGCTTGCTTAAATACGGGGTCATAAAATAATCGAATAACATTACCGAACCCGACAAACTTAGTCACCACCCCCTTACCCGAATGGAGAGATAACCATAACGAGCTTACGATGGGGTACAAAGTCATCAATGCCACTAAACCCACGGCAATACTTACAAATAGCCAGCCATTAATATCGTACATACGATGGAGCTTGGCTTGTGTTCTAGACATCGAAACACCTTCCAGAAAAAAGCGACTTAAAAGTTGAATGCGAAGGCCACGAAAGTGACCTTTTAACCGCCTTACTTATTGAATTTGGTACTTAAGATTATTATTTAAGCTTTCCAATATCTCATCTACTGGCGTACCAGAAAGTAATGATGGGATCAGAGCCGACAAAGCATTGTCCACTTCTTGGGTATACATACCGTAAGGTACTTTCGGGATCTGAGCGACCCACTTGGAAAAGTCGCCATAGACTTTTTGTCCGCCAAAGAAGGCATCATCGACTTGGTAGGCTTTACCCGTTTTAGCTGGCAAATAAGTACTTAAAGCCCCCCGCTCAACTAACAATTTCTGGTACATATCAACATCGCCACCAAAGGTTTTATCCAAAAAGTCGATGGCCAATTGAGGCTGTTTACCCGCACTCAATACGTACCAGCTAGAACCACCTTGGTTAGAAGCATGAACGGAATTGGCCAGATTCAATTTAGGGATCGGTGCGACACCCCATTGACCAGATTGGCTGGCTTCACTTTTCACTGAGCCAATCATCCACACGCCAGAAGTCACCGAAGCAACCTTGCCGCTGTTGAAGCTACCCACAAAATCAGACCAGCCCGATACCGGACGAACAATTTTTGCATCATGGATCGCTTTCACTGTTTTCAATGCTTCTTTTAAAGCCTTGTTATGCAAAATGTTCAAACTACCATCATGATTAAAGAACCACTCGCCACCCGACTGCATCAAAATATGGATAAACACGGTGTCTTGAATATCAAACCCCATCATATATTTGCCTGTGGTTTGCTTCACTTTCTTACCGATATCGATGTACTCATCCCAACTGATACTTTGCAAATCATCGGCACTGATTCCCGCCTGCTTCAACAAGTCACGGCGATAAAACAACCCCGCTACCCCTGAATCAAAAGGCAAGCCATACACGTCTTGACCAACAGTCATCACTTCGACTTTGTAAGGTGCAAATTGACGATAGTCAACCACCGACTGCATAGCTTGAAACGAACCGGGGTAGGCATTCAAATATTTTTGAGCGTTGTAATCTTCGATCAATACAATATCAGGTAGGGCAGACGTCACGCCCGAGGCTAGCATGGTGTGTAATTTTTGCTCCACATCTTCTTTACCTGAAGCAATCACATTTAAGGTAAAATCAGGATGATCTTTTTGATAAACGCTTGCCGCTTCCTTCAATGCTGCAACGTTAAAATTAGGATCCCAAGCCCATGCCGTAATTTCAGTGGCTTGAACACTACAGCTAGCTAAAGCTGCAATACTTAATAGTTGCAAACGATTCATCTCTCCAATCTCCATACTGAATGACAATGGTGGTAACGTTTACATTATTAAGCTTACGATGAGTGCTTACAACATCTAGCAAATTTCATTTCGGCCTAAAAGCGCGTGGCATCACATCTTTTGTAGTTTTTATGCGAAATATAAAACAAGAACGGCAATTCACAGGTAAAAATTTACTAAATTTTACCTCCAACTGAGAAACACAACAAAATGCCAACAAATAACCAACAAACATGCTGTTCTATCACTCGAAATAAGATAATTTATTTGGCGAGGGGGAATCAACTTGGAACCCACCACTAGTTTAATCGTATACTGCTACCTCTAGAGCAATCCGCTAGATATCTGAAGTATTCTAAGAGATTAAAATATGGCAAAACTCAGCGATATCTCGAAAATGACCGGAGTTTCACCGTCAACGGTGTCGCGCGTCATTAATCAAGATCCAACCTTATCGATTAGTCATGACAAACGTGAAAAAATATTAGAGGTAGCCGCCAACCTAGCTTACCTTTCACCTAGGCAGCGTAGACAAAACCAACCCGAGCAGCAACGTATTATTGCTCGGGCCAATTACCAACGCGGCCACCAAAGCCCAATTCAACTGTGCGTGGTTTATCATCATTCCGCCGAGCAAGAGTTAGATGACCCCTATTTCACCTATATTCGCCTTGGTCTAGAACACAAATGCCAAATGCATGACATCACGCTTAAACGAGTATTTAAAAAAGACTTATCGAAGCATGAACGGGAACTGAGCCAGTCAAATGGCGTGATTTGTGTCGGTAACTTTACCGATGCAGAGATCGACTATATATTGTCGCTTAATGCCCAGTTGGTCTGCGTTGATTATTCCCCCAACGCATTAAATGTCGATACGGTCTTATGTGATCGAACCAAAGCTGCTGAATTCGTGGTCAACACCATGCTGAAAAATGGCACGCAACGGCCAGCCTTTATTGGTAATCAAGATGAGCGACTCCAAGTTTTTAGAGCTTTAACCCAACAACAAGGGCTCTACGATGCCGCACGCTGCATCGTCAGTGAACGCTTTTGTATCGACTCTGGTTTTGATGGCGTGAACAAAATGTTAAGAAGTTGTACAGCGCCCGATATACTATTTGCTGCAACCGATATTGTCGCAATGGGCGCGATTAAGGCGATTCATCAACATGGAATAAGGATTCCTGAAGATATTCAAGTAATTAGTATTAATGACATCCCAAGTGCAGAACATCTACATCCCAGTTTATCCACCTTACGACTCTACCCCCACGATATGGGAGAAACGGCAGTATCACTGCTGCTTGAACGGTTCGAAGGGCGGTGCGTGAGTAAATCAGTGATCGTCGGTTTTCAATTTATTTGGCGTGATAGTTTTTTGAAAAACAAAAGTAATAAGTCTAAATAGACGTTTCAATCCGGCATAAAGCCAACAAAAAGGAAAACGATTACCCCGAATGTATCATCCATTTGAATAAAATTGTAACCTTCACGCTGAGAAGAGAACTAATTTTGAGTCATAAATAACAAATGACTGCAAAAATTGTAAGACTTTGATATAGCTTTTATTCTTCAGTTAAAAATAGCTTGCTCAAGTCGATTTATACTGAGATATTAAATTGATAATACAAATCGTCAGTCTTGTTCATGCATGAAAACCGTCGATTTTAATCAGTAAACCGTTAACTAGAGACAAAGCTCCCATTTTCAGGGATATTGATTCGCTGAGTGAGGCATTAGTCATATGCACTGCTGAATCAGCACCTATGTGCCTTTCATTGACCACACTAAGTTATAAGGAGACAACTTAAGTGAAGGAGCTTCTGCGCTATTGTTTGCTACTGACTCTCTGTCTTGCCTGCCCAACCAGCTACGCCGCAGAAGGAAAGCAGCACATTCTGGTATTACATTCTTATGACTCAGATTATGAATGGACCCGAGAATTTCAACGAGGCATTAGAGACGCAGCCGATGCTGCAACCCACCCACTTAAGCTATCCGTCGAGTATATCGATAGTAAACGTTTATACTCCCAAGCCTACTATCAGAAACTAAAAGAATATCTGGCAATAAAGTACCAAAATTATCATTTTGACGGAGTACTGCTTACCGACGATAACGCCCTTCGCTTTTTCAAGCGTTTAGATATTCCCAATCTGAAAAATCTACCCACCGTTGCGGCAGGCATTGGTGATTTCGAAGCCACTCTCAGCCCGACCACAAACAAAGGTACCGTCCTTTTTGAACTCGACAATATTCAAGAAAATTTAGCACTCATTATTAGACTCAGGCCTAAGTTGAAACAACTTTATTATCTGGCTGATTCCGGGGTTTCCTCTGAGCTATTAAGAACGCGCATTATGACTGCCTTAAAAGGCTTACCCAACTTAAAATTAGTCGAAATAAGGGATAAAACGCTGCAACAAACCAGCAATATTCTCGCTCAGATATCCCCTGATGATGCAGTGTTATTAACTCACTTTAATACCGAAGTGAGCAACAACATTTATCATGGCTATACCAAGACCGCACTAGAACTATCCGCAGCTAGCAAAGCCCCTATATTTGTACTTTGGAACTTTTACCTCAAAGGAGATGTATTAGGAGGCTACGTCAACGGCTCCTACAAGCAAGGCGTGCAAATGCTGGATATTTTGGGGCGACAATTGCCAAAACCAGTTAAGACCCCCATCGAAGTAAACTCCGATCAAGCGCCAGTATTTCAATACCACGCCTTAAAAAAATACCAAATCGACGAATCATTATTGCCAACAAACTCAAAGGTAATCGGTCGACCGATTTCATTTTGGGAACGCAATCACCTGCTGTTTTTTATCGCGGGTAGCATTATCTTTGCTCTCGTTTTAGTGATTGTGCTACTCAGTTATCTGCTTAAACGTCGCCAAGAAATGAGTAAAAAAGATAAGCAGATCGTTAACCTACAAAGCCAAACACTGCAGATCCAAAAGAAATTAATTCATGTGCTAGGTAACTCGATTGAAACCCGCTCGGGGGAAACAGGCAACCATGTGAAGCGAGTGGCCAAACTTTCGGCTCACCTCGGTAAACTGATAGGGCTTTCGGCCAGAGATTGCGAAGTATTAGAAATTATTAGCCCGATGCACGATGTAGGAAAAATTGGTATTCCAGAAGCGATTTTAAATAAACCTGGGCGGCTCAGCGCTGAAGAAAGATCATTAATGGAGACCCATACCCAAATTGGCTACCAACTGCTACATAATGACGATGGCGATATCATTGCGTTGGCGGCCATTGTCGCGCTAGAACATCACGAACATTGGAATGGCAACGGTTATCCACATAAAAAGTCAGGAGAAAAGATCCATATTTACTCCAGAATTACGGCGATTGCTGATGTATTCGACGCATTAAAAAGCCAACGTTGCTATAAAGATGCCTGGCCTCTCGAACAAGTCATCGAGTATTTCGAACAAAGTAAAGGTGCACAATTTGACCCAAACTTGATTGATCTTTTTCTAGAGAACATTGATGAATTTGTGTCGATACGAAATCTATATCCCGACTAAGGCATTAAGGCAGCGCCTTCAGCGGAAACATAATCTTAAATGAGGCTCCTTTCCTAGGATAGGGCTACAACGGATTTTTCCTTGTAGTCCTATCACTTCACCGATGTAGCTATAAAGATTGAAGCAACTCAGCTCTTCGCCCGAGACATCAACTGCAAGCTGTTTAAAGCCACTGAGCTTTCAAAGGAATCTCAAGAGCTAAATAATCTGCTTCGCCAATTTAAATTAAAGCGCTAAACAACGAAACGAATACGCAACAAGCCAGCTGTTATACAAGGTGGCTTGCTCAGCCTCAATGTAACTTCCTGTCCATGGTTTAATATTCTCCTGTCAATTCCCTGAGTTTAATCGATGGTCAAGGCCGCCAATTTATACCGCACCTTAAACAGCACTATGCCGCTAGCCCATCCTTCGTTGTTTACACCAACCATCGATAGATGCGCTTCAAGCAATCGCCAATCAAATCGGCGCTAACAAATGTGGTGGCTTTGTTTAAAACTTGTTAAATAGCCCACAAAAAATCATCAAATACAAAATTAACAATGAAATTTTAATTCCATATGGCTAGAGTAATGAAAAATACATTTTATCTTAATCGATGGAGTATTCACTTATGCCTCGCTTGTTATCTAAATATCAACCCCACAACAATCAAGGATTAGTCCAAGAGATCACCCCCCAATCGGCAGGCTGGCAATATGTTGGTTTTAAAGTCTATGAACGGCAACGGGGTGAATCGTTTACCCTAGACGCAAGCGACAATGAAAAATGTTTGGTGTTGGTCTCTGGGCGGGCAACCATCAAAACCCCACAACAAACCTTCGCTAATATTGGCGACCGTATGAGTCCCTTTGAAAAGAAAAAACCCTATGCTGTCTATGTCGCTATCAACGAAGCGGTGACCATTGTTGCGAATAGCAAGCTTGAGTTGGCTGTCTGCGAAGCACCCGGAAAAGGAAATTATCCAACACGACTGATCACACCAGCGCATATTGATGCAGAGCATCGAGGCCAAGGCAGAAATCAACGTTATGTTCACAATATTCTCCCCGATAGCAAAGAAGCCGATAGCCTGCTAGTGGTAGAAGTTTACACCGAAGAAGGTTGTACCAGTTCGTATCCCAGCCATAAGCACGATCAAGATGCCGAGCCTAACGAAACCTATTTGGAAGAAACCTACTATCACCGCCTCAATCCACCGCAAGGCTTTTGCATGCAACGAGTTTACACCGATGATCGTGAGCTCGATGAATCTATGGCAGTCTATGACAAAGACGTGGTGATGGTGCCCAAGGGTTATCATCCGGTAGCGACAATTGCTGGCTATAACAGTTACTACTTAAATGTAATGGCAGGACCCACTCGAAAATGGTTATTTGCATGGGAAAAAGATCACGCTTGGATTAACTCTGCAAGCTATGTCAGCGCATAACTCGAGGCGACAATGAAGCTTCAATTAATTTATGTAAGGCCCCATTACCCAAACGTAAACCCGCTCAATTATGTTCAACGGTGGGTTTTCTTCTGTCACACCCCTAAGGAGCACAACATGTTTAATATCGCACTGTTCGGTGCAGGACGGATTGGACAAGTCCATGCTGTCAATATTGCCAATCATCCACAAACACGCTTGTATTCAGTGATCGACCCCTATGATGTGAATGCCGAACAACTCTGCCAGCAGTATGGCGCGCAACGTCAGACTCTTGAACTAGCCATGCAAGATGAGCAGATCCATGGCGTATGTATTTGTTCAGCAACAGACACCCACGCCGATTTAATAGAACTTGCCGCCAAAGCAGGGAAAGCGATCTTCTGTGAGAAACCGATTGACTTAGATATCAGCCGTGTCCGCGATTGCCTGGCCGTAGTGAAAACCCATCAAGTACCGATCCTAGTAGGCTTTAACCGCCGCTACGATCCTCAATTTCGGGCATTAAAACAGCAGTTGGACCAAGGCGCGATTGGCGCACCAGCCACCCTCACGATTACCTCGCGGGATCCTGAGCCACCACCAGCCGAATATAGTCAAGTGTCTGGCGGCATCTTCCGAGACATGACGATTCATGATTTGGATATGGCCCGTTTTATTCTCGGGGAAGACCCGCTGTCAATTTCAGCGCATGGCAGTTGTAAAGTTGATCCTGCGATTGGTGAAGCGGGTGATATCGATACTGCGGTACTGATCCTCAACTTCCCCTCGGGAGCCATGGCGGTCATCCAAAATAGCCGTCGCTCAGGCTATGGCTACGATCAGCGACTCGAGTTACATGGCGAACTCGGGATGCTTCAAGCCGAAAACCAACGAGAAAGTCTGGTGAGCCAGTGGACACATACCGGGCAACATGCAGCAAAACCGATGCTTTTCTTCCTTGAACGCTATAAGGACGCTTACATTGCAGAGTGGCAACACTTTGTGGATGTGCTGAATGGCGCAAGCCCAGAATGTTCAGGCGATGATGGGGAATTGGCACTAAAAATGGCAGATGCCGCCTTACTATCGCTCAAGTCAGGTATGACTGTGGCCCTATAAGCGCCTCCTACCAGACAAGGCTTGAGATTCAAACAGTTTTTTCTGTCGATAAAAACAAGCAAAGCCGCGTACACGGCTTTGCTTGTTCTCTCAATCACTTTACTCTCGCTCTTCAAAGGCCATTGAAACCGCCAGTGTTTGCGCCAAACAAAGCGATGCAGATTGAGAACGAAACGCGTCAACTTTAGCTTCTTTCACCACAAAACAAACATCACTAAATGAGGCCAAAGGACTGATCTGACTATCGGTAATCACAATTTGCTGTGCCCCCGCTTTAGATGCAACTTCACTCAACATCACCGTTTCTTGAGCGTAAGGACTAAAACTAATCGCCACCACGGCGTCTTTTGGGCCAATCATACTCAATTGTTCTTTAAACATCCCCCCCAAGCCATCGATTAAAAATGCCCGTTTATTGAGATGCCGGAAAGCATAAGTCAAATAAGAAGCCACGTTAAACGAACGACGTAGACCAATCAGATAGATATTTTCCGCACGCTGTAAGATATCAACCGCCTGCTGCAGGTTTTCTTCGGAAATTTGCGACACTAAGTGATTCATCGCCTGACAGTTTGCCCGGGCGAATTCTTCCAAAATCCCCTTCGGCGTTTCCGGTGGTAACGGGTCACTTTCCAGCTGTTTATATAAACGCGCCCGATCGGTATAACTGGTTGTCTCTTCAACTAAATTACGACGAAACAACTGTTTCATATCGTTAAAACCACTAAAACCAAAGGCATTGGCAAACCGAATCAGTGTAGATGGCGGCACTTCCGCTTGCTGCGCAATGACAGCCACCGTATCAAAGGCAACACTATTCGAATTATCAAGGATATACTTAGCAACTTGCTGGAGACGTTTACTCAGATCCGCGTAATTATGACGAATATGTTCCTGCAGTTCACTCAGCGAATCGGCAGCTTTCATTAGACTCTCCTGAACTAAAAATTGAAATACATTTTCCGTAAATATACCGTATACCAAAAGTAAATGAAATTTTTGTTTCGAAATGTGTTTGATATAAGGAATGGATTGAAACAACAAAGAGAGCGATGAGACGGAATAGAATAGCAGCTCAATTATCGATTATCGATTATCGGAACGAATGTAGGATCATTGCCATCAAACTGATCCTACATCATCTCACTTAGATACCGACAGAACTTAGTGTCCCTTACGGTGACGTTTCATATCAAACATAACGGCACCAATGATCACCAAGCCTTTAACAATTTGCTGCCAATATGCGGAGATATTCAGCAAATCGAGACCGTTTTGTAAAACCCCCATTATCATGGTTCCGATAATAGTTCCCTGAATAGTACCAATACCACCGGCATGAGAAACACCACCAACCGTCGCAGCCGCAATCGCGTCTAGCTCGTACATCACCCCTAAACCCGGTTGACCCGAGTTAATGCGAGCAGAGAGGATCAAAGCCGCAATCCCTGCCAGCGTGCCGGCATAGGTATACACCAAAATCTTGTACTTTGTGACATTAATACCCGATACATAAGCGGCAGTCTCGTTGCCACCAATCGCGTAAGCGTACTTACCAAATCGGGTATAGTTCAACAAAATGTAGGATAACACTGCAAGTGCAATGAAAATCAGGATCGGTACCGGGACTCCTAGAATATTCCCCTGGCCAATCCATTGGTAGGAACTTGTCAGGCTGCTAATCGGGCGGCCATCGGAATACAACAGCGCAGCGCCACGAGCAACGATCATCATCCCCAAAGTCGCAATAAAGGGCGGGAGCCTGGTATAGGCAATCAAGGCACCATTAATGTAACCACACACTGCGCCGACCGCTAATGCCGCTAGAATTGGAACAATAACCGGCAGTTCCGGCATATTAGGATACATCCGCATCCCCCAATCGATAGTTTGCGCCATACTGGCAGACACCACCGCAGCCACCGCCAAAACAGATCCCGAAGAAAGGTCGATGCCGCGGGTGATAATAATAATTGTCACACCCAAGGCCAACAGACCAACACTGGCCATCTGAGTCGCAACGTTCAATAAATTAGCAACCGAAAGAAACACCGGTGATAAAATCGACATCACGATACACATGGCGACAAAGACGACATAAATCGCGTACTTAGAAACAAAACGTTTCATATTGTTGTTCGACGCCTCAACACTGGGGCTCGCCTTAAGCAGTTTCGCAATCATCACTCTATTCCTTAAATAGTTTTTCTAGCTACTTAGCTTTCTTTTCACACTCTGAAAGCTAGCTCAGCGCCATCGTCATAATTTTTTGTTGGGAGGCATCAGAACCTGCGACGGCACCTTTAAGCTGACCTTCATGCATCACCAGAATATGATCACTCATCCCCATCACTTCTGGCAGTTCGGATGAGATCATCACCAGGCTCTTCCCCATTCCCGTTAGTAAGCGCATTAATTTGTAAATTTCTGATTTCGCACCAACATCGATACCGCGAGTCGGTTCATCAAGAAACAAAATGTCCGGCTTGGTCAGCATCCAACGCGCCAGCAATACTTTTTGTTGATTTCCACCACTGAGGTTATCGATGGTTTCATGCATATCAGGGGTTTTAACCTTGAGCTTCTTACAATGCTCGGCACTGTCGGTACGCATTTTCCGAACATCTAAGACATTCACTACTTTGTTACGGTAGGCATCGAGGTGGGCAATCGAGGTATTGGCAAAGATATCCAGCATCAGGTACAAGCCCGATTGGCGTCGATCTTCGGTCAAAAATGCCATTTTATGGCGAATCGCATCTTGCGGTGTTTTAATATCCACCTCGTTGCCATTGATACGAATCAAGCCCGCATCTTTTTGACGCACCCCAAACAAGGTTTCAATTAGCTCGGTTCGTCCCGCGCCAACTAATCCTGCGATCCCGAGGATCTCTCCCTCACGAAGATCAAAGCTAACACTCTCAAATGAACCTTTAACCGTCAGATCACGCACTTCTAAGCGAGTTTTGCCCGGTTTAGCGGTTGGTGGTGGAAAAACATCCCCCAGATCTCGCCCCACCATCATTTGCACCAATTCGTCATTATTCGTGTCTTTGGCCTCACGTTCACCGATAAAGCACCCGTCACGAAACACCGTGATATCATCGCAAATACGAAAAATCTCATCCATTTTGTGGCTAATATAAACCACCGCACAAGCTCGAGACTTCAGCATATCGATGATCTTAAATAGGTGAGCGACTTCTTTATCGGTCAGCGCCGAAGTCGGTTCATCCATAATGATAATCTCTGAGTTGTAGGAAATGGCCTTGGCAATCTCCACCATTTGTATGGTGGCCACCGTCAGATCGACCATCGGCGTTCTTGGGTCTAAATGAAGATCGAGTTTTTCCAACAAGGCTTCTGTATCACGATACATTTTTGGATGGTCAATCAGTTTTAACGGGCCTTTTAACGGCTCTCGTCCTAACCATATGTTTTCAGCAATACTACGGTGGAGGATCGGCGATAATTCCTGATGAATCATCGAAACCCCAGCTTCTAAGGCATCTTTAGCCCCAGAAAATTCAACCGCTTTTCCTCGATAAAAAATGTTGCCACTATCGCGTTGATAAATACCAAACATCACCTTCATCAGTGTGGATTTACCAGCGCCATTTTCTCCCATCAAGGCCATAACGCGACCTTCTCTTAAGGTCAACCGAACATTGTCTAATGCTTTGACACCCGGAAAACTCTTGGTGATACCACGCATTTCGAGTAAAACTTGACTCATATTGAATACTCCCCAAAGGGCTCCACCACAGCAACTATAGAAACATGGAATAGAGCCACAACATAAATGACTAGCGTGTGACCAAGCTAAACAAGCCGCTGCGCGCTTTAAACATTGACTTGTCTAGATTGGTATCACGTGAGCGTTTGCGACGCACAATTTAGCTTTTATGTTTGGCTTCAAAGGCAGCCAAATTATCTTTGGTGACGAGTTCTGCTGGGATCCAAGTAATCTGCTCATGCGGTTTCCCTTTTACAGCATCAACCGCAGTATCAATCGCCGCACGGGCTTGACCCGAACCGTCTTGGAATACCGTGGCATTCAACGCACCACTTTTAACCGCCGTCAAACCATCGGGTGTTGCATCAACACCAACCACTAATGTGTCATCAAGTTTACCGGCGGCTTGCAAGGCCTGAATGGCACCCAAAGCCATGTCATCATTGTTGGCTAAAATGATGTCGAGCTTATCGCCAGAATTCAGCCAGTTTTCCATGACCGACATCCCTTGGGTACGCTGCCATAAACCGGTTTGTTTACGTACCACCTTAAACTTAGGTTTATCGGCGAAATAATCTTCGACACCCTTGGTTCGCATAATCGCCGCTTCTTGAGTCAACATCCCCATTAAGATCCCAACATTGCCACCTTCTTTAGCTTTCGCGGCATAGGCTGCTTGAGTTTCACCAAACTTCAACTCTTCGGATCCCACATAAGACACTCCTTGCGGGAGGTAAGACGGACGACGATTCAAATAAACCAGTTTAATACCCGCCTTCACGATGCTATCAGTCATCGGCTGCGTTGCTTCGGTGTTCACTGGCACTAAGACAATCGCATCCATTTTCTGAACAATAAAGTTTTCAACCTGACCCAATTGTTTGGCGGTGTCTTCCTTCGCATCAACAAACAACAGTTCAACTTTTCCATTTTGCTGCTTAGCATATTTGTCCATGGCATCTTTCATATACACCATGAAGGTATCGTCAAAATTAGGGATCGCCACACCGATCCGGGTGACATCACTTTTCGCCTCTTCTTGACCACAAGCCGTCAGCAGCAAAAAGCCTGCGACAACCAAAACACCTTTAAGCATAGAGAAGCTCATTGTCATGAGTTGTCTCACGGGACTAAGCCCCCGGGTGAGGTATTGTTTAAATGATGGCATGAATATCTCCTTTGTTATTGATCAACCATCAGGACTCAAAATGAAATTTTCATTTCACATTGAACGATAGAACGTCCTGTATTTCATACAAAAATTTCAATTCTTATGGCGTATAAGCTAGTAAAAGCCTTGCCGAAAGTCTTGAATAGTAATTATTTGCCCTTGGTATTGAACTATAAAATGATGTTGTAAATATAACCAGCCCCAATGTTTCTTAATTGTTAAAAGTGTTAAGCTGGTCTCATTGAAATTTATATTCTATTTTAAAAATAACAACTAACTAATTGATTTTAATTAATTTAAAGTGGTAAATAGTAATTGCGAGGATTTATTATTGTTACCGATAAGTCTTTGTGGAATTTTCATTCCACTTATTAAAGTCTCGTTTTAAGCGATAATTGCGAGTCAAAAATGAAATCATTTGCCCTTCGATTTTATGGTAATGAACGAAAAACAGATCACCGATCACACTTCAGATTAAATATTTCGCATTGACTTTGATTCGAAATATATATTTCATATAGGGTGTAAGATAAAGCGGATGCTAGCTAAGTATCCTAGGTGAGAAACCAACACGTTTTTAAGGAGTGACGAAACAATGAAGGCTCTTGATAAGAAGCTTGATCTGATTTGTATGGGGCGAGTGGCGGTTGACTTCTATGGTCAACAAATAGGCGCACGTTTGGAAGATATGGGCTCTTTTTCCAAATACTTAGGCGGATCTTCCGGGAATGTCGCCTATGGGACCGCCCGCCAAGGACTGAAGTCTTCAATGTTCGCACGGGTTGGTGATGAACACATGGGACGTTTCTTACGTGAAGAACTACAGCGTGTGGGCGTTGATACCAGTCACCTTATCACCGATAAAGAACGCCTCACAGCACTAGTTATTTTGGGTATTAAAGATGAAGACACCTTCCCGCTCATTTTCTATCGTGATAACTGCGCCGATATGGCGATTCGTGCAGATGATGTCGACGAAGGCTATATTGCCTCCGCCCGATGCTTAGCAATTACCGGGACTCACCTGTCTCACCCAAACACACGCGAAGCCGTAATAACCGCTCTCAAATATGCGCGTAAACACGGCGTAAAAACCGCACTGGATATTGATTATCGACCGGTGCTTTGGGGCCTTACATCACTGGGTGATGGAGAGACACGCTTTATCCAATCAACGGAAGTTACCCGCCAATTACAAGAGGTATTAGGTTTATTCGACCTGATTGTCGGGACAGAGGAAGAGATCCATATTGCCGGAGGGTCAACCGACACCCTTAGCGCGTTAACAAGCGTCCGTGAAGTATCCAATGCAACGCTTGTTTGCAAACGCGGAACCTTGGGGTGCTCAATATTTACCGAAGCTATCCCCAACAATCTAGATGCAGGTATTAACGCCTTAGGCGTACAAGTGGATGTATTAAACGTACTTGGCGCTGGCGATGCCTTTATGTCCGGCTTATTACGCGGTTACCTAAATGATGAAAGCTGGCAACAAGCGGGCGCTTACGCCAATGCCTGCGGTGCCTTAGTGGTGTCACGCCACGGTTGCGCGCCAGCGATGCCTAGTAAAGAAGAGCTCGATGATTATCTGTCGCGTGCCGCAGTAGTGCCACGTCCAGATTTAGATCCACACTTAAACCATCTCCACCGCGTCACTACCCGCGATAGAAGCTGGGGAGAGTTATGCATATTGGCCTTTGATCACCGGATCCAGTTTGTCGAAATGGCGCGTGAAGCAGGTGCCGACCTCAGCCTTATTGCTCCCCTAAAGCAATTGATTTTTAAAGCTTGCCAAGAAGTTACCGCAGAAGCAGAGCTACAAGGAAAAGCAGGCATTCTATGTGATAGCCGCTTTGGTCAAAGGGTATTAAATGAAGTCACCGGAAGCGACTGGTGGATTGCCAGACCGGTAGAGCTTCCAGGTTCACGACCACTGGCGATGGAACACGGCAATATTGGTTCACAACTCATCGAATGGCCGCTGGAGCACATCGTAAAATGTTTAGTGTTCTTTCATCCAGAAGATGCCCACCCACTGCGCCTCGCACAGGAGAAGCAGATCCAAGAGGTGTACGCCGCCTGTTGTCAATCGGGCCATGAAATGCTGTTAGAAGTCATTCTACCCGCCGATATGGCTCGTAACGACTCGCTGTACCTGCGCGCCATGCAGCGCTTCTATAACTTGGGAGTGAAACCAGATTGGTGGAAACTTCCACCCATGCAAAGCGATAGCTGGCGACAAATTGAAACGCTCATCGCAGAACGCGATCCCCACTGTCACGGGGTGGTCCTACTTGGTCTAGATGCACCCGAAGAAGAATTACGAGCAGGCTTTAATCAAGCCGCACCCAGCAAACTAGTTAAAGGCTTTGCGGTGGGGCGCACCATTTTTGGCAAGCCTGCACAAGCTTGGCTGGCGGGGGAAATTGGCGCCCAACAACTGAACCAACAGATCAAACGCAATTACCATAGCCTAATACGCATGTGGCGTGAACGCGGCTAAGAGGAAATTCAGATGACAACAGCAAAAACCGTGCGTTTAACCATGGCTCAAGCCTTGGTGAAGTTTATGCAGGCACAGAAAGTTGAGATTGACGGTGAAATTCAAGCGATTTTCCACGGGGTATTTGCCATTTTTGGCCACGGTAATGTCGCCGGACTAGGCGAAGCCCTGTATCACGTCAACGACAGCTTACCAACTTATCGAGCCCATAATGAACAGGCGATGGCCCACAGTGCCATCGCTTTTGCTAAAGCGAATAATCGCCGACGCATGATGGCCGCAACCAGTTCGGTCGGTCCAGGGGCTCTGAATATGGTCACCGCAGCCGCTCTCGCCCATGTAAATCGGCTGCCTATTTTACTGTTACCGGGTGATACCTTTGCCACTCGCGAACCCGATCCGGTATTACAGCAAATCGAAAACTGGAGCGATGCCACCATCACGCCCAACGATTGCTTCAAACCGGTCAGTCGTTTTTTCGATCGCATCACCCGGCCAGAACAATTGCTCAACAGCTTACCGCAAGCGATGCGAGTACTCACCGATCCGGTCGAATGTGGACCAGTCACCTTGGCGCTACCACAAGATGTGCAAACCATGGCCTTTGACTACCCCGAGCATTTCTTTGCCGAGAAAATTCATCATGTTCGCCGCATGGGAGCCGACGAATTTGAACTAGCCCAAGCAGTGGCGTTGCTACAACAGGCCAAGCAACCACTGGTGATCGCAGGAGGAGGGATTCACTACTCCGAAGCCACCGCCGAATTTAAAGCCTTTGTCGAAGCTTATCAGCTGCCAGTTGGTGAAACCCAGGCAGGTAAGGGTGCTTTACCTTGGGATCACGTCTGCAATCTGGGGGCGATTGGCGTCACTGGTTCCGAAGCCGTCAACCACCTGGCCAAAGAAGCCGACGTGGTGATTGCTGTTGGCACCCGTTTGCAAGACTTTACCTCTAGTTCGCGGGCCTTGTTCAAGGCCGATGCTCGCATCATATCCATTAATATCAACGGCTTCGACGCCAGCAAACATTACAGCCAAGCCTTGGTTGCAGATGCTAAACGGGTTCTACCGCTGCTACATACGGCATTAGACGGTTGGAGCAGCACTGCCGACTGGCGCGACCAAGCCGAACAGTACCGTCAGCAATGGAATCAAACCGTATCGATTGCCATGACCGATCGCCACAGCTCTCTGCCTACCGATGCAGAAGTTATTGGGGCGGTGAACCGCAGCGCTGGCGAGCAAGATATCGTGGTATGTGCCGCCGGTGGCTTACCCGGTGAACTGCATAAGCTATGGCGTACCCGCTACGACAAAGGTTATCACCTCGAATATGGCTTCTCTTGTATGGGCTACGAAATTGCCGGGGGTCTTGGGGTTAAAATGGCAAAACCAGAATCGGAAATCTTTGTGATGGTCGGCGACGGCTCTTACCTAATGCTTAATTCTGAAATTGCCACTTCGGTGATGCTGGGGCAGAAGCTGATTATTGTGGTTCTTGATAATCGCGGTTATGGCTGTATCAACCGTTTACAACAAGCTTGTGGCGGCGCCGGGTTTAATAATCTACTGCAAGATTGTAATAGCGTCGAACAGGGTGCCCCAAAAACCGATTTTGCGGCGCATGCCCGTTCGTTAGGTGCACAGGCTGAGCAAGTGACCAACATTTCAGCGCTTGAACAAGCTTTACAGCGCGCGAAGGCTTCTCCCATCAGCTATGTGATTAGCTTGGACACCGATCCACTTAGCACCACGGAATCGGGCGGTTCCTGGTGGGAAGTGGCGATACCGGAAGTCTCGGTTCGCGAACCCGTTCGCGCCGCACGTCAACGCTATGAAGCAGCAAAACAACGTCAAATAATTTAATAGGAGGGCAGCAATAATGACCGTACAAATTGGAATTAACCCACTCACCTGGACCAATGATGATCTACCGTCTTTAGGTGCCGAAACCCCCTTAGAAACTTGCCTCTCAGAAGGTGTATTAGCTGGTTTCAGTGGATTTGAGTTGGGAAATAAATTCCCTCGTGAAGCCAGTGTATTAGGCCCCATTCTTGCTCAACACCAGCTTCAATTAGTCTCGGGGTGGTATTCGGGAGAGCTGCTAAGCCGTAGCGTGGAGCAAGAAATTGAGGCAGTTCAAGACCATCTCACCTTACTTCGCGAACTCGGAGCCAAGGTGATGGTATTTGCCGAGGTCACCCACTGTATCCACGGTAAACAGGACACCCCTGTCCACCTTCGTCCGCAATTCCCAGCCGAGCAATGGCAGGACTATGGTAAGAAGCTCACCGAATTTGCACGCTACACCCGAAGCCAGGGGGTTCAGGTTGCCTATCACCATCATATGGGAACGGTGATTGAATCAGCCGCAGATATCGACCAACTAATGCAACACACCGGGGATGAAGTCGGCTTATTGCTGGATACTGGTCATCTTGTGTTTGCTGGTGACGACCCGCTGAAAGTCGCTAAAAAATGGGCCCATCGGATCAATCATGTCCATACCAAAGACATTCGTCTGGATATCCTCGCTGATGTTAAAAACCGTAAAACCAGCTTTCTTGACGCGGTCCTAGATGGTGTTTTTACCGTTCCTGGAGACGGTGGTGTGGACTATCCGCCGATTCTGCAAGTCTTGGCTGCACATCAATATCAAGGCTGGCTGGTGGTCGAAGCAGAACAAGATCCTGCCATTGCGCATCCCCTCACCTACGCCAAGTTGGGTTACAAAAATCTCAATCAAATGGCCGCTGATGCTGGCTTATTCAATCACTAGGGCCAACTAAGGATTAATAATGGAAACCGTTCAGAATTTTATCCACGGTCAAATCCGTGAAACTCGCAGTCAGCGCTTGGCTGCTATCTACAATCCCGCGACTGGCGAGCAGACTAAACAAGTCGCCTTAAGCAGTGCGGAAGAAACTAGAGAAGCGATTGCCGCTGCCGAAAATGCCTTTCCTGCGTGGGCCAAAACTTCGCCTTTAAAACGCTCTCGAGTGATGTTCAAATTTAAAGGCTTACTGGAACAAAACATCGATCGCCTAGCTCGCGTGATCTCCAATGAACACGGTAAAATATACTCCGATGCCGTCGGCGAAGTCACTCGGGGTTTAGAGGTGGTTGAATTTGCTTGTGGTATTCCACATTTACAAAAAGGCGAACACTCTGCCAATGTCGGAACGGGTGTGGATAGTCATTCCTTAATGCAGCCGCTGGGAGTTTGCGTCGGGATTACACCATTCAACTTCCCCGCAATGGTGCCGATGTGGATGTTCCCGATCGCACTGGCAACCGGTAATAGCTTTGTACTAAAGCCTTCGGAAAAAGATCCCTCACTCAGCCTGATCATGGCAGAACTGCTCAAAGAGGCGGGACTCCCCGATGGCGTGTTTAATGTAGTCAACGGCGACAAACAAGCGGTCGATGTGCTATTAAGCGACCCTCGCGTGCAAGCGGTCAGCTTTGTTGGTTCCACCCCGATAGCCGAATATATTTACGCTACCGCATCTGCCCATGGTAAACGTTGTCAGGCCTTAGGCGGCGCCAAAAATCACTGTATCTTGATGCCCGATGCCGATCTGGAAATGGCAGCGAGTGCCATCATGGGAGCCGCTTTTGGCGCCGCAGGTGAGCGCTGCATGGCCCTGTCAGTGGCGGTTGTAGTTGGCGATGAAATTGGTGATGCCTTGCTTGAAAACCTGCAACATAAAATCGCCCAGATGCGAGTTGGACCGGGCATTGTCGATGGACCAGAAAACGACATGGGGCCGGTGATTTCCGAACCACATAAGCAGAAGATCTATCAATATATCAGCTCAGGGGAAAGCCAAGGGGCAAGCATTGTGGTAGACGGTCGAAACTTCAGCGTAGCTGGTCACGAGGCTGGTTATTTTGTGGGCCCAACTCTGATCGATCAGGTCACCCCGGAGATGACCCTCTATCAAGAAGAAATTTTTGGTCCGGTACTGGCAATTGTGCGTGTCAGCGATTACGACACTGCTCTGGCCCTAATCAATCGTCATGAGTACGGCAATGGCACCGCTATCTTTACCCGTGATGGTGAGACCGCCCGTCAGTTTAGTGAAGATGTTCAAGTCGGGATGATCGGCGTGAATGTGCCCATTCCAGTACCGATGGCCTTCCACAGTTTCGGGGGCTGGAAGCGCTCTATTTTTGGGCCGCTCAATGTCCACGGCAACGACGGAGTGCGCTTTTATACCCGTATGAAAACAGTTACCAGTCGTTGGCCAACTAGCGTCCGTTTAGAGCAACATAGCAGCACGTTTGTAATGCCAACCATGGATTAGTGAACTAAGCGGTCGTCCACGACTCATCAATACCCGGTTTACCGGGTATTTTTATCGGTAGCCGAAGAGAAATGCCCATCACTTTTAACTGATGGATAACGTAAACGGAGGCCAAAACCAGACGACGCATACACTGCCGTTCAGCAGGTTTCATATCACGCCTGTGACGGTTTATGCTCCCTACATCAAAGACGGTCTCAACTGATAATTCTTCAAAATCAACCAGCCTAATATCGAACGACCAGTCAAATCCTAGCCAGAGATGACAAACGGCGTTGTTGCCTAAATTAGAATGAACCTTTCGGGCTTTCCGCGATCTAATCGTTAAGCCGCTACATTTAGGTCGTGCCATAGACAAAGTAAAAAGCAACATCATTAACTGGAAGCAATACAACATGGCCTTAACCTAGTGAGGTTCAATTACTGTTGGCTGAATGAGTCAACACGCAACTGGTCGTCGAGATCGCGGCGACACCGATAGTAATACCGCCATCGGCACGGCATGCACTGCACTGCACTGATGATAGAAACTATGTTTAAGCTTCCGCTTGGCACCTTGGTAGGCCTTATCAACTCTATATTCCTACTGATGAATGTCGACCTTCAATCACCTGACTACAGCTGTATTCGTAAACCAACAAAAACCGTGAATGTGAGCTATCGCTGACGCAATAGAGGCCCAATTAACCTCCTCGTGATTGATTCAACGGACCTAAAAGTGTTTGCTGAAGGCGAATCGAGGGTTCGCAAGCATGGAAAGGAAAAGCGCCGAATATGGCGTAAAGTTCATCTTGCTGTCGATGCAGATACACATGAAGTGGTGAGCATGGTGGCTTCGCTCAATTCAGAGCATGATGGCAACGTTTATCGACACTCTCAAATCCGCTTCGTCGTAAAATAATCCAAGTCTCAGCAGATGGTGTCGATGCGACCAAGCACTGTTATACGCGATTGAAACGCAAAGGCGTTATTCCTGCCATCCCGCAAGCAAAAACGCCAGTTGCAGGGAAGAAAGCCCCCCCCTTGTAGTCAAGAGCTTAAAGCGCTAAAGAATGAAATGCTGAAGAGTGGAAAAACCAATCGGGCTACTATGAGCGCTCATTATCCGAGACGGCGATGCACCGTTACACACGGCTGCTAAGTGGAAAACAGAGCTTGTGTCATTACAATACGCAAGTGGGAGAAATGATGGCAAGTGTAGGGGCGGTAAACAGAATGACGAGTCTAGATATGCCTGTTCGTCAGTTAACTGGCTAAATAGCGGAACAGCCTAGGATGGCTGCGCCTTAAGCTGGGAGTTGACCAACAACGCCACTGAAGTGGCCAATGAGAGTGAGGATTCAGCGTCATTTAGATGCATCTGATAGTGATAAATTATTTTAGGAAACAACGCAGTCAATTTAGATTCAATAGCGAAATTAGATCCAACAATTAAATACCAACCAGTAAGAAATTAAAAACCTATAAACCGAACTAAAAATAAAACAAACAGCAAATAAAAAATCATTCGAGCACTCACAAGAACTAGTAAAAACAATTAACTAGCAACTCACCTGTATCGATAAGTTTACATTATATATTTATATAAACTAAGTGCAGCATACAAGTGAAAGAATACTTCCACGCGAATAAATTAATGTAACGATTAAAAAAATCAATTACAAATAAATAAAAAATCAAATAAAAACAATGAATTACATTAAAATTAACTTGACTCAATAATTATAAATCAAGCCTGATTTAACTTGCTTGATGCCTATTATCCACTTCATTATAAAAACAAAATCGTCATTAATTATGTGTTTTCTATACAAATAAGTTAAGGCCGCTGATGAAAAGCAAAGATAGGCGTACTTAGAAACGAAGAGGGGGGTTGGCGAGTTAAAAAAATATAGATATAGTTAAAATCATTAATATTTTGGTTTTTGTTAAGATACTTAGCTTCTACATTTATCAAGCTATAAAACGTTCATTACCAAATGATGAACCGATTCACCCAAATATATAAGCCAAAAATTATTATCATCGTTCATAGGGAATATTCGAAATATTAGGTGATTTGATTACAAGGCGAGATAAATACAATAAATTCATCCACAAAAAGATATAAAAAATTTAATTTATTTTGTAGCCGCCGACTAAAAGTATATTTACTTAAATAAATATGGACATTAATCAAAAATAAGGAGGGCCTATCAATCATAGATATTCTGGGCTCAATAAATAAGCGAACAGGAGTTCGACTACCTGAAGTAAACCTGACATTAATTTACTCATTCGGCTAAGCAAAGTACACCAAACGAAGCTTATGACTAGGTCTATTTATCTTTGTAAATTGTTGCGTTGGTAAAGGCATAGTTAGGCCATCCAGTAAGCTCTGTAAAGCCTTCTAAAGTAACGATAAACACTAGCTAAAGTTCGACAAGAAGTTGCGTTACAGCTTTCTTATAAAGAAAGGCTTGAGCAATACTGACTGAACTCTAGACATACTCATCTGAGTGATGAAATCGCTCTTATCTCGAACAAAAATGGATCTCGAAAGACCAATAGGCTTAAAGCCCACAGCTTTAATTAAATGGATTAAACCGCTCGCATATTCGGTTTATTATTGATCATGGATATAGGCTATTTTTTTATGAAATTACAATCGATTCAATCAAAAATTGCACTCGTTGCTGGTTCCTGCTTATTAATCTCGGCAGGGATCTTAGTCGCACTGAGTGTCTATTCAGCATCTTCATCTCAGCAATTAGTATCAAAAAAAGTCTCAGCCTTAGTGGAAGATGCCGCCCTAAAGCAGCTCGGCGCAACGGCATCAAACTATGCAGAATCAGTCAGCCGCCGCTTAGAAGAAGGATTAAGCGCAGCTAGAGCTTTAGCGAACGCCGCCTCTGCCGCCAAATCCGATGATATGTCTCATCACACCACCACCATAGATCGCCCCGTATTTAACGACATATTATTGGAAGTCTTAAAAAGTAACCCCGACTTAAATGGTACTTATAGTTGCTGGGAGCCCGATGCATTTGATGGAAACGATCAGTTATTTAAAAATGGGGAAGACGGTAACAACGCTCAAACCGGACGCTTCACCCCTTATTGGACCCGTGATCATTCTGGCAAAACTGAGATTCAATCCTTGGTTGAATACGATTCGCTAGCCCAACATCCTAATGGCGTCGTCAAAGGCGCTTGGTATCAGGTGCCCAAAAATCAACGCCATGAAACGGTCACCGCACCATTACCTTACATCGTACAGGGCAAAAATATCTGGCTCGCGACGCTGTCGGTACCAATCAGCGCTAATGGCCAATTTCTTGGCGTAGTTGGCGCAGACTACGACTTGAGCTTTGTGCAACAGCTTAGCGAACAAGTCTCCAAACAGATTTATCAAGGAAATTCCAAGGTTTCGATTATTTCCGCACAGGGCTTATTTATTGCCAACAGTCGTCAGCCAAAGTACGTTGGTCAATCGATCTCCAATGTTTCAGGCCTGAATAGCCAACAAGTTATCTCAACCATCCAATCCGGTAAGTTAACCATTAATACAATCGAAGCGGATAATAGCTTACAAGTCTATGCGCCGATTACCTTAGGCCAAACTGGCGTTCAATGGGCTATCGTAATCACCATCGACAAAGACTTGGTGTTGGCCGAGGTTCATGCGCTATCCAAAACGCTTTCCGATAACAACCTCAGCGATATAAATTGGCAAGTCGGCGCGGGTTTAATCATTTCACTACTTGCCATCTTCGTCCTGATTGCTATGGCGAAAAAATTGACTCAACCGATCTTAAAAGCCGTTGAAATGGCTCAGTCGATTGCCAAAGGTAACTTTAAGCAGCGCTTAAATTTTAACAGTGCCGATGAAACTGGCCAGCTGTCGATGGCCCTAGATAACATGGCCGATAGTTTGCAACACCAGGTGGTAATCGCTGAGCGAATTGCCAAAGGTGACTTAGATCTCGAGGTCACACTCGCTTCTGAGCAAGACCAATTAGGTAAGGCTTTAGTGCAAATGGTCGGTGACCTGAACCAACTGGTAGGTCAGATCCGACAACGTTCTGAAGTCATTGGCGACAATGCCGGTAAAGTTTCAGATCTGAGTCATGATTTAGCCAGTGGCGCTACACAATCCGCCTCTGCGGTCACCGAAATTAGCGCCACAATCACCGAAATTGCTGCTCAAATCCGTCAAAGTTCAGGCAACGCGGACCGAGCCAATCAACTGTCAGTGCAATCGGTTAACTCAGCCAGCTCTGGCAACCAACTGATGACCGAGCTACAAGGTGCCATGAAAGACATCGAAAACTCAGGCAATGAGATCAACAACATCATCGACACCATTGAGTCAATTGCAGAACAAACCAATTTGCTGGCCTTAAATGCGGCCATTGAAGCTGCGCGAGCGGGCGAGCAGGGACGAGGATTTGCGGTGGTCGCAGACGAAGTGCGTCAGCTGGCCGCACGCAGTGCCGAAGCGGTACAGCAAACCGCGATATTAATCGATACTTCAGCCAAACACACCCAGCGCGGGATTGAACTGTCTCATCAAACTGGCAGCGCCTTAGATGCAATTGTAAAAGATGCTGGCGAAGTGGCGGTATTGGTGAATGAAATTGCCCAAGCGGCCAACGAGCAGGCCTCAGGCGCCGAGCAAGTCAGTCTGGGGATTAATCAAATCGACGAGGTAACCCATCAAAATAGCAATAATTCGGAGAGTTGTGCCAATGCATCCAACGAACTCTCTAGCGAATCTCGAGAACTGAATAATCTAATTCAGCAATTTAAACTCAAGTCTTAATTTATGGTGTAAGAGAATAAAATGGCCAACCATCAGTATTGGCCATTTTATTTGCCAAACAAAGCTCCCACAAGCTAACATCCTCCACGAAAGAGCTAGTTTTCACATCACCATCAGTGTAACAAGAGCCCAATTGTAAACTCATTTTGCCGCCACCTTCTTCCGGTAATGGCTTCGCTTTCCCCTTCTAGCCGCTCCTTTAGCTGCGGGTTTGACTAAGCCGACAAAGGCTTGCGCATTAATGCTGGCACTGTGCTTAACCAAATCACTTAACTGCGCTTGCATACCTTGCATAAAGCCCTGATAACTTTGATTACGTTGGCTAATACCATTGAGCTGCATTTCCCAATGAGCTGTCATATCCGGCCAGGTACATAACTCAGGCAAAGCCATAACCAGAGCCTTGCCACTGTCGCTGGCATGAATTTGTTTAGCCTGACGCTGTAAAAAACCGCGCTTAAATAACAGTTCAATAATTCCCGCCCGAGTCGCTTCGGTACCTAAACCATCGGTTTCTTTGAGCACTGCTTTTAAGGCCGGATCTTGCACATACCGCGCAATTCCAGTCATCGCCGCCAGTAGGCTAGCATCAGTGTAAGCCTTAGGCGGCTGCGTTTGTTTATCGAGCACCACACCCTCGATACAGTGCAGCGCTTGCCCCTGAGTTAAGGGCGGTAATAACGGCTCATCTTCAGTATTTTTTTTCTTGGGAAAGAGACTCTTCCAACCAAGCTCTAACAGCTGATTGGCGCTGGCTTTAAACATCCCATCAGCAATCTGAATCAGCGCTTCGCTATGGGCATAACGATAGTGAGGGTAAAACTGAGCAATATATTGACGCGCAATCAATTGATATACCCGTCGCTCTGCCTCGCCAAGATTTTGCGCCAGATAGCGCTTTTCGGTGGGAATGATGGCGTGATGCGCATCCACCTTGGCGTCATTCCAGGCTTTGCTTTGACGACGAGGCACCGCATCGTCAACCGCATCGGCCAAGTCACTGCTATTATTTTTAATCGCCGCCAATACCTTGGGCGCGTCAGCATGATGTTGCTTGGGTAAATAGCGGCTATCGGAGCGAGGATAAGTAATCAGCGTATGCCGTTCATATAAGTTTTGACAGATATCGAGAACTTGTTTAGCGCTATAGCCGTAACGCTTCGCGGCGTCGATCTGTAAACTTGAAAGATTGTAAGGCAAGGGCGGCGCTTGTTGTTTATCTTGCTGCTTTAAACTTTGCAAGAAGGCAGCCTGAGCGCAGATCCGCTTCGCCACGTGCTCGGCAAGGGGACGACTGAGCACACGTCCTTCTTCGTCTTGATAGGGTTTGCAGGCTTCGCTGGGCTGCCAAAAGGCGCTGAATAACTCACCGCTTTCGGTGCGCAGCTTCGCCTCCACTTGATAAAAAGGACGACTCACAAAATTTGCAATTTCCTGATCACGCCTCACCACCAAACCTAAAATTGGAGTTTGCACTCGACCCACCGACAGCACCCCGCCGTAGCCCTGCTGTTGCCCTTTTAAGGTATAGGCACGAGTTAAGTTAATGCCATACAACCAATCGGCGCGTGAACGGGCTAAGGCCGAGGTCGAGAGCGCGGCAAATTCTTGATTTAATTTTAGTTGTTTCAAGGCACGACTCACCGCAGCAGGGTTTAAGTCGCTTAACAGTAAACGCTGGCAGGACTTCTTCAGAGCCACCTTCGCCTTACAGTGCTCAATGACTAAATCCACCAACAACTGACCTTCACGATCGGGGTCACCAGCATGCACCAACTCACTAGCCTGTTTAATCAAGCCCTTAATCACTCGCAGTTGCGCCGCCGTTTTCGATTTCGCTTGCCAGTGCCACTGCTCGGGAAAGATTGGTAAATGCTCCAAACGCCATTGCTTAAAACGAGCATCGTAGTGCTCCGGTTCTGCCTGTTCCAACAAATGGCCAATACACCAAGTCACACAATCGCCGTTGGCGAGCTGAATATAACCATTTAGCTTTTGCTGAGGCTTGGGTAATACCGCAGCAATCGCGCGGGCGAGGCTGGGTTTTTCTGCAATATAGAGACGCAAGGGCTACAATACCTGTTTGTTTATACAGTTATTGTAGCCAATACTAGCCACTTAGCCAAACATTTGTTGACTCAGCCTCAGCGTCGCAGCCACGTTACGAGCAGATACATAGAGGTTGGATTCCGCCTCGGCAAGTGCTTGTGGCAAACTACAAGTACCCGGAACGATGGAAAATACCGCATTAATACCATGTTCATGCACCACTTCGTAGCCGGGCAGCATCGCGCCAGCCAAGGCGATCACCGGCACCTGGTACTGCATCGCAATTTGCGCCGCACCATAGGGGGTTTTACCCGCGATGGTTTGACTGTCGATCCGCCCCTCACCGGTAATCAATAAATCAGCACCTTCCATGGCACTGGCTAAGTCCACAGCTTCGGTCACGATTTGTACCCCTGGACGCAGCTGAGCTTGCATAAAGGCCAACAATCCCGCCCCCATACCGCCTGCAGCGCCACTACCAGCGGTGTGCATAATATCGATGCCAAACTCACTAAACACCACTGCCGCAAAACGACCTAAGGCGGCATCAAGCTGCTTGACAACCTCTGGCGTTGCACCTTTCTGCGGGCCAAAAATAGCACTGGCGCCATGTTCACCACAGAGTGGATTATCGACATCACAGGCCACCTCTATTTCAACCTTAGCCAAACGGGGATCGAGACCAGAAATGTCGATGCTGGCGAGATCAATCAGCTCACCACCACCACGCTTTAAGGGTTTGTTAAAACGGTCGCGAAAATTAGCGCCCAAAGCTTGTAGCATGCCCACCCCAGCGTCGTTTGTGGCACTACCACCCAAACCAATAATCAACTTGGTAGCACCAGCATCGAGGGCGGCGCTAATCAGCTCTCCAGTACCATAGCTGGAAGTCTTACGTGGGTCACGCAGCGCATGATCCACCAGATGCAGACCCGAGGCTGCAGCCATCTCAATCACTGCGGTCTGCTTATCACCCAATACGCCAAAGAAAGCCTCAACCGGATTGCCACGCGGACCCGACACCAAAACTGGCATGATTTGTCCGCCTGTGGCATCAACCATCGCCTGCACGGTGCCTTCGCCACCATCGGCAAGCGGCACTTTCAGATAGTCGGCATTAGGGAAAATCTCTTTAAAACCTTGCTCAATCAGCTCTGCCGCTTCCATGGCACTCAGGCTTTCTTTAAACGAATCAGGCGCAATTACTATCTTCATCGGCTTTCCTTGTTCAGTTACAAATTAATGCTCAAACCCAGTCTCTAAGCCTATTGTGGTAAACAAGTCTGAGTGTAGGCACGGATCTGTTCACTTAGCTGTCTCATTAACTTACCCGCTAATTGCCAATGATGCCAGTATAGCGGCACCCTAAGCTGAAAGTCGGGCAAAATGTTGACTAAACGCCCCGCCGCAAGGTGTTGCTCCATCTGCAAGCGCGGATTCAAACTATAGGCACCACCAGCCAGTGCTAGCTCGATAAACGCTTCCGACGAACGCACCGTATGGCAAGGATATTGTCCTGGATGCAAAGCAAAGTGCTCTAACAAAAACTGGATATGCATATCGTCATGTTGATCAAAAGACATGGCTGGAGCCTGACTAAGGCTACGCTGATCAACCCCATCGGAAAAATAACGTTGAATAAAATCGGGGGTCGCCACACATAGATATTCCATATACCCTAAAAAGTGGCTTTCACTTCCAGCGATTGCTTGCGCCTTGCTGGTAATACAGGCGAGCGCTTCGCCACTACGCATCCTTTGCCAAGTGCGCGATTCATCTTCTACATATAAATTTAGCTCGATTTGGGTACGTTGCAACAAAGGTCTTAAGGCGGGAATTAACCAACTGGCCAAGCTATCGGCATTCACCGCTAAAGGCATAGCCTGAAAAACCTGCTCGTCCACCTTGAGCTGTTGGCTTAATTCGGTTTCAAGCTGTAATACTCGTTGATAGTGGCCTAATAGTTGTTGACCTAAAGCCGTGGGTTGTAAGGGTTGAGCACGGATCAACAACGGTTGCCCCAGCTGACTTTCCAATAACTTAATCCGCTGCGAAACCGCCGACTGAGTGAGGTGTAGACGCTGCGCAGCCCGCTCAAAACTCTGCTCCAAGACGACCGCATCCAAAGCTTTTAGCAGCTTGTAATCAAAATCAGTAGAAGCCATTTACCCTCATTAGATATTTTAATTATCCATTAAAATTATTAGCTATATTAAAGCAGATGCGCTGGTTATAGTCCTGTAATATTTTAATAACGCAAGGCAATACATGTTCAGCACTTACTTTACCGGACTCACCCTCATGGCCAGCCTGATCATGCCTATCGGCATGCAAAATGCCTTCGTATTAAACCAAGGGATCCGCCGACGCCATCATATCTTGGTGGCCACTATGTGCTCGTTTGCCGACATCTTTTTTATGAGCCTTGGGGTTTGGGGCGGTGCCCAACTCTTTAACGCTTACCCTTGGCTGCTTTATAGCATTAGCATTTTGGGCGCGGTATTCATGCTAGTCTACGGCTACCAGTGTTTACGCAGCGCCTACCAAGCCGAAGATAGCTTGAATCAGGGCGAAGCAAAACATGAGTTAAAGGCGATCATTCTCGCCTGCTGCGCCTTCACCTTTTTAAACCCCCACGTCTATATCGATACTATTGTGATCTTGGGTGGATTTGCCGCTAATATCAGCGCAGAGCAACGCCCGATGTTTGTTGCTGGCGGGGTCAGTGCTTCTTTCGCTTGGTTCTTCAGCCTCGCCTTACTCGGTGCAAAGCTGGCACCAATACTTGCAAAACCGCGTGCCCAGCAGCTGATTAATAGCCTGATCGGCCTAATGATGTTTGGCTTGGCTTTCTACCTGCTTAAGTTTGTATTTGCGTAGACAGCATCGTGAGAATAATCGCTTGGCATTCCGTTTTGGTTTCGTACTCTGAGCACTGAAAAGCCGAAAAGTTACGCAAATTTGAGCAACAACATCCGACAGCAACCATAAAAAACGGGCCCTTGGGCCCGTGAGTTCAAATAAATAAGCTGCGCTTAGTTTGCCGTAAAACTAAACTTCTGTCCGCCGATAGCCGCTTCATACATTAAGCCACCTTTTGCCAAGGTAAACACCGCATAGCCACTCACATAATTGGCCTTGGCTTGTTCACTGCCTGCTGCTGCGCCAGTACCAGAAGTACCCGCTTGCGCCGATGCGCCAAGGGTTAGCGCGACGGCACTGGCTTGCGCGCCAAACTCAAAACTACCGCTGGTAAATTCGTCGTACGCTCGCTTGTCTTGCAAAAACACAATTTGGCTAAACGCTTGACCACCGAGTTGAAATCCAATGGTAACTTGGCCCATTTTTACGGTGCCCGTTGCTTGACCACCGCGATAGACTTTTCCTTCACCATAAGCACCACCAATGCCAATGCCTCCCTTGCCAATGGTTGGAAATACCGCATAGCCATAGGCATTGTTAAAAAATGAAGTTGTTCTATCGGATTTTTTAAAATCCTGAATAGTTGCTTGGTAATCATCCGCCATCGCTGGAAAACTCAGCGCGAATATACCAATACACATTACCCACCACTTCTTCATGTTGAAACACCTTTAAGCTAATGAACCAATCAGCAGCATACACCATGTTCTAGTATATCGACATCCTGTTTATTTTTATTCAACACACAGCTATTCAGCTGGGTTGATATAGTCGATAACAAGTTTGGTAAGCATATTTTTCGCCTGCATTTAACCAACAGCTTTGATGCGGCCAATCGGAACGGTTAGGCGAATCAGGAAGAAACTGAGTTTCCAAAGCTACCCCGCTATGCGCAACATAACTCTTGCCATTACGTGCCGGGTTACCACTTAAAAAATTTCCTGTATATAACTGGATTGCTGGTTTATTAGTATAGACTTCCAAAGCCAAAGAGCCATCATCAGCAATTAAACGAGCCACAGCCCCTCCCTCTTTTCGCACCGAAGACTGCAATAAATAGCTATGGTCATAGCCTCCAACCAGCAGCTGATCTGGATCTTTATTCAAATCGGCGGCAATCGACTTTGCTTGCCGAAAATCAAAACCACTACCAGCCACCTCTTTTAAGCCATCGACAGGAATACCTTCGGCATCCACAGGAAGATAGTAATCAGCGGCAATAAATAAATAATGTTGCAAAATATTACTTTGCTCAGCGTTAAGATTAAAATAGCTATGATCAGTAAGGTTTACAGGGCAGGCTTGGTCGACTTCAGCGCTGTAATCTAGTTGCAACTGATTTTCTTCGTCAAGGGTGTAGGTCACTTGTGCGGTCATGTTACCCGGGTAGCCTTGTTCTCCATCGGCCGAAAAAATACTAAAACGAGCCTTATTGTCAGCCAACTGCTCACCCTGCCAATCACGATGACTCAAATCGTTAGCCCCATGTAACTGATGCGGCCCTTGATTCGCCGTTAACGCATATGATTGACCCTGATGATTGATTTTTGCCAGCTTAATTCGATTTGCATAGCGCCCCACAGTTGCGCCTAAATAAGCGCCTTGCTGCTGATAATTTTGTAGGCTGTCACAACCTAACACCACTTCCCTTAACTCTCCGCTACTGAGCCTGATTTTTAAACTGGCAAGGGTTGCCCCCCATGTCAGTATGATAGCCACACTGCCTTGAGCATTCTTAAGGGTAAACGTTTTCCCCAAAGAATTCTGACTAGAAGACATATACAACTCCTCAATGATTTTTAAAATAAATGAATCGTGAACGCAGCCCGAAACTTACGATGCGCTATTTGTAGAAGCAAATAGAACCGAGGCGCCTAATCATGACACGATAGTGGATTTGACCAACAAAGCTAGCATAGTTCTAAAAACATCAATCATTTAGCAATCATTTTGTGAGCAACATCGCCTTACTCAAAGGTCGTCGAGTCGGTCATTTACCGACCCGCCATCTCTACACCACTGATATCAGCCTTTAAGCAAGCAATATAGCCACGTTCAGACAAATTTAGTGTCTCTACAATCGTAATCTGCGTCGCGCCCCTTAGGTTGGTATACAATAAGGTTCAGCGTAAACACAATCACCTTCAAAACGACGACTGATTCACCTTATAAGAAGGAGAACACCCTGCTTTCTTCCACAGCCAACAAAATACTCACAATAGTTTTGCTTGGGCAACTTAGCGCCTGCTCTACCGCCAATCATGGCTCTTTTGCTGAGCGCAGTTTTTACCAGGGCGAACTACGACAGTTGGTATTATTAGGGCCAACTTATGGTGAACATTGCCAAACCTACGCTTTATACCTGTTTCCAATAAAACAAAGCCCAAGCACCCAACTTGCGCTGCAACAGGCCAAACAGGCTCAACCCCATACTCAGATGTTAGCCAATATTAGCATTCACCATAAAACTTACTGGGGCATTGCTTATGCCAAACACTGCGTCACCGTAACCGCCGAAGCCTACGCCGCGCCCTGACCACTTAGCAGTCGCTAATTCAATGAAAAATGCAACCAGAGAGGGCTATCCTCGGCTAGGGTTTTAGGGTGTAAAAACGGGTTATCCAGCTTCAATACCCGACGTTCATTGAGCCGCTCAGCAAACTTGTCATAGCCATAGCTGGTAAATAGTCGCTCAAAGTCGCCATTGTCAATCGCTAGCAATAAGCCTTGCTCTATGCGCTCTGCCAGTTGGCGATTGCCTGAGTTAACAAAAAAATAGATAGGCGCTCGATAGCTAAGCAGTAACCTTGGCTCGACAACAAAATTAAATTCCGAGTAAGTCTGCAACTCACTATCGATTTCACTAACGCCCCGAGGAAAATAATCGAAGCGCCGCCGCGCCAGCATCCCAAACAGGCCTTGGTAGGTAGCACCCTCGACCACAGGCAACTTGTTATAGGCTAATATTTGACTGTCTGGCCACCCGTGTCCTTGCCCGGCAAGTAAGCTTGCCAGTTGGCTTAAATTATCAATTTTCTCGAAGCGAGCAAGATCTTCACGGCGGATCATCAGTAAACGCTGGCCCAACAGGCCCTTCAGCAAGGGGATCCGGATTGGTAGTAACTCAGCTTCACGTTCTCGCGAGCTCATGGTCCAAATCACATCAACGGTTTTATTCGCCTTTAACTGCTGTATAGAGCGCTCTTGAAACATTTTAGTTGGGCTACTGCGCACGATAAACGGACCATGACTGGTTTGTGTGTTCGCGAGAGCAAGCTGCAAAACATCGACAAAATAATCACCGCGGTGATCCCTTTCAGCCTCTGGCGCTGGATAGCGAACTACCAAAAGACCAGGCTCCGCCAGTGATATCGCCGAGTAGCACAGAACCATAATTGCGGCACAGAACAAACAATGCATGCTTGATGAGTAGCTAATTTTTAGTGAAGATTATATAAGATGAGCAGCGGCTTCGCATACCTCTAGTTAACAGTTTAGGGGTTTTGCCTCCGTATGCGAATACATTGTCGTAATTAGCAAAAAAGCCCCGTCATTGCTGACGGGGCTTTTATGAAGGTGGTCGGTGATGAGAGATTCGAACTCCCGACCCTCTGGTCCCAAACCAGATGCGCTACCAAGCTGCGCTAATCACCGATAATTTTGTGCTTGATGTTTAACCAGAAACCAAAGCTCTGGTCCCACTCTTAATGAGCTTCGCGATGATGCGCTACCAAGCTGCGCTAATCACCGATAATTTTGTGCTTGATGTTTAACCAGAAACCAAAGCTCTGGTCCCACTCTTAATGAGCTTCGCGATGATGCGCTACCAAGCTGCGCTAATCACCGATAATTTTGTGCTTGATGTTTAACCAGAAACCAAAGCTCTGGTCCCACTCTTAATGAGCTTCGCGATGATGCGCTACCAAGCTGCGCTAATCACCGATAATTTTGTGCTTGATGTTTCACCAGAAACCAAAGCTCTGGTCCCACTCTTAATGAGCTTCGCGACGATGCGCTACCAAGCGCGCTTTTTCTATCATTTATTTTAGCTAATTTCAGAAAATTATCCCAAGGCTTAACTTTGCCTGTTTCGGTCGCAACGAAATTCGCTACACCTAAATAATGGGGTGAGTAATGGGGTTTGAACCCACGACAACCGGAATCACAATCCGGGGCTCTACCAACTGAGCTATACCCACCACTGAGTACCAGAGCATCTTCCTTCGAAATGGCGCACCCGACAGGAGTCGAACCTGTGACCTTCGCCTCCGGAGGGCGACGCTCTATCCAGCTGAGCTACGGGTGCTCAATGCTGGCGGAGGCGTATGTTAGGGTGTTCGCTGCCCTCTGTCCAGACATTTTATAAAAAAACTGCCAATCGAAGAGTTTTTAGCCAATCCTTTAAAAAACCTGACTATGCGTACCAGAAACCACCGCAGAAATGCTCACTAAACGACAGAGAATAAGCTTTGATTTTATAGCTCGAGACATATGACCTGATGATCAAATAAGCTAAGATACGATCACTTTCTTCACACCAACTGCTGTATGGGTAGGCATCAATTCGGAGCGAGTGATTAGCGAATGAAAACACGGTTGCAAAAAATACGTTCATTACTTTCCACCCTCACCAGTATCAATCCCAATCTGGATGAAGAACTTGCATTAATTGTTCAAGCCGTTGGAGGCTTAAACAACATCATCTCGACCATGGCTTGCACCACCCGCTTGCGCCTATGCATCAAAGATATGAGCTTAATGGACTCAAACAAATTAAAAATGCAAGGCGCCATCGGCGTGGTAATCCTCGATCAAAATAACCTACAAATTATTTACGGTTTAAAAGCCAACGCTTATTCGCAGCAACTGGAGCAACAATTAGTTGCAGAATCAAGCTAAATCAGCTTAAAAAACAATAGCATATACCTGCGAAAATTGAACACCGATGATGAGTTCGCTTTTAAAACCTTTGAACGTCGCATAAACATCCAAGAGGACACCACCAAGTCCACACCGGCGGTCACGATTACACGGTATAACAACTGATGCTTCAGTCCAATATCCACCAGCAGTTCTGGCGCTACTCGATCCCCTCGGTCGTCGCCATGGTCGTCAATGGGATTTATCTAATCGTAGACGGCATGTTTATCAAGCCATCAATAAAGCAAATCGCGCCAACCTGATCTCATTAGCCAACATGGTGATCCAACTCCCCTTCATGCTATTGCTTCCCACAAACTTTGGGGTGACGGGGATTTGGTTAATCATGCCGCTTTCCACAGCGCTATTAAGCCTACCGATCGCTTATGGCTTATACCAATTATTAGCCCGGCTCAAGCAAGCAGCCTCATCAGCCTTGCTTCAATAATATCAGCCAAGCAAATCGGCTAAGGCAGAGCCTGGCCTCGCGAAGTGACAAACAGTTGATACCATTGTTCACGACTCAGCTGAACCTTAGTCGCATCGGCACAAGCGCGGATCCGCCCCACATGGGTACTGCCAATCACAGGCTGAATCGCTGCCGGATGGCGCATTAACCAAGCAAGAACCATGGCCTCGGGCGAGCAACCATATTGTTCGGCATACTGGCGCACTAAGGCTGCCGTATCGCGCTGCGCCTGGCTGGCTTGCGAAAGATCGGCGCCACTAAATAAACCGCGACATAAACTGCCCCAGGCCTGCACTTGCAGCTTGTTGATAGCGCAATATTCTATGGTGCCAGCAGTAAAACTATGGCCTCTGACCTGCTCATCATTCACTGCCACACTATGATTCAGCCAATCTAACTTCGTTAAACTCAGCTCCAGCTGATTTGCCACCAGAGGAAAGCCTAGCGCAGCTTGCAGGTAAGCGATTTGTGCACCGCTCATATTCGATACCGCAAACTGCCGCACCTTACCGCTCTCTTTAAGCTGCTGCAGAATCGCGGCCACTTCATCCATTTCCGCCAAAGGGTCGGGGCGGTGTAGCATCAACACGTCGATATATTCAGTTTGTAGGCGCTTGAGCGATGCTTCGACGCTTTGTCGAATATAATCCGCTGACCAATCGTAACGCCCACACCATTGCTCATCGGCAAAACGGATCGCACATTTGGTTTGCAAAATAATCTGCTGGCGCAACTGCGAACGCTCAGCCAGAACCTGACCAAATACTTGCTCGGCCTTACCCAGCGTGTAAATGTCGGCATGATCGAAATAGTTAATGCCAATTTCTAAGGCGGCATCAACGGCCGCATGCGCCTGCGCCAGATGTTCAGGGCCATAAGGCGTAGCATCCCAACTGCCGCCAAGACCCATACAACCGTAAACTAATTGACTCGCCTGAGGGAAGAATTGATGAATTGCTAATGCTGCCATAACCAAATCCTAATGGGTAATAATTGGCCTCATTATAGCGATAGTTGTTGTATTTGAAGACTAAAACTTGATTTTTGTGTCAGCCATGAATTCGCGGCGAGTGCCGAGAAAGTCAGCGCTGCAAGCGGCTAAGCTGCAGCGCTCAAGCGCTCACTATAATAAATCGCGTAAGCGATAGTAGGTCATCGCCATGACCAGTGCAGGAGTGCGCAGTAAACGCCCACCAGGGAAAGGCATATGCGGGATCTTATCGAAGATATCAAAACGTTCCGAAGTTGCCATAATCGACTCCGCCATAAGTTTGCCAGCCAAGCCAGTGGCCGCAATACCATGTCCAGAGAAACCCTGAGCAAAATACACATTTGGCGCAAGCTTGCCAAAGTGCGGCGCACGGTTGATGGTAATGCCGACATTGCCGCCCCAAGCAAATTCCACTGGCTCATTAGCCAACTGCGGAAATACCCAGTCCATGCGTTGTTTCATGGTTTTCGCTAAATTTCGTGGCTGCACTCCGGAATAACTCACTCGGCCACCAAATAACATCCGGTGGTCAGCCGAACAGCGATAATAGTCGAGCACGAAATTAATATCACACACCGCCATATTATTTTTAATCAAGCTACGAATGCGTTCCTCGCCAAGCGGTTTGGTGGCACAAACATAAGTACCCACGGGCATCACTCTGCTTTCCAGCTTGTTATTCAGACCTTCCATGTAAGCGTTGCAGGCAAGCACCACATGAGAACAAGTCACTTTCCCCTGAGCGGTACTTAAGGTCACTTTAGTCCCGTGTTCAATCTTAGTGACTTTACTCGCCTCGAAAACTGATACACCCGCTAATTCGGCCGCTTTGACCAAACCAAGAGTATAATTGAGCGGATGTAAGTGACCACTATTAGGATCGAATAAAGCCCCCAAGTAGCGCGGACTCGCCAGTTGCTCTTTAAGCTGCTCCTGCTCCCAATATTGCAAGCCCTGGTAACCATAATCATCACTGAGCTGGGCCTGCCAAGCTTTCAGCTCTTTCACATGGCGAGGCTTAATCGCGACATGGCTTTGCCCATCTTGCCAGTCACAATCAATGTTATACTTGGCAATGTTTTGTTTAGTCACGGCAAGCGATTCGACCGACAGATCCCACATCTTCTTGGCATCGTCTTTACCCATCATTTTTTCCAAGGTGGATTGCTCGGCGGCCCATCCAAAAATCGCCTGCCCTCCACTGCGTCCAGAGGCGCCCCAAGCGACGCGCTCGCCCTCAAGTAAGATCACCTTATAACCTTTCTCGGCTAACTCTAGGGCCGTAGTCGCGCCGGTGATACCGGCACCGACAACGCAAATATCGGCCTGATGATCACCCGCTAATTGCGGATAATCGAGTTGCAAATTTGCACTCGCCGCATAATACGAATTAGCATGTTGCTGTTTCATTTACTCACCTTTGATGTCATTACGAAAGCGTTGCTATCCTTGCCTCAGCTTGAATCTGGAATTTATACCATTTGCTGATACCATTGCTGCTCCAACGGCGTCACCTGTGCCTCAAAACGTTGCCATTCATTGAGTTTATTGGCGTGGTAAACGTGGCTAAAATCTTCTCCCAGCAAGTCCCAGAGAGTCGACTGATAAAATACTTTTAAGGCCTGCTCCCAAGACGTGGGTAATTCGCAGGCATCTACATAGGTCGCATCACCGGTAACTGCCGCAGGACAAACCAATTGCTGTTCAATGCCGTGCTGAATACCCGCAAATAATGCGGCCACCACAATGTACGGATTACAATCTGCACCAGAAACCCGATGTTCAATCCGAGTATTGGCTTTGGTTCCCGAGGGGATGCGTAGCGCCACGGTTCGATTATCCCAGCCCCAAGTCGCCTTTAATGGAACAAACATGTCGGGTTGAAAGCGACGATAAGAATTTGCATTAGGGGCCAGCAAGGCAATCGCCTGTGGCATAGTTTCTAATAGTCCGGCTAAAGCCTGCTCCAGCAAAACCTGGTCTTCTGCAAAGCGGTTATTCCCTGCGTCGTCCAACATACTGATATGCACATGGCAACCATTGCCCGAATGCTCAGCGTAGGGTTTTGCCATGAAGGTTGCCACATAGCCATGTTCTTTGGCCACCGCCTTAATGGCACGCTTTAAGAGGATCGCTTGATCACAAGCCAGCAAAGGATCGGTCTGATGCTGCAAAGTGACTTCAAATTGACCGGGAGCATATTCAGCGATGACGTTATCACTCGGGATATTTTGGGTATGACAGTAGGCTTGAATATCTTTGATAAATGCAGCGAACTCGTCTAATTCATCCAATGAGTATACTTGGGTTTGCTCCATTCGTTGTTGAGACAACGGTAACAGCGGGGGGAGCGGCTGTTCGGTATCGGCTTGCGCGTCGAGTAGATAGAATTCCCATTCGATAGCAACACAGGGATAGCACTGTTGCTGATGTAATCCAGCGAGGGTTTTACTTAATAGCTGACGAGGATCTGCAAAAAATGGGCGACCATCCACCTCATACATCGTCAATAAGGCCTGTGCTGAGTTTTCCTTCCAGGGAACCAAACTTAAACTATGCGGCAGCAACTGGCATATTCGGTCACCATCTCCCTGCATAAACCCCAAACCAGTTTCCTCAACCGTTTCCCCACAAATATCCAAGGCAAAAACCGAAGCGGGTAAGCACATGCCTTCGTTGGCAATCTTCAGCAATGAAGCGGGTTCAATACGCTTACCACGGATCACCCCATTCATATCTGAAAGCATCAAATCGATACTTTCTAAACGAGGGTGAGCGTCAAGAAATTTTTGTACTTGTTCAACCCGCGTAATTCGCTGCGTTTGCGGTTGGTGTTTCAACATAATTAACAGTCCCCTGATAAAAGCATCCCTTATACCTTTTAAATTTACACCATAGTGTTAATTATAATGCAAACTTTTTTGCTGGATCGGCAATAAAAACCGATAAATTTAGTTTTTATTTAACACTAGGTTGACATTCATCCCATTTCATGACAAATCTTATTAGCACGGAGCAAAAATCCAACAGCAAGTGTTTTTGCCACGTTTTACTAAACAGACGATGACAGGTGATTATGGATAAGGTCAGGAAGTGGTTTGCAGAAAACCGGATAACCGAGGTTGAGTGTCTAATTCCCGATATTACGGGGAATGCAAGAGGGAAAATTATCCCCGCAAATAAATACCTGAAAGAAGGAGGGATGCGACTTCCAGAGTCGATCTTTTACCAAACGGTTACCGGGGACTGGCCTGACGACGATATAGAATTGTTTGATTGGACCGAAAAGGACATGAGCTTAGAGCCGGACTGCGATAGTCTGCGTTTTGTTCCTTGGGCCAAAGAGCCTACCGCTCAGTTAATTCATGATTGCTACAAAAGCAACGGCGAATTAGTCGATATGGCACCTCGTTCGGTTCTCAAAAAAGTGCTCGCCCTCTATGAAAAAGAAGGTTGGAAGCCAATTGTCGCCCCCGAACTAGAGTTTTTCTTAGTCAAAAAGAATCTCGATTGGGATTATCCTCTTGAACCACCAATCGGTCGTAATGGCCGTCCAGAAACAGCTCGCCAATCCTTTAGCATCGATGCCGTAAACGAATTCGACCCCTTATTCGAAGATATGTATGACTATTGCGAAGCACAAGGGATCGAAGTGGACACCTTGGTACACGAGTCTGGTGCCGCACAAATGGAAATCAATTTCGATCACGGCGAACCCGTTTTGGCCTGTGACCAAGTATTTTTATTTAAACGCACCATGCGCGAAGCCGCATTGCAACACGATACCTATGCCACCTTCATGGCGAAGCCAATGGAAGAAGAACCTGGCAGTGCGATGCATATCCACCAAAGTTTGGAAGATATGAATGGCAATAACTTATTTGCCAACAGCGATGGTAGCAACAGCGATTTATTTTTAAGTTATATTGCAGGTTTACAACAGTTCACCCCTGCCAGCATCGCCTTCTATGCGCCCAACGTAAATAGTTATCGCCGACTCATGTTTGGCGATTCAGCACCGATCAACCTGCAGTGGGGGATTGACAACCGCACCGTGGGCTTGCGAGTGCCACTCTCCGGAGGGCGTAATCGCCGAGTCGAAAACCGCTTTGCTGGCGCCGATGCCAATCCTTATTTAGCCATGGCCTTAACTTTGGCTTGCGGTTATATCGGCATGAAGAAAAAACTCAAACCTTCGGCGCAAGAAATCGGTGACGTCAGTGAAGACCGCTACACTCTGCCAGGGAATTTAGAAGCTGCCCTGGTCGAACTGGAACAATGTGATGAACTGAAAGAAATTTTGGGAGAGCGTTTTATTGGCTGCTATGTCGCCGTAAAACGCAAAGAATATCAAACATTTTTCAAAGTTATTAGTTCTTGGGAACGAGAGTTTTTATTACTCAACGTCTAAGCCATTCATTCAATCAGCCACAGGAGGCCAAATGAGCACAGCAACCTTGACAATCCAGCAGCAAGACAGCGCGCATTGCTTGCACCCTTTTACTAATTTTAAAGAGTTAAATACCAAAGGCGCAAAGGTGATTGAGCGTGGTGAAGGAATTTATGTATACGACAGTGAAGGGAATAAACTGCTCGATGCGATGGCTGGCTTGTGGTGTGTGAATTTGGGCTACGGTCGTCAGGAACTGGTCGATGCCGCCGCCAAACAAATGCAGCAACTTCCTTATTACAATCTATTCTTTCAAACCACTCATAAACCTGCGGTCGAATTAGCGACGGTATTGGCCGAACTCACCCCGGAAGGGCTAAATCACGCCTTTTTCACCGGGTCTGGCTCTGAGTGTAACGACACGGTAGTGCGCATGGTTCGTCATTACTGGGCGAGTAAAGGCCAACCCGATAAGCTAGAAATTATTAGCCGTAATAACGCTTACCACGGTAGTACTATGGCTGGAGCCAGTCTTGGCGGAATGGACTTTATGCATGCGCAAGGCGGTTTGCCACTACCGAATATTTGCCACATCGACCAACCTTATTGGTTTACCGAAGGCCAAGGCCAAGACCCGGAGCAGTTTGGCCTAGAGCGAGCGCGTCAGCTAGAGCAAAAGATCCTCGAATTAGGTGAAGACAAAGTCGCCGCCTTTATTGCCGAACCAATCCAAGGTGCAGGCGGGGTGATTATTCCTCCCGACAGCTATTGGCCCGAGATTCAACGGATCTGCGATCAATACGATATCTTATTGATCGTTGACGAAGTGATATGCGGCTTTGGTCGCACCGGTGAATGGTTTGCCAGTCAAACTTTTAATATTAAACCTGATTTGATGTGTATGGCGAAAGGGATTACCTCCGGCTACCTACCGCTGGGTGCGGTGATGGTGTCTGATGACGTTGCCCAGATACTAACCGAAGCTGACCAAGAGTTTGCCCATGGTTTCACCTACTCCGGCCATCCCGCCGCCTGTGCGGTCGCACTGGAAAATATTCGCATCCTGCAACAGGAGAACATTATTCAGACGGTGCGTGAAGACACCGCGCCCTATCTAGCCAAACGTTGGCAGGAATTAGCTGAGCACCCAATTGTTGGAGAAGCCCGCAGTAAGGGCCTAGTAGGCGCCTTAGAATTAGTCGCCGACAAAACCACCAAGCAACGCTTTGCTAAACACTTAAATGCAGGCACAGTATGTAGAGACTTTTGTATAAACAATGGTTTAATCATGCGTGCTTGCGGCGAAACGATGATCATTTCGCCGCCACTCATAATAACAAAATCACAAATAGATCAGTTAATCACACTGGCGAAACAAAGTTTGGATGACACTCTACGAGCATTGAGTTAATCCGGGAAGCAGTACGAGAATCACCTCAAGGAATTGGAGAACAATGATGAACAAAGCAACAGTGAAGCTAACGCTTGCTTCGATTTTAGCTGCCACCGCCATAAACGTGCAGGCCGCAGAAGATAAAGTCCTGAATGTGTACAACTGGTCTGACTATATTGCCGAAGATACCATCGCTAATTTTGAGGCCGAAACCGGCATTAAAGTAGTCTACGATGTATTTGACTCAAACGAAGTATTAGAGGCAAAGATACTATCTGGTTCAACCGGCTTTGATATTGTGGTTCCCTCTTCAGACTTTCTCGCCCGCCAAGCACAGGCTGGTGCGTTTATGAAATTGGATAAAAGCAAGCTCAGTAACTACAGCAACCTCGATCCGAAGATTATGAGCATGTTAAGTGATACTTCTGATCCAGGAAACCTCTATGCCGTCCCTTACCTTTGGGGCACCACTGGTATTGGTTATAACGTCGATAAAGTAAAACAGGTATTGGGTGATGACGCGCCAGTGAACAGCTGGGACTTAGTCTTTAAACCAGAGTATATGGAGAAGCTGTCACAATGTGGCGTGGCTTTCCTCAATGCGCCCACCGAAATTTATGGTGCAGCCTTGCATTATCTCGGTAAAGATCCAAATTCAACCAACATTAAAGAGTACAAAGAGAATTCGGAAGCCTATAAGCTGCTGAAATCAATACGTCCTTATGTGACTTATTTCCACTCTTCGCAATTCATCAACGACTTAGCCAATGGTGATATTTGTGTGGCCATCGGTTGGTCAGGCGATATCTTGCAAGCCTCGGATCGCGCAGCAGAAGCGGACAACGGCATCAATGTAAAATATGAGATCCCCAAAGAAGGCACCTTGGCTTGGTTTGACCTAATGGCGATTCCAGCCGATGCACCGCACAAAGAGAACGCCTACGCCTTCATTAACTACCTATTACGGCCTAAGGTGATTGCAGAGATCTCTAACTTTGTTTGGTACGCCAATCCAACCCCTGCATCGAAAGAATTTATTGATCCAGAAATAACTTCACATCCAGGGATCTATCCAAGCGATGAGACTTTAGCTAAGCTCTACGGTTCGAAAGTTATGCCACCGAAAGTGTCTCGAACTCTGACTCGTTCTTGGACTAAATTTCTACAAAACTAAGTAATACGCTTGCCACCGTTGGGTGGCAAGCGCGCTTTTATATCTTAATGGAGGATCCGCAATGGCGGCGGTACCAGATATTTCTGTAGAGCCGGTGAAAGATGCACCGGCGCCACAACCCTTATTACATATTGAAAACATCAGTAGAAACTATGATGGCGCGATTGCCGTCGATAACGTAAGTCTAACCATTAATAAAGGTGAAATTTTCGCGCTACTCGGTGCTTCAGGCTGTGGTAAATCAACGCTACTTCGGATGTTAGCCGGCTTTGAACAGCCGAATGCAGGCAAGATTATTCTTGATGGCCAGGAATTAATTAACGTGCCGCCGCATCAACGCCCTGTCAACATGATGTTTCAGTCCTATGCCTTATTTCCGCACATGAGCGTAGAACAGAATATTGCCTTTGGTCTCAAACAAGACAAGCTCTCGAAAACTGAAATCAGAGACACTGTCGTCAACATGCTAGAACTGGTGCATATGACGGCTTACGCCAAACGTAAACCCCATCAACTTTCCGGCGGTCAGCGACAACGGGTGGCGCTCGCCCGCAGTCTGGCGAAACGCCCCAAGCTGTTATTACTCGACGAACCGATGGGTGCGCTAGATAAAAAACTACGTGGCCAAATGCAACTTGAAGTAGTTGATATTCTTGAAAAAGTAGGCGCAACCTGTGTGATGGTGACTCACGACCAAGAAGAAGCCATGACCATGGCCAGTCGCGTCGCCATTATGAACCGCGGACAATTTATTCAGGTCGGTGAACCGGAAGAAATTTACGAGTATCCAAATTCTCGTTTCAGCGCCGAATTTATTGGTTCGGTAAACATCTTTGAAGGCGTAGTCAGCAATAACGAAAATGATAGTGCGGTGATCGATTGTCCCGACTTAGGTTTCCCAATTCATCTCAACCATGGGGTATCGGCAGCGCCCGGCGTGCCTTTCATGATTGCGGTTCGTCCCGAGAAAATAAGTATTTTTAAGACTCTCAAAGGGCGCAGCAACAATCTTTGTCAGGGTAAGGTCGAAGACATCGCCTATCTCGGCAACCAATCCATATATTATGTGCGTCTTGCTAGCGGTAAACGAGTGACCGCCGCGATGCCAAATAGCAGTCGCCATCGTAACAATATGCCCACTTGGAATGACCCAGTGTATCTATGTTGGCAGGCAGACAGCTGCGTGGTACTGAAAATATGAGTACTTTAGCCACCTCCAAAACCAGACAACGTATCGCTCGATTGATTCCCAAAGGTCGCTGCATGGTCTTGGCCGTGCCTTATTTTTGGTTATTCCTATTTTTCTTACTGCCATTTTTCATCGTCTTTAAAATTAGTTTTTCCGAGGCGATGATCGCGATCCCACCTTATAGCCAACTGGTGACGATGGTCGATGAGCAGGTCCAAATATTGCTCAATGTCGGTAACTATTTCTATTTAGTCAATGATGGCCTTTATTTAAGCTCCTATCTGCAATCTGTAAAAATTGCAGGCATTTCCACCCTGCTGTGTTTGATCATTGGTTTTCCGATGGCGTGGGCGATTGTTCACTCCAATCCAGCGAATCGCAATATCTTGTTAATGTTGATTATTTTACCTTCATGGACCAGCTTTCTGATCCGAGTTTATGCTTGGATCGGGATTTTAAAAAACAATGGTTTCCTGAATAATATTCTGCTGTACACCGGTATAATCGATGAACCCTTACGCATATTGCACACCGATACCGCGGTCTACATCGGTATTGTCTATACCTATCTTCCGTTTATGATTTTGCCACTTTATACCGCATTAATGCGAGTCGACTACTCGCTCATCGAAGCCGCCAGAGACTTAGGTGCCTCGACCGCCACGGTATTATTTAAAGTCCTATTACCATTGACCAAGTCGGGCATTGTTGCGGGCTCAATGTTAGTGTTCATCCCTGCAGTTGGTGAATTTGTGATCCCAGAATTACTCGGTGGGCCAGATTCGATCTTGATCGGCAAAATTTTATGGCAAGAGTTCTTTAACAATCGAGATTGGCCAGTCGCTTCGGCAGTTGCATCGGTGATGCTACTGTTGCTAATGGTGCCAATATTATTCTTTTATCGTTATCAGAAACGTGAAATGGAGGCCGGCTAATGAACGCGATTCCGGTTTACAAAAGCAAGTGGAAATGGGCCATTTTAAGTGTTGGTTTAGCCTTTCTCTACCTGCCAATTCTTAGCCTAATCATTTACTCATTTAACGCCAACCGCTTGGTTACGGTCTGGAGTGGCTTTTCCACCAAGTGGTACGGCGCACTCTTCCAAGATGACTTGCTAATGCATGGCATCAGTCTAAGTTTAACCATTGGCGTGTTATCCGCGAGCGCAGCAGTGGTGCTTGGTACCATGGCCGCTTTTGCGATGACCCGTTTCGGTAACTTTAAAGGTGAAACCAGCTTCGCATTTATGATTACCGCCCCCTTAGTAATGCCCGAGGTGATTACTGGTTTAAGTTTGTTATTGCTGTTCATTGCTTTGAGTCAGGTATTCGACCTATTTAGTCACCGTGGCATGCTCACCATTTGGATTGCTCACGTCACCTTCTGTACTGCCTATGTGTCGGTGGTGGTAAGCTCTCGGCTACGGGAGCTCGATCAAAGCATCGAAGAAGCTGCCATGGATTTAGGCGCAACGCCGTTGAAAGTATTCTTTTTGATTACTCTGCCAACGATTTTTCCAGCGATTGTGGCTGGTTGGTTACTCGCCTTCACCTTGTCGCTCGACGACTTGGTTATTGCCAGCTTTGTGTCGGGCCCGAGTGCAACCACCTTACCGATGGTGGTGTTTTCTAGTGTAAGATTAGGGGTAAGTCCCAAAATTAATGCACTTGCTACCCTGATTATTGGTGTAGTATCTGTCGCTACTCTTATTGCCTGGTGGATTATGGCCAGAGCCGAGAAACGTCGTTTGCTCGACTTGAGAGCGAGCAACAGTGCTTAATCGGTACCAACCAAGGAACAAGCTATAATGGATGTTGGAAAACGATTGAAAAGCATCCGCTTAATGCGTGGGATTTCCCAGCGGGAATTAGCCAAATTAAGCGGTGTCACCAACAGCATGATTTCACAAATTGAGCAAAACCAAGTGAATCCTTCAGTGGGTTCGCTAAAAAAAATCCTCGACGCTATTCCGATTTCAATGGGTGAATTCTTTACCTTAGAAATGGAAAGCGAAGATAAGATTTTTTATAGTGCTGAAGAACTCACGGATCTGGGGGATGGGAAAGTTAAAATGCTACTGGTCGGGAGCAAACACACTGGCCGACAACTAGCGATTTTACGCGAGATCTATCCAGCAGGTGCAGATACTGGCACCGAGTTTATTCAACACGAAGGGGAAGAAGGTGGCATTATTATCCGTGGTGAAATCGAAATCACCGTGGGTAGCAAATCTAAGGTTCTCAAAGCTGGTGACTCCTACTATTTTGAAACCCGCAAACCACATCGTTTTCGCAATAAAAGCAAAGAGGTGTGTGAACTGATTAGTGCCGCCACCCCACCCACTTTTTAAGCCGAAGCCCTCTCATAACAAAGCCGCTATATAGCGGCTTTGTTATTTGTGAAAAGCCCTTCTCATGCGGGCTAAATCGAAGCAATCACAGCCTAATCCAAATCAACACTAATGGGCAATAGTTGGTTCACCCACGGAAGGGATCTTACGTTTTCCCTTGGCGATCATAGAAAATACCACGGGTACAAAAAAGAATGACAACATGGTAGTCAGTACCGTGCCGCCAGCAATCGCAACCGCGAAGGGTGGCCAAAAGCCTCCCCCTTCTAAAATCAAAGGAAGAAAGCCACCAACCGTTGTAATGGTGGTCGAGCTAATATGTCGAGTACAACTGAGAACCCCGAAACAGATCGCTTCAGCATCACCATCACAGGCCTTAGCATCCGATTTCAGTTCCGCCACGATCACAATAGCAGCATTAATCGCCAAACCGATCAGTCCTAATAAACCAATAATAACCGTAAAGCCAAAAGGATAACCGCCCAAGAACACACTTAACAGCCCCAAACCTGCGGCTTGAATCGCTGTCACCATAATCAAAAAACTCAACCTGAAAGAGTTAAATGACAAAACCACCACCGTCACCAACAACACCGCGATAATACCTACACTTGCGAGCAAGTTATTAACCGCTTCGTTACGCTCAGCACCTTCACCACCAAACTCTAAGCTATAACCAACGGGCAATAAGACCTGCTCCTGCGCTAACCTCGCCTTAAATGCTTCTAATACTTCCTCGGGCAGTACATCGGTGCGTAAGTAACCTTCCACCACATTCACCCGCCGTCCGTCGCGTCGAGGCACTTCACCCCGAGTTGGACGAATTTCCAGCTCAGCTAAGGAAGCTAAAGGGATATTGCCAGCCATCTCACTAGTTAAAGTAATATCGCCTAGATTTTCTAATTCTTTACGCTGCTCATCGGCTAAACGAATTCTTACGGGTAAGGACTCACTGCCCTCCAAAACACTGCCATTAATCAGTCCTTGCAAGCTTGCTTGTAGCTGACTGGCTATTTGGGTTAAGGTCATGCCACTTAAACGCGAGGCTTCTTCATCGACTTTAAGCCATACCTTAGGTGTTCCGGCCAGCAACGTTGCACGAGTATGAGTCACGTTTGGCACCTCGGAGAGGATCCGCCGATAGTGATCACCCAATTCTTTAAGTTGGTCTAAATTGGGACCAAATACACGCAATTCAATCGGAGCATTAAAAGGAGGCCCCTGTTCTAACTTGCGTACCAAAATTTGCGCTTGTGGGTACTGTGCATCAAACTCTTCTTGTAAGAGCGGGATCAAACGATTGGCCGCACGAAAATCATCGGTTTTAATCATTGCTTGGGCATAGTTTTTTGCCCCTAATTGACGCGGCATTAAGTTGTAGTAAAACGACGGTGCATTATTCCCCACAAACCAACTCACAGATTTGATCCCGTCCTTGGCATACATATGTTCAGTTAACTGCTCGGTTAAATGCTCGGTGGCATAAATGCTGGACTGTGGTGCCATGTACACCTCTATCTGAAACATATCGCGATCAGACGGTGGGAAGAATTGCTCAGTCAAACCGCCAGCGCTGTAAAAGCCATAAATAGGCAAGGCTGAAACCAGTAATAAAGTCAATTTAGGAAAACGCAAACAGCCATGTAAAAGGGCCTGAAAGGCTCTACTTAACCAAGCAAACTGAACCCCTTTATTATACCAATGGTCAGCACTTTGATGAGAAGGTAGAAAATGTCCGGAAAAGCTGGCCACTAAAGTGTGAGAAATAAAATAAGAGCCAATTAGTGAGAAGATCACGCTTAAGGCAATGCCACTCACAAATTCTCCGGCGGGTCCCGGCATTAATACGATGGGCAAAAAGGCCAAAATGGTGGTTAAGGTGGAACCAAGTAAAGGCAGCCAAAGATGGTTAAGCGATTCTTTTACCGCCTGTAAACCCGATTTACCTTGCTGGCGCTTTTGCGCAACGGTATCGGCCATAACAATGGCATTATCAACCATGATCCCCAGAGCAACCACCAAACCGGTTACTGACATTTGATGAATTGGCAAGCCGTAGAATTTCATGCACGCAAGGGTAAACATCACCGTGAGCGGTAAAGATAAACCAACAATAAGGGCCGAACGCCAACCGAGGGTAAGTAAAAGAACCACCACAATAATAGCAAAACCGATCAATACATTAATCACCAACTCCCCTAAACGAGTCGAGGTATAGCCATCTTGCTCAAAAATAACCTCGGCGCTTACATTGCTTGGTAGTATCTGCTGAAATTCCTCCAAGGCCAGATTGACTCGAGAGCTCCACCGATCCACCCGATATTCAGACAACATCCGAACACCGATCACCACCGCATCTTGGCGTTCCACCACAGCAATTTGCTCCGGCGGGGATTTCAGCTGTCGACTCACCTCCGCCAAATCGCCTAAGTGATAAACAAAGGCATTCGCGCTCGCGCCGACAGGGATGCTGCGGATCCGCTCTAAAGAATCGAGTTCACCTTCCAGCTCAAGTTGCATCAGGGTATTATTATTGGTCAATTCACCAGCCGACACCTTCGCATCAGCGGCAGCAATCATTTGCGACACTTGCTCGGTACTCAGTCCGATAGCGCTAGCTTGATAGGGGTCTATTTCGACCAGAATTTCTTCTTCACCATTCCCCTGCACATCGACAAAATCGGTCCCCGCAATATTACGCAAACGGTTCTGTAATTCTTTCGCATAACGCCCCAATATTGCTAAATCAGATTCACTTTTCCCCTGCCAGCGCAGTGCAATTAAAGTGGTAAAAGCATAGCCTCGGTCTTCATCCACCAGCGGAGTCGAGCTACCAAGCGGTAACTGTGGTGCCAATTCACTGACCAAATCACGAACCCGCGCCCATACAGGTACAACTTCCATCACTTGGTCTTTCAATTCCACCTGTAGCACCGAAAAACCAGATCGAGAAGAAGATTGCACTAGTTTTATTTCTGGCAATTTTCTAATTTTATTTTCGATGAGTTCGGTCACTAAGGCTTCCACTCGCTCTGCCGAAGCCCCCGGGTACTGGGTAATAATACTAGCAAAACGACTAGTAATTTTAGGATCTTCGCTGCGCGGTAAAGTGCTAATCGCACCAATCCCCGAAACCACAATCAACGCAATCAGCAGCGCAATTAAACGTCCGTTGTTATAAATGGCGGCAATCATGATTATTTAGCCTCATCAATAAATGAGCTGGGTAGAACTCGTTGCCCCGGGACATAGCGATGCATCCCGGTCGCTACAATCGACTCTCCGGGTTGTAAGGCGCCAGTCACAAAAGCTTGCTCTTGGGTCGCATAGTGAACGCTTACATCGCGCCGCTCTAATACAAATTCACCATTACTTTGCTCAACAATCGCATACACATTCCATAAGCCACGGATACCATCAACAATCGCACTGACCGGCACCCAATAGCCCGGCTGTTCAACGCTTTCAACCACATGCAAATAAGCTAATTGCCCACTCACCAAGCGATCATCTTCAGGGAGCGCAAAACGCAATTGAACGGTGCGGGAAACTGGATCAACTTGTCCACCAGAAGCCACTAGCTCCACTGAATAGTCATGTTTGGCCACAGTGACAGAGCTAGGTTTAGCCAAACCCACTTGCGCTAATAAGCGCACCGGTACACCAACGATTACTTCATTGCCACCCAGCTGTAACACCGTTAAAACTGGCTGAGAAGCGCCCACCACAGCGCCCTCGGACACGGTTCGACTATCAACGATGCCAGTATAGGGGGCGATTAAAGTAGATTTTTCAATCCGAGTTCGATTGGCTTTAATTGAAGCATCAATTCTTGCCTTATTGGCTTTGAGTGATTTTTGTTGTGCAACCAATTCATCAACACTCTGAGCGGAGGCGTAACCATCACTTTTGAGAGACTTCACTCGTTTTAAATTGGCTTTGACTAAGGCCGCATCGGCGGCGACTTGTTGTAATTGAGCCTGTAAATCGATGAACTCAATCTCTAATAATTCAGTATCGAGCTGCATCAAGATAGCACCTTGGTCAACCCGATCCCCTTCATCGACAAAGATTTTCGAGATTTTACCCGCGAGCTCAAACCCGAGGTCTGCACGCTGCTTGGCGATCACCTGCCCCACAAAGCGCCGCTCAATCGCATAATGCTCAACTCGCTGCAGGGAAAACGACTTCACTGGCGCGATGTGTTGTTCATCTTGGGGGAGGGATTCACTACCCTGCGCATATGCAGGCAAGGTCACGGCACTTGTCACTGCCAACAAGGCTAGCCAAGGTAGAATTGAAAAATTTAATGAAAATAACGACCTAAGCATAGTAACGTTCCGTGTGACTAAAGTGATAAATACATTACTCAGTGTAGAAAGACTGTGGTTCACTGTCTAGAGTCGGTTTGTTGATTCTAGCGACAAACCACACCTCTACCGAGTAGCTGTTCGCTATAATAAGTGATAAATCATAACAAAGCTGTAAGTAACATCGCCAAAGGGCATCCCGCCTTGGAACAATCCAATATAAACACTTGTAGCTCACCTAGCGCTGATAGAAAATTACCAGCGAATAATATATTCCTTTAAGGAAAGCCATGAGTACCCTCGCAGACCACCCCGACTATTCCTTATATTCCAATGCCAGCACGTTTCTGCGCCAAGCTTTGGATCATAAGCCAGCTCAGAGTGATGCCGATGTGGTGGTCACTGGTCTGCCCTTCGATTTAGCCACCACGGGTCGCCCCGGTGCCAGGCTTGGTCCCGATGCAGTGCGTCGCGCCTCGGTCAACTTGGCTTGGGAAGAAACCCGTTGGCCGTGGCATTTTAAATTATTCGAACAATTAACAATGATCGATGCTGGTGACCTCGTATTTGATTGCGGTGAACAGCAACAGTTTACCCAGCGCTTAGAAAGTTATGCCAAGCAGCTACTCGAAGCAGGAAAAACCATGTTAAGTCTGGGCGGCGATCACTTTGTGACCCTACCGCTATTACGAGCCCACGCCAAACACCACGGTAAACTCGCCTTACTGCATTTTGACGCACACACCGATACCTATAGCCAGGGCAGTCACTACGACCATGGCACTATGTTCTATCATGCACCGAAGGAAGGGCTCATTGACCCAGAGCATTCCTTACAATTAGGTATTCGTACCGATTACGAACGGGATAATCATCCCTTCATGGTGATTGATGCCGATCAAGCTAATCACTTAAGTCTTGAGCTAATTAACCTCAGATCGGTTTAAACCATCGCCATCAACCCTATTTTCTCAGCGCTCGTGATATTTAGCGATGGCTTTTCTGGTTTCAGACTGTATGCGATTAGCCCTCCAAGTAGGTTCAACATAAATCCATGCAGGCTCCGATGGCGGGAATGCTCTATCTGAGAGATGTTTTTCAGTTGGTCATTAATGGTTTCGATAATGAACCTTTTTGACAACATCGCTCTATCCCAAGCGGCAAGTACTTTCGGTTTCATGTTCTTACGGTGGGTCGTAATTAGGGTAATTCCGTCCTCTTTTAAATCTTCGGTAAGTGCTTTACTGATATAGCCTTTGTCTGCATACAGCTTGTCGAAAAGGCCTTTTGATAGTTCCCGAACAGGCTTTCTATCATCGGTATTAGCAGGTGTAAGTTTGGCTGCAACGATATCGCCGAGATGGTTGGTAATGATGTGAAGCTTAAACCCATAGAACCAGCCCATTGTACCTTTACCTCTTGCCGCAGTTCCTTTGAAAACCTTATGCCTTGGAATGCGTAAATTGTGGCAGACCTTAATACTCGTAGAGTCAATAAACTCAATGCCTGTCGGCTCTCCTTTAACATGAGTAAAAAAAGAGCTCAATGGCACGAGCACAGAAGACATTACTTCAAGAAATCGTGTGTAACTGAGTAGTGTGGGAAAATCACTCTTGTAGTGACGGCGTACGATTCCAAGGTAAAAGTTTTTGAAATCACGCTGATGAGACATATGGAAAGCGATAATGATTGTCATGATTTCGCTTTCGGACATTCGACCTTTGCGGTTTCGCTTACGTTCGCCGCTTTCAAGCTGAAGTTTTTGCCACTGAGGTAGAAAAGCCTTACAAAAGTCATCGACATGACAAAATAAGTCCACTAATTTATGCATAGCTGGTTCCTTTGCGATGGTTCTCTCTTGGTCGAAAGATCTGATCGCAGAACCAGCTTTTAGTTCCCTTCTTTTTATCCCGAGTTCAGGTTAATTATTCAACAAATTCGCCAACGAGTGGCCAACCACCCCGTCTACATCAGTTTCGACATCGACTGTCTTGACCCGGCTTACGCCCCCGGCACTGGTACCCCAGTCTGCGGCGGTTTAAGCAGTAATCGGATCTTACAAATATTACGGGGTCTACAAGGGATCAATTTAATCGGCATGGATGTCGTCGAAGTTGCGCCCGCCTACGATCAAAGTGATGTAACCGCACTTGCTGCAGCCACTATCGGCCTAGAGCTATTGCATCTATGGGCCGTGAGACCCCGCTAAAGATTTACCCAAACACATTCAAGGCGCAAATCTACGCCTTGAATGTCACTCTACGCTTATCCCACAAGCACCAGTAAAGAGTTATTTAACTGCAAGTGGCGAATACGGACCATTCGGCAAGAAAGTTGAAGGGTCTGTATAAAACACCTGATAATTAGCGACTCGAGTCAAAGGCATATAATCTGGCGCAGCTCTATTAATCGCCGCGGTCACAACAGCCCCAATTAAATCGCCCAGCAAATTCCCTGTAGAAGAACTTTGAGGTGTATACTCTATGTGCTTATGAGCCTCCCAAATAATATCTCCGGTTGGATTTTTAAATTGATAAGAAAAATCAACAACAGTGGTACTAGAGAGTAGAACAAAGGTCGTATCCCATTTTTCTATTGTGACATAGAGAATGGTATCGGCGCCGAACATTTCAGCCAAACTACTGGTAGGTAAATTATGAATTTCGCTTGGTTCATACAATCCTTCATACTCTAAGACTGTTTTAACCGTATTGGAGGGGTAAACATAGTAGCCTTTTTCAGCGAGCATCACTGGTAAGGAACTATATACAGCAAGTGGCGCATCAACATCTACACTATGGTTAATCACTGGTAAAATTAATATTGAACGAGGCTTAATGTCCTCAAACCCTGTTTGTCGAGGCTCAGTCGGTACGCTTTGACAAGCTGTAAGCAATAAGCTGCCGAATAAAATGATAACTAATTTATACATAATAACTACTCTTTAGGAAGCTGCTTTTCTAAGTTTTGGATTATTGCGTCCATCAAGGGTTTACTCTCCGGCCAGGTTTCCGATTCTTTGGTGTAATAATTAATTGCCTTAGGGACATCTCCAGACTTCAAATTAAAAGTTCCAACTTCGGCATATAAGCCGGGTGCAGCTTTCTGGCCATTCTGTTCAACTTGTAGAAGATGTTCTTCTAAGGCTAATGGAAACTCCTCAGCTGCGACAGGATCATGATAATACTCATATAAACTTTCATCGTAGCCGCCCCAGTCATACATCGTTTTGGTCGTTTGACATCCCGATAGAAAGGCCATTGATGTCATAAAAAAAATTAATTTAAGCGTCTTCATTTTATAATTACCGTTTTAGTCACACCATCTCCAAGGTATATTTTTTGCTTTAATACCGACTTATCACCATCGAATACCTCTACCACATGTGTGCCAGACAATAACTTAAGAGCCTTATTTCCGTCATGATAATCCACAATACTTCCCATCTCTAAGCCATCGACCTGCAAAGTATAAGTAGCCAAATCTTTAGTGCTTCCTGCCGAAGAAAAGATTAATTGAGGACGATTATCAAGCGTACTACTGGTTGATGTGGGCATTTGAACACAACCACTAAGCGCCCCAAGAATTAGAGCTGAAACTAATATTTTACTTATCATCATTTCATCTCCACTACATTTAATTTAGTTAGATCCATGTCAACTATCGAACCACCCGTTAATGTAGCAACCGAGCCTTCATTGGTTTCATTATCACCAAATAATTGAATAACTTTAATTTCTGCTACTGACTTACCAGGTAAAGTAATCATAAATCCAGTTTGCTTTGATTTAACTTCTTTACCTTGAGTTTCAATTGAAAAAGCCATGCCTTCTGTTATTCCCTGACTTTTACCACCGCTTAAATAAATTAACCCATCTTCTAAAGCTAAAATGTCGGTCTTCCATGGCCGCGATTGGATCTCTTGGGTTAACTTACTGATTGCATCAGATATGGCATTAGAGATTGCAAGGTCGTTAAGCGTGCCATCATAGGATGCCTTAGAACCAAAACCAGCAACCGAAGCTGACTCAGTGCTTGCTTCGCCCGCACCAGATAACGAGTGATATACCAAGCCAGTTTTACTATCAACAAGTCTTAAATCCATTTTTGCATAAGCAATCTGCTTCTTGGTGGACGATAAAAAGCCACTTTCGCCGACGGTTTTTCGACCAAATTCGGTTAAAGAACCGATAATCAGTGTATCAACACCAACAAAATCGGTTTTTCCACCGGTTAGTTGAGCTTCGTCTTGCAACCTGGCGATGTCAGGGCGTTCAAATACAAGATATTGTCCCGACTCAGTCAACGCTTTAGAAAGCATATCGGTGACTTGTTTTCCCAACACGTCCCCTTTTGAATCTCTTAATAAGCTTTTACCGTAAATCGTTTCATTAGAGATCCTGCCTAGAGCGACCTTTCGTTTCAAAGTTGGCTTGGCTGGGGCTTGCTGTTGCAAGGTCTGCGCTTCCCGTTGTGCTTCCTGAGAGTGGGCACTTTCAACTGATTCAATTTGAGGGCTTTGGGTTGAGCATCCGCTCAAAAAGGTGATAAAAAAAGCCGCTATCCAGCCACCTTTATTTTTCATTAAAAACTTCCTTAATAATAATGCGATAATGCGTTGAATTTATTGAAACAACATCGAACGTCATATTATTAACAATATCCATATGAAAGCATAGATATTATTGTAATATATTCATTTCATTGAGATTCAATCTATAGAAAGTTAATCCGTTGAGTAGGAGCACTGCTAATGAACCTGAGCGACTTTACTCGCGATTCTGTAAGCCGTTCTCTACTCGTTGACGCCGAATTGCATCTTTGTTTACCGCAATATGATCGCGCATACCCACTAAACCGTTTAACACTGCCGCATAAACCGCTTGATTTGACGCCTTACCTAAAAATCCATCGGCATGTGAATGATGCCAATCGATGGCCTGGTTGATCACTTCAACCCATTCATCCACATCACCAGCAATATACTCATTTAATGGTCGACCAAGCGTATCCATTAACGAAGCAAATAGTGCGGCATCTGCAGATGGATCCAGATCAGGTCTGGCCTTTAAATAGGCACGATAGCGAATTTGCCCCACATAGAACCACTTCACCGCTTGCCGCTTATAGCCTTGTTGAAAGAGTATTCCGGCTAATTCTAGGTAACGACTAGGATGTTTATTCTGTATCCCGGCCACTAAGTCAGCAAGCTGATGATTCTCAGCAGATATTTGAGTTAAATCCTCCGTTTTGCTGGTTGCAGCACAAGTCCAAAGACTTAAATACATTAACAATACAACTAAATATTTCACTGTTTTATTCCTGCATAAGCCGCGCACCATGCTTGGCTGGTAAAGGTGTTACTGGTAAATACTCATCGTCCTCCAATCGCAACTATCGATTGATCAACACCTTACTGAATGAGAAATAATAAAATTAGACCTCCAGCAATACTTGTAAAAACATTCCGATATGCTTTAGACACGATAGAATGCCCAACGAGCCTATATGAAAGGAGATAATCAGATGAGACACAAGCATAAAGCAAGCGTCGATTTCACCGCGTTTACTTCAGCTTCCCCCACAATCTAGTTCTTTACCACGCAAGCATGGCTCAGCTTCAGAATATTCAAGCGAAGCAAATTATAAATCGTATTGCATTGATTTTATGTGATAAATATACATTTATTTTAAAAGTAAAAGGGGTCAGAGTCACTTAAGTAAAAGGGGTCAGAGTCACTTTAAATCGCGACCCTAGCGATCAAACTATCTTGTCTTCCGGCGCTCGCTTAACAAACTATACTTAAAGCGGTTGTTAGAGAGGTGCCTAACATGAGTGATTGCTGCTTATTGCCCAAAGGAACAGATCTGATCCGTGCGGTGAAGTACATCGGAGAACACCATTGCCATGATTATCGTTCGCTAAACGAGGTGGCTTTTCGTTTCGACTTGAATCCGCTCGACCAGCAGTTCATTTTAGATCATTTTATTGAAACGCCCGACTCCCTCGAGTCGGGCAACTCAGGCTCATTAGAACTTAAGTCAGATCAATCCAAGTAGATTTAAGTTCGGTATATTTTTCAAGTGCGTGCAATGACTTGTCACGTCCATTGCCGGATTGTTTAAAACCACCAAAGGGCATGGTCATATCCCCGCCGTCCCAGTTATTCACAAATACCGTTCCGGCTCGTAAAGCACGTGAGGTACGCACTGCAGTATTCAGATCGGCGGTCCATACTGCGGCAGCCAAGCCAAAATCGGTATCGTTGGCCAGTGCAATGCCCTGCTCCAAATCATCAAATACTTGCACCACCAGCACTGGGCCAAATATTTCCTGCTTCACAATATCTAAGTCGGCCGCTACATCATCAAAAATAGTGGGCTGCACATAATAACCACCAGTTTCTTGCAACGCCTGCTCGCCACCACATAACAATTTAGCACCTTGAGCTTTCGCGCCTTCAATAAACGCTAATACCCGTTGCATCTGGGTTTGATCAACCATTGCGCCCATACTGGTGTTTGGATCCAGCGGATGACCCGGTTGCCATTGCTCAACTAAAGGCAGCATTTTCTCAATCAACTGTTGGTGAATGCTGCGATGTACCAGCAAGCGCGAAGCAGCGGTACAGACTTCACCTTGGTTATAGAATATCGATCCCACCGCAGTTTCGGCTACCTTGTCCAAGTCTGCCGCATCGGCACACACCAGATTAGGGCTTTTGCCACCACATTCCATGAAGGCCCGCTTCAAATTCGATTGTCCTGAGAACTCCACCAGTTTTTTACCCACGCCGGTAGAGCCAGTAAAGGTGATGCAATCCACATCCATATGCAAGGCCAGCGCTTGTCCTGCAGTATGACCATAACCGGGCAAAACATTAAAGACGCCATCGGGGATCCCAGCTTGCTGAGCTAATTTTGCCAAAAATAATGCACTCAATGGTGATTTTTCAGAAGGCTTCAGGATCACCGAATTGCCCGTAGCTAATGCCGGTCCAAGCTTCCATGAGGCCATCACCAAAGGGAAGTTCCACGGCACAATCGCGGCAACCACCCCCAAAGCTTCACGGGTGACCAGGGCCAAAGCGTCTGAGGTGACGGGGGCCACTTCATCATAAATCTTATCGATAGCCTCAGCATTCCAAGCGATACAGCGGGCGGTTGCCGTGGCATCGTAAGATAAAGCATCGCCAATTGGCTTCCCCATATCTAAGCTTTCTAACAATGCTAACTGCTGCTGATGTTGTTCAATTAATTGAGCAAAGGTTTGCATCACTTGCTTGCGCTCGGATGGGGCCTTACCCGACCAAGAACCACTGCTAAAAGCCTTTCGAGCGGCGCTCACCGCCAGTTCCACATCGGCGGCATCACATTCGGCCACCTCAGCTAAGGGCTGACCATTGGCCGGATTAATGCTCGTAAACGTTTTTCCTGATTGCGCGTCGACAAACTTTCCATTGATAAATGCTTGTGTTGGAAAATCTAATTCGAGTGCCTGTTTCTGCCAATACTGCAAATCATACTGAGCCATGTTCCCTCCGGGCTAAATCATCATTCGTTGTTTAATAATTAACAAAACTACACAAATATTGCATATTATTCCAGACTTGATACGATTTATTTAACAGCGAACTTTTAAATTTAAATTAACCATTGGACTGGTAACATGCATATAGCCATTATTAATTGCGACAAAGTTGACTCCAATTTAGCCAAGCACTACGGTGAATATTCTGATATGTTTATTGCCCACCTCGGTGCCCAAGACGCCAGTTTAACTTTTGAAGTATTCAATGCCTTAGAGCAACAGCTGCCCTCTTTGACTGATTTCGACGGCTATCTGATTACCGGGAGCCGTCATAATGCCTATGACCAAGACCTTTGGATCAACGCGTTAATTCGCTGGGTGCAAGAGTGTGAGCAAGTACAGGCGCCCTTAGCTGGTATCTGTTTCGGTCACCAACTGATCGCGCGCGCTTTGGGTGGCGAAGTCGCTAAGTCAGACAAAGGCTGGGGCTTAGGCGTTGCGAATAATCAACTCATCAAGGCTCCGTCTTGGGCTGAACAACAAACGGCTCCAGAACGACTACATATCTTAGTCAGCCATCAAGACCAAGTGCTGCAACTTCCCGAACATGCCGAACGCTTAGCCAGCAGTGATTTTTGCCCTAACTTTATGTTTCAGATTGGGCAGCATATATTGGCAATTCAAGGTCATCCAGAATTTGAATATGGCTACGCTGAGGCGCTGATCGACAAACGACAGCAGTTATTGTCTCCCGAAGCCTTTCGCTGCGCCAAACAGAGCCTACAGCAAGCGCTTGATGCCGATTTAGTGTTTAATTGGATATTACAAATGTATCGCCATGCTAAGTGCTAGCGCAAATAGTCGTAAAATTTATGCGACAACACTCGACATCAGCCAGCTAGCCACGTTAAATAGCACTTAATAAATGGATAGTTAAGTCACAAGGAATAAGATGCTGCGGCTTTTATGGATCTGGCCAATCTTGGCAAGCACAGTGTTATTCGGCTGTAGCCTTAAGGCATCGCCACCTCAGCAGGCTCCTCTGGTGGCCAACAGTCACTGGAGTAGCCATTATCGGCAAGGAACCTTTGCCGATCATCATTTTGAACAAGCGCTCCCGGCACCGCTACAAAACTTGCTCAAAGAAGCCTTTCAGAATAATCCCAATTTACAGCAAAGCGGCTATGCCCTCGATCAACAGCTCTACCAGATCCAAATTCAACAAGCTCAGCAATGGCCCAATATTGAAGCTTTTATTTCAGGACAACGCAGTGGTACTGATGCAGCCAGCAATGCTCAATTTAAACTGGGACTTAACTTCAATTGGGAAATCGATTGGTTAGCAAAGCTCGATGCGCGCCAACAAGCCGCTATTCTGGATGCTAAGGTCAGCTTTGAGCAATGGCAACAGGCACAAATTAGTTTGGCAGCGACCACCGCAAAGCAGTGGTTCAGCCTTATTGAAGCACAAATGCAACTCGCCTTGGTGAATCAACGTTACGAAAACCTTGGTGCTAACCTGCAAATCATTCAAGAAAACTACCAAAGCGGCCTCAACAGTGCGCTCGACGTCTACCTCGCCCGTGCCGACTTAAGTGCAGCTCAAGTACAGCAAAATAACCGCCAACAACAATTACTCAAAGCCCAGCGCCAACTGGAATTACTACTCGGTCGCTACCCAAGTGGCAGCATCAAAGTGCAAGGCGAACTGGCCGAAGCACTACCAGCGATGCCTGCAGGTTTACCCTCCGAACTGTTACTACGTCGTCATGATTTGAAAGCTGCGCAGTATCAATTGGCTGCCGCCGATCTGCGCGTTTATGCGGCTTATCGAGATCGCTTCCCCAGCCTAAAACTCACCGCCAGCGGCGGGAGTCAAAGCCCACAATTGCAGCAATTAGTGAATGGCGAGTCACTTATTTGGTCGCTGTTTGCAGGCCTGACAGCCCCCATGTTTGATGCTGGCCAACGGAAAAATATACAACTGCAACAATATGCCAAGGCGCAAGCTTTGAATCAGTCTTACTTAGAGAAAATATTGAATAGTTTTGCCGAAGTGGAAAACAGCCTCAGCTTGGAACCAAGTCTCTATCAAAGTGCTCAATTGCTGGCTGCCGCAGCGGAGGATTCGATGCAAGCCGAGACGTTAGCCTTCGAAGGTTATCTGGCAGGCCTCAACGAATACGTGACGGTACTGGAATCGCAGCGGCGTGCCTTCGACGCCCGTAGCAGCGCAATTAGTGCACTCAATTCGCAGTTACAAAATCGAATTGAACTCTACCTCGCCTTAGGCGGCGACCTCAATCATTCACAAACCCGCCGCCAGACCTTTTCTTCAGACGACTTACCTTAACCAGGAGTACTGCCAATATGGCCAAATTACTACGACTTAGCTTGCCAGTACTGATCATCATCTTGGGTATTTTGCTTAGCCAGTATATTAAACAAAACAAACCACAAGCTCAGAAAAAAACTGTCCAACAACAAACCAAATTAGCAGTAGAAGTCAGCCGCTTGCAACCGCAGGATTATCAGGTATGGATTGCCTCCTATGGTAGTATTCAAGCCCATACTGAAACCAAGTTGATCGCTCAGGTGGCGGGTACCATCACCAGTGTTTCCGATAATTTTCGGGAAGGGGAGTTTTTTAAAAAAGGCGAAAAATTACTCAAAATAGATCAGCGAGATTACCAAAATGCGATCACCATTGCCGCTGCCGAACTACAAACCACGCAACTGCAACTCGCCGAAGAGCAAGCCAAAGTCGTCCAAGCATTACGCGATTGGCAGCGTTTAGGGAAAGGTAAACCAGCCAACGATTTGGTTTTACGCAAACCACAACTCGCCGCCAAACAAGCCGCTTTAGCCTCGGCTCAAGCCAAGTTAAGTAAAGCCAAATTGGAACTAGAACGGACCGTGATCCGAGCCCCTTACGCGGGACGGGTGATCGACAAGAATGTCGAGCTTGGTGAATACGTGAGCAGCGGCAAACAACTGGCAAGCAGCTATGCCATCGACTACCTAGAACTGCGTTTACCGCTTAGCTTAAGCGATCAAGCGGTACTGAACATTCCCGAGAACTTTCGCCAAAGTCACAGCAGCATCAGCAAGCCCTTGGTCAAGCTTTATACTCAATTAGGAACGCAACAATACCAATGGCGAGCTCAAATCGAACGTAGCGAGGCAGCACTCAATAGCACCAGCCGCCAACTTTACTTAGTGGCAAAAATCGACGACCCCTACGGACCCAACAATGAAAATAAACCGCCTCTAAAAATCGGCCAATTTGTCAGCGCCAATATTCAAGGGAAAACCTTAAAACAAGTCTATGTGATCCCTCGTAGCGCCTTATATCCAGACCAGCAGGTAGTCATCCTGGAAAATGGTTTATTACAGCGTAAAAAAGTCTCACTGATCTGGCAAGATCCACAAAGTTATATCATCGATGGCGGCTTAAATCCTGGTCAAACATTAGTCACCACCCCGCTAGGCAGGGTGATCAGTGGCACCCCAGCTAGAGTCATAGGAGACTAAGCGATGCATGGTCTAATTGCTTGGTTCGCCCGTAACCACGTAGCCGCCAACCTGTTGATGGTGCTGATTGTCGGCTTAGGTTTATACTCCGCCCGCTACCGTTTACCTTTGGAGGTATTTCCTGAATTTGAGCTGGATATGGTGAACGTGAGTATCGCCTTGCCCGGGTCAAGTCCCGAAGAAAGTGAACAAAGTTTAGCGATCCGCATTGAAGAAGCGATCAGCGATATCGAAGGCATCGACCAAATATCCTCGATATCTCAGGAAGGTGCCGCGCGCGTCAGTGCCGAAGTAAATCCTCACTACGTCACTCGTGATGTGATGGACGACATTAAATCTCGGATCGACGCAATTAATACCTTCCCGAGTGATGCCGAGCGCCCTGTCGTCAGCCTCAGTCAGCGCAAACGTGAGACCATCTCGGTAGCTGTTTCTGGTGCCCTTCAAACCAAAGAACTGCGGCTACTGGCGGAACAGATCCGTGACGAACTATTGCAACTCCCGGAACTAAGTCAGGTGGAACTGGATGCGGTCGCCCCCTACGAAATTTCTATCGAAGTCTCCGAAAGAAAGCTGCGTGAATATGGCTTAAGCCTAAGTAAGGTCGCCGAATCCATTCGACTCGCCTCCTTAGATCTTTCTGCAGGCTCGGTAAAAACACAGGGAGGGGAAATTTTACTGCGCACTAAAGGCCAAGCTTACATTGGCGAAGAGTTCGCGAATTTATTAATCATCAGTCAAGCCGATGGTACTCGTATTAAACTCGCTGATATCGCCACAGTGGTGGATGGTTTCGAAGAAACACCGATTGTGAATCGATTTAATAAACAACCCGCAGTGATGATTGAAGTCTATCGAGTCGGCGATCAAAGCGCCATTGTCGTGGCTGACGCTGTGAAAAACTACATCCTTGAAAAACAGAGTCAATTGCCCACAGGGGTATCGGTCAATTATTGGCGCGACCGCTCCAGCGTGGTAAAAGCCCGTCTCAATACGCTCAAGAACAGCGCCCTGCAAGGCTGTTTATTGGTCGCCTTACTGCTTGCTATTTTCTTACGTCCGGCCATTGCAGTATGGGTCTGTGTTGGCATTCCGCTAAGCTTTATGGGCGGTTTACTGGTGATGCCTACCCTCGATGTCACCATCAACATCATCTCGTTATTTGCCTTCATCATGGTACTGGGAATTTTGGTCGACGATGCCATCGTCACTGGGGAGAATATTTATACTCACCTTAAAGCTGGCGAAGAACCACTATATGCAGCGATTAAGGGGACCCAAGAAGTCGCAGTTCCAGTGACCTTTGGCGTCTTAACTACAGTTGCCGCCTTCCTGCCGCTGCTGATGATTGATGGGGTTCGAGGCAAGATATTTGCGCAAATCCCGATGATTGTGATCCCGGTCTTGTTGTTCTCTTTGATCGAATCAAAACTAATTTTACCAGCCCACCTGAAGCACCTCAAACCACTCAATAAGAATCATTCTAGCCGCTTTAATCGCTGGCAACATGCCATCGCCGATGGCTTTGAAAATGCAATTTTACGCTTCTATCAGCCACTCTTGAAACGTGCACTATCCCGCCGTTTATTAACCCTCAGTCTCGCCATCAGCATCTTCTTAGTCGTGCTATCCTTAGCAACCTCTGGCTGGGTACGCTTTGTTTTCTTTCCAAGAGTGCCAAGCGAAACGGCACGGGCCAGCTTAGTACTACCAGCAGGCACAAGCTTTAATATCACCGATAATTATATTCAACGGATCTTTGAGGCCGCCCGTCAGTTACAAGATCAATACCGAGACTCAGAAAGTGGCGAGAGCATCATTCTCAACATTTTAGCCACTAGTGGCTCTAGCGGCGGCTCTGGCAGCGGCCAAAGTAATACTGGCCGTGTAATGTTTGAAATTGAACCCCCCGAGAGCAGAACCAACCCAGTCACCAGCGCCGATTTAGTGCGTCAGTGGCGGCAACTCATCGGCCCACTTCCCGGAGCAGAGAGCCTTACCTTCCGAGCTGAAATCGGCCGAGGCGGCTCACCTTTAGACATTCAGTTGAGTAGCAATGATTTTTCGGCCATGTCACAAGTTGCCGAACTGACTAGAAAAAAATTAGCCGAATATCCTGCGGTATTTGATATTGAAGATAGTCTAGCCAACGGCAAACAAGAACTACAACTAAACATAAAGCCACAAGCACAAGCCTTAGGTTTAAGCTTAAACGAGCTCGCCCAACAAGTGAGGAGTGCCTTTTTTGGCTATCAGGTACAGCGGATCCAGCGAGGACGTGAAGATGTCAAAGTTTATGTCCGTTATCCAGCGGATGAGCGTCACTCGCAATATAATCTCAATAAAATGCTAATTAGAACAGCCAGCGGCGCTGAACTGCCCTTCGATGAAGTTGCCACATTGCGTCCTTCACAAAGCCCGGCCACGATTACCCGGATCGATCGCTTGCGTACCCAAAATATTCGCGCCGACGTCAACAAACAGCAAGCCAACATCGAAGTGATTAAGAGCGAGCTCCAACAATGGCTCACTCAAACACTTGCCAGCTATCCAGAAGTTAACTTCAGTTTAGAAGGTGAAGCCAAAGAACAGCGCGAATCCTTTACCAGTCTGGCGATTGGCTTAGCATTTGTGCTATTTGTAATTTATGGACTACTCGCCATTCCTTTCCGATCATATTTGCAACCACTGGTGGTGATGTCGATCATCCCCTTTGGTTTAGTCGGCGCGGTACTCGGCCACATGATCATGGGTATGTCGCTAACGGTTATGAGCATGATGGGCATGCTGGCTTTAACCGGCGTTGTAGTCAACGACAGCCTTGTGCTGGTCGACTACATTAACCAGCAACGAGCCAAGGGAATCGACTTGTTCAGTGCGGTCACTAAGGCTGGGGTTGCTCGCTTTAGAGCTGTAATCCTCACCTCGTTAACCACCTTTGCTGGTTTAATGCCTCTGATTTTCGAGAAGAGTACTCAAGCACAGTTTTTAATTCCAATGGCTGTCTCACTTGGTTTTGGGATTATTTTTGCCACCATCGTGACTCTATTGATCGTACCAGTAAATTATTTGTTACTCGAAGATGCTCGTCAGGCCGGAACGAAGGCCAAAAGGTGGTGGCTGGCTGGTTTCGAAAAACCAAAGAATTAATCTACGGCGTACCAGCCCACGCACACAAAGTTGAGCAATCAAGCAAACCGGGCTCGCGACAATTATGTTCTTAGATGTTACTCATGGTCACCGCATGATGAGCTTGCTCGGTGGCCTCTTCAAGCAAGCTAGGTGCCTTACTCTTATTCAGTGCGATTAACTCACAAAGCGGTGCTGGCAAATTATTCGCGACCAACTCAGCACTTAAACCGGCATCAAGGGCATGATGAGCAAAAATAGCTAAACGGATCAACACCGCTGGTTTTGATACTGGATCAAAATCCACCGGATTCAACTGCTGTTCGATGGCATCGGTAATCACCGGAGAGAAGTTCCAACGCTGCGCCAATTCACCACCGATCTGGGCATAATCTAAACCGAGAGTTTGGCGCTGCGCCGATACCCGAGTTTCTCCCGATTCTAAACTCAGCTCAATCAGGCCAGCTTCTTCTGGAGTCGCAATGGCAATCATCAGCTCACCAAAATTATGTAGCATGCCACAGGTGAAGGCTGTATCTGGATCAACATCGGTACATTTAGCGAGGGCTTGAGCCAGCATCGCTACGTACATCGCCTGTGTCCAAAACTGTTTTTGATCGAAGTTTTTATGCGGCATCATGCCGTTCAGTCCCGCCGCAACCACTAACGAGCGAACCCTTTTCAAGCCCAAGCGAATGGCAGCAGCCTCAATTGAATCAATTTGCTTGATCCCGCGGAAGGCGACCGAGTTAGCCATCTTTAATACATTCGCCCCGAGGGACTGATCGGTCGCAAGCTTCCTTCCCAAATGATGCAGGTCGACATTTTCATCGTTAATGCTCATCAGCAATTCCTGCATGATTTGCGGCATCACTGGCAGTTTCTTTACTTGCTGGAAAAAGGCTTCCAGTTCCATGTATGGCTCTCCCAAAAATAAGTGTGAAGCGCGCCCTGCTTTCACACCCCGATGACTCAAATATTAAGCCCTAATTCACAATCTGTAAGCTAGTGAAGGTTCAAATTGTTAAATTGACCCAAACTGAACATTATATAAACAGCTAGTTTGACCTGATAAATATGGAAAACATAGTGATTATTGCACAAAATGACAGGAAAGCTTGGGCCAAGGATAAGCTCGCGTCACAACATTTGTCAGATCAACGACTTACAAATTTAATTATAGAAAACAGAACTTTAGACTACAGCCATTGGTTAGATTGTTTAGGCGCTGAACAGCTGGTCGATTCCCAAGAATACCCCAGCGTTCCGCAAAACCAAATGATTAATAACACCTTAACGTAAGAAGCTCGCCGGAACAGGATCCTGCAATACCATCAAACGAATTTTATCTAACATCACCTGAAACCAGTTAAATTGTTGTAAATGTTCTTGCCGACTCATGCCAATGGTGCCTGCCATGAAGTTTCGCGTAAAGTTATAGAAATAGATACACACGCTAGTCAGCGCTTCATCATCCCAAGCGGACCCTTTTTCGACAAAAGATTGTTTTGCCTGAGTAATCATAATTCCCCGATACCAATCCTCTAGCGCCTTGAAGTCATTATCGTGGGTAAATAATTCATGAAAGCTGACTAACATCACAGCCGTCTCTGGCAACTCATTCACGCGACGCTGACCACTATCTGAGTAATCTTTAATACCGCCGGAAGCCAAATGAAAATTAGTTTCATCAAGCACCACCAGCACCTTATCAAACCATCGATGAGCTAAAGCAAAAAAGATCGACTCTTTATTCAGAAAAAAACGATATAAAGAGGCAATGTCAATCTCTGCATGCTGAGCAATTAAATTAGTATTCACCGCAGCCATGCCTTGCTCTCTAATTAGCGTTAATGTGCTATCTAAAATGTGCTCGACTAGTCGTCTAGTACGCTCTTGGCGTGGCTGCTTACGCATCGCCAAATGCTCAGGAACGACATAGTTTTCCATAATTACCTCTTTCTTCTATAAAAACAGCTCAACGACTGACAAAATTAAAATTAAGATTAAATAAAATATTCCTTAAAATATTTACAGCAGCTTATACTCCACCTCGCCTTACGAAACAACTGTGATTTAACTCATTGCGAGATAAGTTTAGTAAAATTGACAAACTTTATTCTCGACAATGTACGCATATATGCAACAATAACTATATATTTGATTTTTTAATCGAATTTTATAAATAGCTATTCGCGGAGAATACATTGGACCACTCGGCCGAAGATTTAGTTAGCTGGTTTCGCCAATCAGCCCCATATATCAATGCCCATCGCGGTAAAACCTTTGTCATCATGCTCAGTGGTGAAGCCAGCAGCAGTGCCAACTTTAGCAATATTATTCAAGACATTGCTCTGCTCAAAACTCTTGGCGTGAAAATCGTTCTGGTGTGTGGCGCACGCCCGCAAATCGACGCATTAATCCAAGCACATCACCACAGTTGTGAGTTTGCAGGCGAGCAGCGTATCACCGATGAGCGCAGCCTTGACATCATTAAACAGGCGGTCGGTCAGATCCAAATGGACATCGAAGCGCAATTATCGATGGGCTTGGTTAACTCACCTTTACATCAAGCACACATTAATGTGGTTCGTGGTAACTTTGTGGTCGCACAACCGATCGGCATAGAAGACGGCATCGACTTCCTACATACTGGTAAGGTTAGACGAATTAACCATCAAAGCATTAGGCGCCAGCTCGATCATGGTGAAATTCTCATGGTGTCACCGCTGGGAGTCTCGGTAACTGGCGAGTTGTTTAATATTTGCTCTGAAGATATCACCACTGAAATCGCAGTCGCCTTAAACGCCGATAAAGTCATCTATTTCTGTCCAGAACAAGGGATCCATGACGAAGACGGCCAACTAGTGAGTGAGCTACTTCCCGATGCCGCCAATCAACTGATGTGTTCTGAGGCGTTTCTCAAAGCAACAGATAAAGACACACTTCGTTATTTAGCGGCAGCCATTCGCTGCAGTGACCGAGGGATCCAACGTTGTCACCTGGTCAGCTATCAACAAGATGGCTCGCTATTAAACGAATTGTACACTCGAGATGGCAGTGGAACTCAATTGGTCCAATACAGTTACGAGCGAGTTCGCGAAGCAAAGCTGGATGACATTAATGGTATTATCGAACTGATCCGCCCCTTAGAAGAACAAGGTATATTGGTAAGGCGCTCTAGAGAATTATTAGAAATGGAAATAGAGCGTTTCACCATTGTTGAACGCGATGGCATGATTATCGGCTGTGCCGCGCTATATTTGTTTGCTGGCGAGAGTATGGGAGAGCTTGCTTGTCTGGTGAGCCATCCACAATATCGTCAATCTAGCCGCGGCGACCGCTTGCTCCAAGCTATTATTAAGCGGGCGAGAAGCAAAGGCTTAAATCAATTGTTTGTACTCACCACCAAAAGTATTCACTGGTTTAGAGAGCGTGGATTTTCGCCTGCCGATTTCAGCGACCTACCCGCAGAAAAACAGGCTATCTATAATTTGCAACGCCGTTCTAAGATTTTATTGATGGACATTACCGCTTAATCACACTCCGGGTCAATACCGCTCAAGGAAAATTGATCGGTATTGACTTAGAACATCAAACGCCTGCTCTTTCACCGCGATGAATGAATACTCGAACTGCAGCCATAAATGAACCACAGAAGCACAACAAATCCTAAGGTTAGACTTTCTCGCCTATTATTGGCTGCTGCACAAGCAGCTCGACCGGATTAAACTTCAACTCCGTGGCTGGCGAGGCTAACCATTTTTCAACATGCTCTGGCAAACAAGGCTTAGCAAAGCCAAAACCTTGAAACTGCTGACAACCTAAATGCAGCAATTGGTCGAGTTGCGCTCTTAGCTCAATCCCTTCCGCTAATACCTCAATATCGAGGCTGTCACACATGGCAATAATAGTTTTGACCATTTGTGCGTGTTTGCTATTTTGATGAATATTAACGACAAACTGTCGGTCAATTTTCAAGCGAGTCACAGGAAAAAGAACCAAGCGTGACAGATTAGAATAGCCGCTACCAAAATCATCAATAGTAATGGTGAATCCCCAGTTATATAGCACCTCAACCACTTCGCTGGCTCGCTTGGTACTCATACCTAAGGCTGACTCCGTTAATTCGAGTTCAATAAAGCGCGGATGGATCTTATACTTAGTCAAACGGTTCAATAAAAAAGTTACAAAATCAGCTTGTTCTAAATCTACCGCCGAAAGATTGATTGCCACCGATACTGGCGTTAAGCCCTTATCCAGCCATTCCCGGATCTGTTTGCAGCTTCGTTCGATGACCCAACGAGTAACAGCGACCACCAAACCGCGCTCTTCAGCAATCGGAATAAACACCGCTGGCGATACCGGGCCTAATTGCGGTGAAGTCCAACGTAACAAGGCTTCCAAACCAATCAGCTCGCCGCGTTGATTAACTTTCGCTTGATAGACTAAGTACAGCTGCTGTTGCTCACTCTGTAGCATATCCGCCAATACATCAGCGATTTCCTGACGCGCAAAAAACAAATTCATTTCCTGAGGGTTAAACACACAAGCATGTTTAGGAAACGCGTTGGATGAAGCGTAAATGGCCGCGCTAATCAGCTCGTTCGGTGTTTGCCCATGTTGTGGCATCAGAGCAATACCACACTTCACCTCAAACTTAATTGGCTTGTCCTCGAACATAAAACTGGCACACAAACTTTGGTGATGTAGATTCATCTTGTTTACAATTTGCTGCTGACTATCGCCAATGCAAATAAAACCCAAACTAAATTCGCCCACCCGCGCCACAGCCATGGGGGCAATAGGTAATTGACGTATAGTTTTAGCTAAGGTCTGCAAGGCTAAAGATACACCTGTTGAGCCACATTTTTGCTTAATATATTGGCTATTGGCCAACTCAACCACCACGATCGACAAGCCGGTGGTGTAACGTTCAATTAATCGCTCGATATGCTGCCGAAACCACATACTATTGGGTAAGCCAGAATAGGCATCCAAAGACTTCATCTGCTCGCTATTTTTTTGTTCCGACTCTAACTGTTTAGTGAGGGCAATTTGGCTCGATACATCTTCAAAACTCACCAAACTATAATACTTACGCGACATACTTTTCACGCTATAACGTAACGTGATATCAAACCCTGCTTGACTAAGATGAATAATGCCTCGTTTATTTGCCATATTGAGCTGGGGTAACAAGCGGCTAATGGTTTCACTTTTCTTTATCTGCTCGCTGTTCAGCTTAAATAAACGACTGGCCACCTGGTTGAAGTCGACCAAGCAACAATGTCGATCCAACATAATATGCGCATTTGCGGCATCGGCAAACAAGGAGCGGTATAGATCATGATGCATCGATAAAGCTTCATTTTTAAATCTCTGTTGCTTGCCAAGCTTAGCTGCGGCGGCAATGGTTCGGGCAGCCGCTAAAGGTAAACAGATGTTAAACACCAAAAAAATCAAGCTATTTAAATACCAATTGGTATTTTCTAAAACAATATCAAAAGGAAGCCATTGGTAAAACGTAATCCCTTCGGCAGAAATATATAAGGGAAATAGATTAAATAGCATACAAGCTATCGCTGCTCGCATCCCCAATAAAACCAAGGCCACCATCGGTAACGAATAAACCACGATAGAACCGAATAACACCAAATGGGGATCAGAAATAAATAGATGAATACATATTCCAGAAAGGCCAATAGTCAGTAATAACAGCCACGAAACTTGATGATAATAACGCCAACTACATATTAACTGCAGGATAAGCAAGGTATAGAAAAATAGAGTAATGACAAAAATATGATAGTAACCAAGGGCATAAGCCACACGAGAACTATCAACGACAATCGCAGCAGTAAGAATCAGACAAGCGAGCAAAATGATCCGAAGTGCGCTAATTTTCCAATTTTCAATCACTGGATGGACTTGCTCACTATCGTCAAGCAACAGCCAAGCCTTTATCCATAAACCGACTGAACTAAGCAATCCCATTTCCCAATATACTAATTAATGACAAATTTACCTTACCCGATCCCTTCACTAATTCAACATTATTTTACTTGTGTGCTATCGCTAAAAAACAAAAAAAGGCTCCTTAAGAGGAGCCTTGAGAAGTAAACAGGAAAAGGTCGTTTATTATATTGCTAATCGAGCAAGAACAAACCTTTAGAAGTCGTAACGTACCGCTAAAGTAAACTCATCATCTGCACCGTCGATTTGATCAAGCGCGTAAGCAGCAACAACACGTGCTTGCTTGGTTAAGTCGTAACGACCTTCAAGCATCACCCGATCTTTTGCATCTTTATTCTTGGTATCATTCTTATCGTTTTGATAAACCACTTGGGCGCGTAATGCCTTGGTAAATTTGTAACCCAATGCGGCTTCTGTTGCTTTAAATTTATCATCTTTACCACGATAAGCTTCACGTTCGCTGTAGGCCGCCATCATATAAGCATTAGCAATTGAATAATCGGCACCAATAATCCATAAAGAACCATCTTTCACACCATCAGCACTGTTGTTTTGCGCACGATAACCAGCGCCAACATTTAGGCCAAAATCAGAGTTGTAAACTAATGATGCGCCATAAGATGAATCAGCCTTGATGCCGTTGGCATCAGATTGAGAGTCATTATTTTTAAGCTGGTAATCAGCAGTAATATTAATATTTGCGAAGTTACCTTGGTACTTCAGGACATTACTTAAACGCTTACCACCATTGTTTACGTAACCATATTGGTTCGTAAAAGAAACATCGGTGATATCACCAGAGATAGGGTCTAAAGCATCTTTTTGACGACCGTATGTGACTTTACCAAAGTCACCCCCCAAGCCCACGTAAGCTAGGCGTGTTTTAATATTGCCATTTTTATCATCGGTGGCATCGCCATCGGTAATGTCATGCTGTAATTCGTAACGAGCAATGGCATTCAAATTGCTGGTCATGGCCGATTTTAATTTCGCCCCGAAGCGAACATAGGAATCATTTTCACCATCTTGGCCGATATCTGAATTTTCGCTACCCGAGATGTAACCCGCATATACACGACCATAAATATCGACCGCATGCGTATCATCTTCGTATACTTTAGCAGCGTTAGCAGAACCAGCAGCGGCAGCAACCGCAAGTGCAATAAGAGTTAGCTTTTTCATTTTATTCCCTAAAAAATGTGAACTACATCAACTAAAAGTTGAGCAAATATTAGGGTTGACGGATGACAGGCAGGTGACTGAAAAATTAAAGATTTATGACATAGGAACCATTTATGGATAGATGTAAGCCATTGATAATAATAAACTTTACTGGAAACCCAGGTTTAAAAATGACTAGGTGGATAACGCCAGTCAACGGAAAACCATCGTGAATGCCTAATTTTGAAGCGAATAACAAACACTGCGGCTATAAAATTAAAGCAGAAAATCAGATTTGATTCTCTGCAGTTTCAATCTCCACATCACTCGCTATCGAACTTTAGTTCCAAGAAGAGAAAACAACGATTCAGCGCAGCAGGGCCTTCGAGTCGTCACGGTAAACGACTCAATAGGCTATGGTCCAAACCACTCAATGGGACGAATTAAATCGCCTTAAATTGATTACTGATCGCATCATAGTGATAACCAATACTTTCTAAGCGGCGCGACAAAGAGCGCTCCTCACAACCCAAGGTTAAGGTAAGGTCTTCTAAACTATGACATTCCAAACGTAATTTTTCATTCACGATGCCCAACAAAATACTCGCATCTAAGTTAAGCAAATAACTGGCGTCCATCATCGGCTCCTTTTTCGCAATGTACCTCTCTGTTTGAGCTTAGCCAAAAATAAAACAATTGATGCTGAACAAGTAAAAAATTATAGAATTTGAGCGAGAACAAGCGAATAAGAAGGGGCAAACAGGCCCTTAAGCCATGATTAACGAAGCCGACTGTTATTTAATACCGTTCAAAATGATCTGCACCGTGTGTCCATAAGAGGCTTATGGCTAACAGCCAGAGTGGCCTCTGGCTTCATCTATTATCAACTTAGCTTTAAAACTCAAACTGTTCGCGCATGAAAGCCTCATATTCATTACAACCACCAACATGCTTTTCATCAACAAAGATCTGCGGCACGGTTTCTACAGGTTTACCAACCGTTTTTTCTAAGTCTGCTTTAGAAATCCCTTCGGCATGAATATCGATATAACGAAATTTATAATCTTCATGTTTTTCACTAAGTTGTTCAGCAATCTGTTTAGCTCGAACACAAAAAGGGCAACCTGGACGACCAAAAATTACAGCAAACATTGTTAAACTCCATGAGAATAAGATGCGATCATACTATAACGGCTCAAACATAAATAAAAATTGTATCTTACTTTTACAGTGATAGGTCACGGCTATCAAAGCAACGATCTCACTTTATGGCAAATACTTAAGGCGAAGAAGTCATTCAAGCTGACGTATATTTGAGCGAGACTAAAAAGTACTGCCAACAAAAGCCTCCGTGTAATAAGCCTAGGCCTATATAATTAAACCAAGCACGAGACTTGGTTTAATTTGGGCGTTGGGTAAACACCTATTGGTTAGCGATTAAACGCCAAGGCTAGACTAACGGATCTTGATTTTATGTTTTTCTGCCTCCTCTAATTGGACTTTGGGTGCTCTGAGCATCAATAAACCATTGACTAACTCGGCGCTTATTTGATCTGCCTGAATAGACTTCCCGACATTGATACTGCGACTAAAAAAACCGGAGCGACGTTCCTTACGCAATACGTTATCGACATCAGATTGATGCTGTTCAGCTATCTTCGCTTGGATAGTCAACACACCACCCTCTAAGTCAACATCAATGTCGTCTTTCGCGACGCCGGGTAACTCAGCCACAAACAAATAACTATCATCTTTGTCGATGATATCGACACGCGGTTCAAAAAACCCATCTCGACTATTAAAAAAATCAGACCCGACAAGCTCATTCCAAAAATGGTCAGAATCAAACCAGCGGTCTCTAGGAACGAGTTTCATGTCAACCTCCTTAGTCACACGATTAACAGAACCGATCCATAGTTTAAATCTAGTCCATTACGCTAATTTTAGATAGGCCATAGATCTTGCAAAATAGTCAGATTTGATATGCCGCAAGTTGCGCAGAGACAGGGTAACCAAGAGAGAGTAATCGGTACGGTTTATGCCAATGATCCAGAGAGGCGTTCGCTTGCAAACAAGAGATAAAAAAAACCGCTAGGGATTAGCCTAGCGGTTTTTGATGTGAATAGCGTTATATTAAGTCACGAGTTAAAAGGCAACTACCAAAGTAGTTTACTCGGCCGCTTCAACATCTGAGTCGCATTCTTTTGCTTCCATTTCTTCAGTGATGGGCAGGCGGACAAAAAAGCCCTTGCCCGTGGCAAAACAACGCATCGTTGGTTGCTGTTCTTGTTCCATGATGGATATACCTCCTAAAGTTATTACAAGTGTAAAAAGACAAATTTTCGGTTCATTCTTCGTTATTGCCACTTGCGAAAGTAAGGCTAGCTAGTGAATAAAAATTACACAAGAAATAAAATGAAAAGCGCTTCCTTTGCTTATGATTTCTTGATCTAGCTCAGTCTTGCGGGGACTAATCTATAGGTTTTTTTCCAAAATGTGAAGTGCTAATTTAATAGGCTTCAATTTGCCCAAAACCAGCAATAAAAAAATACCCAATAAAAACAAAACCTTACAAATGCTAAGTGAAGTGTAAATCGACCAGAAACGCCCACTCCGGCAGTGCCAAGCACAACAACAGCAAACACTGCGGAAATTAAATCATGATGATAAAAATAAGAACAATTGAATCAATCACTTACTGTGAGAATACAATAAGCAGATAAGGTGTGAATAGATATTCACAAAAATCGTTACTAACAAATCAGACTTTAACAAAGTTCTGCTGTAAGCCCCTAACCAAAAGGGCTAACGCTTTTTCATACGAGTAATATCCATCAGTAACCATAGCGCCAAAATAACCGCTGACACGGAGGCACCATAATTGATATATATTTCGATATAACCCAGTAAAAAACTCACCAAAGGAAGTACAACAACTAGCAATAAGGCCAACAGCAAATAGCCCACAGGATCCCCCTTATTTTTTGTTGCTATTATATCGACTTGGGAATGCGGTAGAAAGCTTATTCGAAATAAGATTTCAACTGTAGTTGGACATAACCATCTTTCCAAACTGTCGTCTCTAAATGCGTTTTGCAAATTGCACATAGCATTCGAGTTGGCAAGCTTAAGTGACCCGATATACGGTTCCCTTTCACTTTAAAGAGCAAATTTTGCTGAGCTTGCCAGCGCACGCCTCCACGCCAACTAGAGCGCCATTGCGGCACTTGTTGGTACTGTAATAAGGCTTTTTGTTGATAATCCTGACTCGGTTCCAAGACTTTATTAGTTCGAAATGCGACCCTTTGTTGCTCTTGTAACCAGTTAATATTGCTAAATAAATCACCAGTAGATGGCGGCTGTTTCAATTGATTTTCGAGACTAAAATCAAACCCAACTTTAGATTGAGCCTGTAAGTTACTCGCCCACAATAATGCCGCTATTAATATCGATAATATAATACCCATAACCAGCTCTCCCCCGTGAATTAAACATTCAACAACTGACTATTCTTATGCAATGCTTAACCAACGACTCATCACCAAGAGGCTAATACCTATACTTAAGAATAGTTGACGCTACTGATTAGTGCTATTTTCATGCCAGTACGCTGCTCGCATTACATTTTCGCAACCTAATGCAACCTCCAGATAACACTCAAGACCTTGTTTGTTACAAAAGAGCGTCTACCATTGGCACTAACTTCAAGTTTTGTGCGAAGTTACTTGACTGTTGGCCCGTAGTTTTCTTTCATATCAGACCAAATGGATAAAATTCACCATTTGGCAATCGCTAACATTTATTCAATAAGTAAAAAGATGTTGTTAAATCGCAACTCTACAAAACAACCATTAGCAGGAACACACTATGCAAATCGGAATACCTAAGGAGATCTTCGACCAGGAGAGCCGGGTAGCCGCCACCCCAAAAACCGTGGAACAGCTATTAAAACTTGGCTTTTCTGTGGCAGTGGAAAGCGGCGCTGGAACAGCAGCCAGCTTTAATGACGAGGCCTATATAGAAGCAGGCGCAGAAATTGTAAGCACAGAGCAAGCTTTTCAAGCTGACTTGGTGTTTAAGGTGAACGCTCCGCTTGATGGCAGTGATAACAGCACCGATGAAATTGCCCTATTAAAGGAAGGCGCAACCTTAGCGAGCTTTGCTTGGCCAGCCCAAAATCCAGAGTTACTTGAGAAATTTAAAGCCGCAAAAGTAAACCTGCTGGCGATGGACATGGTGCCACGGATATCTCGCGCTCAATCTCTTGATGCTCGTAGCTCGTTGGCCAACGTTGATGGTTATCGCGCAGTCATCGAAGCGGCCAACCATTTTGGTCGTTTTTTTACCGGTCAAATCACCGCCGCAGGTAAGGTTCCCCCTGCAAAGGTATTAATTATTGGTGCTGGCGTCGCGGGCTTGGCCGCCATCGGCACAGCAGGTAGTCTAGGAGCGATTGTACGTGCCTTCGACACCCGTCCTGAGGTGAAAGAGCAGATCAATTCGATGGGCGCCGAATTCCTCGAACTTGAATACGAAGAAGAAGACACTGGCAGTGGTGACGGTTACGCTAAAGAAATGAGCGCCGCCTTCATCGAAGCCGAAATGGCCCTATTCCGTGAACAGGCCAAAGACGTAGATATCATCATTACCACGGCTTTAATCCCCGGACGCCCTGCACCAAAACTTATTTTGGCCGACATGGTTGAGTTAATGAAGCCCGGCAGTGTAATTGTCGACTTAGCGGCTGCGACTGGCGGGAACTGTGAATTAACCGAACCCGGTGAAATTGCAGTAAAACACGATGTGACGATCATTGGCCTAACCGATATTTCGCGTCGCCTACCGGCACAAGCTAGCCAGCTATACGGCACCAACTTAGTCAACTTACTCAAGCTATTAAGCCCAGAGAAAAACGGCGAAATTAACATCAACTTCGAAGACGAAGTACTACGTGGTGTGACTTCAGTGAAAGACGGTGAGATTACCTTCCCACCGCCAGCCATTCAAGTCAGCGCTCAACCGAAAGCTGCCGAACCGACTCCCGTAGTCGAAGCAGTTGAAGAGAAACCCAACAAGCCATGGCTTAAGCCATTGATTGCAGCTGCCGGAGCGGCGGCGTTTGCTTGGATAGCCGATGCTGCTCCAAGTGACTTCCTACAACATTTCACGGTGTTTATGCTGGCCTGTGTGGTGGGTTACTACGTGGTATGGAATGTAAGCCATGCACTACATACGCCTCTAATGAGTGTCACCAACGCCATTAGCGGTATTATTATTGTGGGAGCCTTGGTGCAAATGAAAGCCGATACCTCATGGGTAGTTTTACTACTTTCAGGCATTGCCATACTGATTGCCAGCATCAATATTGCTGGTGGTTTTACTGTGACTCAGCGGATGCTGAAAATGTTCCGTAAAGACGTCTAAGGAGAAATAGTCACATGTCTCAAGGTATTGTATCAGCCGCTTATTTAGTCGCTGCCTTATTATTTATTTTCAGCTTGGCAGGCCTCAGTAAGCAAGAAACCGCTCAACGCGGCAACATCTTTGGCATCGTAGGGATGGTAATCGCGGTACTCGCGACCCTCGCCAGTACCCAAGTTACCGGTGGAAGTTGGATTATCACCATCGCCATGGCGATTGGTGCGGCCATTGGTATACGCTTAGCGCTTAAAGTTGAAATGACCGAAATGCCAGAGCTGGTTGCCATCTTGCACAGCTTCGTAGGTATGGCTGCGGTATTAGTTGGCTTTTCCAGCGCTATCGACCACAGCTCGTTAATTGACACTGTCACAGGCCTGATCGACCCTGTCGCCAAATCAATCCACGAAGTTGAAGTTTTCCTTGGCATTTTCATTGGCGCGGTCACCTTTACCGGTTCAGTGGTTGCCTTTGGTAAACTTCGCGGTTTGATCAGTAGTGCCCCTAAAGCGCTACCAGGCGCACACTGGTTAAACTTAGGCATGATTGTGGTCTCAATCTACCTAGGTAGTATCTTCATGGACTCAGAGTCAATGTGGGCGCTGGTGTTCATGACCCTCATTGCCTTTGTATTTGGTTATAACTTAGTGTCGGCGATTGGTGGTGCAGATATGCCAGTCGTGGTTTCAATGCTCAATTCCTACTCTGGTTGGGCTGCAGCCGCCGCAGGTTTCATGCTCGGCAACGACCTATTAATCGTCACCGGTGCTTTGGTGGGTAGCTCTGGTGCAATCCTGTCTTACATCATGTGTAAGGCGATGAACCGCTCATTTGTGAGCGTGATCTTAGGTGGTTTTGGCACCGAAGGCGGCACCGTGGTTGCCGATGTAGACCAAGGCGAGCATACCGAAGTTCAGGCCGAAGACGTCGCCGAAATGCTGAAAGAAGCCAACGAGGTCATTATTGCTCCAGGTTACGGCATGGCCGTCGCACAAGCACAATATCCGGTGGCTGAAATTACTAAGCAATTACGAGCGAAAGGCATTAAGGTTCGCTTTGCGATCCACCCCGTTGCTGGTCGTTTACCGGGCCATATGAATGTGTTGTTAGCCGAAGCCAAAGTCCCTTACGACATCGTGATGGAAATGGATGAAATTAACGAAGACTTCGCCGCTACCGACGTTGTTTTAGTGATTGGTGCCAACGATACAGTGAATCCTGCTGCGAAGGAGCCTGGTAGCCCAATTGCAGGTATGCCAGTACTGGAAGTATGGGATGCCAAGAAGGTGGTAGTATTTAAACGTTCAATGGCCACCGGTTATGCGGGTGTACAAAATCCATTATTCTTTAAAGAGAACACCGACATGTTGTTTGGGGATGCTAAAGAAACGGTACAGAAGATCCTTTCTCATATCTAAGCAGATAATGTGTTGATGAAACAAAGCCGCTCCTAGAGCGGCTTTTTTGATTGTCAAATCAAACACTGTTAATGATTCAATCATTATCGTTTGGTTTAAAATTATCAGCCAAAGGATTCAAATATTTTACGAAGAAATATCCGATAATTATGAATCTTCGCTAGACAGGAAGCTAAAGGACAGCATTAAGCTTTACTCCGCTAAATTAGAGCAATGCAAAGCGCAACCTATAAGGCCTGATTTTAACACTGATCCAATTCAACTCATCAAGCGAAGGCTTTCACTTCACTCTTTAATCACCATCATGCCCACGGAGTATCGCACTCAATCAGCGATGAAGTGGAGTACTAGGGAGCAGACGACTTGGGCGTAGCAAGTTTCCTTAGGCGCGTTGGTTGATGAGAAACGCAAGATTTAAGGGAATACGGGGTGACCTTTGTTCTGTGTACGAAGCTTTAGCCAGCAAAGCTTAGTATCGCCGTCAAGGTGAAACCCAAACGCACCATAAAAACTAATGCGAAATAAGCCCCCCAAACCATAACAAAAAAGCTCCCGAGGGAGCTTCCAATCAATCACATCAAGCCAATCACCAAAATAGAACTTATGAGAATTTAGTTTCTTTCAGCTTTTGCGCTAATACACGACGTTCTGTCGACAATTCAGCATTTTTGATCGTATATTCATCCACGCGATCTTCATAGTCGCCACGCATATTTTCAATAATCAATTTAATTTCTTCGACACTCATACCCGCTTGAATGTAGTTACTTAGGTTATCGAGTAACTCAACTCGTTTGCGGTTATCGCGAATTTTTTTGTCCACATCGGCCATTTCACGCTTCAATTTGTTACGTCGACGACTCATAGAAACAAACTCCAAAACCAGCGCTACGTTTTCTACATTTTTGTTTTCCATTACTACTCCTAAGTGGTGAGAATTCACAAATGCACACTCTAAGCTTAACTTACCCGCTTAAGTTTTTTCAGCAACGTTTATTTCAACAAAAGTCTATTCGACTTTAGCTAGATCAAAATAATACCAGTGCTGAATCATCTGATAGGCGGCCCTGATTAACCACACAAACCAGTCCAATGTCGCTACCTGAGCGCAATATCATCCGTTACAAATAAAAATAAAGCTCCTCAAGGCGCTATATTTGGCTTACCACATCAAGTCGTCAGGCACTTGGTAATCGGCGTAAGGATCATCTTCGTCAATCACATCCTGACTAGGATCGTTGATCAGCACCACTACGTTTTCATCACGCTGGGCAACCTTTTCAGCCACGATCGTCGGTACCACTTGGTATGCCTCACCTAAAGTCACAATGGCTAAGCGACCGTTACTCAGTTGCTTGCGCAACTCTTCGGTGACAAAAATCTTTTTAATCACCCCGTTGTGAGTAAAGTTATAGCCTTCGTCTCCGCGCTTCCGATCAATCATATTCATTTCGATCAGCTGTTTAATTTGTGCGGCAACCGCTTTTTTTGCTTTTTCAGCATTTTGCTGCTGAGCTAATTCGGCATCCCGTTGCTGTTGTTCTATTTTGACTTGTTCAGCGGCAGCTTTCACTTCTTTAGCCAAAGTGCGTGATTTTTTATTGGTTTTACCGACTTTCTTAGCTTTTTTCTTGTCAACTAAACCTGCTTTAAGCATTTGCTCTTGCAGTGATAATTTGGCCATGAGAACTGAACTACCTTCACTAAGTTGGAATTAAAAATGGCGGTACCGCCGTAGTCCTGAATGATACGCCAAGCCACTTGTAAATTGAACCTTGAAGTCACTTAAACCAAACAAGCTATCGGCTTTAGGCGATCGGCTTAAATTCAACTCTGGCTCTTGATTTCGACTTAAGTTCATTACAAGAGCTAGAATTACAGAAATAACTGGCAGCCCCACAGGCTGCTAGCTTTTCTAACGCTGCGTCACAGTCTGGGCAATAGGCCAGCTTCTGATAATGCAGCTGACAACTTGCGCAATAGTATTGCCCATCCCAGTCCAGCGCTTTCCCACAATCGGGACAGTCATTATTCGCACTCATGATCGACTCCTGTTGAATTTTTCCGCCAATATATAGCATATGCCATTATTGGTAAATATGATCTTGGCAAATATTAAACCACTACAATACTTAAGCGAGCAGCAAGCAAGTTGAGCAAGCAAGTAATATTCATGAGAAAATTCATATATACTTCTTACATGATCATATTTACAGTGGTTTCCCGTGGAACTTAGCAGCCTGCCTGTAACGGCCCTGAAAGGTGTTGGCGATAGACTCGCCGAAAAGTTATTACGACTGGAGATTCGTAGCGTCGGTGATTTGCTCACCCATTTACCCCTGCGCTACGAAGATCGCACCCATATTTGGCCTATTCACGACTTGTTGCACGGCAGCCATGTTTCAGTTCATGGCGAGATCACTAAAACCGAATTAATCTATGCACGTCGCCGTATGCTCACCTGTCGCATCAATGATGGCAGTGGCAGTATCACCTTACGTTTTTTTAACTTCAATAACGCCCAGCAAGCAGCCATGCAACAGGGTTTATGGATGCGCTGCTTTGGTGAAGTGAAACGCGGCAAGCACGGTTGGGAGATGATTCATCCCGAATACAGCATTGTGAGCGATGTTAGCGCCCCCTTAGTTGAAGAAAAACTCACTCCTGTCTACCCAACCACCGAAGGACTCAAGCAACTCAATCTACGTAAACTTAGCGAGCAGGCCTTCGCCTTACTAGAACAATATCCGCTAGTCGACTGGCTCCCCAGCCACCTGCGCCCGCACGGTTTAGACATTAACCAAGCCTTAAAGCTATTACACCGCCCGGAACCAGATTGCCAACTCAGTCTATTGGAAGAAGGCCGTCATCCGGCCCAGCAACGCTTAATTATAGAGGAATTGGCCGCTCACCAGCTCAGCATGCTTAAGCTACGCCAACAACAGCAACGCCAGGCAGCTATTGCCCTACCCTTGGTGAGCCAACTCGAACAACAATTTCTAAGCGCGCTGCCTTTCAAACCCACTCGGGCCCAGCAGAAGGTCACCGCCGAAATAAAGCAAGATACCCAACAAGCCCATGCGATGATGCGCCTAGTGCAAGGCGATGTGGGTAGTGGTAAAACACTGGTCGCAGCGATGGCAGCCATACAGGCCTTGGGCAATGGCTACCAAGTGGCTCTCATGGCTCCCACCGAAATATTGGCAGAGCAACATGCGCTTAACTTTCAAGGCTGGTTCGAGCCCTTAGGTATTAAGCTGGCCTGGCTCGCTGGAAAACAAAAGGGCAAGGCACGCCAACAAGCACTCGCCGAGATCGCCTCAGGCGAAGCGCAAATGGTGGTGGGCACCCATGCGATTTTCCAAGAACAAGTCCAGTTCCACAAACTGGCTTTGGTGATTATTGATGAGCAACACCGCTTTGGGGTGCATCAACGGATGGCACTACGGGAAAAAGGTGCAGCTATCGAAGGCAGCAATACCCTACCTCACCAGTTAATTATGACCGCCACTCCAATTCCGCGAACTTTAGCGATGACTGCCTATGCCGATTTAGAGCTTTCGATCATCGATGAATTACCGCCGGGGCGGACTCCCATAACCACTGTAGCACTGCCCGATACTCGGCGGGAACAGGTGATTGAGCGAGTCTACCAAGCCTGCCACAAAGATGGTCGTCAAGCCTATTGGGTCTGTACCTTAATTGAAGAATCGGAAGTATTACAGTGTCAAGCTGCCGAAGACACCGCCGAAACCCTACAAAAACAATTACCGGATCTGCGTATTGGGCTGGTACATGGACGAATGAAAGCCCAAGAAAAGCAATGGGTGATGGCGCAATTTAAAAACCACCAACTCGATCTACTCGTCGCAACCACGGTCATTGAAGTCGGTGTCGATGTGCCAAACTCCAGTCTGATGATTATTGAAAACCCAGAACGACTGGGTTTAGCACAATTACATCAACTTCGTGGCCGGGTGGGACGAGGTGAGGTAGAAAGTCACTGCGTATTGATGTACCACAGTCCGCTCTCAAAGACTTCAAGCGCGCGCTTAAGTGTTTTACGCGACAGTACCGATGGCTTCGTGATCGCTCAGCGAGACATGGAATTACGAGGCCCCGGTGAACTACTCGGCACCAAACAAACTGGCCTTGCCGAGTTCAAAATCGCCGACTTAGTCAGAGACCAAGCACTAATTCACGAGGCGCAAAGCCTCGCCAAACAACTACTGCAACAACACAGTGCTAGTGTTACGCCACTCATTAGCCGCTGGTTAGCCGAACGCGAGCAATTTGCCCAAGCCTAACAACAGCCAAACTTACAATCACTGTTCGGACATACCGCACCATGTCCTGAGAATATGCGCTATGCTGGCTGCTCCGCATCTAGATTAGAAAATGAACGACAACTGTCTACTGCCCGCTGCCAGCCTTGATACAACTGCTGACGCTGTTGCGCTTGCATATTCGGCGTAAAGCAACGCTCTGTCGAGTTAATCTCAGCCAAACTCTCAGTGCCATCCCAATAGCCCACCGCTAAACCAGCAAGATAAGCCGCACCTAAAGCGGTTGATTCGATCAATGAGGGGCGTAATACCTCCGTAGCCAACAAATCCGCTTGAAACTGCAATAAGAAATCATTGGCCACGGCACCACCGTCCACTCGCAGTTGTTGTAAACGGATCCCGGCATCGGCCTGCATCGCATCTAATAAATCACGACTTTGATAGGCGATCGACTCCAGTGCTGCTCGAATTATATGGTTACGATTGGCCCCACGAGTTAAACCGACAATACTGCCACGAGCATGTGGATCCCAATAAGGAGCGCCTAAACCCACAAAGGCAGGCACCAAATAAACGCCATTTGTATCAGCGACCTTAGCAGCAAAATATTCGGTATCGGCGGCTTCGCGGATCAAGCCCAACTCATCACGTAACCACTGAATAGTAGCTCCCCCCATAAAGACACTGCCTTCCAAGGCATAACTCAATTGACCATTCAGGGACATCGCAATGGTGGTGAGCAAACCATGACTCGACTTCACCGGTTTATCACCCGTGTTCATCAACAAGAAGCAACCAGTCCCGTAAGTATTTTTGGCCATTCCTTGGTGCAAACACTGCTGACCAAATAAAGCAGCCTGTTGATCGCCAGCGATCCCGGCGATTGGGATCCGAGTTCCTCCCTTCCCCCCAATATTGGTTTTTCCATAGATCTCGGAACAAGACTTTAGCTCCGGTAACATTTGTCTGGGAATATCAAACAGCGCCAGTAAAGTCTCATCCCACTGTAAGCTATGAATATTAAACAACATGGTACGGGACGCATTGGTCAGATCGGTGGCATGCACTCGCCCACCAGTTAATTTCCAGAGTAACCAAGTATCTACGGTCCCAAACAATAAATCTCCCGCTTCCGCTTTAGCTCTCGCACCAACAACGTTATCGAGGATCCATTTCAACTTTGAAGCAGAGAAGTAAGCGTCTAATACCAAACCGGTATTCTCTTGCACATAGTCTTGCCAGCCTTGCTCTCGTAATTGTTCGCACAATTCGGTGGTTCGGCGACATTGCCAAACAATCGCGTTATACACTGGCTGACCGCTGTGTTTGTCCCAGACAATGGTCGTTTCACGCTGATTGGTAATACCAATCGCGGCGATATGCTCGCTGGTGATGCCAGTTTTGGCCATCACCTCAGTAAGAGCCGCACTTTGGCTAGCCCATATCTCCATTGGATTGTGCTCTACCCAGCCTGGTTTCGGGAAATACTGAGTAAATTCGCGTTGTACACTACCGACAATTTCAGATTGATGATTAAAAATGATCGCCCGAGAACTGGTTGTGCCTTGATCGAGAGCCACGATATAACGTGCCGGTTCCATAAAGACTCCACTATATTGAGGAATTATTTGTATATTATGCTCGAAATCGAACATTAAGCTGATATTTGGCAAGTTTCCGTGACTACGGTTCAATTTACTCGCTACATTTATTGCTAAGTTTTAAGTCAAATAACGCTGCAGTTCCGTCAAAGCCACAAATAAAAGCTAAACTGCATGTTCCTAAGAAAATGAGAGCACGTGTCGTGAAACAAACCCAACGCCACCAGCAAATATTGCAAATATTAAAAACTCAAGGTTTTGTAGCGACCGAGCAATTCGTTGAATCGCTGGCCGTCAGCCCACAAACCATTCGCCGTGATCTGAATAACTTAGCCGAGCAACAACTCATCCATCGCCATCATGGTGGGGCCTCTTTACTCAGTAGCAGCGTCGTGAACGACTCTTACGCCAAGCGAAAAATTAAACAAGCGACAGAAAAACAAAGTATTGCACGTAAACTCGCCGAACAGATCCCCAACGGCGCATCGCTATTTTTAGACATCGGCACCACCTCGGAAACCCTTGCGAAGGCTCTGCTTAAACACCGCGACTTACGCATCATCACCAACAACATTCATGTGGCAAACATATTAATGTCTAAAGATGACTTTCAAGTCATTCTGGCGGGCGGCACCCTGCGCAATAAAGATGGAGGGATTGTTGGCGAAGCCACCACTGACTTCATCCATCAGTTTCGTCTCGACTATGGATTGATCACCGTCAGTGGCATTGATTTAGACGGTTCTTTACTCGATTTTGATTATCATGAGGCACGGGTCACTCAGGCCATCATCGCTTGCTCACGCAAGGTGATCCTTGCTGCAGACCACAGCAAGTTTGGTCGTAATGCGATGATCAACATCGGCAATATCGCCCAAGTAGACCAGTTCTACAGTGACAGAGCCGTGCCACAAGCCATCGCAGATATCTTAAAGCGAGCACAAATACCGTTGGTGCTATGTCCAGACCCGATTAATTTACTTGCTGAAACTTAACCCTATTGATGCCCTGCCTACTTTTTCGGCATGGCTTAAATACGGCGCATAAAAGCGCAGCCTATCAGCCATGAAATTCAACTGGAGCAGTCCGCCATCCCCAGAACCTCAATCGCGCAAAGCGAGCGTCTCATCTCACCACTCCTGCTCCGATAGCGCCCAAGCTGTAGCATCTATAAAATTGTTCTTAATTTAATCAATAAATGTCGTTTGTTGATTGTTTTTTAAACTGAATGTGTTCTATTATGTTCGTTAACGAACATAAACGAAAATATATTCAAGAGGCCAGCCATGCCAACTACTGAGCTTGAAAGTCACTATGAGATGATCGTGATTGGCGGAGGCATCAATGGTGTCGGTATCGCCGCAGATGCGGCAGGCCGTGGCCTCAAAGTCGCTTTATTCGAACAAAATGATCTCGCCAGCGCCACCTCTTCAGCCAGCTCGAAGTTAATTCATGGCGGGCTACGCTATTTAGAATATTACGAGTTTCGCTTAGTAAGCGAAGCATTAAAAGAGCGAGAAGTATTATTAAACATGGCGCCTCACTTAGTTGAGCCGATGCGCTTTCGCCTACCACATCGACCTCATCTTCGCCCTTGGCTATTGATTCGCATGGGTTTATTTCTCTACGATCACCTTGCTAAACGCAGTACTTTAGCAGCGTGTAAGGGCTTGTACTTTGGCCAAGACAGCGTGCTAAAAAGCGACATCAGCAAGGGCTTCGAGTATTCCGATTGCTGGGTCGACGATGCCCGCCTAGTGGTTAGTAATGCCCTGTTAGCCAAGCAACAGGGCGCCTATATCGCACCTCGCCACCAAGTCATTTCGGCAAAACGCGAAGCACAGCACTGGCTGGTTGAAGTACTCAACCAGAATACCCATCAACGCCAACAACTTCGCTGTGATAGTCTGGTCAACGCTGCAGGACCTTGGGTACAACAATTCATCGAGCAGGCAATGCACCTCATGCCGCCACGTCGTATTCGTTTGGTCAAGGGCAGCCATATTGTGGTGCCCAAACTTCATGCCCAAAGCCAGTCCTACATCTTACAAAATAGCGATAAACGGATCGTATTTGTAATCCCCTACCAGCAAGACTACTCGCTGATAGGCACCACCGATCTTGAATATCACGGCGATCCCGCCAAAGTGGCAATTTCCACATCAGAAATAAGTTACTTGTGCGATGTGGTAAATCAGCACTTTCAGCAGCAAATTTCCAGCAACGATGTTATCCATAGTTTCTCTGGGGTGCGCCCACTGTGTCAGGATGAATCCGACGACCCCTCTGCGGTCACCCGCGATTACACCTTAGAACTCAGCGAAGCCGAACAAGGTGCGCCACTATTGTCTGTATTTGGCGGTAAGCTCACCACCTATCGTAAACTCGCCGAGGCAGCCTTAGCCTTATTGGCCCCTCGCGTATCAGCGATGGGAGCCCCCTGGACCAGTAAAGCGACCTTACCTGGCGGCAAATTAGAACAACCGCTCGCAGAATTTATCGCACAACAACAAGCGCTCGCGGCAGAGCTCGACCCAGCCTTAATCGAACGTTGGTGTCACCAATTTGGTCGCCAAATTCAAACATTACTTGCGGCGGTAAAACATCATGGTCTAGGCCTACACTTTGGCGGCCAGCTCTACCAAGTTGAAGTAGACTACCTGCAAGCTGAAGAATGGGCCTTCACCGCCGAAGATATTTTATGGCGACGCACCAAACAGGGTTTACAGCTTAATGCTGACCAACAACAGGCTTTAGCGGACTATTTACAAGAGTCTCGAAACGTCCCCTATCACGACCTTAAAAATGTAGTCACACTGTAGTGTTAAAACCCAATAATGCTATAAACAGACGGCCGCACAGGATCGACCTTCTAATCAAGCTGCAAACTTTCTTTTAATTACTTGCTCAGGCTATTGTTTTTAACAAAACAATAGCCTGAGCAAGTCTTTGGCGCTTTCTTTAAGCAGGCTAGGCGGTTAGACTTTCTGCGTTTTAACAGTAATTGTTAAATAAAAATATTAAAACGCTTAGAGAGAAACCGATGGAACAAAAATTTCTACCTCTTTGTCGCCCCGCGATCGAGCAACCAGAAATCGATGCCGTAATTGAGGTATTAAAATCGGGATGGATAACCACTGGCCCCAAAAATGCTGAGCTCGAAAACGTAATCAAAGCCCATACTGGTGCCCAACACGCGGTGGCTTTAAGCAGTGCGACGGCGGGTCTTCATCTGAGCTTAGTCGCTTTAGGGATCGGCCCCGGTGATGAAGTAATAACCCCATCCATGACTTGGGTATCGACGGTGAACCTGATTACCCTCGTCGGAGCCAAACCAGTCTTTGTGGATGTAGATGCCGATACCTTGATGACCACCGCAGAGCGGATCGAGTCCCTTATCACCGATAAGACCAAGTTGATCATCCCTGTGCATTATGCTGGCGCCCCCTTAGATTTAGATGCCATTTATGCCTTGGCAGAGCGTTACCAAATCCCATTAATTGAAGATGCTGCTCATGCCATCGGTTGTGAATATAAAGGCCGCCCCATCGGTCAAACAGGACATTGCATCTTTTCCTTACACGCTATTAAAAATGTCACAACAGCGGAGGGTGGGATATTCACCACCAACGATGCGCAGCTGGCAGAACGGATCCGCCGTCTTAAATTTCATGGCCTTGGTGTTGACGCCTTTGATCGCGAGAACCAAGGCCGCGCCCCCCAAGCCGAAGTGATCGAACCCGGCTTCAAATACAACATGCCGGATCTCTGCGCTGTACTTGCCCTCGGACAAATGCAACGTTTAACAAGGATCACTCAACAACGCCAAAAACTGGTCGCCCATTATCGTCAATTGTTAGCTAAGCTGCCCGGCATTCGCCCTCTGCAGGTCCCCGAATATGACCACCAACACTGCTGCCATCTGATGATTATCCGAGTCGAGCCTCATCTTTGTGGCTTTGACCGTGACCAATTAATTAGCCAATTAAAACAACTCAACATCGGCGCAGGCATTCACTTCAAAGCCTGCCATAGCCAGAAATACTATCGAGACCATTACCTGAGCCGCTTCGGTGAAATAAATCCTGATCTACAAAATACCGAGTTTAACAGTCAGCGGATCTGCTCCTTACCCCTATTCCCCGATATGCAACTGAGCGATGTCGAACGAGTGGTAAACGCCATCACCCACTTTATTGGAACTTCTAATGAAACATAAGCAAGAGATTCACTTCGTATCCATCGTGATCCCGGTTTATAACGAAGCAGCAAGTCTACCAGAACTAATGAAGCGCACCTGTGCCGCAGCCGATAGCATGGGCAAGGACTATGAATTACTACTGATCGATGACGGCAGCAAAGACAACAGCGCCGAACAAATTGAAGCGGCTGCAGCCGAAGAAGGCAGCCACGTGGTGGGCGTCATTCTCAACCGTAATTATGGACAACATAACGCAATTATGGCGGGCTTTGAGCATGTACGCGGTGATCTAATCGTCACACTAGATGCCGACTTACAAAACCCTCCCGAAGAAATTCCTAACTTGGTGGCCAAAGCCGAAGAGGGTTACGATGCGGTAGGGACCGTACGTAAAAATCGTCAAGATAGCCGACTCCGTCGTTACCCCTCGATGCTGATCAACAGAATAGTCAAACGCTCTACTGGCGTAGCCATGAACGACTACGGCTGCATGCTGCGAGCCTATCGCCGACATGTGGTTGATGCGATGTTACAGTGTCACGAACGCAGTACTTTCATTCCCATCTTAGCCAATGGTTTTGCTCGACGCACCGTTGAAATCGACGTAGAGCATAGTGAGCGCCAACAGGGAGAGTCGAAGTACAACGTAATGGGCTTAATCAACTTAATGTTTGATTTACTCACCAGCATGACCACCGCGCCGTTAAGAATGCTCAGCATTATGGGCGGGGTAATTGCCACCCTCGGCGGATTATTTGGCTTGGTATTGTTATTAATGCGACTTATGTATGGCGCGGAATGGGGCGTAGATGGAGTATTCCCCTTATTTGCACTGCTATTTATTTTTGTCGGGGCACAATTTGTAGGCCTTGGTTTACTGGGTGAATATATCGGCCGGATCTATTCTGATGTAAGAGCTCGACCACGTTACTATGTGCAAGATGTACTACTAGGTGAAGCGACTAAGCATCCGCGGACCCACAATGAAACTCATAAAAAACAGCAATAACTAAATTTAGCGATTACTTCTAAGGAATAACCCATGAAAGCAGTGGTATTTGCCTATCACAACATTGGTTGTATTGGCATTCAAAGTCTTCTCGATGCGGGTATCAATATTGCCGCAGTCTTTACCCACCTCGACGACAGTCAAGAAAATGTATTTTTTGACTCGGTCGCCAAATTAGCTGCACGACAGGGGATCCCGGTATTTGCACCTGAAGACGTCAACCACCCGCTATGGCTGGAAAAAATTAAGGCGTTACAGCCCGATGTGATGTTCTCGTTCTATTACCGTTCAATGCTTAGCCAATCGCTTCTCGAGATTGCGCCCAAAGGCGGCTTTAACTTACATGGTTCTTTACTTCCGGCTTATCGTGGCCGCGCGCCAGTAAATTGGGCCCTAGTGAATGGCGAAACCGAAACCGGAGTCACGCTCCATACCATGACCGCAAAAGCAGACGCTGGCGACATTGTGGCACAGCATAAACTTGCCATCGATGCTAATGACACAGCCGCCACTTTGCACCAACGACTCACCAAACTCAGTGGTGAGTTGCTCGCGCAAACCTTGCCCAGTATTATCGAGGGTAGTCATTGCTTAACCCCCCAGGATGAAAGCCTCGCCAGCTGTTATGGTCGCCGAAGCCCAGCCGACGGTGAAATTAAATGGTCCGATAACGCCCAAACCATTTTCAATCTTTGTCGCGCGGTCACCGAACCTTACCCTGGCGCGTTTACCTTCTTAGGTGAACGCAAGGTGATTTTTTGGAGCACCAGCATCAGCGAGCAAGATTATGATGCAAGCCCAGGAACCATTGTCGCGACCACGCCACTAACCATTGCTTGCACTCAAGGCTCCATCGTAGTCAATACTGGCCAAAGTGAACAGGGTTTATATCTCAATGGCCAGCAACTCGCCAGCGAGTTACACCTCGTCGCAGGCATGCGCTTTGGCCCACAAGCCAGTTCACTGATCGCCGCCAAAAAACGGCAAAAAGTACTCATTTTAGGAGCCAATGGTTTCATTGGTAATCACTTAACTAAACGCTTACTCGACGATGGCAAGTATGAAATTTACGCCATGGATATGAGCGCCAACCAGATAGAACAACATTTAACCCACCCCGATTTTCACTTTGTCGAAGGTGATATCACCATTCACAGTGAGTGGATTGAATACCACATTAAGAAATGTGACATCGTGTTACCTTTAGTCGCCATCGCAACGCCCATCGAATACACCCGTAATCCACTGCGCGTATTCGAATTAGACTTCGAAGAGAATCTCAAAATTGTTCGCGAGTGTGTCAAATACAACAAACGCATCATCTTTCCTTCCACTTCGGAAGTGTATGGTATGTGTACCGATGAAGAATTTAACGAAGATAGTTCGCCATTAATTACCGGTCCAATTAACCGTCAGCGATGGATTTACTCAACCTCTAAGCAATTACTCGACCGAGTGATCTGGGCCTATGGTAAAAAAGACAACCTGAAGTTTACCCTGTTCCGTCCCTTTAATTGGATGGGGCCTCGCCTAGACAGCTTAAACTCGGCGCGGGTGGGTTCCAGCCGGGCGATTACTCAGCTGATCTTAAACTTAGTAGAAGGTACGCCAATTAAATTGATTGATGGCGGTGAGCAAAAACGTTGCTTCACAGATATCTCCGAAGCCATTGAAGCCTTATTCCGGATTATCGAAAATAAGGATGGTCTGTGTGACGGGCAAATCATTAATATTGGCTCACCAGACAACGAGGCAAGTATTAAGCAAATGGCGGAAACTCTGGTTGAAAAATTTGCCGTGCATCCACTACGCGATCGCTTCCCTCCTTTTGCGGGTTACCATTTAGTCGAAAGTAAAACCTTCTATGGGGATGGTTACCAAGATGTTCAGCACCGTCGACCTAGCATTCGCAACGCCAAGCGTTTACTCGATTGGGAGCCGACCATCAAGATGGGAGATACCATCGAAGAAACCCTCGATTTCTTCCTAAAAACGGCTGTTGACGAATAACCATGAGTGTCCAAGATACGATTAAAGTTGGCCTACGGATCGATGTTGATACCTTTCGAGGCACGCGTTTAGGCGTACCCAAGCTATTAGACATCTTCCAAGAGCACCAAATTAAGTCTTCATTCTTCTTCACTGTTGGTCCAGACAATATGGGCCGCCATATTTGGCGGCTGCTGCGTCCAGCCTTCTTAAAGAAGATGTTACGCTCTAAGGCCGCCAGCCTTTATGGCTGGGATATCATTCTGCGTGGCACATTTTGGCCAGGGCCAGTGATCGGTCACAAGCTCGCGTCAGTCATCAAGCAAGCAGATTTGGCTGGCCATGAAATTGGCTTGCACGCTTGGGATCATCACAAGTGGCAAATGAAAACCGACAGTATGTCACCCACCGAGTTAGCCAAAGAGCTCAGCAAAGGCTACCAGATGCTCTCCGATATTATCGGCAAAGAGATCAGCTGCAGCGCCGTTGCTGGCTGGCGCTGCACCGAAACGACCCTCGATGAAAAGGAAGCCTTCCCATTTCGTTACAATAGTGATTGTAGAGGCAAGTCGATCTTTGTTCCCAAGTCGGGCATGGCCCCCCAAATTCCAGTGACACTACCCACCTATGATGAACTGATCGGTCAAGAAGGCGTAGACGAGCATAACTATAACCAAGCCATTCTCGACAAAATTAAACCGGATGCACTCAATGTTTATACCATCCACGCTGAAGTGGAAGGCATTGTTTGTGCGGAAATGTTTGAGCAATTGCTGATCCAAGCGAAGCAGCACAACATTGAGTTTGTGCCACTGAGCGACCTACTCGATCAGCATTACGAGACTTGGCCGCAGGACAGTATCTTAAACATTGAAATAGAGGGTCGTGAGGGCTGGCTGAGTCACCAAGCCTCGCTTGTGAGACCAATCAGTAGCTAAGCTAGGAACAAACATGCGTCACACACAACTTAAATTATCTAGCTGGGTTCCCATTTTCTTTATCCTACTGTATTTACTGCCTTTAGGGCTGCGCGATCTCTGGTCTCCCGACGAATTACGTTATGCCGAAATCTCACGAGAAATGGTCGCCTCCGGCGACTGGATCGTACCGCACTTTAATGGTCTACGTTATTTCGAGAAGCCCGTGATGGGCTATTGGATGAACGCTTTGGCGCAGCTGGTATTTGGCGAAAACAATTTTGCAGTGCGAGCCTCATCAGCCTTTAGCGCGCTTGGCGCAGCTTTCTGCCTATGGTTATTACTCTGGCGGTTTGCTTCACGCTCAATTGCCTGGCTCGCTAGTGGGATCTATCTCAGTATGTTCATGGTCTCTGGGATAGGGACTTATAGTGTGCTCGACAGCATGTTAAACCTTTGGCTCACCGCCAGTTTTACCGCTTTCTATTTTGCCATCCGCAGTGACACGACCCGGCAACGCGCTAAATATTATGGTTTGGCCGGTTTATATTGTGGTTTTGCGGTACTCACCAAGGGCTTTCTGGCCTTAGCGCTACCGGTGCTGGTGGTCGTGCCTTATATGCTGTGGAGTCAGCAATTTAAACAAATTATTAAATGGGGCTGGTGGGTGATGTTACTGGCACTGCTGGCTTGCCTCCCTTGGGCCTTGGCCATTCATGCTGCCGAGGTCGATTATTGGCATTACTTTTTTTGGATTGAGCATATTCAGCGTTTTGCTGCGGAAAATGCCCAGCACTCGGCGCCAATTTGGTACTACTTGCCCTTTGTTGCCGCCGGAGTATTACCTTGGCTATTTTGGTCCCCCAGCGCACTGCGTCACTTAAAAGGGCAAATGCATCTTCCCCTGTTACGCTATGCCCTTCTCTGGGCAATATTACCCTTGCTGTTTTTCTCCCTAGCAAAGGGTAAATTGGCCACCTACATTCTGCCTATTATGGCACCCTTGGCGATTTTGTTTGCCTTTGGCATTCAGCAAGCCTTTGCGCGTTCCTGTCGTGGGCTCAATTGGGGATCCTGGCTAAATGCGCTGTTGTTCGCACTCTTGGCAATAGCAACTTTAATTCTTAATTTCAGTGGCAAGTTACCCTTAGACGCCGATGAAAGCTATCGACCTTGGCTGCTATTTAGCATCTTCGCCTTTTGGTCAGCAATGGCGGTCGTCGCAGTTAAAGCCAACAGTTTAAATGGTAAGGTAGCCAGTTACATGCTGATGCCCTTGGCGCTATTTATGCTGGCTTGGGCGACTTTCCCCAACCTCAGTATTTATTCAAAAATGCCGGCCAAATTTGTTCAACAAATTGAACACTTGGTCGATGCTAACACCGTTTTGGTTGCCGATTACCCCGATACCATGTCAGCCCTTAATTGGTATTTCAAACGCAGTGATGTGTATTTAACCAGCGCCAAAGGTGAACTCGAATATGGTCTAAGCTACCCCGATGCACAGCAACGGTTTGTCCCCAGTGCTGCGCTAGCGACATTCATTGAACAACACCGTAAAGTAGCACCAGTATTGATTTACTTTCGTGATAAACCCCATTTCGGCGATACCCTTCCTGCCACCGACCAACGCATTCAACGCGGCCGCTACACTGTACTTTACTATCAAGCCTTGCAGAGTCAGCCGTGAGCATTTTTTTATTACTGACGTCAATCGCCTGTAGTTCCTTGAGCCAATACTGGCAGAAACGAGCCGCGCTACTATTCGTTGCGCAGCCCAATATGGGGATCCGCAGCAAACTATTGGCAAAACCGCTATTGTTGGGGATCGTGTTTCTGGCGCTCGGGGCCATCTCCTGGCTAGGCGTGCTCAGCCAATGGGATGTTTCAGTGGCCTATCCGCTGCTCAGCAGCAACTTTGTGATTATGTTGTTGGTCTCCAAGTTCGCCTTTAAGGAACAAGTGCATACTCGCCAGTGGTGGGGCGTGCTCTTGATTGTGATCGGCGTAGCTATTTTAGGAGGCGCCAGTCAATGGCTATAAAAGCGCCCCCATATAACCTCAGCCTGGCCTTACTCAGTGTGCTATTTATTTCATTAGCACAACTGGCCATGAAATGGGGCATGAGCCAACTCAACCTGCATTTTTCATCACTGAGCGAGCTTTGGCTTCAGCAGCAATGGGGCTTATTATTCAGCGCGAGCTACCACTACTTACTCGCGGTGATATTTGGACTTGGCTGTTATGGGCTGTCGATGTGTTGCTGGGTGATGGCCTTAAGACATCTCCCCCTGTCATTAGCCTACCCTTTGCTGAGTTTAAGTTATGTCTTGGTCTATATAGCGGCTGTTAGCCTGCCTTGGATAGACGAGACATTTAGCGGGCTAAAAGCGCTTGGCATCGTCTTTATCTTATGCGGAATAGCCTTGGTTGTGCCAAGCTCTAAACGCAAAGATAAAGGTGATTAACGATTAAAGACTCAGTTTTAGTTAAGCTAGGGCTAAGCGGCTATGAATAATAAGCAGACTCAAGTATTGTAGCTACATAGCCAACTTATTAATATTACGTTAATTAGTCGCAAGGAAACGCTGCCTACATGAAACGCCTGCTTGACTTATTTGCCATTTTTTTATTGCTAATACTGGCAACTTCAGTCTTTTTCTTGTTTTCTTTTCACCCCGATCGCTACAAAAGCGATTTCCTGGGTTGGTTCAATCAACAAAGTGACTGGCAGTTAACTTACCAAAGTAGTAACTGGTCTTTGACTGATCCGCTGAGTATTGAAATCTACGGTCTAGAACTCGCCAAATCAGAGCAAGCCGCTCTCATGGCGAAAAGCGTTCAGCTAGAGCTTGCAGCCCTACCACTTCTAAAGGGCCAGTTAAGCTTAAAATTAGTGACTCTAGAAAATGCTCAACTGGCAATGAGGCCCGAGCTGCTGCAAGCAAGCAAGCCCGCGGATGGTCACTCAACCCAACAAGACTTTTCGCTGCTTTGGATAAATCAATTACAGATCAAACAATTACAACTCAAAGACAGCGACGTACTATGGCAACAAGGCCAACAAAGTTATCACCTAAAACAGCTTGAATTAAGCATCGAAGACTTTGCCGTAGACTTAGCTCATCCTTCCCCCAGCGATTGGCAATTTAGCTTACAAGCCAGTGCCGAAAAGCTGGACAACCCCTATCAAGAGGTGCAACTGCCACAGCTCAACCTTCAATATAGCAACCAAAAGCTAAGCATCACACATCTTGGAGCCGACCTCTGGCAAGGTTCATTTTATGGTTCAGGAGAGCTGAGCAACAAACACTTACAAGTTCAACAACTGGTATTGAACAATGCTCGAATCGAGCACTTTACTCAGCCTAAAGATAAATCACCATTAGCCAACCAAGCATCCACTCAGGGCCAACAATTCCCTTCTTTCAGTTGGCTTGAGCAAATTGATATCGATAGTATCTTGCTCAATAAAATCAGTATGGCCACGCAAGTTTCGGGGCATAATCTGGTGCTCAACCACTTTACCGGTGAGTTGGAAAATATTCACAGCCGCTGGCCTCTCAAGCAAGAGCAAGTCACCGCTAACTATGCCTTTATCGCTGATGAGGTCACCTTCGACCAATTTCAATTAAGTGAACTCACCGCCAGCGGAGCGGTCGCTCAAGGGCGCTTTACCCTCGATGCTTTCCGCAGCGATGTCTTTAAAGGAAAACTGAGCTTAGCGCTAGACTACCATTGGCAACAAGCGGCGCTAAACATCCAACAGCTCACCTTGAGCAATAGTGAAATCCCAATTCAACCTAGTTGGCTAAGCCTGATGCAAACGAAGGACAATGCTACTGAACAAGTCTCCCAAGCACTGACGACAAGCCCTCGATTACAACAACTTAATATTGAGCAGGTCAATTTACAACAGGTAAAACTGCTGTCTTATTTGGATCAGTTTCCATTCTCAGCTGAAGGCTTAAATGTTGAGTTACGTCATTTAGCGCTGCTCAAAGATGGCCAATGGCAGAATATCGAGCAACTCTGGCAACCCAGTGCTCAATTATTCATTGAAGCGCCAGAACTGGCCTTTCGAGGGATCGCACTGAGCCATGTCAGCATGGATGTCGGAGCAGAACAACAACTAGGCTATTTCAATTTATACGGGGAACTACCGCTGGGCCAATTTGAATTACAGGGACAAGCTTTATTAGATCAACAGCACAAACCTTGGAAAGCTGAAATTTCAGGATTGTTACTCAACTTAAGCTCATTGGCGAGGTTAGCCGATAATCGCGATTTCAAATTATTAGGCGATCTGACCTTTAGCGGCAAACTACACGGCAAGCTGCAAGACTTTAATCATAATATCGACGGTAGTATCGATTTACATAGTCAGTTATTGCAACTCCCCGGTGTCGATCTGGAAGTCACCCTTGACCAAATCATCGAAAGCCCTCGGCAATACTTCGAAGATCCCAATCCCTTGATTGCCAACGGACTCGCTGTTTTTTGGCAAGCACCGAACAGCTTACCAAAGGGCTTGACTCAATTTACTAATCTGGCGCTTAGCGCCACCATTGGTCAAGGGAAGTTAAGTTTTGCCCCCCAACGCTTACCCGGTTTGCGCTACCAACTTACCCTCCAAGGTGATATCGATTTAGCCGCTCAACGCTTCGACAATTTGCAGTTTGTGGTCGCCGACCAGCCTTGTTGGCGCTTAGTGCATACCATTGATGGTCGCTGGAGCGCACCGACAATGAGCTTCGACCACTATCGTTCGCAACGCCGTTATCTTGTAGAACAACATCAATTTGTCCAAACGCCACAAGTACAGCCGTGTCGCTATCCTCTCAACCAAGTACAGCCCTAGCTAAGCTTGCGGTGCCCCTTCGATGAGCCTCGAGCATCACCGTTCGCAACGCCGTTATCTTGTAGAACAACATCAATTTGTCCAAACGCCACAAGTACAGCCGTGTCGCTATCCTCTCAACCAAGTACAGCCCTAACCAAGCTTGCGGTGCCCCTTCGATGAGCCTCGAGCATCACCGTTCGCAACGCCGTTATCTTGTAGAACAACATCAATTTGTCCAAACGCCACAAGTACAGCCGTGTCGCTATCCTCTCAACCAAGTACAGCCCTAGCTAAGTAAATCTAAAGAAGGATGTGGAATAGAGCCGGTATTTAGGGACAGCGCCTGTTCAATCAAACAGTCACGCAATGGGTTTTGGCTACTATCTTTACGCCACACAAAATTGAAACTACGACGCATATCTAAATCGGGAGTCGTTAAGCGCACAAGCTGGCCTGCCTGCACTGCCTGCTCAACGCTACGCCAGGGCAAACAACTTAAGTAAGCCCCATTCGCCACCAGTGCAATCAAGCTGGGGACGTGGTTGTATTCCCGCCATACCTTCAGTCGAGTAATTTTGCCATGAATCGCACCGTTAAAGATCTCTCGAGTCCCCGAACCGCCTTCTCTTAATACCCAACGGGCCCGACTTAAGCTGGCTAAGTTCACCTGCGACTTGGTTGCTAGTGGGTGTTGCTGACCCGCCACCACCACCAGATGATCTTCACACCAAACTTGTTGCACAATCCGGCTATCCACACAGTGGCCTTCTATCATGCCCAACTGCAGTCGATAATCGAGTAAGCCCCCCACCACCGATTCGGTATTACTAATCTGTGGGCTAATCACTAAATCCGGATAGTCTTGGTCGAGACGAGAAATGATCTGAGCGAGAAAATACTCAGCAATGGTTTGACTGGCCCCCACAGCCAACTCTCCACTAATAATTTGCTGGCCAGCAAATCCTTGCATCACATGCTGACTTTCCATCAATATCCGCTTCGCTCGGGGACGTAACCAATGGCCCCAATGATTCAAGCGTAAGCGCTTCCCTTGACGTTCAAATAAACGTTGCCCCAAACCTGATTCTAATTGGCTTAATGCCATGCTGGCCGCTGACTGGCTCATCGCAAGCTGCTGTGCCGCCACACTCACACTCTGAGTTTCAGCGATGGTGACAAACACCGATAACTGTTTGAGGCTAAAGCGATAAAGATGTTGCATATAAGCTTTCCAGATGAATCGATGAAGATCTATTTACGTAGCTAATATAACAATAATTCCGCGAAGCAAAAATAAATCAGCGAACAATCATCAAATCGCAGCCGTCGACGCTTCATGATTTGCCTCGGTCCGAGGCAAAATGATGTAAAATCCTTTGAATTCAGCGGCCAATTTTTTCTCACAGTAAACTTCAACAGTGACCGTCATCTTACATTTTTTAGCGTCTAACAAAGGCAGTAAACTACCCTTCATTTGACTCTTATTCACGGTTGCGAGAGCATCGTCACTAATCGCTTTACGGTGTTTAATTTCCCCCTTTGCCAAAACAATATCACCAGCAAAACCATGCTCTTCCAACATTAACCAAATCATTCCCCAACCCGACAACACCGCTTGGCTATAGATGCTGCCAGCAAACATGGTCGAATGCGGATTACTATTACCCGCCAGCGCGAGCCTGGTGGTAAGCTGCTTTCCGGTATACTGGTGTAAACGCAAGCCCATTTTTTCACTCATTGGGATCTGCTGATTAAACATTTGCTGTAAGGCTGTGCACAACTTTGGTTGACGAACAAAACGATGCTCAGCAGAAAGCTCTTTCACCATTTGCTGAACTTTAACTTTTACCTTATCAAAATTTGGGCTCCCTGCGGGCTCAAAACCACAACTACGGAAGAAAGCTTGCGACTCACCCCGAGCATTCACCACGATACGCTGCACCCCCTCTTCGTGAGCCGCCGCTTCCAAGGCTAACATCAATAGCGTTCCCAAACCGGTTTTCCGCTGTTCAGGAGCTACCGCCACATGACGAATGAGAGCTTCTTTATTGTCGCTCAGAAACAAACGCCCGACAGCCAGCGCTTCACCATTACGGTCATGGATCATCCGGTGAATACTATGCGCATCATAAGCATCACGTTCACTCCCTAAAGGGAGTTGTAAAGGTTTATTTAATACTTCCCAGCGAAATTGGTAGTATTTGTCCATTTCACCGAGAGCTTCTGGGCAAACGACCTTATACATAAACTCATTCCTTATCGCTTATCAACCAACAAGTAAGCTAAACACAGGCGGCGACTCGCGCCAACCACTATTGATGATTAACTATTTTGTCAAATGAAGCCAAGTTTTACATCTTACAGTTAAATACAACAGTAAACCAACAATCAACATACTGGTTAACATATCCATCAGGCTGTGGTAGGCCAAGTGATACATTAACCAAAGATAAGCCCCGTAGGCCAGCCAACTCAGTCCCCGCCAACGGGGATACAGCTGCGCCAGCGCTATTTGAAGACTAAAGGCCAAGGCGGTATGGGTACTGTAATCAAGACCCAGACTTGGCCACCACGAATAATAATTGTCAGCCAACATCAGCCCATAAGTCATCCCCAGGCTCAAACCTAAGCGCCACCAAACGTCCCCCGAAGAATGCCTATTCAGGCGATGGCTAGCGTAAAATGCGGTAAGCAACAGTAATGCCTGGAGGGGGCTATAAAGACCAGCAAGCACCGCAAATAAATCATCCAAACTCTCAGTTCCTCAAATCCAAGCACAGCTCAGCCTACAGCATTCCTTAGCAAATCCATATAGAATGACCAGACTTTGCATCGCTAGTTACCATCAATGGACCTGCTGAAATGAAAAAATTATTGCTCTGCGCGCTGTTACTACTCGGCTTACTTGGACTTGCTCAAGGCCTCGGCCATTATCAATATCAGCAGCAAGTCAGCCAATGGCTCACTCAACTCGCACAGCAACAGCAATGGCAACTGAGTCGGCAAATCGACAACAGCAACTGGTGGCAGCAGAACGAAACCTGGCAACTTCAAGGCGATTTGCAACAATTGGGTTTAGCTCCCCGAGCCGTGAACCTAGTGATTCAACAACGAGTGACCTTTTGGCCGCTGTGGTTAACTGGAGAATGGCAATTTGACCCGCAGCAAGCTGACTATCAAGCGCTACTGCAACATTACCAACTCGCACCTTTCGCGCATCAAGGGCGTTGGCAGGCAAATATTATCCGACAACGACTGACCCAGCAATTTAAGCTAGAGGGCTTTCAACAAACCTTGCAACAAGTCGAACTAAACGTAGCCCCTTTACAGCTTAATCTCACCAGCGACTTAGCCATGCAGCAAGGAGAGTTGAATCTCGATTGGCAAGGAATGCATTTAACTGACCACCAACAGCAAGGCGATTTCATCTCGATTGGGCAAATACAGCTCAGTGAACGTTTTACCCAACATCAGCAATGGACACTAGTCGAGCAAGCTAACTGGTCGGTCGCCAGCCTCAGCTTTCAACTCGCCGAAGCTCATATGAGCTTCGATTTACAGCAACTGAAGGTCAACAACCAATTTAGCGAACAGCAACAAAAGGCTTATTTGGGGATTAATGGCGAACTCGGTAAGCTCCATTTTTCAGAAGGTGAACAACATCTCACGATGGAGAAACTGCGCTTACGCTCTCAATTAGGGGGGATGCCAATGGATAGTTTAATTCAATTGAGCCAACTCAAACAGCAGCAGACCCAAGCAAGCGCGCTGGATCCACTGGTACAACAAATCGTCGCAGCGGGACTCGACTGGCAGCTTGATCAGCTCGCCGTGAACATCGATTCAAATTACTCACAAACCGTACTAAAGGGCGATCTACAACTTTCTGGACTGGCCAAGCTATTGCCCTTTGAGCTCACCGAGATATCTAAGCCCTTACAGCTCTTACGTTATTTAGACTTAAAACTAAACATCGATGTGAGTGACCAGCTATTTAGCTACAGCCCCTTGGCTGCCTATATTTTGGCACTACGTCAGGCGGGTTACTTAGAGCATCAAGCAGGCCGAGACCAGAGTCAGCTAGTGTTCAACGACAGTGAATTTAGCATGAATAAAATCGCAGTGAATTAAGTAGATTAGGCTGTCAACAAGTGGCTGCCTAATTACACCTGCAACCAGAAGGTCATTGGCCCATCATTGACCAAGGAAACCTGCATATCGGCGGCAAAAGTGCCCGTTTCCGTAGCCAGCCCTCGGTCCCGGCAAGCCTCCACGAAAAATTGGTAAAGAAATTTAGCTTGATCCGGGGTGGCCGCCTTAGAAAATCCCGGTCGTAAACCTTTATCGGTTTCTGCGACCAAGGTAAATTGCGATACCACCAACAAACTGCCGCCGGCCTGTTGTAGATTTAGGTTGGTTTTCCCCTGAGCGTCACGAAAGACTCGATATTTAATCACCTTCTCGCAAAGTTTAATTGCTTTGGCCTGATCATCAGCTTGCTCTACACCGAGCAATACTAATAAGCCAGCACCAATACTTGCGGTCATTTCCCCCTCAATGCTAACACTGGCTTGGCGCACTCTTTGAATCAATGCAATCATGACGATTCCTCAATAACAGAATTTGGCGATGAATTTTTCAACTGAGTAAATTCACCTAAAGCGGCAGTAATTTCAGCACCAAACAACACCACAATCCAACTTAAATAAACCCAAACAAACAAGATAGGAATACTGGCTAGTGCGCCATAAATAACTTGATAGGAAGGAAAAGACGAAACGTAAAAGGCAAAGCCACGTTTACACACTTCAAACAACAAGGCTGCAACCACCGCACCAGTAAAACCGTGCACAAAGCGGATTTGCTTATTCGGTACCAATAAATAAAGCAAACAAAAGGCTCCAATAGAAAACAGCAACGGTACCACCCGTAGCAATTGGTTCCAGATCCCCAATAGAGTCTCATCGGCAAATAACTGTATCGAGAAAATATAAGAACTCAGCGCCAAACTGCCCCCCATCAATAAGGGACCCAGCGTCAAAATCATCCAATAAATGGGAAAGGCGCTGCGCCAGCGACGCTTAACCGTCACTCGCCAAATCATATTTAAACTTTTATCGATGGAGGAAATTAACATCAGTGCGATCACAGCTAAGGCAACAATCCCAACGGTGGTCATTTTCGACGCGTTATCCACAAAGCCACGCAAATTCTCTCGCACCACATCGCCAGAGGCGGGAACGAAATTATTAAACACAAAATCTTCGATCAATTGTTGAAAACCAGCAAACACCGGAAAGGCGCTGATGATGGAAAAAGTCACTGCAACCAGAGGCACTAAAGAGAGTAAGGTCACATAGGCGAGAGAACTGGCGATCATGGTCAGTTTGCCATCTTTGATCCGTTCGAGCAGAAATCCGCTAAAGTCCTGCGCCTCAACCCACAGCCCTTGCCAGCGACTTGCCGTTAACCATTGCGCCATGATCCCTTGCCCCAAAAATAATTATTCTTGCAAAGAATGACTCAGTTAAGGGCGCAACTCAAGTTTAACAAGGGCTTATGTATCTTTATCGAGCACTATAGATACTTATTTGGGTGATGTTTTTTTGAACTAAATCACATTTAATGCTAGAATCCTGCCCCATTTCGTTTCGTTGTTCACCGGATCCTAACTACATGTTTGAATTTCCAAGATTTAGAGGAGCCACGGTTAAAAATGACCTGCTCTCAGGTTTAACCGTCGCACTTGCACTCGTCCCCGAAGCGGTCGCTTTCGCTTTTGTTGCAGGCGTCGAGCCCCTCGTCGGCTTGTACGCGGCCTTTATGGTTGGTTTGATTACTGCAATCATCGGAGGCCGCCCCGGAATGATTTCCGGTGCTACAGGTGCATTAGCAGTGGTGATGGTTGCACTGGTCGCCGACCACGGCGTGCAATACTTGTTTGCCACGGTAGTATTAATGGGAATACTGCAAATTCTGGCGGGTATATGTCATTTAGGTAAATTTATCCGGATGGTGCCCCATCCGGTGATGCTCGGCTTCGTCAATGGCTTAGCCATTGTGATTTTCTTAGCTCAACTGAGCCAATTTAAAGTTAGCAATGCCCTCGGTGACTTAGAATGGATGCAAGGAACCCAATTGTGGACCATGTTAGCTTTAGTGGCAGCCACCATGGCAATAATTCATTTTCTACCCAAACTTAGCAATGCAGTGCCAGCCTCGCTGGTTGCAATTGTAGGCGTAACTGTAGCGGTTCACCTGCTCGGTTTAGACGCCCGTACGGTGGTAGATTTTGTGCGTAGCATGACCGGACACGCTGATGCGACCATTGCTGGTGGCCTACCCAACTTTGCCATTCCAAGTGTTCCGCTGAATCTTGAAACTTTAACCATCATCTTGCCCTATGCCGTGGTACTCGCAGCGATCGGCCTGATTGAGTCACTATTAACTCTGACCGTGGTTGATGAGATGACCAGCACCCGAGGACACGGTAATAAAGAATGTATTGGCCAAGGGGTTGCTAACGTGACCACAGGCTTCTTTGGCGGGATGGGTGGTTGTGCGATGATAGGCCAAAGCATGATTAACATTCGTTCCGGCGGCCGCGGTCGTCTCTCTGGGATTACAGCCGCACTCGCACTACTTTGTTTCATTTTATTTGGGTCTTCTCTAATTGAAATGATCCCTTTAGCTGCCTTAGTTGGGGTGATGTTCATGGTGGTATTAGGCACCTTCGAATGGGCCAGTCTACGAATGATGAATAAAGTTCCTAAGGCCGATTTTTTCGTGATTGTCTTGGTCTCGGTGGTCACCGTATTCACCGACTTAGCCATCGCCGTAGTGATTGGCGTGATCGTATCGGCGCTGGTCTTCGCATGGCAACATGCCAAACACATCTATATCACCACCGAGAGTGTTGATGAAGAGCACAAAGTTTATCTGTTAGATGGTCCATTATTTTTTGGCTCGACAGCCAACTTTCTCGAGCTATTTAATCCCGAGAATGACCCAAAAGATGTCGTGATCGATTTCGCTAAATCACGAGTGAGTGACCACTCAGCTATCGAAGCTATCGATACCTTGGCCGAACGTTATGAAAAAGCAGGTAAAATGCTGCATCTTAAACACCTTAGCCCTGAATGCCGTAAGCTATTAAGTAAAGCCGGAAGCATGGTTGAAGTGAATCTGATTGAAGATCCAAGCTATAAAGTAGCGAGTGACACCTTAGGTTAACGCTCAGCATTATCGCTCACCGAAGCCGCGCCTCTCTAGTCGCGGCTTTTTTATTGAATTCATGCTAATTTTAAACTCTATCATTTGAACTGGGGTGAGAAGCTGTTGTTAGATACCGTCTTATCTGATTTAGCGCTACTAATTTATTCCCTGCTGATCATTGCGGTGATCTTTCAAGTGGTGATCAAACGCCGCCCTGTCGGTGTGACTCTGAGCTGGCTGCTACTTATTATCGCAATTCCGCTACTCGGTATTATTTGCTACCAATTATTTGGTGAGCGCTATCTAGGACGCTTACGCGTGAAACGCGCACGCTTAATAGAAGTAAAGTATAAACAAAGCATCCATCAATTTAGTCGCTCTCCTTATGTGCAGGAGCATGCCTGCTCTGCCCAAGCAGAGCCACTCAATCGACTCACCCGACGACTGCTAGGCCTACCGATCCTAGGCGGCAATCAACTCACCAATTTAGATGACTCGCTGGAGACTTTACGACGACTCACCGAAGATGCCTCTCAAGCACAACAAAGTATTTATTTTGAATTTTACATTGTGCAGGAGGGCGGTTTAGTGGACCCCTTACTGGATGCATTAGCCGCTGCAGCAAGCCGAGGACTCAGCGTTTACCTGCTCGCCGACTCGGTCGGCTCTCGGCAGTTTCTTCGTTCCGTGAAACGACAGCAACTGGCACAAGCGGGGGTCAATGTTGTGGAAGCGCTGCACGCCAATCCGATACGGATGTTACTGCAACGTGTCGACTTACGTTTGCACCGAAAAATTGCCGCTTTCGATCAGAAAATCGCTTATACCGGTTCAATGAATTTGGTGGATCCTCGATTATTTCAGCAAACCAGTGGCTTTGGGCTATGGGTCGACTTGATGCTACGGGTCGAAGGCCCTGCTGCCATCAACCTACAAGCGGTGGTGGCCTACGATCTTGAGATGGAAACCGATACGCCATTAATTGAGGCCATCAGTTTTGAAGCCTCATTTGCAGTTAAGGGGCAGCAGTCAATGCAAATTATGCCTTCGGGACCGGGCATCTTTGGAGACCATATCATCCAACTGCTGCTAACTTCTTTGTATGTCGCACAACAGCAAATTATATTGACCAGCCCCTATTTTGTTCCCGACGAAAGTCTACAAATGGCCTTGGTTAGCGCAGCTAATCGCGGTGTAGAAGTGGTGCTAATTTTACCTGCACGAAATAATTCTTTCTTAGTTCGCTATGCCAGTCATTCATTTTACCAGCAATTATTAGATGCTGGCGTTAAAATTTACCGCTTCAAAGGAGGATTGTTACATACCAAAAGCTTGCTTATCGACCAACAAGTAGCTCTGGTGGGCAGCGTAAACTTAGACATGCGCAGCCTTTGGTTAAACTTTGAAGTCACCAGCATCATCGATGATCATCAATATGCTCAAAACTTATATCAGACTGTACGAACTTATCTAGATCAGAGCAGCCAAATTGACCCTATCGCCTGGCGTAAACGCCCTCTTTACCGACGCCTCATCGAGAACTTATTACACGTGGTGAGTCCCCTGCTTTGAGTAATACCAAGCTGATTAATTATATGCTCAACTTGTTGCGCTGAATAAATCCGCAGATAACCAGACATGAAGCGCAGTAATTAATGGCTCTAATCACAAAATACATCACGCAGTTAGCGGTGATTGAGCCCAGTAAGAGTGAACAGATAATGAGTTAGATTGGTATACAACAGGTATTTGCATTTAATCGGCTCCAGAAACAACAAAGGCAGCTTGCGCTGCCTTTGTTAATTTTTAAGTCATAAGCACAGCTTATGGCGCTTTTGGTGGCCGAGCTGCACGCTTACGATCGTTTTCAGTAAGATGGCGCTTACGAATACGAATACTCTCTGGCGTTACTTCAACCAGTTCATCATCATCAATAAATTCTAAAGCTTGCTCTAGAGTTAACACGATCGGCGGCGTAAGGGTTTGAGCTTCATCGGTACCAGAAGAACGAACGTTGGTGAGCTGCTTACCTTTCAAACAGTTTACCGTTAGGTCGTTTTCACGGGTATGGATCCCAACAATCTGACCTTCGTATACTTCGTCAGCATGTTTAGCAAACAAACGACCTCGGTCTTGTAAGTTAAACAACGAGTAAGTCAGTGCTTTACCGGTAGCATTGGAGATTAATACGCCATTTTGACGTTGACCAATGGTGCCGCCTTTGTGTGGACCGTAACACTCGAAAGTATGATAAATCAAACCAGAACCCGAAGTGAGTGTCATGAATTCAGTTTGGAAACCCATCAAACCACGGCTTGGCATTAGGAAGTCCATGCGAACACGGCCTTTGCCGTCTGGTGCCATATCTGTAAGGTCACCCTTACGAATGCCCATTTGCTCCATAACACTGCCTTGATGCGCTTCTTCAACATCAATGGTCACTGTTTCATAGGGTTCTTCTAGTTGACCGTCAACGGTACGTAGAATTACTTCTGGACGTGATACTGCAAGTTCAAAGCCTTCACGACGCATGTTTTCAATCAAGATCCCCAGATGAAGCTCACCACGGCCTGATACGCGGAACTTATCTGGGTCATCCATTTCTTCAACACGTAATGCAACGTTATGCACCATTTCCTTTTGTAAACGCTCTAAAATATTTCGAGAGGTCACAAACTTACCTTCTTTACCAGCAAACGGAGAGTTGTTCACTTGGAAGGTCATATTCACCGTTGGTTCATCTACGCTTAAAGGAGTTAAAGCTTCTACATTATTGGTATCACAAATGGTGTCAGAGATTTTTAACTCGCCTAAACCAGTAATAGCAATAATGTTACCCGCTTCCGCGAGAGAAGTTTCTTTACGCTCAAGACCGAGGTAATTTAGCACGAGGCCTATTTTACCGTTACGTTTCTTACCATCAGCACCAATAATGGTCACTTGCTGGTTTGGCACAACACTGCCGCGGGTAATACGGCCAACACCAATCACACCGACATAAGAGTTGTAATCCAACTGAGAGATTTGCATTTGGAAATCGCCGTTTGGATCAGCGGCTGGAGGTGCAACGTTATCTACAATCGCTTGGAACAGTGGTTCCATATTGTCTGATGGATTATCTAAATCCATTGTCGCCCAACCATTGATAGCTGATGCGTAAACAACTTTAAAGTCTAATTGGTCATCAGTGGCACCGAGGTTATCGAATAAATCAAATACTTGATCCATCACCCAATCAGGACGAGCGCCAGGCTTATCGATTTTATTGATCACCAAAATTGGCTTCAGGCCTTGAGCAAAAGCTTTTTGAGTCACAAAGCGGGTTTGCGGCATTGGGCCTTCTTGTGCGTCAACCAACAGCAAGACCGAATCAGCCATTGACATCACACGTTCTACTTCGCCGCCAAAGTCGGCGTGTCCAGGAGTATCTACGATATTGATATGGTAATCATGCCATTCGATAGCAGTATTCTTTGCAAGAATCGTAATACCACGCTCTTTTTCAATATCGTTAGAGTCCATGACTCGCTCTTCAGCATCGCCACGGGTAGTTAGAGTTCCTGATTGCTGCAATAGCTTGTCTACCAGGGTAGTTTTCCCATGGTCGACGTGAGCAATAATGGCGATGTTTCTTAACTTATCTAGCACGGCGTTTAGCCCTTTATATAATGAGGTAAAATCAAAAAGTGGGCTATTGTACATATAAACGACAAATTCTCATAGTTTTAAGTTGATCACGGTTTTTCTAACTAGCAATTAGGGTATGATTGATCTGCTCAAAAGCTCATGCACCAATATGGACAAAGATAGCACCAACAAGGTGCGTTAGTTTGCACTAATTTGATGCCTAGTCGTAGTACCACCATATATATCAAGGCCTTATGTGTTGGCACAATTTTAGCTTGAAGCAACACAACAACGTTAATTCGTCATAAATACTACTAAATCGTTTGAACCATCAATTTTGATGACACCGGAGGTTAAAAACATGTCTGCAGAAGTTTTAGCTTTGCTTAAAGAGCAAGAAGTTAAATTCGTTGACTTACGCTTTACTGATACTAAAGGTAAAGAGCAACACGTATCTATCCCATCTCACCAGGTTGACGAAGATTTCTTCACCGACGGTAAAATGTTTGATGGTTCTTCTATTTCTGGCTGGAAAGGCATTAACGAATCTGACATGGTTTTGATGCCAGATGCATCTACTGCCGTATTAGACCCTTTCACTGAAGAAAACACTCTGAACCTTCGTTGTGATATTCTTGAACCCGCAACGATGCAAGGTTACGACCGTGACCCACGTTCAGTTGCTAAGCGCGCTGAAGCTTACATGCGCTCTACTGGCGTTGCAGATGCAGCTTATTTTGGTCCAGAACCAGAGTTCTTCCTGTTTGATGATGTTAAATACAAAACTGACATGTCAGGTTCTATGTACAAAATTGATGCTGATGAAGCATCTTGGAACTCAGACAAGCACTTCGAAGATGGTAACACTGGTCACCGTCCTGGAGTGAAAGGTGGTTACTTCCCAGTTGCCCCTGTCGATTCTTCACAAGACCTACGTTCTGCAATGTGTTTAGTACTTGAAGAAATGGGCCAAACGGTTGAAGCGCATCACCACGAAGTAGCAACCGCTGGTCAAAACGAAATCGCAACTTTATTCAACTCAATTGTTGAAAAAGCCGATGAAACTCAAGTTCTTAAATATGTTGTCCACAACGTTGCTCACGCTTACGGTAAAACAGCAACCTTTATGCCTAAGCCTGTTGTTGGTGATAACGGTAGCGGTATGCACGTTCACCAATCTATTTGGAAAGACGGCGAAAACTTGTTTGCTGGTGACCTATACGGTGGCCTATCTGAAACTGCATTGTTCTACATTGGCGGTATCATCAAACACGCGAAAGCAATCAATGCTTTTGCGAACGCTTCGACTAACTCGTACAAACGTTTGGTCCCTGGTTTTGAAGCCCCGGTAATGCTAGCTTACTCAGCACGTAACCGTTCTGCGTCAATTCGTATCCCAGTGGTTCCATCTCCAAAAGCACGTCGTATCGAAGTTCGCTTCCCTGACCCATCAGCCAACCCATACTTAGCATTCTCTGCCATGTTGATGGCTGGCCTTGACGGGATCAAGAACAAGATCCACCCTGGCGATGCTATGGATAAAGATTTGTACGACCTACCAGCAGAAGAAGCTGCAGCCATTCCACAAGTTGCAACTTCGTTAGAAGACGCACTGAAGAATCTAGATGCTGACCGCGAATTCTTAACTGCCGGTGGCGTATTCAGTGATGATTACATCGATTCTTACATCGCATTGAAAGCTGCAGACGTTGAACGCATTAACATGACAACTCACCCAGTTGAGTTCGAATTGTACTACAGCGTATAAACAAAACGTTAAATCGCTTCAAAAACCCGCTTTTAAGCGGGTTTTTTTATTGCTTTTCATGTAAATCTTGCCCACCTTAATTAATTAGCTCAGAGGAAATAAAGATGGGTAAATATTTAACGATCTTTTTAGCGATGCACTGCATATTGTTCAGCGCCCAAGCAAACAACACCGTCTACCAATGGGTGGATGCACAAGGTGTCACTCACTTCTCCGATCAGCCGCAAGCGGGTGCCACTCAATTAGAGGTCAACCCCGTCCCTCCAGCAACTCAAGGGCCACTGGTAAGCCCTCGGGCAGCAGTCAAGAAAGCTGAAAAAACCATCAAATATCAATTAAATATCAGCCAGCCACTGAATGAACAAACAATCAGGGATAATCAAGGTAAAATAACCATCAAAGCCGCTACCTCCCCCGCACCAAATAACAGCATGAGCTACAAATTAGTGCTCGATCAGCTGCCTCAAGGCCAGTTATCTAAACAAGCTCATTTTCAACTCACCAACATTGATCGAGGCGCCCACACAATTCAAGTGCAGCTAGTCGATAGTTCGGGCAAGCTTATTGCATCATCCGAAACAATAACCATATTTTTGCACCGTGCTAAAACATCAGGCAGCGTAAGCACTACAGCAGGGGGAAGCTAAGTTCTCATTCTCTGCTTTTTAGCGTTAAAATTAGTGCAGAGGCACCAAAGTGGTGCAACCCATTCAGGAGAGAGTTGTGTTGAAGATTTCTGGGCTAGAGCGCTTGGTACTTGAAAATCAGGTAACAGCGATTGTGTTGCTCGATGCTGAACTCAATATCCAATATGTGAATGCTTCGGCCGAGCAATTACTCGGGCAAAGTGCGAAACGGCTGATCAACGAACCACTGACTTTACAAATTAAACACAGCTCACTAGACCTAAGTAAGTTAGGCAGCATCTGCGGGGTTGGTCAAAGCTTTACCGACAACGAAGTCACCTTGGTGTTTGATAACCATCATGCCTTGGTCGAGCTCTCGGCGACCCGATTACAAGAGCAACATTCCTATCGCTTAATGTTAGAAATGCGTGCCATTGGCCAACAAAAGAAAATCTCACAGGAACTTTATCAACACGCTCAGCAACAAGCGGCCAAGGAATTGGTGCGCGGTTTAGCTCACGAGATAAAAAATCCACTAGGTGGATTACGGGGCGCAGCACAGCTATTGGAAAAAGAACTGGTAAATCCAGAACTGAAAGAGTTCACTGGCATTATCATCGAGCAAGCGGATCGATTACGAAAACTGGTTGATCGTTTACTCGGGCCACAGCGTCCCGGTCAACACGAATTACACAATGTGCATTCGGTATTAGAAAAAGTACGCCAATTAGTTGGCTTCGAACTCCCCGAGGGGATCACCATCGATCGTGATTACGACCCAAGTATTCCCGATTTTGAAATGGACCACGAACAATTACTGCAGGCTTTTCTCAATATTGTACAGAATGCAATTCAAGCGCTTGGCTCTGCAGGCGGAACCATCAATATCATCACCAGAACCGCGCACCAAGCCACCATTGCGGGCCGGCGCTTCAGATTAGCAGCAGAAATTAAAATCATCGATAACGGCCCAGGCATACCAACCGAACTTCTCGACACCCTATTTTACCCTATGGTCACGGGACGAGAAGGCGGTACAGGTTTGGGCTTATCAATCGCACAAAATTTAATCAATCAACATAAAGGCAAGATTGAATGCGCAAGTTGGCCGGGTCACACCGAGTTTACCATTCATCTTCCCCTAAGACGTTAAGGATGTACTAAGATGGCAGCAACAGTATGGGTAGTTGATGACGACAGCTCTATCAGATGGGTGTTGGAAAAAGCATTAAAAACTGCGGGCTACGACTGCTTAAGCTTTGCCGATGGAGAATTGATGCTACAGCAGCTCGATTACGAGCAGCCCGATGTGGTTATTTCTGATATTAGAATGCCAGGCATGGATGGTTTAAGTTTACTCGAAAAAACCCAGACCCATTTTCCAGAAATGCCGGTGATTATTATGACCGCCCACTCCGATCTCGATAGTGCGGTAAATGCCTATCAACGGGGCGCATTCGAATACTTACCCAAACCCTTCGACATTGATGAAGCAGTCGCCTTAACCGAACGGGCCGTTGCCGTTTCCCGCGAGCAAAAAGGTAATAAAGTCAGTAGCAAACCCAGTTCTCCCGCACCAGAAATTATTGGTGAAGCACCTGCGATGCAAGAAGTGTTTCGGGCGATTGGACGCCTATCCCGCTCTAGCATTTCAGTTTTGATTAACGGTCAATCGGGGACCGGTAAAGAGCTGGTTGCCCATGCACTGCACAAACACAGCCCCCGCGCAAATGGCAGCTTTATTGCCTTAAACATGGCCGCGATCCCTAAAGATTTAATCGAATCTGAACTATTTGGCCACGAAAAAGGGGCATTTACGGGTGCTAACAATATTCGTCATGGACGCTTCGAACAAGCCAACGGCGGTACCCTATTTCTAGATGAAATTGGTGACATGCCTCTCGATATTCAGACTCGTTTATTACGGGTATTAGCGGATGGACAGTTTTATCGGGTCGGAGGCCATTCACCTGTTCAAGTGGATGTACGGATCATTGCGGCAACCCACCAGAACCTAGAGAAGAAAGTGACCGAAGGCGACTTCCGTGAAGATTTATTCCATCGCCTCAACGTGATTCGAATTCACTTACCATCTCTGGGTGAACGTCGTGAAGACATTCCATCACTCGCCAAACACTTCTTAAGCCAGGCCGCCAAAGAACTAAATGTAGAGAGTAAATCCTTACACAAAGATACCCAAAGGTTCATGATGCAACTCGCTTGGCCAGGTAATGTAAGACAACTCGAGAATGTTTGCCGCTGGCTTACGGTGATGGCCAGTGGTCAAGAAGTATTACCGGCGGATCTTCCGACTGAGTTAAGCAAACCGGTCGTCACCGAACACGAGGAGAATAGTGAAGGAAACTGGAGAACCCTGCTAAAAATTTGGGTGTCGCAACAGTTAGTCTCGGGACAAATTGATATTCTGGGTGAAGCCATGCCCGACTTTGAACGGATCATGCTCACCACCGCCTTAGAACATACCCATGGGCATAAACAAGAAGCCGCTCGCTTATTAGGCTGGGGGAGAAACACGCTCACCCGTAAACTCAAAGAGCTGAACGTCGAAGACTAATACCAATCCGACTCATTATGTGCTCAACTTATTGCGCAGCATAAATCTGCCGATAATCAGTAATTAGTGGCTCTAATGACAAAATACATCACGCCGTTAGCGGTGATTTAGGCCAGTAGAAATGAACCGATCATGAGTTAGATTGGTATAACTGTTTATCTCACACGCGGTGCGATATAAAGCCAGCAAAAAGGGAAGCTCGCTTCCCTTTCTATTTTCTTAATGTTTGCGCCAGTTTAATTCTGCTCGATTGGTGCACTCTTATACTGACAGTTTTTTTGCGGACAAACTTCACGTATTCCTGCTGCGGTTTTTTTCAGTACTAATAGTTTCCAGCCACAATCTGGGCAAGCTTTCGCGACTGGCTTATCATTGACCGCATACGAACATTTCGGGTAACAATCACAAGCATAGAACGTTTTACCATAACGAGATTGACGTTTCGCCAGTTGCCCTTTACCGCAGGCAGGGCACTGGATATCGGGCGAGTCTTCGGCTTGCGGCTGAGCCGATTCGATATGTTGACATTGGGGGAAAGCACTGCAACCAATAAACATGCCATAGCGGCCTTGTCGCAACATCAAGGGCTCACCACAATCGGGACAAATAGTACCGGGTAAAACTTTCTCCAAGGAGTGGTCTTGCTGGTGTAGAGCACGGCTATAATCACAGCTGGGATATTGGCTGCATCCCAAGAAAGCTCCCGATTTACTACTGCGATGCTGCAGCTCACCACCACACTTGGGACAAACCTCGTATTCTTTCTCTAAGGCATGTTCATGCGCAGAAAACAATTTAGGATCAATTTTGGACATGGCTACACCTCATTCAACTTGGCTAAGCATAACAAAATTGCAGGTTGAGGCGTATTAATTCGACAGCGGCGTGTCTGATTGAGCAATAAGCAGCCTGAAACACCGCCAGTTAGCGGTGTATCATCGCTTCAAACCTAAGCACTTTAATGCAGAGGCCCGTCACCAAGATCAAATAACAATTCTTCCATTTGCTGATAGGCCGACTCACTACCGGGAACATTGAATAGCACCATCAAAATGATCCATTTCAAATCTTCCAGCTCAAGTTCTGGTCCGTCAAGCTCCATCACCCGGTCAATTACCATTTCACGTGTTTCAGCATTCAAGACTTTCATCTGTTCTAAGAACAGTAGGAAACCTCGACAAGCAACATCTAACTTGGCAATTTCTGGCGCAGTATAAATGCGTAATGATGGTATATCTGAAGGATTCAAATAAGGTTGTTTGTCACTATCTTGCAAGGCTGCAAGTTGTTCCAACCAATCTAAGGCCTTATAGATCTCTTCTTTATGAAATCCCGCACGGCTAAGCTCTTCTGTAAGCTCATCGTGATCCATCAGCAGCTCTACATCACTATGAATGTAAGTTTCGAATAGATACATGAGGATATCAAACATAACTAGTTCCTCCTCAGCTTCACATAACCACCTGGCACGACGGCCACAACACCCAATATCTCAAGCTCAGTTAACTGAGCCAGTACAGCATCAACAGGTTGTTGAGTGCTTAAGACCAAATCATCAATTGAAGTGCTCTCATATGCTAAGTTATCCAACAATTGCCGATAAGGCAAATCTTGTTCTTGCATATTTTGCTCCAGCGACGCTAAATGCTGTTCTGGCTGAGCAACAAAACCAACTAACTCTTCTGTTATATCGGCCGCAGAGGTGACTAATTTAGCGCCTTGCTGAATTAAGTGATGGCAACCTACATGCAAAGGGTCATCAATAGCTCCAGGGACAGCGAATACATCACGGCCCTGTTCAGCGGCATAATTTGCGGTGAGTAAAGAGCCACTAGGCAGCCCGGCTTCGACCACCAAGACCGCTAAACTTAAACCACTGATAATACGATTTCGCCGAGGAAAGTGATTAGCCTTCGCAGCGGTACCGGGCCAAAACTCACTTACCATCGCGCCTTGTTCCGCAATCTCATGCGCCAAAGCCTGATGCCGTTTTGGATAAACGCGATCAAGCCCCGTCGCCACGACTGCAATCGTGCCGTCGCCCCTTGCCTGCAAAGCACCCTTATGGGCTGCAGCGTCAACGCCTAAAGCCAAGCCACTGGTAATAGTTAGTCCTTGTTGTGTTAACTGACGAGCAAAGTCTTGAGCTTGCTGTAGGCCCCGCCAACTCGCATGACGACTGCCCACAACTGCAAGTTGCTGGCTGCTGAGTAAGGTTGGATGGCCTCGCACAAATAACAGCAAAGGGGGCCGCTGTATTTGTCTTAAACATTCGGGATAAAGCGGGTCGAAGCAACCCAATAAATGACATCGCTCCTGCTCTAACCAACGCAGGGCAAGCGACATACGCACTTGTTCTGGGTGCAACAGCGCCTTAATTTGCGCCTCACTAAACTGCCAGGCAGCAAGTTGCTTGGCATCTGCAGCAAATAATTGTTCTACACTACAACGAGTTAAGACCGCCAACAGGCGGCTGGGAGAAAAGCGGGGCACTCCGGCCAGCCGCAGGTACTGTTCAAGCGTTAAGCTCGGCAGCAACTATAAACTCTCGACCAAATAATTAGCCCGCACCATCACTCTACTGTCGGTAATAATGGCATAGCTGACCTTATCATAAGATTTAAATACCATTAATTCGCCCACTTTTTCATTCGGCAAGGTCACCCGCTGATCTTCCTTATTAAACAATCTATCGTAATGATTAGCCGTCTCTTCGTAGGACTTGCGTTGTACCTTATCAATCATCACCTGGCCGGGTTGAGTAATCGCAAACATATCCCCCGGCGCAACATGGTCACGAATACCTTTATTAATCACCACTACATCGTTACGACTCATTACAGAGGTATCTGTGGCAGCAGAAAGAATCACCCCGGGCGAAGCAAGTTGCTTATTATTTGGCACAAAATAGGCGGGTAAGCGGTCTTGGTCAGGCAACGCCAGTATGATGTCACCTTGATTAATTTCTTTTAGTACCTGAACAACCTTAAACTGGATCATATTATTTGGGTGTAAGCGCTCCGCCAAACCAACTCCAATAAAATTCAGTTTTTGCCCTAAATTTTCTTTAGTCTCGGGATCTGTATATTTATCACCGACTCGATAGATCCCGTAATATTTACCCGGTTCGGCCTCACCTCGAACATAAATAGCCCGCCCTAAAGCAATCCGCGACTCAGCATCGTTATCACCGAGTACATAAGGGATATCTTGTAGCGACTGCTGGTCAATCACATGATCATGCGACAAGAAACTGCCAATCGCCGCCAGAGGAATGGTTGGAATAGGCTGCTTTTTTTCTTCAATGTGCACCTGTGGTGATTTCTTAACGATCCGCTTGCGCACTAAGCGTGGCTCGCCATTTTCATAAATTAGCGATAAGCGATCACCAGGATAAATCAGATGCGGATTTTCAATATGTGGGTTAAATTGCCATAAGCGTGGCCATAACCAGGGAGAGTGTAAATAAAGCGCCGAGATGTCCCATAAGGTATCGCCTTTCTTCACCACATACACTTCGGGGAAGTCATCTTTTAAACGCAAAGTGTCGGCCATTAGGTTACCCGCAAGTAGTAACGCAGCCACTAACCAAGCCCATTTAATCCCTTTCATAGTGTCTCCCGACGACATCCCTATTATGCAAAGCTGTTTTTTAGTCAGATAAATGACTAGAATTACCTTCAATCTACCAAAACCTGAATAAAGACTAAAGTTATGGCTGCACTCGAAGTATTGCGTTTTCCCGACGAGCGTCTGAGGACTATAGCGCAACCCGTTAAGAATATTGATGATAGTATTAGAATTATAATCAAAAATATGTTTGAAACCATGTATCTAGAAGAAGGAGTTGGCCTAGCTGCGACTCAGGTCAACATTCATCAACAGATCGTGGTTATCGACGTATCGGAAGAACGCAATCAACCCTTGGTGTTAATTAATGCCAAAATCATCGAAAGTGAAGGTGAACAGCTGAACGAAGAAGGTTGTTTATCAGTGCCTGAATATCGCGCTGATGTACCAAGAGCTGAAAAGATTAAAGTACAAACACTAGATACCGATGGCAACCAGCAAATTTTTGAAGCTGAAGGCTTATTGGCGATTTGTGTACAACACGAGTTAGATCACCTGAAAGGGAAATTGTTTATCGATTACCTCTCCCCGCTGAAACGCCAACGGCTAAAAACCAAGCTCCAAAAGCTTGCAAAACGCTAAACGTAAAACATCAAATTTGGAGAACAGCGTGAAGCCATTGCGGATCATCTTTGCAGGCACGCCCGATTTCGCGGCGCGCCATTTAGCAGCACTCATCAATAGCGAACATCAGATTGTCGCAACTTACACTCAGCCCGACCGCCCAGCAGGGCGCGGAAAAAAGCTGCAAACTAGTCCGGTAAAACAACTGGCCGAACAACACCAAATTCCCGTTTATCAGCCGGAGAATTTTAAAGCTGAAACCGCACAACAACAGTTAGCGGGATTAAATGCCGATTTAATGGTGGTGGTGGCTTACGGCTTGCTATTGCCACAGGTGATCCTCGACACGCCACGCTTAGGTTGTATCAACGTGCATGGATCTCTATTGCCACGCTGGCGTGGGGCAGCGCCGATCCAACGCGCTATTTGGGCCGGTGACAGCCATTCCGGGGTCACCATCATGCAGATGGATATCGGCTTAGATACCGGCGATATGTTATTACTTGAAAAAGTCGCCCTCACCGAGGATGAAACCAGCGCATCCCTGTATCAGCGACTGGCCGAAGTTGGCCCTCTATCGCTCATCCAGGCGGTTGATGGCATGGCCCTAGGCAAGTTAACCGCTACTCCGCAAGATGATACGCAGGCGAATTACGCGAAAAAGTTAACCAAAGCCGAAGCTTGTATCGACTGGCAACAAGACGCCGAATTTATCGAACGCTGTATTCGCGCCTTTAATCCATGGCCGGTCAGCTATTTTCCGGTCGCCGAGCAAAATGTGAAAGTCTGGCAAGCCAGTGTTGTGGCCATGCCAAACACCGCCCCCCCGGGAACCATACTCAGCGCCGATAAGGGCGGAATAGTGGTTGCAACCGGCAAAGACGCCTTACGCTTAGAACAAATTCAACTGCCGGGCAAAAAAGCCTTAGCCGCCGCCGATGTACTCAATGCCCGAAAGGACTGGTTTAGCCCCGGTCTGGTGCTGGAGAATAAACATGGCTGAACAGCCAAAGCTCAAACAAATTAACGCCCGTGCGGCTGCCGCCAATATTTTGTTTCAAGTGGTCGACCAGGGGCAATCCTTAAGCCAAATGCTGCCTCGCGTATTACCGCAAGTCGTGGCGCGAGATCATGCGCTAGTTAAAGAGCTGTGTTTTGGGGTATTGCGCTGGTTGCCGCGCTTCGAAGCGGTGTTACAGCAATTGATGGATAAACCCCTCAAAGGCAAAATCCGTAACGGCCACTTTTTATTAATGGTGGGGCTCTATCAGCTATTTTATATGCGGGTACCTGCGCATGCCGCAGTCTCTGAGACCGTCTCAGCCACCCAGCAACTCAAGCTGCATAGCTTAAAGAAATTGGTCAATGGGGTACTGCGAAATGCCGAGCGCCAACGCGAGCAACTTGAACCGCAGTTAACCGCCAACGATAGTCTGCAATTTTGTCATCCAAGCTGGATCACCAAACGACTCAAGGCTGCTTATCCGCAGCGTTGGCAGGATATTTTATCCGCCAATAACCAACATGCGCCGATGTGGTTGCGGGTCAACGCCCTTCAAGGAACGACTCTAGACTATCAACAACAGTTAAACCAGCTGGAAATTGGCAGCCAGCATAGCGAGCTAGCCCCCCAAGCCTTATGCCTGGAGAAAGCCCAAGCAGTCAATAAGTTACCTGATTTTGCTCAAGGAGCGGCTTCGGTGCAAGACGGCGCAGCCCAAATGGCAGCTGCGCTACTCGATGCCCAGGCGGGAGAACGAGTCTTAGATGCCTGTGCCGCACCGGGCGGAAAAACTTGTCATATCTTGGAATTGCAGCCACAACTGGCCGAACTCGTCGCGGTCGATACCGAGCAAACTCGACTCAATCGTGTTAGTGAAAATCTACAACGTTTGCAGCTAAAAGCCACCTTACATTGTGCCGATGCCAGCCAACCTGAGCGTTGGAATCAGCAGCCCTTTGATAGAATTCTACTGGATGCGCCCTGTTCCGCTACTGGTGTAATCCGTCGCCATCCCGATATAAAATGGCTCCGCAGAGAAGCCGATATCGCCGAGTTAGTAAAACTACAGCAACAAATATTAACCGCGCTGTGGCAACATCTTAAGCCCGGAGGCGTATTGCTATATGCTACCTGTTCGGTGCTTCCAGAAGAAAATTACCAACAAATCGCGGCATTTTTGCAACAAACTGCTGATGCTGAGTTGCTCCCAATTAACCAAAACGAAACGGCTCAGCAACCCGGCTGGCAACTTTTACCCGGTGACAATAACATGGATGGCTTTTATTATGCGCGTCTGCGTAAAAGCAACGGTTAAGCTTGCCTTTAGCTGCAGCAAAGGTAACACTAAAAATTGGCAATGAATGCTTGAGGTATTGTTAGGATAATGAAAATAATCATTCTTGGCGCGGGTCAGGTTGGCGGCACGCTAGCAGAGAACCTAGTCGGCGAAAAATCAGACATCACTATTGTTGATAATGATCAGGATCGCCTTAGAGAACTGCAAGACAAGTTTGATTTACAAGTCGTATTGGGACATGCAGCCCACCCCAGTGTACTGCGTGAAGCTGGCGCGCATGACGCCGACATGTTAGTAGCCGTTACCAACAGCGATGAAACCAATATGGCAGCTTGCCAAATCGCCTATACCCTCTTTAATACCCCAAATAAAGTCGCGCGGATCCGCTCAGAAGAATTACTCGCGGAAAAAGAGGCTTTGTTTTGTGACGAAGCCATCCCCGTCGATCATCTGATCGCACCTGAGCAGTTAGTCACCGATTATATCAGCCGCCTCATCGACTACCCTGGCGCCCTGCAAGTGATGCAGTTTGCCCGTGGCCGAGTGGGTTTGGTTGCCATTAAAGCCTATTATGGAGGGCCTTTAGTCGGAAACGCTTTATCAGTATTGCGGGACCACATGCCTGACATTGAAACCCGAGTCGCTGCGATTTTCCGCCAAGGACGCGCGATTCGGCCACAAGGCACTACGGTGATTGAAGCCGATGACGAAGTGTTCTTTATCGCCGCGAGCGATCACATCCGTAAGGTCATGGCAGAACTGCAAAAACTCGAAAAACCTTACCGCCGGATCATGATCGTGGGAGGGGGAAATATTGGTGCCGCATTAGCCAAACGCCTCGACAGTCAATACAGCGTGAAACTGATAGAGCATAATCAACGACGAGCCGAACAACTCGCCGAAATGCTCAATAACACAATTGTGTTTTGTGGTGATGCTTCCGACCAAGAACTATTGAGCGAAGAAAATATTGAGCAGGTCGATGTCTTTATTGCCGTCACCAATGACGATGAAGCGAACATTATGTCGGCGATGCTCGCCAAGCGAATGGGCGCTAAGAAAGTCATGGTGTTGATCCAACGCGGTGCTTATGTTGAATTAGTACAAGGCGGTGGGAGTGCCATCGACATTGCAATTTCACCGCAGCAAGCGACGATCTCAGCGCTGTTAACTCATGTAAGGCGTGCAGACATTGTTAATGTTTATTCTTTACGTCATGGCGCTGCTGAGGCGATAGAAGCGATTGCTCATGGTGATAATAATACCTCCAAGGTTGTCGGCCGCAGTGTTGGCGAACTTAAGCTTCCTCCGGGCACCACCATCGGCGCGATCATGCGCAATAACCAAGTGATTATCGCGCATGATGATACGGTGATCGAGCAAGACGACCACGTAGTGATGTTCTTAGTGGATAAGAAGTTTATTCCTGAGGTTGAGCGTTTATTCCAACCTAGCCCCTTCTTCCTGTAATTTAAGGTAACCGCTGGTGATTATCCCAAATCTACGGCCGATTATGTTTATCGTCGGGCTAGTGTTATCGAAACTCAGTTTACTCATGTTAGCACCACTCGCTTTAGGTATGGCTTACGATGAGCCCGACTACATTGAGTTTTTTTACACCATTGTACTGACTCAAACCACCTCCTTTGCGCTAATTCGTTGGGGCAGTAAGGCCACATTCAAGCTATCGGTTCGAGAAATGTTTTTGCTCACCACCACGGTCTGGCTGGTTGCCTGTCTATTTGGCGCGCTGCCGCTCTATCGTATCGACCACATTAGTTTTACCGATGCCTTTTTTGAAACCATGTCTGGCCTAACCACAACTGGCTCAACGGTATTGGCCGGATTAGATGACATGCCCAAGAGTGCTTTGCTGTGGCGTTCGATGTTGCAATGGTTAGGTGGCATTGGTTTTATCGTACTCAGCGTAGCCATCTTACCGTTTTTAAATGTTGGCGGAATGCGGCTGTTCCAAACTGAATCTTCCGACTGGTCAGATAAAAACACGCCCAAAACTAAAAACGTCGCCAGTAATATGCTAAAGGTTTATTTATTACTGTCGTTACTTTGTGCTGTTGCCTACCATATTACGGGTATGGACTGGTTTGAAGCGATCAATCACTCCATGACCACTATTTCCACTGGCGGTTACTCCACCTCCGATGAATCGATGGCACACTTTAGTAACGCCAGTCATTGGGTGAGTAGTATGTTTATGCTGCTAGGTGGCCTGCCGTTCTTATTATTGGTGCAAACCCTACGCCACCGCGATTTACGCTATATCTGGCGAGATGCTCAAGTCCGAGGGTTTATTACCGTCATCTTAGTATTAGGCGGCATGATGAGCCTATGGCTATGGCTGCATGGAACTTTCTCATTGCTCGATGCAATGCGAATTAGCACCTTCAATATTATTTCAATCATCACCACCACTGGCTATGGCCTCACCGATTTCAGCCATTGGGGGAATTTCACCACCGTGTTATTTATCTTTTTAATGTTGGTGGGTGCTTGTTCGGGGTCGACTTCGGGGGGTATTAAAATTTTCCGCTTTCAATTAGCCAGTGGTTTATTTTCACGACAACTCAAACAATTACTACACCCCAACGGTATCTACCCACATCGCTATAACGGCCGGGTTGTGAGTGAGCAGCATATTCGCTCCTTGGTCGCCTTTATTTTTGCGTTCTTCTTTACCCTGATCATACTCGCTAGCGGCCTCGCTTTACTCGGTTTAGATCCGGTCACCGCTTTATCTGGCGCGATGACCGCCTTAGCCAATGTGGGCCCCGGTCTCGGTCGAGTGATCGGCCCTGATCATAACTTTCACCTACTACCAGATTCCGCAAAGTGGTTACTCTCGATCGGCATGTTGTTGGGACGCCTAGAAGTACTAACAGTATTGGTTTTATTCTTACCCAGTTATTGGCGTTATAACTAAGCGGCAATTGAGCTTGCTCGCTTAGCTGCCCATTCAACAAGACGCTTTGTTAAGCGCCTAGTGTTTGCTTCACCCAAATACCTCGTAAGCCAGTACAGCAGACTTTGACTCGAACTTTTTAAGAGGTATTTGAGCTTAGTATGGCCAGAAAAATCCGAGCGAATCAAACCCATATGACCAAGCAACAGGGAACCCTTTTAACCGCACTCACAACAAGTAAAGCGCCCTGATTTAGTAGGAGCGTCGTAAGCGGGTAAAGTAAGGATTAAGCCACCACCAGAAGGTCAAATACAGAAAATATAGGCCAATAATGCTCCATTTGTGTCGATTAATCCCCTGATCCACCACTTCAAAATCCAGCTGCATTACCTCACAATAACCAATACTAATCAGCACCACACTATAAACGATAGAGAAATGCCATAGATTAAGCAGCAGTGAACGCAGTGATAATCGAAACATACACTTAAGCCAATAGCCCGAGCGGCGACTTGGTTATTGCCACAACCAACAGCTGAGCAAACACCGCAATGGCGGCCAGGCCAGCCAATATTCGAATCAACTGGTTAGGCGCACGCTTCAAGGCAAACACTCCCAGTAAGATATAGACCACTAATAATACAACCTTAACCGTCAACCAATTTTCAACCAAGGGATATTGTTGCGAAGCAATGCACAAGAAAATAGCTGCGACCAATAGTAAGGTATCAACCAAGTGAGGGAAAACTTTCAACCATCTGCGATTGAGCATCGCTGAGCCTTTCAAGGCTAACAACCAGCGGAAAACAAAACCAATAATACTCAGCATCGCCAGCGTCATATGGAGATGTTTGGCCATTGAATAGTATTCAAGCATGGTAATTCCTTGTTATGAATAGCGAACCGCCGCGAATTCAGCCGCTGCGGATCATCGGGTGTCACAATAATGCCTCAGTGTATGAGCTTAGCTAAGCGATAACAATTATTTTCAGCTCACCACAAACGCTTAACATAAAGTCAGCAAGCTCATTAAAAAACCGCCTATCGCCGCCAAGCAACAACAGCCACGACTTAAATCATCCGTAGAGTAAATGTATTTTTGTGATCGAGATCTCTAGGGCTTGTCGTGAAACTATGGGACAGTGCTTAACATTATTATCTTTTTATTAACAACATAATGAGGCCAAACATGTCAGAAGCACCTAATTTACTGCCCGCAATTGATATTTTAATGTGTCACACTGGCGCTTCATTTTTAGATGCTTGCCAAGAATTAGGCGTTGACCCTAATGAGATGGCAGAGCTTGCTGCCTCTACATCCGATGACAACAATTAAACACCATCGAACAGGAATCGTGTTGTTCAATACAGCATAGTTGAATAGACTAGCGGATAAAGTCCACTCAGATGAATTAACTAAGAATTAGCCGCAAAGGCAGTTTTTTGTTGATAAATGTCAGCGAACTAGCCTTAGATCCGCTATCTAGTTAGAATCAGCCTCAGCTTGAAACCTTATCAAATAGTCTTATATTACAGATTCTTGAATCCATGTAATTAGTTACATCATACGAGTAGTAAGCATGTCGCAACTTTATCGCGTTAATTTTATTTCTAATGGCAAAAATTATGAGCTCTATGCCAGAGATGTCTCCCAAGGTTCAATGTTCGGCTTCGTTGAGTTAGCCGACTTAGTCTTCGATACTCAAACCAAGCTCGTGGTCGATCCTAATGAAGAAAAATTAAAAACTGAGTTCTCCGGAGTGAGCCGCACCTACGTACCGATGCATAATATTTTGCGCATCGATGCTGTCGATGATATCGGCACCGCAAAAATCCATGAAGTCACCAACATAACCCAGTTTCCTTCGCCCATTTACACACCAAAACCATGAGTCGGCTTAGTGCTATCGACTGGCCTAAACGGAAGGCTCAGTTTGGCGATGAAGCGCTGGTTCGACATTGGTTGCAAGATTTTCTGCAGAGTAGCAAACAAGACCTGCTCTTAATTGCTCAAGCGCAACAACAACAGTGTTGTTCAAAGGGTTTACTGCAACAGTTGCAAGGCCTTGCGTCTTTACTGTGTAGCACTCCACTAAACCGCTGTGTACAGCAACTCAAGCACAGTGAGACATTGGAACAAGATCTAAGTGCCTGCTTAGACTGCTATCAACAAGTGTGCCACGAAGTAAGACGCTATTTAGCGTCTTAAGACGTATAAACGGTCAGGGTTTTATTAACCAAGTTCCAGCGGGCGATTGTATGTAATGACCACTTTGACTACGTTCAATCGCTTTTTTTCCCGCGAGGATAGCGACCTGCTGCTCACTTAAGCCATTTTCCTTGGCAATTTGTTGGTACTTGGCAAGTCGTTGTTGATTGATATTATTCACCAAATCACTGACTTCTGCGCGATGGCTTACAATTCCTAATAGACCATTAGTTTGTTCACCGACCCAACCTTTGGCCTTGGCATCATCTAAGTCCATCGCCGATACCGATAAGCTAAAACACAATAATAGGCTTAAAATCCAGCTATTCCACTTCATCATACTCTCCTAAAATAGCCCGCTTTCATCGTTAAACAAATCATCGAGCTGCTTATCAACTCGCACTCGAATTTCATGGTCAATTTTGACATTTAAATTCACCGTAATTGGCTTATCTACGGCCACCTCCACCCTTGGGGTACAAGCCATAAGCCCAAAAGTTACCGCTAAGGCAAAGGGGATACTTCTGAAGCGCTGTCGTCTATCCATTGCTGTAGTTGTCCTGACAATTGTTGGCCAATACGTAAACTACGTAATAACTGGTAAATATTTTCTTGATGACGATAGTTCAAAGTCACCAAACGAGGACTCAGTTGTTGATTGCGTCCAATCAGTTGCACTTGCATATCGAGCAGCCCATCTTCGGCAAAATCTAGCTCAGCTGCAAGCTTTTCATAATCAAAATCTTCCAATAAGCTTAGAGCAAAATCTAAAGAAGGGTGCTGCGCTTTTACCGCCAGTAAGGATTGGTGAGTGAGAGCGATATGCCCATGCGGCTCAACAACCGCCAGCGAGCCGCCTTTGATTGCCAAACCCTGTCTGCTCAGTTGCAGGGGAAGCGTCCCTGATACCGAGCCCTGCATGCTTAAAGCTAATTCGGGATAAAGTGTCGCCAACTGAGATAACTGGACCTTGCTCAACTGCAAAGATGTTTGGCTCGGTAGCTTCAATCTCAATTGAGCAAGCCTGCCCCGTCCACCTAAAGACCCAAAAGAGATATCGTCTAACAGTAGCGAGTGCCATTGTACCAAGGGGGCATAGTTAGGCTGCTGCCAATGCAGTTGAATATCGCTCACCGGAAAACCGATATCCCATTGCTTAATTTGCAACTCTCCCGCGTGTTTCCAACCAAGATGTGGCTGATAATCGAGCTGCCCCGCGAGCTGTGCATCGGCCAATGCCAACTCTCCCCACAAAGCATTTAGGCCACTGAGTTTAAACTGGCTACTCAGTTGCTCCGCTTGCCAAGTGAAGTGTGATTCCAAAGCTCCCGACAGTAATTTTGCTGGTTCAGCTAAAGGCAAAAGAGCCTGCTGCAAGGGTAATACATTATCGCTATGCAGCAGCCCCGACAGCTGCATCGTTGGCGTCCACTGCCACAGGCCTTCACCTTTAAGTTGCCAATCGGCAACCTCAACTTGCCAACCTTTTGCTTGGATTTTGCTCTCAACACTCGGCCAATCTTTTCCCTGCCAACGAAAACTAGAACTCTCCAGCCTTAACCGCCAATCTTGCCACCCTTGTAGCCAAGCCTTCCCCTCCATCGCCAAAGTAGGTAACTTAAATTGAGCATTTAATTGTAAGTGCTGGCCCGCTTTTCCCCGCAAGGAAAAATCTGCATCGGCAAATATTGGCCCATCCAATTGCGGCTGCTGAATCAGACCAGCCAATGCACGCAAGCTATGCTTCCCTAAATGGCCTTCTAAGATGAGGGTCTCAGCTTTTGGCAACAGCTGCAGCTTAATTGCCAAACCATCATCTTGTTGGTAGCTGGCAAGCCATTGCTGGCCTCGTTGTGAGAGTTGTAGTTGGCCATCAAATAGCGACTGCGCTCCCGCTTTAACTTGCAGGCGATCGACCGCGACCGAGCTCGCAACCACCGAGCTCGGTAAGTCCAATAAACCTTGAAACAACTGCAGAGCAAGAGGCTTTAGCGAAACCAAGCGAAACGGCTGAGCATGCTGGCCTTGCGCCAACAGACAAGCAAGGTCGATTTCAATACTTTCCACCTTAACACGCAGGGGGATCGCTTGCAGACGAAGACCGCTAGTGCGGACTTGTGGGCACCCTCCAAACTGAGCCTGAAGCATATCCGCGCTCAGCTCAGTGGCGTATAGCTTGCCCGCCAACAAGCAAATAAAACTCGCCATCAGCATCCAACGGTGGCGCCAGCGCATGACGCTACAGCATCTTATTCGCAGCCCACTTAAGCTCAGCAAACACTCATCCTTCCATCCACCATCGACATCACTTTATACTAAGCGCTTTTATCGCCAATAACGAGTCGCTAAACAAATCAATGCTGGCGTATTAACACTCAAATACAACGGAAAAAGTATAAACTTGACTCCATAGCAAGCTATGATGATAACTGGTTAAGGCCTCAGATAAAGGCCAAAACCAATAAATGATCACTTCAAACCCCAGGAGCCAAGGACCCATGCATACCATTCATCACTTCATTCAGTCCCATCGGAGCAAGCGCTAATGCCTTGGTGGTGGGCGGCAGGGATGGCGATAATTGTTGGCCTTGGTTTATACCAAGCTTGGCGCCATATTCAACAACGTCGCTGGGATAAGCAACAACCCCTACATCGCTTAGACGTTCGGGTCACTTCGCATCAACGACAAACCATCAAGCCAGTTGGCAAATCACGTGACAGCATGCCCGACAGCTATCGTTACTTTGTTGAATTCACCCCCTTAACCGGCGGTGAATCTCGGCGCTTTCAACTAAAGAAAAACCAGTTTGAGCAATTTAGCGAGGGCCTCGAAGGTCAACTTACGGTTCAAGGCAGCCGATTAGTTAGTTTCGAAACTAAACCTTCAGAGCTCAGCGATCCATAATAAGCTTAAGCCAACGGAGTTCCCAACGGGGTCGTCTGCTCGAACTGTTCTACAAAGCGAAGCCCGGCCTCAAGTCCTAGTTGATAGTCTTGCTCTAGGGCAGAGGTTTTACTACCGAGTAACTTACTCGATAAAGCCTGACTGGGATGAATTTGAAACACTTGCGCATCTTCTGGAGGTTGATGCATAAAATCCAAAGACTGTTGGTAAGCCTGTTCATGTATCAACTGATAATCGAGCGCTTTCGGACATTCTCCCGATTGGCAGACCCAGGTTTTTAAACGTTGGCTCCAAGGGGATTCAGCCACATAATCCTGTTGCTTGGTTCGAATCACCACAATCGTTTTTGCCCCCCGCCGATAAGCTTCTTCCACAGGGAGCGGAGCAGCCAAGCCACCATCAACGTAGTGCTCCCCCTCAATCTCAACGCCCCCCTTATATAAATATGGTAAGGCACTTGAGGCTTTTAGCAGATGCAACCAATTGTCCCGACTAGGGCTAAAATAATGAGCCGCCTTGTTGCGGGTATTGGTCGTGGCAAACAATAAACGGCGATACCGTAACAAAGACGCCGCACTGTTCACATTTAAGGGATCGGCTGGCCGATTCACCTGTTCAAAGTACCAATCCAAATCGATGATGCTTCGCCCGGTAAGCGAACGACTTAACTTGAAAAATCGTGCATGGCGAGAGGTCTCGGTAATTGATTTTTGGGCGAAGCCATGCTGACAACTCATATAACTAGATAAGTTTTGTGCACCGGCAGAGGTGCCAATCAGTAACTGAAACGGGTTGAACCCCAAGCTCATCCAGCTATCGAGCACACCGGCAGTAAAAATACCGCGTTGTCCGCCCCCTTCGGCGACTAAAGCTGTGTTTTCAACAATTGGGGTCTGCTGGCATGGGCCGAAACAAGTAGTCGCTGGGTACATCATCATGCTCTCAAGAAAATAATAAGACTAGCTTAAGTCGAATTAGCCCATACTTAAATTCGATTGCATTGATTTATTTGATAGGAAAAAACTATTGAATAAACCAAACAGCTTAGCGCGAGTATTCAGCCAACATGCTTCGACTCCGCGCCCTCCGCCTCAATAGACGAACCAACAAAACGTCGGCGCAGCAAACCCACGGGAAGCAGGGCCACCAATAAGCCAGCAGCAATAAACGAGGCACCAATCAGATGATAAACCGCTAATTGCTCACCTAACAATGAAACGCTGAGGATCGCGCCAAACAAAGGCATCAAATGAATGTATTGACCAGCAACACTTGCGCCAACAACTTTCACGCCATAATTCCAACTTTGATAAGCCAATAACGATGGGAAAACCGCCACATAGGCCAAGGCGACCATACTATCGTGATTCAAAGAAAAAGCCGCTTGCGGCAAATTAAGCCAATAAAATGGGCTTAATACCAGTGATCCTATCACCAAGGTTGAACCAAGAAAGGCGGAACCGCTTAGCTGGGACGGTTTAAAACGTAAACCAATGGAGTACAACGCCCAAATAACTGCCGATAACAGGATCCAACTGTCGCCGCGATTGATGCTTAGGCTTGCCAGTGACTGCCATTGCCCTTTTACCAACAAGGCCAATACCCCGCAAAACGACAATATAATACCGAGGATCTGTTTCATTCCCATTCGCTGACCGAAGCCTAAGCAGCTCACCAGCAAAATAAAGATCGGGATCATCGAATTAATAATCAAAGCATTGGTCGCGGTTGTACTCTGCAAACCAATGTAAACACAGGAATTAAAGCCAGCTACGCCTAAACAAGCGAGTAAGCTAATGCGCAACCAATAGCGTTGAATCACTCGCCGCTGTTGCCACAGACTCCGATAAAGAAAAGGCAAGACCAACAGCGAGGCTATCGTCCAACGCCAATAAGATAATGACATTGGCGGTATTTGCCCCGCAATATAGCGACCAGTGACAAAATTACCGGCCCAAAATAATGGCGGTAACAACAACAAACCATATGCCGATAGCTTTGCTTTCATTAATGCGTCCTTATATACCCTAGACCTCAAGTACTTAGGCCTGTTAGGGTATAGCATCAAGGATGGTTTTGCAGTACTATCCTGCTGCGCTGATAGCGTTTTCTAGAACAACAAATTTTCTTGGATACTGAACGATGAGTTTAATTGAGGCCATAAATGCAGGGTTGCATGTCACGGCAATTGTGTTGCTGGCGGGCGCATTGTACTCAGAAGCCTTTCTTTTTCGCCGAGGCATGACTCAGGACGATGTCAAGAAGCTACTGTTGGCCGATGCCACCCATGCCATCGCCACCGTATTAATCTTCATTACCGGTGCATTACGATTATCTGTATTTCAAAGCACCGACAAAAGTTATCTCGACAATCCTTTTTTTGCACTAAAAATGCTGCTATTTTTCGTTGTCGTTCTACTCTCGCTGTATCCATCGGCTACCTTTTATCGCTGGCGACGAGCCTTAAAACAAGGCAAACCGTCCATGATTAGCTATCGCCAACACGCTTCGGTGATTTGGTTAATTCGTTTAGAGCTCGGCGTATTACTGCTTATTCCAATGTTAGTCACCCTCGCCCGGGCCGGTTTCGGCGATTAAATAAAGCACCTGTAAGCAAAATTCTCGACTCGACCAAGCAAACGCCTTAATTTGCCAATTGTGACTATGTTCATTCGCTGAGATAATGCGCAACTCCATAGCTATTCATAGCGACACATTCGAGGTTGAATGATGCGTACACCGCCTTATCTGCTCGGTCAGGAAAATCAACTCGAGAGGCAATATCAGCAGCTCATCCTGCCCTACTGGCAACAATATGCCGAACTATCCAGCTTTTCTGGGGTGAATGACCTGCGTATTCACTTCGCCAAATTAAACGCCGCTCAGCCTAAACATCAAGCCATTGTGATCTCTCCGGGTCGTACCGAAGGCTACCTCAAGTATTACGAATTAGGCTACGATCTCGCTCAGCAAGGTTACGATATTTTCATCATTGACCATCGCGGCCAAGGCTTATCAGATCGAGAAAGCCCTCGCAGGCAACTTGGGGATGTCGAAAATTTTCAATACTTTGTTGATGATCTCCAGCAACTGGTGCAGCAGTTTGTCTTGCCCTGCCAATACCAACAGCATTTTTTATTAGCCCATTCGATGGGTGGCACCATCGCCGCTCGCTACCTACAGCAGCATCCAAATCACTTTCAGGCCGTGGCGCTGTCGGCCCCCATGTTCGGGATTAATTTGGGGCTGCTCCCTAAACCTATCGTGAAGACGCTAGCCGCAGGTCTAGCGCACTTAGAGCGGCAGTTCGGCTATGGACCTCATTATGCTTTGGGTCAAGGCGACTATCGGCCAAGTGAGTTTAGTCGCAATCATCTGAGCCATAGCCCGGCTCGCTATCAACAAATCCTGCAAACTTATGTCGAGCACCCAGCGATCCAACTCGGCGGCCCAAGTAACCGCTGGTTACAACAAAGTTTTCAAGCCATGCAACTGAGCATTGAAGACGCTGCTCACATCAATATTCCGCTATTATTATTACAAGCGGAGCAAGATCCTATTGTCACAGCAGAAGGGCAAAATGCCTTTTTCCATAGGTTGACTGCCTCAGCAGGTAAATCAAGTAACGCTCAATTGATGCCCGTGATAGGGGCCAAACATGAGATTTTTTTCGAGAGTGATGAGATCCGCAACCCAGCCTTGGCGAGCATTCTCATTTTTTTTGAACAACACCGAGCTTAAGCTCATCAAACCAGTCTCAGCAGAGGCTAAAGCCACCGGTCGCAGTTTCACCGAGGAGTAATCGATATGTACCAATTAATCGCAACCGATCTTGACGGCACTTTGCTCAATGCAGAGCATCAAATTTCAGAACATACCCAACAAACCATTGCTCGCCTCTATGAGCAAAATATTAAGTTTTTAATTGCCACCGGACGCCACTACAACGATGTGCGACCAATCGCCGATCAATTCGACTTTCCAATGTATTTAATTACCTCCAATGGTGCCCGCGTCCACAATAAAGCCGGCGAAGTTCTGTATCGTGCCGATCTGAGTTCCGCTGAAATCACTCGTATTCTGGAGCTATCGGCAAAATACCCACTTCATCGAAATATTTACCACGAAGACAACTGGTACGTTGAAGAAAACAATGAATACGTCCGCTCCTTCAACAAGCACTCTGGTTTTAACTATCAGTTGACCGACTTCGATCGGATAGATCATCAGCATATCTGTAAGCTATTTTTTGTTGCAGAACATGAATTACTACAACAGCTCGAAAAGGAACTGGTCGATGAATTTGGTGACAGCCTCAATATTACCTTCTCACTACCCGACTGCCTTGAGGTAATGACAGCCAAGGCCAACAAAGGCGCAGCCTTACAAGCGGTATTAGAGCAAAAATCCATCGCACCAGAGCACTGTATTGCCTTTGGTGATGGCCTTAACGACAAAGAAATGCTCTCTTTGGTCGGCAAAGGGGTAATCATGGCCAACGCACACGACCGTTTAAAGTTGACATTACCTCATTTAGAACAAACACTTAGCAATAAAGAAAATGGTGTGGCGGAATTTTTAATCGGTACATTTAAGCTATAAATAAAAGGAAATCACGATGAGGCTAATCAAACGACTTTGCATCGCGTCCCTCGCGAGTATCGGCTTGGTAGCCTGCGCCCCAACACCGCCCCCCACTCAGCCAAGCAAACCATCCGAGGCACCACCGAGTCCTCATCAACCAAACACCCGATTAAAGGGCTGGTTAGTCAACTCACCCGAGGCCACAATATTCACTCCCTGCCAAGGAGAGCAAGCTTATTGGCTCGATTTATCCAGCGATGACCGGCAACTGCTCAGCCGTTTTGCCAACCACAGCCAAGTCTACGTAGAATTTGACGGTCGTTTCAACAACGTGGGTATGCAGGCGCCTGAAGCGGATTATCGGGCCAAGATCAGCCCACAACGCTGGCAGTATCTGGCCAGCGAAGGCCCCGGCTGTGAAGCCAAAACCCCAGCGCTGCACGCTATGGGAAACGAACCCAGCTGGCGAATCGACATCAACGAAGGCAAACTGCAACTGAGTACTCTCGCCGGTACGAGCAGCCACCCAATTTACCGTAGCGGTGTGGATCAAGGCACTCAGTTTTGGCAATCTGCTGACCAGCTGCGACTCGCGGTAAAGGCCGAACAGTGTTTCGACAGCATGGCCGATACCGTTTATGCCTATCACGCCGAGCTACTCTACCAAGGGCTTCGCTATCAGGGCTGCGCCCGTCGCCCCTTTCAACAAGATATTGAACCACTTAGCGGCAACTACCAAGCCAAACTCGCCACCGCATCAGGCAGTGGCCGAATGGTCAATCTCACTCTCAACCAAGATTTAAGTGCTGAATTACAAAATAACTATCTCGCTCAAGACAAAAGCTTTATTGAAAAAGGCTACTGGCAACCGCTTGATCAAACCAGCCTGCTACTTACCCTGAGCCAAAGCCAGAACCAACCAGTAAACAGCCAGATGTATTTTGATTGGGACGGTATGTTGCTGCGACTGCGTGACCCCGAGCAACAGCAGCAGGGCAAACTGGGTTTAAATATGATGAAAATGAATGGCCCGGCACCGGCGCCAGGCCCCAGTGAGCCAAGCCATATCCAACGTCGCTTCGAGCCAGCCAGCCTGCTCGCCAGCAGCGACTACGATCCACAAGTTGAAGGCGCGCTCAAACAATACTTCAAGCTACACCGCACCGCGCTAAATGGCACCCGCTACCAATGGTGGAAATTTGATCTCAACGGGGATGGTCAAGATGAAATAATCACTTATCTGGACTGGTGTGGCAGCGGCGGCTGCAGCTTATTAATTTTTGAAGCTAAAGACAGCGGCTATCGCTTCCTTAGTAAAACCACGCTGGTGCGCCCCCCCTTCTATCTTGCTTCCAGCAGTAACGCCCGCTGGCAAGATCTACTGCTGGAAGTTTCTGGCGGCGGCGCGATCCCGGGGCTTCGGCTGCTGCGTTTCGACGGTTTAAGTTATCCGGTCAATCCGAGCATTCAGCCCGATGCGCCAAACCCGGCACCCTTAGCGGGCATCACCTTCCTTGCTGAGCCGTTTAGCCAAGACGTTGGGCGCGCCTTAAAATAAGCGCAACATCCCCGCTAGCGCCGGAGCAGCGCTAGCGGTACAATGCCGCTGATTTTTTGGGGGCAGGCATGACACAAACATTCGATGTAATTATTATTGGCGCCGGCGCCGCGGGTTTAATGTGCGCCGCCACCGCAGGTTATCGCGGGCGCTCCGTGCTGGTGCTGGATAACGCCAAAAAAGCTGGCCGCAAAATACTCATCAGTGGCGGGGGACGCTGTAACTTCACCAATATCAATGTGGCCCCCAACAACTATCTGTGTAGTAATCCGCATTTTGTAAAATCAGCTCTGGCCCGCTATCCCTCAAGCAACTTCATCGAATTGGTCGAGCGCCACGGCATCGAATACCACCAGCGCGACCACGGGCAGCTGTTTTGCAACGACAACGCCAAACAGATCGTCGACATGCTGCTCACCGAATGTGACTGGGCAGCTGTGAACATCCGCTTGCGCAGCGAAATCAGCAGTATTCAACAGCTCGATGAACAAAGCTTCGAAGTCCAAGCCGCTGGCCAATCTTATCAAGCCAGCTCGCTGGTCATCGCAACTGGTGGTTTATCCATGCCCAAACTTGGCGCCAGCCCCTTTGGTTACCAAATTGCCGAACAATTTGGCCTCAAACTATTGCCAACCCGCGCAGGCCTAGTGCCATTCACCTGGCATAGCGAACAAAAACAACGTTTTGAAGCGCTCTCCGGGATCGCCGTCCCCTGCTGTATCACCGCCGCCTGCGGCAACCAATTTAGCGAAGCGCTGTTATTTACCCATCGCGGCTTATCTGGCCCCGCGATTCTGCAAATCTCTAACTACTGGCAAGCCGGCGAAGCGATCCACATTAACCTGCTCCCAAAGCAAGATGCGCTAGCCCTGCTGGAACAGGTGCTGTTACAACACCCCAAACAAAACCTCAAAAACACCCTCAGCCAATGGCTTCCCAAACGTTTAGTCGAAGCCTTGTTTGACCAAGCGCAGCTTGCCAAAGCGCTTAATCAATTGGGCCATGGCGAGCGCGACAGCATTGCCAAACAACTCAATGATTGGCAAATCACCATGAACGGCACCGAAGGCTATCGCACTGCAGAAGTGACCCTCGGCGGCGTCGACACCAATGAACTCAGCTCAAAAACCATGCAAACAACCAAAGTAAAAGGCTTGTATTTTATTGGAGAAGTGATGGACGTAAGCGGCTGGTTAGGCGGCTACAACTTTCAATGGGCCTGGGCCTCCGGCGTCGCCTGCGGGCTGGATTGTTAGTTGTATTGATGAAATTAAAACGAAGATAATTTGAATAGAACGAAGACAATCTTTTTAGTAAAAGCCTCTAACACATTGAAATTATAGAAAATAGATTGTCTTCGTTTTGAAAAATAATTGTTCTAACCGGAAGCGCTAATTTTCCTTCATCAAAAAAACTAGCCACAATACGTGTTATCAGTTGGCTTAGTTTTGTAACTCACTTTTGGACATAAATGAGTTACACAATTTCCTAAAATGGCATTAAATGGATTACTTAATGTATTGCAAAATACTCTAACCTATTAGCCAAGTTTACTCTTCCACCACACTTGTATGATTGGCCCACACCTGCGGGCCAATCATAATCTATCTCACCATCAAACCATGTTGTGGCAAAAGCTCTCGCAATACATACCAACGATGATAAGAAGCCGCTTGATAGTAACGATAGATAGGATGTTCCATCGCCTCAGAGCTACTGCGATGGCTAAGAGCTCCAAAACCATCATTCCAATCTCTATACTCTGGAATATCTTCCGCGATATTGAGTAATTCACCGTACTGAGCTTCGTGTTTCCACTTATCAATGCGAGCCCCCCCTGCACCTTGGAAAGCGAGAACTTCCGTTATCTTGTTTTTCAGCGCCGTCCAGTCCTGTCTTTGCTCGGGTTCAGTATACTCTTCTGGTAATGCTGCCAGCATAGAGTGAAGTTTGTGACAATACTCAAGGAAAGTCGCAGGGTTATCCCTCCAACCAGAATCGTGGCCACTGTCGTATTCAAAACGCCACTTCAAGTACGGCCTGTCAGGAAATGTCACCACGCCCCCATGACCTAACGCCCCAGACAGTTCCTCAGCGAGATGAGACTTAATGTTGCGAACAATTGGGTTAAATCGTGCAAAAAAACTGTCTTTTTTACCAACAATATATGCTTCCATTTTTTCATCTAACTCTCTGAACTCAAAAGAGTCATTACCTACCCGATTGTGTCGAGAGCTCACTCCTGAGAAACCGTAGTGCGCGAATGTGTCAGCGTATACGTGAGCCATTACCCCTAGCAACTCCAGAAAGTAAGGTTTTGCAGCTTGCTCTAGGTGGTTTTGACACATTTGCTGGGCAATCACGCTATCTTTGCGACATACCAACCGCTCAGTGAATGAATTACCTTCATTTCCCGGTAAGAAATGGTAAGGCACCCAAACTTGTCTTTGGTCATCAGGGTCAATGTTGCTTACATCCGCAGTGTGATGCGCTGTTGCTTCGACTCGACAAGCCGAAGCATCCGCTAAATCAATGCCGTTTTGCTGTGCATTGTCATCTACAAACTGAGCTGCGGTCGCTATAATACGTGCCGATTCTCGGTTTAGACCTGCGGCGCGAGCAACGCAGAATGTACCGTAATAGTGCATATCAATTTGCATAGTTCCTCCTATCGAACGGCTTTCACGATGTCTTGTGCCAGCAGCCAAGTCTCTTCACCAAGCTGTCGGATATTATTTTCAAGTTCTGCCACACTTAAATTTCGATTCGTAGCTACTTGAATCACCTCCATCAACGCTTGATATTGGGCATGCCCTTTAATTGCAGGACTTAACGTCGCCAACTCAAAACTAGTGTTTAACAATAACTGAAGCTCTCGCTCTGCCAATTGACTGTTCGCGTGAGCAACAGACTTCTTAATTCGATTTCTCATACTCATTTGACTTTCTCCATATAAGGTTGTGCTTTCTGTTCGAGTTCACGAACCTTATCTAAGCCTTGAGAAGCCTGATCCGATAACTCACTAAGTTGTTGATTGATATTATTTCTTAATTGCTCTAAATCGACACTTTCAAGTAGGTCATTCTGCACATCTTGCACCTCTCTGATGCTATTCAGGTGAGCAGTAATGGTTTGATTCCCCTGCTTCATTAATGTGAAACTCTGGCGAATATCAGCTAACATCACATACTCAGCTTCTTCCAATGGCACTATGAGCTCAAGGCGCTTCGCCTCAATTTCTTCGGTAGCAACTAGAGCCCATTCCTTCACCCCATTTAACTGAGCCAGCCTATTAGGCTTATCCACGGCGACAAAGTCTTCCACTTGGTTGTCATAAACCACTTTCCCCTGCGCCATTTCAATCAGCATTCCTTCGACTATCCAGTCTTCCAACAAGGCTGGCACCCACTCTTTGTACAAATAGTCTTCTCGTTGCTTTTTAAGAACACTGATGTGCTGACGAACCAAGTCCATGTATGCTTGTTCGACATGCGTCATGTCCTTATCCATTTTGTAGGACAGCTCAACGACTTCTTTAGGGATCGAAGCAGAACAAGCTGAAAGAAGTACAGAAAGTATGAGTATCCATAATGACTTCATATTACTTCTCCTATAAAAGTTATGATCAGGGCGTTAACTGCCTCAACATGAAGTAGATATAACGGCATTGCTAAAACAATGACCATCACACCTATCTTTTGAAGGTTTTTCGCGAACCCTCGATCTGCATGTGTTGTTCGAATTGCATGAGATGCAAACACAGTGAGGAACAGAGCCCCCGCTTGGCTTATCGCAGTTAAAATGATTTGAAAAGGGAGGTTATCCAAGCGAATAGCCTCGATATAGGCTTTTAACCCTTGACCTTTTAACGCTTGGACGATACTGACGTAGTAAGGGTCTATGGGCGATCGATAGATGGAATAAAGAATGTAAAACAGAACACCATAGGCTAAGGTCTTAATAACTTTAGTGTTCTTGGACTCAAAATAACTGAGCGTAAAAGCGGTATTGAAAAGAAGGAAAAGTAGACTAAAACCTAGAGCCCATTCTCGATGGCGAATATAGAGAATCGCGGCGATGACACCTAGCACTCCAAAGATGAACACCTCACCATCACCTTGCGATTTCGGTGATTGGCCGCCGTTGTAGTTGTGATTGGTAACGTTGTTGCCATGACCAATCTGGATGTTACTGTCATCACTCGCGGTTATTGTGCCGCTATTCGAGACTCTAAAATGGCCCTTTGACAGCCCCTCACCGTTGCGAGAGTCTGCATTAAGTATTTTAGTCCAAACAATGCCAGCGATCGGACCAATTAGAACCGCGAGCACTAAGGGATCTGTCAGTAGATCTAACATAGATGTAGTACCTTTCTGCAAGGCGGGTACCCCCGCCAAACTAAATTAATGTTACTTAAAGTGGATATGAACGTTTATGCTTACAAACGTATTCGAGTCGGCCGAAACGGCGACGCACATACGCGCATACATCAACGAGTTTTGGTCGAATACTCATGAGAGATTCCTCCATACTTTTTAATAAAGAGGGAACTCAACGATTGAAGTGAATGCTATAGAAAGGTAATATCGCAATTGTCACCGAGCGATTGGGTTTCTATAGAGACCTGAGACCTCTTAGTGTTGGGTCTTGTAATCGATCACTGCAATGACGACTACATTTCACTTCGCTAGTAAAAAGGCACTTTTAGTATTTTACTGAAAGTGCCTTTTTATTTTTCTTTCCGGATGCCTTTAAAAGGCGCGCCATCTTGCTTCACATCCATAAAACGCCCAGTATTCGCGTCACGCTTCACCCAATGCCCTGAAGGTGTTTGAGTTTGTGAACGTTCGCGAACCATACCATGACGACGGTTATCGCCTGTTTTTCCGTTAGTTGCCATTTGGCCCCTCCTACAAATTCAAATGAAATTTCATGGAACAAAGCTATCTAGCATTGACCACACTAATATTGTGCCATAAAAACCGATCAAAGATCAACCAATATATAAAAATTTAATTGACGCAGGTTAATATTTTAACACTGCACACTGAAAAATATTCAAAAAAAGTGGGGTAAAAAATCTTTTTTTGCTATGCTATGGTTAAATTTAGTTAACAAAAAACTGAAAGAGACATACAGAATGTACACTATCAATGGCTTAATGGAAGAAACCGGTAACCAATCAAGAGCGGTACGACTCGCGTTTATCGATTTTAAGGTTAGATTTAGTGGAAAAATATTTAGAACAGAAATAGTAGACGAATTTGGTGTATCTGAGCCTTTAGCAACTAAAGATCTCAATGAGTACAAGCAACTTACTCAACAAAATAATATTCACCCGAAGTCTCACCAGATCAAACTCGATACTTATTCCCCTCTGGTTGATATAGATGCCCGTAAGGCTCTCGAAATGCATTTTGAAGGTTTCTGTCGCCATAAGCTAAATACTAATGAATCCCCTTATTATAAACGAGCTTGTGATTTGAAAACCGATCTAGATCCAGGTTCAGTAGCTGTCATTACAAGGGCTATTACAGACAACAAACAAGTTGTCGGAGAATACATATCTGCTAATAGTCTTAATCGTAACATTCGCAGATTAGAACCCTCTACAGTTTTCTTTGATGGTTTAAACTGGGTTTTTCGAGCAAAAGATATTAAAGAAGACTCTAATCACTCCATATTCAAAAGTTTCCATTTTTCACGCTTTAAAAGTATAACGTCTACGAATGAAAACTCACTATCATCAGTTAATGATGATAGTGAGTGGAATACACTTATTCCGATCCAATTAAGCCTACATCCCAACCTCGATGATAAAGGGAAAGAAGCTATTCGCATCGAGTTTGGCATGGGTAACAATGACGACCTAGTAGTCGTTGAAAAAGCCGTATTTGCTTGGTCATTACTAGAAAGGTGGTCCGTTGACTCAGGGACAACTCCTTGCAATGTCCCTACGGAAGCGAACAGGTTCAATTTTTACTTGAAGAATGCTGATATGTTAAAACACGTGAATAGTGTCGAACGAATGATGCATGACTATGTGATAATAACTGAAATGTGGTAATCCTCCCATTATTAACCGCATTTATTCGTAGAATTCATGCTGCCGTTTTTAGTGGTGGGAACCCTCCATTTGCAAGGTGTGGTCGTTGATGATTGTAGAACCATAACCATTGGGTCGCCCGATCTTGAACATCTTCAAGTGTGTCAAACAAATACTTACTCACTAAGCCAAACCTCATAGTACGGTTGAACCTTTCTATATACGCGTTTTGTTGTGGGTTTCCTGGCTGAATATAATCGATTCGAATGTCGTGGTTGTTGGCCCATTTAATAAACGCATGGCTAATGAACTCAGGACCATTGTCGCAGCGGATCGCAACAGGTTTGGTTCGTTGTTCGATGAGCTGCTCTAAGATCCGAGTGACTCGTACTGTGGGCATTGAAAAATCAGGTTCTGACGCCAGACCTTCACGTTTGTAATCATCTATCACATTGAATAAACGGTACTTCCGGCCATCAGATAGCTGATCATGCATAAAGTCCACGGACCAAACTTGGTTTGTTTTAATCGGCTCTTTAAGAGGCTCTGGCGTATGGCGATTCAGGCGTCGTTTTGGCCTAATACGTAAGTTTAGAGCCAATTCGCAGTAGATCCGATAAACCCGCTTATGGTTCCATGTATACCCTTTAACGTTCCGCAAATGGTGAAAACACAGGCCAAAGCCCCAGTCAGAGCAGTCTTCACTGTTGCACAGCGTTACTAACTCCTGAGCTATCAACTCATTCTCAGGTTGAAGCTTCGATTTATAGCGATAGCAGGTCTCGCTGATCCCAAACCAATAGCATGCACTTTTAATGCTGATGTGATAGTTCGCCACCGAACGCTGAGCCATCAATCGACGCTCACAGGGCTTCACCACTTTTTTGCCATCGCCTCTGAGATCACCTCTGCTTTAAGGCGTTCTTCCGCATACATCTTTTTAAGCCGTCGATTTTCATCTTCGAGTTCTTTCATCCGCGCCATAAGGGATGCGTCCATACCGCCGTATTTCGAACGCCACTTGTAAAAGGTTGCGTTGCTCATTCCATGCTCACGACAGAGCTCAGGAACAGGTGTACCAGCCTCAGCCTGCTTGAGAATAGATAAGATCTGACTGTCCGTGTAACGTGACTTTTTCATGTTGAATCTCCTGTATTTACTATACGAGAAAATTCTACTTTTGCATGGGATTAATTTTCGGGGGGATTACCATGTAAATGAACAATAAACTAGACACCCATTCTAAAAACAAAACCAACAATAACACCTTTTTGCGACACTTACCTAGGCTATAGCTCAAAAAAACTAAGCAATTTAATGAGATAAGTTTAAGTCGAGGATTAACTTAGCCCTAAAAGAATTATATAAGACACCCATGATTAAATGAAAACAAGACAGCCATCTTGGATGCAACGCCCCATTCAGGGACTTTTTATTGTTGGCTAAGACCCGAACGCAGTGAGAGAATCCAACTGTAAAAATCCCAGCACTGCAATGGCTTGTTATGTTGTTTTACTACTTATCTGCGGAATAAGGGTCTTCTGCCAAAAGGTAAGCTCTTAAATCTGATTTATGTTCTTGTGACATTAACCAAGCACGCATTTCTTTTAATTTAGAGTAAGTTTCAACACCAAATTTAGATTCATAAATATCTGCAAGATTTTGCTTTGCGCTATCTTGACGAATATTACGCTGCCAAGTTTGTGTTACTACTGAATTTAAACAACCAGCTAATCCCTCGCTTTTTAATAATTCCCATTCACCTTTATCTAACCATAATCCACCAACAACAGAGCTATAATCGACTTTATGTTCATTTTGAGAAGATATTCTAAATTTTCTCATTATTGTCCCAGATGACGGACACAACATAGCTTTTTTGTTATCCATTACTTCAGATTCTTCAATCGAAATATCTTCAGAAAATTTGTAGTCTTGATTTCTTTCTTTCCATGAAACGTAGTCTTCGATTAAAATCCAGTTACCACCGCAATTTGAGCACGTATGTGCACGAAATTGGCCGTCAATAAAACTCGGAAATAACGCTCCATTTTTACAACTTGTACAATTCATAATTTCCCTCGTGAAAACTGAATAAACTAGACACCCATTCTCAATAAACTAGACACCCATTCTAAAAACAAAACCAACAATAACACCTTTTCGCAAAATTATTCAAGACAGCCATCTTAAGGCTTCAATTGAACCACCAACATCATGCGATGAGTATCAACTCCTCATACACAGAAAGCGACCTGAATGTAAAAGTTGTAGCATTAATAGACGTTTTTATGGCGAGATAGCGCAATAAACAAGCTCGTGGACGCAGTGTTTCTAGGTTTGCTAAAGACCTACTCGGTCGACAAAAATCAGACCATAAATTACTTAGCCAACATCGAGCCAGCGCTTGGCAGCTGCCATACCTTTGATGCGAAGTTGATTGTGCTCACGCTTGTAGCGTTCTAGTGAATGCCCAGCCCCAACCACACTGGCGAAGTGATGCTCTAAACCCGTGCTCAAGGCTAACCAGCTTTCCTCATCGATTTGTAAGCGCTGTAAAATGGGCGCTTGTGCATCATCGATATAACCACGTTTATCTTCTCTGATAACGCGACCGGTAAGTTCCACCAGTTGCAGGTAGTCTTGTAACTCGAAAGGCAAGCCTTTAGGCATGGTTTCTCTGGGATTACCGACAAAAGGCATTAGCGGCTTGGGTTGCTGACCTTGTTTGGCTTGCTGAATGCGCTGTTTGATACTGGTGTGGTCCGAGGTTTCAGGCGTGCTCGCTATATTTGAGCGAATGGGGTTTAAATCCACATAAGCCATACAAGCTGCTAGGGCTGCTTCATCTAATAGGGCTTGAGATTTAAAACGCCCCTCCCAAAAACGACCGGTACATTGGTCTTCTTTATTGGCAGCTCGAGCAATGTATTCATTCAAATGGCGCATAAACCAGCTTAAATCAAAAAGGCGAGTCCGATAGACTTCAGCTGTGGCGTGAATGGCCTGTAGTTGCACCTCACTTAACTTCGGACCTAACTCAGAATTGAGATACATCTGAGTCAGTAAGGTGCCCTGATGCAGACTATGCCAGCGTTCTAACACTTCATCCATGGACCAAGCTTTAGCTTTGGCCTTATCGATGTGCAATACCACATGAGTATGATTACTCATCACTGCATAAGCACAAACATCAATGGCAAACACCGACGTCAATTTGAGCAAATAATCTTCCACCCACTGGCGACGGTGCTCATAGCTTTTACCTGTGTGTTGGTCTTTACCGCACAAAAAAGCCCGCCGAACACAGCGGGAAATACAATGATAGTAAGATGTATCCGATAAGCTCACTTGCGACTGTCTTGACCGAGGCATGGCAATAACTCCCAAAAATCAACTATTGATAGTTTAGATTATTACTGGCATTTGGCTAGTTGGGGTGGATGTCTAGTTATCTCTCTAGATTATTACTGGCATTTGGCTAGTTGGGGTGGATGTCTAGTTATCTCTCTAGATATCTCTTTCTCATTGAGTTCAATCCAGCACTCAGAACTGCCTTCAGCATCGATGTGTTCATCATGCAGCACTTCTACTCGAACGATGACACATGTCTTCAGCATTTGGCGGCACCAGATTTAGCTTGAGTTTTGCCTACCTCACTTGACAAACAATCAATTATTTAATTTCGATAGCCCAAAACTATCGTACTCATCGAAACTATCCATTTTAAGTAATGCGAATAATTCTCAATAATATCCACATCGACATAGAGAAAATTCTTAGGGGCAACACGATGATCAAGACAATAACTTTTGCAGCAATTCACTTTACCATTGCAACCTTGGTCGCTTTTACTTTAACCGGTGACTTCTTGCTCGGCAGCTTAATTGCCATGATTGAACCTTCAATCAATACCTGCGCTTTTTATGCTCACGAAAAAGCTTGGCAGAACATCTCATTTCTAAAACGTCATGAATCGATGACACAAGTGAAAACGATAAGCTTTGCGGTGATTCACTTCAGTGTGGCATTTATGGTCACCTATACATTAACCGGCGATTCTTTCATTGGTGGTCTGATGGCGACGATTGAACCAACAATTAACTCGGTGGCTTACTTCTTCCACGAAAAAGTATGGCTACGCAGAACTCAGCAGACTGATTTTGCTAAGGGAAGTATGCACTACGCATCATAAAGATGCTGGCATCCTCTTTTTTAATCAAAGCCTTGATGACTGCTTATTGATGCAACAGGCAACATTAGCGGTCGATTTAAGTATTGCTGGTGTTTTAGCATGTTAGCCAGCATTCAGCTGGCTTGAAGCGATATCATTCTGCGTATTTTGTAAGCCAAAGATGATTTATGTGCTAAGTAGAAACAGCATGTTTATGTTTTTCAATAACTCACAAACTCTGGGTGTGAAACCAGCAAAGCTGCCAGCCTAAAAGGATTAAATCAATTTCTTTGCGGTATGAACATCTACAAATAAAATATCTAAATAACCACCGGTAAGTGCGCCTTTAATCGCCGCCAATTTATCTAAACCACCAGCTAAGGCAACCACCCGAGGACAGTCTCTAAGTAACTTAAGATCCATACCTATCACCGGATCTTCATCTTCGGCTAACACGGCGTTCCCGTCAGCATCAAAATAATGCAAGCAAATATCACCAACCGCACCGCGTTTAGAGAGCTCTTCCAACATGTCAGGGTTATAGTAGTTACCAGAAGACTTTAATAAATGAGATGGCTCCAGCATGCCAATCCCAACCAAGGCATAATCCACTTGATTAAAGAGGCTGACCACTGAGCTGACTTCTTCGGTATTGAGTAGCATTTTTTTATAATTAACTGTTCTTTCGATACTCTGAGACGGCAATAAATGAGGCTGACAATTGAGTAGTTCGGCTAATGAATGAGTAAGCATAGAAGCCTGAGCGTTGCCATTTACTCCAACCCCTCCCAATAGTTGAACAACACCATTTGCTTTTACATTAAGCGGATGTAACTGTTCAACCATTTCTCGAATGGTGCCACTCCAAGCGGAAACGCCCACTAAGGAGCTAGCTGGTAAAGAGGTTTGCATATAGTGCGCGGCAGCCGAGCCGATTGCCCGTTTGATCATATACTCATCGGCATTTTCTGCCACATCCACCACAATCGCCTGCATCAAAGAATATTTATTTTGCAATTCAGCTTCTAGATTTAGGTACACGTTGGCAGGTTGAACCACACTAATTTTAACGATGCCTTCTTTGGTACAACGTGAAAGCGCCCGAGAAACAAATGATTGAGAAAGGTCGAGCTTCTTCGCGATCTCAGACTGTTTTTTACCTTCGTTGTAATAAAGTGTGGCAATCTTGACTAATAATCGCTGTTCGTCTCTCTTCAACATAATCATCCTTACAACAAATATACGGGATATACTTGCCCGCAATTATATTCAATTTTGCATATAAATTCACGAAAAGCTTATGTTTAAAAAAGACCAACTTGCGAGGCAAGTTGGTCAAGGCCCTCAACAAGCTTTCAAAAACTTATCTTGGATGGAAATCTCAAACCACTAACTATGTTGGTAGCATTCAACCCCCAAGTACTTGGTGAATGCTTCATAAAGCACATCCCCAGTTGACGAGTGATTCATTGCAACATGGTGCTCAAAACCATTATTACAAATATGCGAGAGTAGGGTTTCCAGCTCTTTAACCTGAACCACCGCGCGGCAGCCAACAGTATCTAAGTCATCATCAACGAATTTTCCTTCGCCAACGTAAGATTTTACTTTCCCGGTAAAGTCATCGGTAGAAAGGCGGAAATAAGTAAGCGGACCTGGTTTCATCCGGCCATTTATCGCGCCACAAGTATTCCCACAACCCACCGTGGTGCCAATAATATCGGCGGTGCTCATAAAAGGATTATCTAATTCTGAGGTCGCGAAGTTACCACAGTGGAATAACACACACTTATCGCGATCTTCACCAAAGTTATTGTTCCAATCAGCTATCGATGCTGGTTTTTGCGAAGCCATGGACAGCGCGTACATCGACAACGCTCCCATCACGTCAACTTCACAGGCACTTGGGATCAGCTGGCCAGACATCACGCTCATAATCGAACAAACATTTACCCCCAGTGTTTTCTGCAACGAGGTCCAACACTGAATGGCGGTGGTATGAATGTCGTTTTCGGCAATCCACTGGCTAATCACCACAAACAATTTAGCCATTGTTAGCAACTTGTCTTCGGCGATCTCTTGGGTATCTGCATTCGACTTCAATAAGCTCAGCTTCTCGGCAATCCGCAAATCGTTATCTTGCACATTGTCTACGCTTGCGAAAATTTCCGACAAATCAATCGTTTCAACGGTAACGCCCAAACGCTCAAGAATTTTTTCACTATAACGAACAGTATTAAAGCTGGCAGGTCTGGCACCAATCGCCCCCACACGGCAACCTTTCATTTTGCTAACAACCCGGCAAACATTTTCAAATTGAGTTAAATCTTTTAGAAATACATCGCTTTTCAACTCACATACGTGCTGAGTTGTCAGTGAAAAAGGAATGCCATATTGGCGAAGATTATTGCACAGTGAAATCTTGCCACAGAAACTGTCACGACGGGTGGCTAAGCCCATCTTATCTAGCGAATCGGATTCCGCTTGAATTAGTACCGGAACATTCACACCAGATATACGGATGGCATCGGCAATTGCTTTTTCATCACCAAAGTTTGGCAAGCAAACTAAGATCCCTTGAATGTCATCTTTATGCTGTTTGAGCATTTCGGCGGCAATTTTTGCATGTTGATAGGTCTCCACCCCTCCATAGGGAGTTTCGGTATCTGACAACATAATGGTTTTAATACCTAAGCTTTCACACACCGTTTGAGTATCTTTGCGGGCATCATCCAGCAGGTAACTTGGGAAGAAATTACGGTTACCAAATAAAACCGCTAAGGTAGTTTGTTGTTGGGTATCTTTCATTCTAGACCTCTCCGTCATTAGCTTGAAAACGAGTTCGCTGAACCGCTCGCTTCCACGACTTATAATTATTGTGAATATGGATCATATTTGGATTTGGAGTGATGACTTCACTCGCTGGCAAAAGCTTCGATAGACTGGCGGCGTCTGGCCACCAGCCTAAAGCTTTACCCGCAAGAAAAGCCGCGCCAAGAGCTGAAACTTCAACAACATCGCGTTTCACAATCCGTTTTTGTAGTAAATCTGCTTGAAATTGCATCAATTGACGATTTTGGGTAGGTCCACCGTCAACCGAAAGCTCATATAGTGAGATTTCGGCAGAAGCTTCCATCGCAAACAATAAATCAGCCACTTGGTATGCGACCGATTCGAAAGCTGCTCTGGCAATATGTGCGGGTGTGACGGCATCGGTTAAGCCAGTAATTAAACCTCGCGCCTTCACGTCCCAATGCGGCGCTCCCAAACCCGCCAACGCGGGCACAAAAAAGACACCATTTGCATCCTCGACCGACCAAGCAAGCTGGCTGAGCGTGTCGATATCCAAGATCCCCAATATTTTAGAGATGAACTTAATCGCCGAGCCGGTATGGGTAATATTTCCTTCCATCGCCAAACTGGGTTTACCATCATCCCAAGCCACCGTAGTCGACACGCCAAAATCGTGTTTAGGTGCCTGTTCGATGCGCACCATCAACGAACTACCAGTACCATAAGTCGCCTTCACAACTCCGGGATTAAACCCACCCTGACCATATAGAGCCGCATGAGAATCACCCGCTTGCGCCAAAATAGGCACACCATCGGCAACAAAGGATAAACCTTGTGTTAGGCCTCGCTCACCGCTAGAGGCAACCACTTTTGGCAAGCATTGCACAGGGATCTGGTACAAATCTAACAATAAGGGATCCCATGCAAAGCGATTAATATTGAACAATTGGTAACGCGAAGCGTTAGAAGCATCGGTAACAAATTGCTTACCGTTACTCAATTTCCAAACCAACCAACTGTCGACCGTTCCGGCACATAACTCACCCCGTAATGCCCGTTCCGTTCCGTTGTCGATATGATTTAACAACCAACGGATCTTTGATGCAGGAAAAAGCGGATCGATCACCGATCCGGTTAAGGCTTTGACTTGTTGGGCTTCCGGCTTTTGGCCGACCTGCTCACAAATTGCTTCCGAGCGACGGCACTGCCAACTCACCAACGGTGTTAAGGCCGCTCCAGTTTTACGATCCCAAACTAACACCGACTCGCGTTGATTACTGATCGCGATACCAGCGAGCAAATCAGGCTCAAGCGCCACCACGCATTGCTCGATGGCTGCAACAGTTGCCCGCCAAATTTGTTCTGGATCTTGCTCCGCCCAGCCCGGATGAGGGTGAGTCAATTCAAGACCCACACTGCCCTTCGCCAATACCTCGCCACTTTGGTTCACGGCAATCGCTTTGGCATTGGTGGTCCCCTCATCAATGGCGAGGATAAACGGCTGAGACATATTAGTTCTCCTTGAGCATCTCAAGCGCATGGCTCACGATGCCCTTGGCATCAATCCCGTGATGTGCGCGTAATGATTTACGATCGGCCGCTAAGGCATAGCCACCATCTGGGATCCCAAGCCGTTTCAAACGACTTGCCGTACCAAATTCAGCAATCACCTCCGCAACCAAAGCACCGACGCCTCCATTGACATTATGTTCTTCCACGCTAATCACATGTTTTATACCTGCCAAAAGCTTGGCTAACTGCTCAACATCGCACGGTCGGATCGAAGAGATACACAGCACTTTCGGCGAAACTCCCTGCTCACGAAGTTGCTCGGCCGCCGCGACAACTTCATGCATGGCTGAGCCCATACCCACGAATACCAGGTCAGAGCCTGTTGCTAATACATCAATCTGTCCCGGTTTAAACTGATAGTCTTGCTCAAATAACTCAGGGAGTTCTTTACCATCCATCCGGATATAAACAGGGCCTTGTTTTTCAATCGCATAATCGATAATTTGACGACACTGTAAGGGCGATGCCGGCGCAAAAATCTCAATATTGCCAAAACCCCGCATCACCGAAATATCATCGATACTATGGTGAGTACTGGCCAAGGGGCCATAACTAGCGCCCGAATTAAGACCAAATAACTTCACATTAGTATTGTTATAACAAACGTCCACCTTAACCTGTTCATTCGCACGTGAGATCAGAAATGGCGCCGCATTACAGGTTGCCGCGACCTTTCCGCCAAGCGCTAAACCGGCCGCCGTTCCCACCAAGGCTTGCTCGGCGATCCCAACATTGACGAGGCGATCAGGAAAAGCCTGAATAAACGGTGCAATCTTCGCGGTAGAGGTTGAATCGGCAACCACCGGCACAAGATCGACCCCTCGATTCACAGCTGCGATAAAACGTTCAACCATAATATTTGCAAAATGCTCTGCGTTAGCCATGATTCAACTCCTCCAACGCTAAAGTGACTTCTTCCCCTTTCGGAACTCGGTGATGCCATTCTGGACGCCCTTCAATAAACGAGATCCCCGCACCTTTAATGGTATTGGCAATCACCACATGCGGTTTTCCCTCGGGCTTCAAACTTTCCAGAGCCGAGACGACCGACGCAATGTTATTGCCTTCACATTCACTCACCTGCATTCCAAAGGCTTGCCATTTCTTATCCAAGGGATCGGTTTGCAGAATGTCTTTGGTAAAGCCCGCTAACTGCAGCTTATTTTTATCATTGATAATAATTAAGTTATCCAATCCATAATGGGCTGCCACTAAAGCCGCTTCCCAATTACTTCCTTCGGCCAATTCACCATCCCCAGTCAATACATAAATCTTTCGCTGGCTACCCGACTTTTTGGCCGCTAATGCAAGCCCAACGGCGACTGGTAAACCATGACCAAGCGCTCCAGTGTTAAGTTCCACGCCCGGCGTCTTGTGTTTCACCGGGTGGCCCGGCAATTTGGAATCAGGGTGCTGGTAGCTCGCTAACCAATCACTTGGAAAGTAACCCGCCTCAGATAAACAGCAGTAGTAGCCACCTGCAGCATGGCCTTTCGATTGAATGTAAATATCACGCTCTGGATCATCGAGCCGATCAGGAGAGCAATTTAAAATTCGAAAATATAAAGATGTGACGAGCTCGACTTGCGATAAGTCAGCACCAGTGTGTCCACCAGCGGGACTTTCCGCATTTAGCACCACAATTCGTTTGCGAATATCGGTGGCTTTCTTAGCAAGTTCATCAATTGATAAACGATAAGGATTCATAACAAACCTCCAATATATTCAATACTGAATATATATTCATGGGGAGAAAAAAAATAGCGTCAAAAGATCAAAATGTGAACAAGACGATATTTTGCTTCTCCAACAATAAACCTAGTCAACAGACTTCTGAGACGTAATCGCAGCTTTGTACTGCATCTTGCTTTGCATCTGATCAATAATAACCGCAACAATGATGACGATGCCTTTGATCACCATTTGCCAGAATTCACTCACCCCCATCATGACTAGGCCATCAGCCAAAATACCAATAACAAAGGCACCAATAAGCGTCCCTGTAATCGTCCCACGTCCCCCGGCTAAAGAAGTTCCACCGAGAACCACGGCAGCAATCGCATTCATCTCAAAGGCAGTACCAGTTGCAGGATGACTTGCAACTAATTGAGATGTCACCACAATACCTGCAATCGCCGCACACAAACCGGATATGGTGTAAACCCAAATCTTGACGTTTTTCACTTTCACTCCGGAAAGCTCAGCCGCCCGCTCATTGTCACCAATCGCATATACGTGTCGACCAAAGGGCAGTTTTTTAGCCACATATGCAATAATTGCCGCAACCACAAACATCATCCAGATGGCATACGGAATACCAAACAAATAACCCGCACCAATCTGGTCAAAGCCCGTATTACCCAGTAACGCGTTCCCCTGTAGCCCTGGAAATGTCTCTCCCCCAGACAACAACATGGCAGCTCCCCGAATCACATACATGGTGCCCAAAGTACAGATAAAGGGCGCAACGTTGTAACGCGTGATAAGAACTCCATTCAATGCACCAATCAGGCCCCCAACGACCATTACAGTTGGCACGATCACCCACACACTGGGAAATATAGCAATGCCAAACATGGGTAACACGATCCCCTTAGAAATCATGAAGCCTGCAACCATGCCACAAAACCCAAGGGTTGCACCGATCGATAGATCGATACCTGCGGTGATGATGACAAATGTAATTCCCAAGGCGAGAAAAGCATTGATCGAGATATGTTTAACCATGATGATTAAACTACCCGGAGCAAGGAATCCATCCACGGTAAATGAGAAAAATCCTAAGATAATGAATAATGCTATAAAAGTTCTTAACTTCAATAACATCAAACCGATGTTTGCTGAATTAAACTGAGATGTTGGCATCGCCATGCCCTCGATTACTTTGGCTTTCATAATTAAAATCCCTGCGCACTTGCTAGTACTAATTCTTCTTCGGTGGTCTCTCTACGCAAAACATTTGCTGATAGCTTGCCGTTAGACATCACCAATATCCTGTCCGAAACCGCCATGATTTCCTTCAGATCGGTGGTGGAAAACAACACGCCTATCCCTTGCTCGGAAAGTTTAACCATCATTTCAAACACATCTGCTTTCGCCCCAACATCAATACCTCGAGTGGGCTCATCCAGCAGCAGCACTTTCGGCTCAGTGAGCAATGAACGACCGATCACTACTTTTTGTTGATTCCCGCCACTTAAAGCCTGAATTTCCACTTTCGGTGAAGAAACTTTAATCGACAATTTATCGATCGCTTCCGCAACCGCCTTGTCTTCTTCTTGCTCAGAGATAGCGAGCCCCTTTAAACGCTTCCAAAGGCTTGAAATTGTCAAGTTACTGGCCACCGAACTAACCGGGAAAATACCCGATTGTTTGCGATCTTCCGGGACCAATCCAATGCCCATTTTGACTCGGTCGGGAGTGGTGGTAGTGGCTCGAATAATTTTTCCATTTAAAGAAAAACGGCCAGCGTAAGTCGCTTTCCCAACCAAACACTCAAACAACTCGGTTCGCCCTGCCCCCATCAAGCCATAAATACCAACAATTTCCCCTTCTCGAACATAAAAGGTCACATCGTTGACCACTTTCGCTTCAGACTCATTGATATAAGTAATGCCCTCCGCCTCGAGAACTTTGACTCCAAATTCTCTATCTTCCGGAAGAAAATCGACCACCGGATCACTGCCTAACATTTGACGCACAATCCAGGGAACACTGATATCTTCAACCGCGGCTTCGGCTTGGAATTTGCCATCTCTTAAGATCGTGATGTAAGTGCCAATTTCCATCAGCTCTTCTAAACGGTGAGAAATATAAATTATCGAAACGCCTTGCGCGGTAAGGTCACGGATCACCTCAAACAGAATGTCGACTTCTTTTTTACTCAAGGCCGAAGTCGGCTCATCGAGGATCAAGATGTCCACTTCAGTTGAGAGTGCCTTCGCTATTTCAACCAGCTGCTTTTGACCCACTTTAAGGTTGGCAACTAGGTCATTCGGATTAATATCTTGTTTCAGACGTGTCATGAGTTTTGCTGCAAGCTCACATTGACTCGCATTATCGATGGGAGAAATACCCTTCTGTTTCTCACGCCCAAGAAAAATATTCTCTGCAACCGTAAGATTTTCTGAAAGGTTCAACTCTTGATGAACCATACCAATGCCATGTTCAGCCGCACCACGAGTACTATCGAAAGCGATCGGCTGATCTGCGATAAACATTTGCCCTTCGGTTTGCTTCTGTACCCCTGCGAGTATCTTCATTAAGGTGGACTTACCAGCACCATTCTCACCGATAATCACGTTCACCGCGCCACGGTATACATTGTACGAAACACGGTCTAAGGCCTTGGTGCCAGGAAATACCATCGAGATATTTTCTGCTCTCATGATGATGTCTTTATTCATCGAATTCATGCCGACTACCTCTTCATAACTTCAAGAGGAATCACTTGTGTGACACCCATATTTTTATAAGTCACGGCCGCTAATACTTCGACCGGACTCCCGGCCCAAGAGCTATCAGGACGAGCAAAATTTTGGATTGCTTTTTTATTCAGCTCTTTTGATAAACGAGCAAACTGAACTTGGTTCTTAAAGTCGTCAAAATTAATGAAACTGGTCGCATCTCTAATGGAGTTGCCACGTACGATCGGGCCAATCTGTAACACCACATGTTGGTCACCGGTCACCACCGTCATTGTCGCGGCTTTTTTACTATCATCAACCTGGTCAACCACTCCACTAATGCGAACAAACTGGCTTTTGAGGCCGCCACTATTCCCCTGTTCAAGCGGTTTAGATTTGACCTTTGCTTCTTTTAAAATGTCCCCCCAAAATTTTTCTGCGAGCACCTCTGGTGTTAAATTTTGAAGAGATGCAGCCTCTTTTGCAGTCATCGGAATAATTGGTTTGCCATTTTGGTCCAACTTAACGACATCACATCCCAATAGCGCCACACAAAACAATGGAACTAAAGAAAACTTGCTTAAATTCATCACGCTCATGTTCTAACTATCCTTTACATACCACTGGATATTGCCGAGTAGAAAAAGGAGCTAAAGCAAGCCTTAGCTCCTATTGGATTTACTTCATTGCAAAGGTATCTAAGTTTTTCGCATTGCTTTCATCGATCAATAAACAATCCATTAATTGTTTTTCATCTAAGCCTGTGCTGCCAGTTTTAATATATTTGTCGGCCTGCACCATCGCCATTTGCGCTTGGTCCCAGGCTGGTTGTAAGACCGTTGCCTTAATATTTGCGCCCGCAATAATGGAATCTCGAACATAATCACTGCCGTCAAAACCCACCACAATCACATCGCTCCGGCCAGCCGCTTTAAGCGCAGCTTCGGCACCAAGAGCCATGGTATCGTTCCCCGAAATCACACCTTTAATATTTGGGTTGGCTTGTAAAATAGACTCCATGCGATTAAACGCTTCTGGCTGGCTCCAGTTTGCAGTTTGTTGAGCCACCATTTTCATGTCGGTGTAATCGTCGATCACATCATGGTAACCCTGAGAGCGAACATGGGCGTTGGTATCAGATTCACGACCTAAGAGTTCAACGAAATTCCCCTCTCCTCCCATCAATTCCACAAACTTCTCTGCGCCAAGCTGAGCACCTTGATAGTTGTTGGATACGATTTGAGAAACCGCAATACCTGTTTTATTAATTTCACGGTCAATCAAGAAGGCTGGAACCCCGGCTTTTTTAGCTTTTTCGAGAGCCCCGATAGTCACATCAGAACCCGCATTGTCGAGGATAATGGCCTTGGCATTTCTCGCGATTGCAGTTGAAATGAGCTGGTCTTGCTTGTTGGCATCATCATCGTGAGACGCTACCAAGGTTGTGTAGCCCAGCTCTTCTGCTTTCGCTTTTGCCCCCATCGCTTCCGCCTTAAAGAAAGGGTTATCGTGGGACGGCGTAATAATTGCTATTAAACCGTTATCAGCCATAGACAAGCTAGAGAAGGTAGTCGCTAACGCTAATGCGCTGATAGTTAGTATTTTATTTATCATTATAATCACCCCTTGAATATATATTCACGTAACGTTATTTATTCAAAATCAGCTTAGTGAATGATCTAAAATCTGTCCACATCGAGATGTACAAAACCTGAGCAGCATCACAGTCATTGAATATAAATTGCTCGTAACCGCACATCAAACGGTCCAAAAATAATACTGATAACGATCCATACGCCAGCCTGTTGGAAAGGATGAAACCAAGCCTAAATAATACTAATTAACTGATTTAAAAGGATTTATATATTGGAATAAAGTTGTATCCAGATAACGAAACATGCACAAATGAACTCATGAAAATCGCACCTGAAAGTGCTAAACTGCAACGCTAGCATATATATTCACTGGTAATTTTAAATTCAAGCGAGCACGAAATATGACTTTAAGTAGCATTGAAGACATCATTGAAGATATTCGACTCGGGAAGATGGTCATCCTGATGGACGATGAAGATAGAGAAAATGAGGGTGACATATTAGTTGCTGCCGAGAACATCACTGCAGAGATGATTAATTTCATGGTGACTGAAGGTCGCGGACTACTATGTTTAACTATTACCGAACAACGCGCCCAGCAGCTTAAACTGCCCATTATGGTAAAAAATAATACCGAACAATATGGCACCAATTTTACCATTTCCATTGAAGCCGCCACTGGAATTAGCACAGGGATCTCCGCTCAAGATAGAGCTCATACCATTAAGATGGCCAGCCGTGACGCTGCGCAGCCTTCAGACATCGTCTCTCCTGGACACGTTTTTCCTATCGTCGCCAAACCTGGTGGCGTATTAATCCGTGCGGGCCATACTGAAGCGGGATGTGATTTGGCAAAACTTGCAGGTCTTGAACCATCTTGTGCCATTATCGAAGTTCTGAATCCGGATGGCAGTATGGCCCGCCGGCCGCAGCTAGAAGAATTCGCAGCAAAACATGATATCAAGTTGGGAACCATTGCTGACTTAATCAAATTTCGATTAAAAACCGAAACAGTCGTGAAGTGTATTTTAGAGCAACATCTGAATACTCAACATGGCAGATTCAAACTCATGACCTATCAAGATACCATCGATCAACAGTTACATTACGCGCTAGTAAGCGAGCACTTTCAAAGTGACCAAGCCTGCGCCCCGCTGGTGCGAGTGCATGCGCTTAATTATCCACTCGATCTATTTAAGATCGATAGCAAGAAGTGGAATATTCAAGACGCCTTGGAGCAAATCCAAAGCAGTCTCACTGGTGGCATATTGGTACTCATTGGTCGACAACTCAGTGCCCAAGCTATTTTGAATCAGCTGAATCAAGGTAGCAACAACAGTCCATATGCAAGCAGTGAAATAGGCATCGGCTCGCAAATATTGCAACATTTAGGAGTGCATAAAATGCGTTTGTTGACTTCAAGCACGGTTAAGTATGGCGCGCTCTCTGGATTTGACCTCAGCATTGAAGATACCTTTCACAAATATGAAATCAGCCAAGATTAGCCCGCAACTACCGAACAACAATATAATTTGACCACCTTTGAAGCGTTTTTTTGACAGAAATGAGCTGGGGCAGTCACTCATGCAATAGCATCTTAAGATGGCTGTCTCGATAATTTCCTCTTGACAGAAATGAGCAGGGGCAGTCACTCATGCAATCGTATCTTAAGATGGCTGTCTCGATAATTTCCTCGATAATTTTCTCATTAGCAGGGCAGAGTATTTTCAGCAATGGAGCATCATGTAGAACTGAACCCTGCGCAACATATAAAACCATTTGTTCGTGGTAACAAAATGAGCTTAAGGACACCTTGGCAGCTTTTGAGGCCAGTAATAGACGAAATACCCGAGCAGCTTCCGTAAAAACAAAAGTTCAACAAGAGATGTTGATCTTACACAGACTTCGAGAGTGTCTACTGACAGCCAAAACCGCAGCATCAGATCAAGCCAGAGCTTGCTTGTCGATTTTGGGATTGTGATTATAGTTAGGCATAAAGCCTTTGGAGAGACGATGATTGCGCTCGGCAAGGCCTACCAAGGTCGTGCCGAGGTGAATTCAATCATGGCTCATCTTGAGCCCACCGTTATTCAAAAGGAGTCAAATCAATCCCTTCTAACTGGCAAACCGCTCGAATTGTTGGATGCGCCGACAGACGTTTTAAATAGGCAGCCAAATCTTCAAAATCTAAAGGCGAGATCTTACTCGGTAATGACCATTCGGCCAACATAAACAAGAAGAAATCACATGCACTGATCTGCTCACCCAACAAGTATTGTTTACCCACTAACTGAGCATTAATCACTGCTAACGCTTCCGCGATCCGCTCATCTTGTGCCGCTACAATATTCGGAATGGCGCATGCATCGTCGGTGTGTCGGTGCGGATAGTAACGAACCATCAATTCCGCTTGAAGGGTATTATTTAAATAAGCTAACCACTGAAAAAACAAGGGGCGCAGCCTGCTCCCCAAGTCAGGAATAAGCTGGTGCTCGGGATGCTGTTCGCACAAATGTATGCAAATGGCAGTGCTTTCAAAAATTGCCCTCCCCTCATCAATCAGTGTCGGTATTCGCCCCACTGGATTTAGCTTTAGATACTCTGGCGATTTTTGAAAATTGGATTTCCGGTCAACCAGCAATAATTGATACTTGAGCTGCATATGAAACAACAAAAAATGCGGGGCTAAGCTTGCGTTATTTGGATAGTAGTAAAGTTGATACACGCTGATTTCCTATTCAATTTGTAAGCAATTCATATTGACCGATCCAAGCAAGGATTACACCTAGGCTTGATGACTTATGGCTGCATTTTTCACTAGCGCTGTATTTAAGCAAAGTTGAAAACGCTAGGTGTCGCCGCTGAAATTAATCCAGCGGTTACCCAGAGACCAGCCACAAACCCTACCGGAAGGCCCCAGCTTAAATGAGGTCGGGGTCAAAGATGTGGTATCAACGTTGACTCATCAGGAAAAACTATCAATAAGATAGTTTGAAACAATTTCTTCTATCCACTCTTTATCATCATAATTACCTCATCGAAATCGCTTAAGGTTTTGTTTAAAGAAAAGAATTTATCTTATTCCTAAGCCATTTGAGTTGTTGTTTTTCTGCCAAATCGGCTTCATTCAAGCAATGCTAAGCGGCTGCGGCAGTCTATCCATACACGATGACCCGACAGCCATCTCTTCACCACCAAAGTCTATTTTTCTAGAGGTTTTATTTATGAGTTACGCAAGCGTGAATCCTTATACTGGCGACCTAATCAAAACATTTGCTGACGCGACCGACGACGAAGTCGAGCTGGCGCTAAACAATGCCAACCAAGCTTTTTTAAAATGGCGTGAAACATCGTTTGCTCAGCGCGCAGAAATTTTACAACGCGCGGCCGATATACTAAGAGAGAACAAAACTAAATATGCCAAGATCCTAACCTTGGAAATGGGCAAACTGTTGCTTGAAGCTGAAGCCGAAGTCGAGCTATCCGCTCAGATCATGGAATACTATGTTAAACACTCAGAAACACTGCTCGCCCCAGAAACATTGCCAGTAGCAGACTCCAAAGCAACCTTACACCATGAACCACTCGGCGTACTGCTAGCGATCGAACCCTGGAATTTTCCTTTCTATCAAATTGCCCGCATTTTGGCGCCACAACTATCTGCTGGCAATACTTTACTACTCAAACATGCTTCTAATGTTCCTCAAGCCGCAGCTGCATTTGCTAAATTGATGTCTGAAGCGGGTTTACCCAATGGCGCATTCCAACAGCTATATGCCACTCGCTCTCAAGTTGAAAAAATCATTAGCAGTCCACTTGTTCGCGGCGTAGCCTTGACGGGCTCAGAAGGAGCTGGGGCAGTTGTGGCCGCTCAAGCAGGTAAAGCAATGAAGAAATCAACCCTTGAACTTGGCGGCGCTGATGCTTTTGTGGTACTGCAAGATGCAGAACTCGAAAAAACCGTGAAATGGGCTGTATTTGGCCGTCACTGGAACGGTGGTCAAGTCTGCGTATCCTCTAAACGCATGATTATTGTCAAATCTGTCTATGATGAATTTCTAAGCCTGTATAGCCAAGGGGTTGCCGCATTAAAGGCTGGCGATCCGATGGATGTGGAAACAACATTAGCGCCTTTATCATCGCAAGCCGCCGCAGATGAAGTGAAACAGAAGATCCGAGAAGCGGTGGCTTATGGTGCTACGGCAACTGAAGTCGGCCCTAAAGTCCCAGAGCAGGGAGCTTTTGTACAGCCAACTATTTTAACCAACCTTACGGCCGATAATCCGGCTTACTATTGGGAATTCTTTGGACCAGTATCAATGATTTTACCCGCTGAAGATGAAGATGATGCGGTAAATATTGCCAACGATTCGCCATTTGGTTTAGGTGGCTCAGTATTCACTGCGGATGAAAAACGTGGCGAACAAATTGCCCACCGCATTTCTACTGGAATGGTTTTCGTGAACCATCCAACCATGGTAAAAGCAGATCTCCCCTTCGGAGGAATACGCAACTCCGGTTATGGTCGCGAACTGATTGGTTTAGGGATCAAAGAGTTCGTCAACCATAAACTGGTGAATGTGGTTGATATCGACGCCCCTTTCTAGGATGAGCAGGAATTAAAAAACTGGGTGGTTACCGCCCAGTTTTATTTACAATGAATAAAATCCACTGACTTTATAAAATTAAATGCTCGCTATCACCCATAACAGACTGATGAATGCTTAAGCGGGATGATTAGAAAACACCTTTTCTAACCACATCGCGCTGAGATACTGGCCATTTTTCTTCGCATACTGATCAAACACTCCCACTTGGCTAAATCCAAATTGTTGATGCAATCCAATCGATGCTGCATTTGGTAACGCAATACCAGAAAGCGCTCGATGAACATTCTGAGTAGCCAGTTCGCTAAAAAGACGCTGGTACAATAATGATCCCACGCGTTGCCCTTTTGCCCGTTCAAGTAAATAAATGGTCACCTCGACAGTATCGTCAAATGCTTCAATCGCCCGGTATTGTTGAGAGCAAGCAAAGCCCAAAATGTCATTCTCATGGCAGGCAACATAAAGCTGATATTTTGAGTCGGCCCGAAATTGCTCAAACCATTGCTGGCGATCCTCCAGCGTGAATATGCGCTCTTCAAAACGAGCGTAACTGTTCAATATATAAAAGTTAAATATATCGGTAATTGCAGCGATATCTGACTGCCGTCCAAACCTAATTTCCACGCACAATCCTTCTCTATAAGCCAAGCTAAACAGACGCCAGCATCTTACAATGCGACAACTTAACTAGCGACTGTTTTGATGAACACATGAGCGGGCTAATAGGCTGAGCCGTCTTTGTGTAATACCGACCAGGAACCATCCTTTTCATGAATCAAAGCGAGGTCATCATCAGGATATGCAACGGCATCGTCCAGCGTTCGATCCCCCACTTCTAGATAACTCACCTCAAACGCAGTCCGATTGATGAGTTGGTGAGCGATGCCTGTATTCGCCTTAAAACCCATACAGTCTCCGGCAGACATGAGAATTTCTTTTTCACCGTAAATCAAGGTTGGAGTTCCGCAAACAATGTATATAAATTCATCCTGTTTAGAATGATGATGCTTGAGTGCAGAGATCGAATGAGGTGCTAAAGTCGTCAAATTTACACCAAAATTCATCAATCCAAAGTAGTCACCTAACTTTCTTTTACGCCGGCTCTTAACCATCGACGCAAATGGCTCAGGATAGAGTGCTTTTGCGCTATTTTCTGGTATTAATTCGACATTGATCGACTGAATATCCATCATTTAGTTGCTCCATTTGCTGCTCGAATCCAGCCAAAAGTGTACTTGCAATAGCAGCCAAGTGCACTGAATTCGGCCTAAAATGAATGAACGCCCCACTCATCCGATTAGCCAACACAGCTAAAAACGCGTATACCCACGGCCAGTCACGCAAATTTCAAAATCCATTGGTCCGTCAATAGTACCCGCCCAGAGAGCTGGCTTTTCATTCCACTCAAAATAGAAAGGCCTAACTCATTGTCAGGCCCCCAAGCAGTCGTCAAGTCGTACCCTATGACTAATTTGCAGTAACAAACACATAGCGTTTATCTAAGTAAAACTTTAGTAGGTAGCCCATCGCCAAGCCAACGATACCTCCCACATACTTGGCCCCCTCTAGATCGACGAAACACAATGCAAAAAGCAATTCGGTCCCCCAAAATAGTACGGTGGTGATAACTCCCATAAAACTATATAAGATGAACTTTTGTATATCATCACCACGACTTTCGGTTTGAAAATAAAAAATGTAAGACTTATCTAACCAATATTTAAGCAATAACCCAACAAAAGTTCCCGTAAACAACGAAATATAAAACTGCCCCGGCCCTTTATAAATCTGATCACTCAACCACTGAGTGGTCAAATTTCCCCAAGTCGCGGCGATGGCGAATAAAATATACAGAACGATTAAACGAGAACTCAAAGCGACATCCTCTTAAATAGTATTTCTGGGATGAGCCGAATAATACTCATAATAAAGAACCAGAATCCAGGTAAGTAAGCCACGGAACGTCGCCGAGTAACCGCTTTTTTAATCCCTAGCCCAACTTGATCTGCCGATGCCCATAACAACCCCTTTTTAAAGTCTGCCGTCATGGGCGTATCAACGAAGCCAGGCTTAATGGTTAACACATCAACATTGTTGCGGTATAGCCGATTACGCAAGCCCTGTACAAAAATACTCAAAGCGCCTTTCGCCGCACCATACACATAATTGGATTGACGCCCCCGATCGCCAGCAACCGAGCTAATCACGGCAATGGTGCCGGCTTGCCAAGTCACAAAGCGGTTCGCAAGTTCAGTGAGTAGCGCGGCGGTACTCGTAAAGTTTGTTTCAATGGCGGCAAGAGTTGCATCCACCGACTGGCTGCAGTCTTGTTGATTTGGGAGCGTACCATGTGCAATCAGAGCCAAATCGAAACGTTGTAACTGAACTTGAGCATCATCAAGCGCTTTGATTTGAAATGCTAAATTATTGAGATCGCCACAACAGCTATGCACTCGCGATGCGCCCAATACTTCTGCGTTAGCACACACCGTTGATAACTTTTCTGCATCTCGAGCAATCAAGTAAATTTCGGCCTTTTCGACAGCGTACAAACGAATGACCGATTGAGCAATTGCCGAGGTTGCGCCAATGACTAATATTTTCATAATTCTGTTACCCGTCTCCAAAAACTGGAGCTATGTCTAGGATCCCTCAAGGCTTCCAGTTGACGCCACTGTGGATAATAATGTTGGAAATGCTCCGCTGACATGCGTGCATCTTTCGCTGGATACACCCGCCCACCATGATTGAAGGTGATATCGTCGAGCTTTTGCATTAATTGACGCGTTTTATCGCCTTGATTAGGAAAGTCTAAGGCTAGGGTGACTCCTTCTTGAGGGAACGACAGCAATCCAGGGGAGGCGACGGCACCAAACATTTTTAATACCGCCAAAAATGAGCCTAAGCCAGAAGCAGAGATTTCCGTTAGGATCGCTTTCATCCCTGCTTTCGCATCAGCCAGAGGGATCACACACTGATATTGGTAAAATCCCTTAGGTCCGTAGATCCGATTCCATTCACCCACAGCATCCAGAGGATAGAAAAACGGTTGATAATGAGTACGTTGTTGGTGAACCTTCTCCATCTGCTTATGGTAATAAGCAAAATTGAAGGCCTTCAGACTGAGTTTATTGATCAGTGAAATTGGCGGGGTCAACGGCACCGATAAGGAAAAACGAGGCGCTGACTTGACCCCTTGCGAGGCATGATTACCACGCATGAAAATACCTCGGCCAAGTGATGCGCCACTGGCCAAACAATCTATCCAAGCCACGGTGTAGTCATACTGTTGATCAGAGTCTTCGGCCAAAGAGAAAAACTCATCAAGATTACGGCATTTCACGTTCTCTGAATCAATCATATTCGAGCCGATCGCTTTAAGCCGAAACTCCACCCAAGTAATCACTCCAGTGAGACCTAGACCACCAATCGTGGCACGAAACAATTCGCTATTTTGTTGCAATGAACAAAGCAAACGTTCACCGTTAGAACGCAGCAGTTCAAAACATTCAACATGTACCCCAAAGGTACCATCAACATGGTGATTTTTGCCGTGCACATCATTCGCAATCGCCCCGCCAACCGTGACAAATTGGGTACCGGGCGTCACCGGTAAAAACCAACCATGAGGAACAATACATGCTAAAACTTCACTCAGCAAAACCCCTGCTTCGCAAGTTAAACGCCCTTGCACTCGGTCAAATGACAGTAAACGTTTCAGCGGTCGAATGTTTAACAGACTTCCAGTGTGATTCAAACAACTGTCACCGTAACTACGGCCATTGCCATAGGGTAAAATATTGGTCTGCGCATCAACTTCCGGATATGGATTGTGATGACGCCAAAGAAAGGGAGACACATGCTGCTCAGCGTATGGCACCTGCCCCCAAGACTGAAATTCACTCATAATTTAAATCGCCATTAATATAATTGAAACTATACCCGAGCCTAAAACCAGGCTAGTTGGATCTTTGAGCGCAAACATAATCGGATCATCATGCATGTTGCCTCGGTGGGCGATCACCCATACCCGACTAATCCAATACAGCAGTACCGGACAAACCAGCCAAATTAATTGCGGATGAGTATAAAGAGCAGTAATTGTGGGGCTGTTAATATATAGCGCTAGTACCAGCACCGATAAATAACCGCTCGCCGACCCTAAGGAAGCAATCAGCGTAATGTCGTCGGTTTCATAGCCTCTTCCGCGCAACTCCTGCTTCTGGGTTCGTTTCGCAACCATGAGTTCGGTATAGCGTTTCGCAATCGCCAAACTTAAGAAGAAAAAGACCGAAAACGACAACAGCCAGAAAGACAACGCAATGCCAACTGCAAAACCACCCGCGATAATCCGAAAGGTGTACAGCATGGCCAGTGCCAGCACATCCAGCAGCACCACCCGTTTCAAGTAAAAGCTATATAACATTGTCAGTAGATAATAACCCGCTAAGACCTTGCCAAACATCGGCGGGAGCCAGCTCACAATAACCGCTGTAACCATTAACAGCAGCGGGATCATAAGCAAACCCAAAGGGATCGGCGTTTGCCCTGCGGCAAAAGGGCGTCGGCGTTTACTATGATGATGGCGGTCGTCGGTCAAATCGAGTAAATCGTTGAGTAAATATACGCTAGACGCACATAAACCACAGGCAACAAAAGCCGCTAAGGCTTTCAACCAAATATTCGGGTCGGCAAACTGATGAGCAAAAAATAAAGGAACCATAACCAAACTGTTCTTTGCCCATTGATGCAAACGCATCGCTCGAATAGCACCACGCCAAACCCCTCGTTCTGGCAAAAAAACCCGATCGATTGGGGCTAAAACACCAGCTTTTTTAAGCACCCCTTGCTTCGCATTCACCACTAATGCACGACGCGCAGATCCCCATATCGACAAATCACTCTCGGAATTTCCGGCGTAATCATAACGCCCGGCACCATAAAGTTTATCGAGCAATACACGTTTGTTATTACCCACTAAATTTAGATGCAAGCTACTGCCAAAGGTGCTATCAAAACACCCTAAATGCTCTGAGACCTGAGTGGCTAAACCAAAATCCGACCCCGTTGCTAGGATCAATTTGCGCCCTAAGTTTTGTTGTTCCTTGAGATAATCTAACAATTCTAGGTGGTAGGGCATCACGGTCACATCCAACTCAACCCAGTTAGCCAACTGATGTTTAAAATAGGCCTTCCCCCGAATTACCCACCAAAATAAACGTAAAACTTGCAGTGGATGGCGGCGTAAAAATGCCATCAAAGATTCAAATAACAAATCAGTTTTTAACAGCGTTCCATCGAGATCGACCACCAAAGGACAAACACTCATCGTTGGATTTCCTTGTTGCTTATACCGCGATTCATTCTCAACATTTCCTTATTTCTTGTATGCTTACCGATGTTTAAAAGACGTCGGTAAGCAAATTAGAACTATCGAGGCTTAACTTTCTTCGCTCGCGTCCAAGGCCGCGAGAGCTTCTTGCTCGCTGGCGAATGTCGTCCCGAGCGATTCGATATACCAAGTCTCAAAGCCTGCTTGTTGTGGTTCTAAATCCACGAATTCAGTTTCCCAGCGTTGTTCTGTTGGCAGGTAATAGTGAATAATCACTTGATGAAGTTCTTCTAAGGTGAGTAAAGGCTTACTCTTATTCGCAGCAAACAAAGTAAACTGGTACACCCCGTCATCCACCAGCGTCATACTTAAGTTACCGCTGTCTGCCGCCGTAACCAGCTCAATCTCTTGAGCGATGGCGACTGAAGCATCGCCGCCAATATTGCTGCTTGGGCCCCAACTTTCATCAGCCAACTTAAACTGATAAGTCCCTTTGCTGAGATATACGACCAACGAATATCGTTTGGCCCCGCTGTACCCCATCGGTAAAGAAGTGCTCCAGCCATTCATCGAACCCCGTAAATATAGGGTTTTGGCATAAGGACCGAGATCAACCTTGCCGTGAGTATCTTCATAAACCAGTAAGCTAGGATGCTCGAGATCCTTAGCATCTAAACTAAAGATGTAGCTGCCTGGATGTTCCACCGCAATAGTTAAGTCATCCGACTCGCCAGTACTGACAGCGACTTTCTGATCAACTTTAATATTTTTATTGTCTGATACGGCTATGCCATCCATTTTTAGTGCATAAGTCCCCGCTTGCTCAATACGAACTTTCAACTGATATTTATTTTTATCAAGATAAGCAAAACGTAAATCGCCTTTAATTTTCCAATGTTTCGGTAGGTATTCTAAGGCCACAGGTTTCGCCAAAGGCCCAGGTACTGGCTGCAAATGATGAAAGCGATACACCAGCCCTTGCTCATCAGACATGGTGAACAAACGAAACTCAAAGAGCTCATCACGAACAAAGATGTCGTTAAGATTTGCTGGGTTATCACTCTGCACTAAACCAAGTTTTCCATACGCCCCTCCCAAATTGAACGCCGTCCAATTAGCGTCAGAAAACTTGAATTCACTGCCTCCCATTTTAACCAGTCTAGTGGCTGCATAGGAGCCGTCGGCTTGCTTAATCATTTGGTCAACGGCCGCCCATCCGTTCATCGAACCTCGCAAGAAAAAAGGTTGTTCAAGCGGGTCGACCATATGTGTCAAGGTCGGGGGTAAGGCTTGATCAACCGCATGCTCTTGTTTAGTCAACTGTTGCAGATTATTCACAAAAATATCGGATTTAAGACCGCCATCTTTGAGTTGGTGGCTTCCTTGTACTAAATGAGAGCGCTCAACCAAAAACGGTCGGTCATACTGATAGCGCCCGGTTTTGACATCGAAAGACTCAAACACCACAAATTGTGCCGCATCATTATCGCCCCACGGTAGTTGGATCTGGTTCTGTTCCACCGCAAGTGGTCCGCGAAATGCCCCTTGGTCGCTAATCGCAAATGCCTGAGTGCGACGATTGCCATTTTGGTAGTGCAAGGAGATTTCGTCAGGGATCCGTCGATCAACCACTAAATCAATCGACTGACTGAGTTGCAGACCCTGGGTATTCACCAAAGTAGCGGTCAACTCGACTTGAGTCCCATCGTCAATGCCAGTAGGCGTCCAAAAAATCCTGTAAGGTGCTGACCAATCAGCTCCTAATTGAATTTCTTCTGTGCTCCCTTTTTCGTGATATGAAAACTCAATTTTAGCCAAATCAACTGCCGCTGGTTTCAATCCGTCAACCGTCACCTCTATACGACTGCGGGCACTAATCACATCCCCTCTATTGACCCCAGTAAATGAGAGTGCCGCCTCTGATAAATCCACCGCTTCGAGAGCAGTCTGCGACTTCCAGATAGCAAAACTAAGTGGAGCCAAACTTACTTCAACTTGATTATTTTGTTGCCGCGTTAGCTCTGCGGGATCCTCTTGATAGACTAACCGATAGCTCTGGCCCGTCGCATCCAAGCTCACTTGCTTAGCTTGATTGGCGGTATTAAAGACCACTAAATAATCCAAGCCTTCTTCAGGGATCACCCGTGAAAAGGCATATATGCCAGCACTTTCATCGTTATCGTCATAATAGCGCTCGAACTGCTTGCCTCGGCGTAACGCGGTCTCTGACTTAAATACATCAATGTATTTTTTCAGACTTAAGTACAAAGGATGCTGTCGATCGAAATTGGCTTCTGCAGTCGTGGCATCTGTGGCCAACAGATCGTTGTCATTAAAAGACTCGGTTTGACTGGCCAACATATCTTCGCGCGCATCCCGATCCTCTCCGTCACCGACAAAACCCTGTTCATCTCCGTAATAAATCACAGGAACACCACGCGCGAAAAACATGAAAGCATGGGCCAACTTAAAACGTTTAATCAATTCGGCTTCAGAAGCTTCAGGTAAGTCCTTACGCAGGAAATAAGCAAACCGGCCCATATCATGGTTACCGACAAAATTGACTAGGGTGCCTGCACTCGATTTAGCACCAATATAATAATCGTCAGAAGAAAATAGATAATGCATCGCTTCGTTCGCTTGACCATTCGAAATAACGGAACGAACCACACCTTGAAAACTAAAATCGAATACCGAAGGCAAATTACCGACGGTCATGTACTCGCTGCGATTTTCGACGCTGTAATCGTAAACTTCCCCGAACATAAAAAAGTTTGGCTTTCCCTTTTGCTTCGCGTAATCCAAAATTTGCGGCGCCCACTCACGCCAAAAGCCAATATTGACATTGCGCACCGTATCGATACGAAAGCCATCGATCCCAGCATCAATCCAGTGCTTAAATAATTCCACCATGCCCTTGACGACCCGCGGGTCTTCGGTATTAAGGTCATCCATCCCTTCAAAATCACCATTCAAGGCATCTTCACCGGCAAAAGTCGTATCACCTTGATTGTGATAAACACTGATATCGTTCAACCAAGTGGGTTTTTTAATATTGGCAAAAGCTTCTGGCACAAAAGGGGTATAGGGTGATGTTTGACTTTCTTCGAGAGAGCGATAAGGACAAACCGTTTGCTTCGTCAAGAATTGACCTTGAGCATTATGACACTCTCGAAACTTGATGATGTCAGCGGTGTGATTGGTAATAACATCAAATAGTACTTTGATCCCTCGGCGATGCGCTTCATCAACAAAGTGCTGAAGATCTTGATTGCTCCCAAAGTGTGGATCGATCTGGGTAAAGTCAATGGTCCAATAACCATGATAAGCGGCAGACTCTGTGCCATCGGGCCCCACCTGTAAAGGCAGATTTTTAAGCACTGGCGACATCCAGATCGCGGTAATGCCTAACTGTTGAATATAATCGAGTTTTTGTTGTAAGCCCTTTAGATCTCCACCATGGTAATAACCGGTGTCGGACGGATTAAAGCTATGTTGGTAAATTGTCCCCTCGAGACCTCCGAGATCATTATCTTGGTCGCCGTTATAAAATCGATCGGGAAGTACAAAGTAGACCACTTCATCTTCCATTTTTCGTTCATTCATATTTCGCGGATCATAAACGTCCGCATTGGCGCGACATAACACCAATAGCGTGAATAACATCAAACCGTTCAGGCATAACCTTCGCCGAGCATCAATTTGCATAAATGTTGTCCTTATTAACTAAACGTATTCCATTCGGCCGGACACTACCGGCCTCGCTTAGCTTGTTAAGCTTTTGAGTGAAGGCGCAAAAACTCCAGCGCCTCTTTCTCACTAAAAAAAGTTTGCTGAAAAGGAGCCAAGTACCACACCTGCATCCCCGTGGTCTCTCGATCCAAGGGGACCAATTCTCGCTCCCAGTGATCAACTTCGAAATAGTTCAAAATAAGGTGATGACTGGATTCAAGTGACAAGGTAAACGCAGCATCATCAGCTACCTCAAGTAACAGCGTGTAAACCCCAGCAACTGGGATATCAAAACTCAATTTTTTACCCTGTTGACGCAATTGGCTGGATGCCAAACGGATGTCTGAGGTTTGTATATCTTTAAACTGAAAGTCGTAATGTCCTGGGGTTAATAGCAACACCATTGCGTAGCAATTATCCCCCTGATAATCCATCCGCGAAGCTTGATTCCAGTCATGCAGACCGGCTAATAACAACGGTTTTTTCAAGGGCCCCAATGCAGGTTTGGTAGCGCGGCTATAAAAAATAAAATGTTGCGGAACTGAAACACTAAGAGGCTCGTAAAGGTGATATTGCGCAAAGGTCTCACGTAATTGATAACGACTCTTCAAGGCATTGAGTATGTCTGAACTAAACCTCGCTTTGGCGTAAGCTGGCACGTTATCGAGGTCAAACAATAAAACCGCCCCCGCATAACGACGATCGAGTAACGATTCGACAACTGGCGAAGGATCCCATAGGCCTTGCCCTGCTAATTGCGTCATAATAAATGGTTGAAAACTTAAGGGCTGGCCTGCAACCGAGAGCAAGGTCATGTCCTCAGATATTACCTCCCCAGTGCGACTACGAAGCCAATCAACGACTCGATCTAACTGCTGTTGATGCGCCACTTCATTTCGAATATTTCGCTCCCCCATTGCCACTTTAAGACTTCTATAACTTGGTTTGAATTGACCGTGATATTTCAAACTATGAAAAGTTGTGACCGCGACAGCGAACATCAGCATCACGACTAAACCAGCCTTAGAGGCAATAAGCTGCGATTGGCGAATGATAATCAGCAGAACCAGTCCAAAGGCAATGCAAGCAAGCGCAAGAAACTCAATGTAATAGTTAAAATTAGAACCCACTTTACCAATTGAAAGCGCGGTTAAAAATGCAATCCCAAGGTAGATGATTATCAGTAAAATACGCGGGTCGAGCTGACTTCTCAGTGCTCGATATAACCAAAATGTTAACAACAACAAACTCGCGACTAAATATAGCCAATTGTCTCGAACCATTAGCCCGAGATACTTAGCGACATCCGACCAATAAAAATTATTTTTGTTCGCAATCACTAAATTTTGCCATGCTCCCCCCTCGCTGTTCCATACCAGGAGAGCCAAACCACTCGCGCCTAAAATTCCTATAGCGATGCTAAAACGGAATCCGTCTTGGCGCGATTTCAACAGAAGGTAAAGAGCAACAGCCATCGGTGCGGCTAAAGTCGATTGCTTAGTAAATGCAGCCAAACAAAACCACAAGATAGCCACCCAAAGCCCATCTTGTTTTGGATCACGCCAGATAAACCAAGCCAATCCACAGAGCGTTAATAGCAACGCGAGCATGTCTACCCGCATCAGCGCGGCCCACATATATACGTAGTCCAATCCTAGAAATGCAGCCCCACTCAGCATCGCGACAAATAGCCGTGTTTTTTTAGAAATATCTAGATTATTCGACAAACTGAATACACAACAGGCGATGACCGCCGCAGCACCCCAGGTACTCATAAATGACACCAGCCGTCCCGCTTGTAAAAACGACCCAACGAACGGAGTGAGCGCAAGAGAAAAGTAATGAAAAACAGGAGGGTAGTTGGCCACCGTATAGGGAGCTTGCGAAAAGTCATGATAAATATTAAGCCCCTGCCCCAGTAAAATAGTCTGAGACAAAATTGGCCCTTCCCCATAATCAAGCTCATAGGGGTAGGCAAGCGCTAACATCCCATCTTTCAACAAAATATAAGCATCAAAAAGTAAACTTCCAGATAGCAATGCTAAAAAAAAAGCACCGGCCCAAAACCGTAATCTAAAGCCGCGCATATAACCGAACCTTTTCGAATTTAAGATAAGCATTCATAAACCATTCGAGAATGGCATCCATAAATAAAAACTAACTAAACACAGACAAATAAATAAACGCAGGTTGCAAATAACAATAAAAACAATAAAAACAATAAAAACAATAAAAACAATAAAAACAATAAAAACAATAAAAACAATAGCAAAATAACAAACTTATTACAGATGAAATTAACAAATACACAAGAATAAAAAATAAAATAGCGTTGAAAACGCTTTAGCAAAGTACAAAATAAACATGAAAACGATTTCCTGACTTTATTATTAATAATAACGTAGACACTAAATCAAAGTTAACTTAGAATCCGTCACCAGTAACATAAACCAAATAAATACATTAGTGATACTCATATAATATGAATATCACTAAGAAAGAATCACACCTCTAGTTATATATTTATATATTAAATACTGGTGAAAATGGATTTAAGATCGACGACAGGGATAGATAAGAAACAATGAAAATAGGATATTTTGCAAGCATAGCGCTGCTAATTTTTATGAGCCCATTATCTATTGCAAACAATAATATCTATAAGGATATTTCGGACCCCAATAGATCGCCTGAAGACGAGTTTATCTACTTTGTTCTACTAGACCGCTTTGCAAATGGAAATCCAGATAACGATAACGCTTATATTAAAGGTTCTCGCAGCGAACATGGTTTTGATCCAAGCAACGAAGACTACTACCATGGCGGTGACCTCCAAGGACTGAGTGAGCATTTAGATTATCTAGAAAATTTAGGCGTTACTGCGCTGTGGTTGAGTCCTGTGTTCAAAAACCACACTATCAGAGTTAACTCAGACTTAGTTGAATCAGCCTCCTATCACGGCTATTGGGTCGAAGACTATCTCAATGTAGACCCTCATTTAGGTACCAATGACGAGCTCAAATCACTGATTGAAAATGCTCACGCAAGAGGGATTAAAATATATCTAGACCTGGTACTCAACCATACGTTTGATGCCATCAAGTTTCGAGAATGTCATGATGAACAAGGAGCATTTGCAAATCCGCCTTTTGTAATAAACCATGGCAATACACAAGTAAATTATTACGACTGCACATATCGCGGGCCAGATTCCGCCCACCCTTATACCCCCTTTCTACCTGAGCCATACAAATCTATCAAACACCCAGCCTGGCTAAACGATATCAGTAATTACCACAACTATGGTGATACTAATCACGCTGGTGAAAGCGCTCTGCTTGGGGATTTCAATGGTGGCGATGACTTAAATACCAGCAAACCAGAAGTGATCAACGGACTGATTGATATCACAAAGTTTTGGATGAAGAACTTCAATATCGATGGATTTCGAGTCGATACGGTTAAAAATATCGAAATCGAATTTTGGCAAACCTGGAATAATGAGATCCAGTCATACGCCAAACAACTGGGTAAACCCAACTTTTTTATTTTTGGCGAAGCTTTTGATTACAGTGCAGCGGGTCGTAGCAAGTATTTAAAAGCCGGGCATTTCCCCTCTTTACTCGATTTTGGTATCCAAGGTACCATTCGCAGTGTGTTTTCAAAGCATGAATCGCCGGAACAACTTGACTCACTATTTTTGAATGATGACTTCTATATCACGCCAAATACCCAAACCAATACCTTGGCGAATTTCATTGGAAACCACGACATTGGCCGATTTGCATATTTTGTTGGCTTAGAAAACAAGGGCATCTCAGCGCAAGAGCAACTCAAGCGAGTAGAAGTCGCCAATGCCTTTATGTTTTTTGCTCGAGGGATACCAACCCTATATTACGGCGATGAACAGGGTTTTGTTGGCACAGGGCCTGATAAAGAGTCACGTGTCGATATGTTCAAAACCAAGACTCAAAGCTATGCCACAACCCCACTACTTGGCACCAACAAGACCGCCGCAGACTCAAACTTTGATTATAACCATCCGCTATTTAAAAGTATTCGAGCTTACGCCCAGTTATATAAAAATGAACCCGCGCTACGACGTGGAGCAATGTATCCCTTGTATCACGATAGTGATGGTCCCGGTATTTACGCCTTCTCTCGAGTGTTAAAACAAGAGAGTATCGATTATCTCATCGTATTTAATTCCGCCACAACAGAGAAACAAGTCTCACTGCCAGTAAGCCGTCCCAGTTACCAATTACTACTGACAAATAGCAAGCTGAATGAAGCCATGAAGCCAGACCAGAACGGGAAACTGAACTTACATCTACCAGGGCTCAGCTTCGCCGTATATAAGGCCGAGCAAACCGTCCCTTCGGCCCCCAACACCGCAACAGTAAAGTTTGACACCCCTATTAAAACTGAAGTTCTCAGTGGTCAAGTTCAGCTCAAAGTCAGCCTGGATGGCCTCACCACCCCCCTACAAAGCAGTGCCGTTCGTTTTTATGTAAATACCGGTGATGGGTTTCATTTTATCGGCACTGATACCGCACCACCTTATCGCTTGTTCTGGGATGCATCGCATACCAACAACGGTGCTCAAGTCACATTCAAAGCCATCGCCGAACTCAACAACCGAGAAATAGAAGTAAGCACATCCAATCTGGTTGATAGTCGCTTACCTTCTCCAATTACTCTGTACTACCAAAACGGCAATGCACGTGACTCACTGTTTATCATTGATGATCATGGACAACTCGCAACCGAAAAGGCTAATGCAAAGCAGGGTGCCCACTACGTTTGGCATGACAACGTCAAAACTATCGGCTTGTTCCCAGCCACTCGCAACCATCATCAATTCAGGTTCGATCGGCCAATCTTTATTAATCGTTCACAATTACTTCAGTATTCAACAGAGGATCCTGACGGCAGTCTTAAGGCGACGCTCTTCATCGACAATAATGGCGACATTTCTCAGCACAAGCAAACGAGCAACAATAAGCCGCAAAGACTCAAGTTTTCAGCGGATCCTACAAGCCAGTTTACTGACTTAACTTTCTTCCTAAGGGGGTCCATGAACGGATGGGGTTTAGCCGATGAAATGATAAACCAAGGCAATGGACAGTATTCGGTGAGCAAAATGCTTGATAAAGGAACCATAGAATTCAAATTTGCCGACCAGAGTTGGACCAAAATGAACGTAGGACTTCCTTTCGCAGAACAAGGTTTATCGAATTCAGAAGTATCGGAGAATATATTTAGTTCAATAGATAAGCGCCAATTATATAACTTTTACTACTTTGCCTATGATGACATTAAGTTCCATTTATTACTGCCTGATCCAGGACCATTCGGGCAGACAATTCAGCTATACAGTGATCTTTGGCATGATCAAGGCGCCAAGAGTCTTCGCTATATGGGGGACAACTTCTACCAATTAAACTTCTCCACATTAAAACCAGGCTTGTATCAGATGGGCGAACATTCAAATCCATTATCCTCCGAGCACTCGAGCACAATCCAACTGAAGCCAAATGTTCGAACGCCAATTAATAATTTCCAGTCTTTAGTACTGGATATTCCGGCCGCAGCCAATTACAGCATCCGATTTAACTACCAAAATGGTGGTCCTACGATTGCCGTGATGACACAACAAAATAAAAGTATTGATTATGGTCCCCTTAACAAAAACGTTTTTGTTCGCGGCAGCATGAATGCTTGGGAGACAACCATTCCCTTAAATTACGGAGGAGACCTTATTTACCGTGGTCTGTTATTCCTAAAACAGGGAAATTATGAGTTTAAAGTTTCCGACAACAATTGGAGCACAGCGGTCAACATTGGAACTCAGCCTACCGGAAATCATACGCTGCAACTCGCTCAGGAAAAAACCTTATACAATGGTTCTGATAGCGAGAATATTAAAACCCAAATTAAGCAAACCGGTACCTACAACTTTACCCTCAATGCATCAAACCCCAGCCTCCCGACCTTAGTCATCGAAGAATCGAATAAATTCATCATTCATTACTATTTGCCAAATAAGCAGCAATGGGACATTCAAATATTGGATTCCGGCGACAATACACAAGGCTCGGAAATCTGGTATATCGACCAATTACAGCAATACTTTGAAACCCAAGAAGAAGCAATGACCGCCTTAAACAATATTCACTAATGGAGTCTATCAATGAAAAAAATATCTTTAATTTTGTGCGTATTTACCATTTATTGTGGCAGCTCAACTGCATATGCCGATTGTAACCCGGCTTCAGGGACAAAAGCCGCTTGCCAACAGATCCAAGAAAACGAAGCGATTAAAGGCGCGGCCAAGAAAAACATTCTTGAAATGTTAAAAAGTAAACCCAAAAAACAATAGTTGGAAGTAGCACTATGGCAGCCAATCCTCACCGAGGGGCGGGTTTCGCTTGAGTGCTTTTTCAGCCCTATGTTATTTATTGAGGTAAAGCTGGCCATGTGTCATCGAGTTGAACCATGGCAGCGCTAAATAATCAATCACCAGCCATCCGCTCAAAGCGATTTACGTTTGGTTACACCCCATTTGCTTAACGAACCAAATGCTATACCTCAGACTTCAATTAACTATTTTTGTCTCCCGCGAAAATTAAATACAAACAGCACTCTCTATTCTGCAATGGCCAAACCTCAGCGAGGCCTTTTAATTAGACTCGCTAAGAAGCTGGCCAAATGCAGTGGTTTACGTCCACTGAGTTGTTTTATTTGATAAGCACAGCCAAAGCCATTACTGATAATCGTCGCCTCGGTTTGCTGGGCCAGTGCAGGAAGCAGACCTTGCGCAGCCATGGCATGAGCCTGATCGATGTGTTCCGACTCTAAGCCAAAGGTACCTGCCATACCGCAGCAAGTGGACTCGATCATCTTAAACTGTAGGCCTGCTACTAAGCGCAATACTCGACGCATCGATTTCATAGCGCCTACCGCCTTTTGATGACAGTGACCATGCACCAGCAGCGGCTTTGATTGCGGTTCAGCAACCAGCTTTAAGGCGAAATCAGCCATCAGACTTTCGCGAGCTAAAAACTCTTCAAAAAGCAGCGCTTTTTTAGCGGTTTTTTCAGCCGCCTCCCCCAAACCAAGTGTTAAGAATTCATCCCGTAACATCAGTAGCGATGAGGGCTCTAAACCGATAATCGGGCGCTCAAAATGCACATGGACCGCCAGTGCTTCCAACAAGTAGCTGGCCTGTTGACGAGCGCTATCAATCAAGCCTTTACTGAACAAAGTTCGACCCGAATCCAAAACCCTATCGGCTTGCGACTCCGGATGAACCAGCCACACCACATAACCGGCGCTACGCAATACGTGCAAGGCGTCATCAGCCTGTTTGGGGTGAAATAATGCAGTAAAAGGGTCAATCCATAACACCACCGAACGCGGAGGTCGATCGCTCAATGACTGATAGGGATAGTAAACTCGTTTTTCTGGAGCAAAGCGTCGAGTCGCCAGCTCAGGCAAGGCGATACGCGCGCTAATACCCAGCCAATGATCGCTAAGTTTCGCAAGATAAGCAGCCCGATTACGCAAACCAATCAACTTCCCCAACCACCGATGCCGATAGAGCAACTGGGGCAGATGCGCAAATAGCCAATCGCGCCGCGACAACGGCTGTTGCACCAACTTTTGAGCCAGATATTCGGCCTTAATTTGTGCCATGTCGAGGTTACTCTCACACTCGCGCTTGCAGCCCTTACACGCCACGCAACTATCCATCGATTGATCTAAAGCGGCCATTAACTGAGGCTCTGGTTCACAAGCCAGATCACGATTCAAATATTGCTTAAGTAGCCGAACTCTCCCTCCAGGAGACTGCTCTGGATCCTGAGTGATCCGAAAACTAGGACACATCACACCACGTTGATTACGCTCACAATGACCGCTGCCAATGCAAACCGCCACCGCTTTAGCAAAATCACCACCCTGCTTAGGGATCCCAGCATAGGCATCACCCATGCCTTGCTCTGCAAAAGCTGACCAATCCAGTTTATTATCCATTGATGCGACGCTCGTGTGTTGTCATAGTTAAAGAGCGTTATCAAGAAGTATGCCTAGAGGAATCAGGGGGTAGCCCGCCATTTAGCCCTTGGCAAGCGAGCTTTGTCGTTTGTCATACCCACAATTGAAGGTCAATGTCACAATCCAGACACATCGCAAAAATGAGTACCACTGTCGCTAAGCCTAGCCGCTGAAATAAGCGGCCTCTGGATCCAGAGGCCGTGAAGTAAACTATTTAAACGTGGAAATTCGCCAATAATTTTTTAATGCTATTGCTAAGATCATTCAGTTGCTCACTGGCTAACTGCACATTTTCTGCATTAGAGGTAATTTCATTAGACAAGGAAAATATTTCAGTTACGTTGCGACTCACATCAGAAGCAACCATATTTTGCTCATCCGATGCGGCAGCTATTTGCAAGTTCATATCATTAATTTGATTAATATTCTCGAGTATCTCTTCTAGAGTTTGGTTCGCCAGTTGTGACTCTTCAATGGTTGATTGAAGCGCCTCTTGACTGGATAGCATTGAACCGCTTGCGTTAGAAGAGGCTGCTTGTAACTCTTCAATAATCCGTTCTATTTCGATGGTAGATTCCTGAGTACGTTGTGCGAGATTACGAACCTCGTCGGCGACCACCGCGAACCCCCGACCTTGCTCGCCCGCACGGGCTGCTTCAATCGCCGCATTAAGCGCTAATAGATTGGTTTGCTCTGCAATGCCCTTAATCACGTCGAGCACCGAACCAATGGTGTCACTTTGAGTACTCACATGAGTAATTTTATCGGCAGTTGCGGTCATTTCATCATTCAGTTGGTTAATTTGCGAAGCAGTATTTAGCACCATTTGGTCGCCTTTTTTTGCCAATTCCGAACAACTTCGCGTATGTTCGGCGGTTTTGTTGGCACTTTTGGCGACTTCATTAGTCGCTGATGACATCTCATTCAAAGCCGTTGCAGCTTGTTCTGTTTCAGATAATTGGCGCTGAATGGCGGCTAGGTTATTACTGGCAGAATCTTTGATGCCAGAAGAGGTGGTAGCCAGTTCCGTGGCATTATCGACCACATTGCCAATCAAGCCCTGCAACTGCTCAATAAAATGATTAAAGTTTGTGGCTAGCTGTCCTACTTCGTCATCGCGTTTCACTTCCAATCTTTTGGTTAAATCTCCGCCCCCCGCCGCGATGGTGGCTAAGGCATCCGCGACCACCTTAATCGGACCAACCACAAATTTAGACAACGTAAACCAACTGGTGGCTTGTAAAGTAATTAACAAGACAACCGCAATCGCCACAAAAGTAAATTTGACCATGTTAAGCAAGGCATCATTGCTATCGGTTCTAAAGGTCACTGCCAGCTTACCGATCGGATCGTTACCACTCCAAACTACCTCGACATCTTGGCTCACCAGTGCCGAGCTATCGGGAGTGGGGCCACTTTCGGTCACTTCGGCCAATAACTTACCACGATGGTCAAAAGCAGTGATCGAATGAATAATTGGATCATCAATAAAACCTGCGGAAATATCCCGAATAAGATCTTTATCATAAGAGAAAATCGGCTCACGCAGAACAATACTGAAGGTCTTTTTCAGTCCAGAGATCTCTTGCGCTTCGACTCGCTCAAAATAATTGATTGCGAGGGAATAACTCACTGAAAAGACAATAAGCATCACCACAAGCGAGGTGCTTGAGAGCATCAGCATCGACTTATGAGTAATTGATTTCATCACTTACCTTCCTATAATTTATTAATATCAAGCCAAAACTCAGGACGATCCGTTGGCGTGTCTTGGTGCATGTAAGGATTGTCGATATGGATCCGGATCCGCGGACCTAAGTTCGCTTGTTCGAGCACCGCTTTGATCATTGGATGGTTAAAAAATAGCGTATCGAAGCTGCCATCCTCGATTGCCATTTCAAAACCTTTATAAATCAAATCATGTAATTGCTGGTTGTTTTTGCCTACATAGAAATACATCGCGAAGGGATAGATCAGCATCAAATTTTTTTCTACCGTTAAGTTAAGCTCTTGATGGCCTTTCACCTCACTCCAAGGTTCATGCACGGCTCGCGGGAAATAGTCATAGCGCCCCCCTTCAAGCATTGGGAACAAATTATTATATTTGATGGTGGTAACGGTAGGGATATTGGCGGTTTTAAGCACCTGAGTATCCCCCCAGAAGGTGCCTTGACCAGCTTTTAATTGTTTTAAATCACTTAAGTTTTTAATGTTATCAAAGCGATGCTGGTCGCCATTACGAATAATAAAAATCCGATGTCCGAGTAAACCCTTCAATACTGGAATACGTACCACCCGCATCTGTTCTTCATTGGCCGTAGAGGCCCCGCCCCAAATTACATCAATATTGCCAGCGATCACTTCATTAATTAACCGACTTTCGGTCATCTCTTCATTGGCTTGATTAAAACTGAGCTCCGGTGAAGATTTACTTAGCGCTAGTTTTAATATGCTAAAGATTAATAGCTCCTTATCACCCTCAACTTTTTTGACGTTTATCTGCTTGGCGACAACCAAAGGGCTCAGCAAGATCATCAGAGAAAGGGCAATTGCCGATAAAACTTTATTGTTCATATGAGGACTCTCTATCTAGCCATTTTATGCTAATAACCTAAACTAACGATTGAGTTGCTATTTTATATATAGCAGATCCGCGATGTTTTGCTGCAATCGTGCGGGTTTAATCGTGCAAAATCACAAACTAAATGCTCCATTTGTCTTCAAGATCAACTGTCGCTTCCTTAGAACTCTGCCTATTTATTTACAATAACAGCTCACTCGCTTATTAGGCAGAGTCCATCAACATAGACCAAGCGCACCAAAAAAAACCGAAGAATAATCAATCCGCAACAAACAAAATATCCAACTTAAGTGTCAAATGCTATTGAAACTATTTTGTTAAAAATAATCCTCATTTTAAAATCAACAAATTTAATTTGTAACTCAATAAAAAATTATTTCTTAATCGAAGAACAAGATATTTATACTTTTTAGATAGAGTTCGTGATGAAAATGGTATCGTGATTATTGCTGGTAATACCTGCGGGATGAATAAGCTTATTTTCCAGATAAACCGATGTAAACACCATACTTTTAATTGTGAAGTTACCGGATTGATAAATAATAGCTACCGACGGCCATTTTACCGAGAGTGATTGGATATCTCTATTTTATCAATGCCAATGATTACTGCTCGCGCACAGAGTCCTTATTAAATTGGGAGCAATACCGAACGATTCGCTTTGATTTGAGTGTCACTTATTAACGTTCAAAGTAGGTGTTGTCAGAATAGTCATATAACCAATGCGGACAGTAGACCACCATCAACGTCACCGCCATGCCATTCAGTAAGGCTTCAGGGAAACCCAATAATGGAATAATTAACAAGTAGTTCTGGTTCAAGAAATCCCAGCTGTAGTCTTTACTCAACCACAGCCAAACCGACCATGCCAGAATATGAAAGATGATCGACAAAAAGGCATTCAAAAATGCCCCACAAAAAATATAAACGAACAAGTGATGGGGTAAATACTTAAATACCTGACTATACACGGCAAAACATAAAAAAGTCGGTAAGGCGACCACCAACAAGCCATAAATAGCAAAATCGAAGGGCTGTTTTAACATCAATGTGGCGAAAAACATCGTAGGCAACATCGCCATCACCGTGGCCATTCGCCAACCATACATCAACATTAGGGTGACTAAGCCCAGAAAATGAACATGGATCCCCTCAGTCACACTCCCGTCGAGTAACCACAATCCATTCATCGCCGTCAGCACGAGCAATAACTTGGTTTGCTTATTACCATCCTTGAGCAAGGCCTCAATGGCCTTGGCTGGCCATATAGCCCATAACCATAGCGCTAAGAGTAACATGGCAAACAACTGCCCTTGATTGCAACTCCAATCGATTTGCACAAAGCGTTGTAGCAAAAATTCCTTCATTGCTCAGGCCTCTGAAAAACCATCTTGGTTCGTGATATTTTATTTATAGACTACCACGACTTGAGTATTGCACCGTGATCAACCAAACCATGACTAGCCAACGAACTCAGAGAGGAGTCAAATTCACCCTCAGTACCCCATAAGCTACTAATCTTTCACGTAATAACTGAAACATAAATTAAATAAAAGTGAAATATATATCCATTAGCATCGCGACGTAATTAATCGACCAAATGGATAACCAACACATGAAGTTCAGCAGTAGTAACAAACCGCTCTTTAAGCTCAGCACTATCGCACTTGCTGTGAGTTTACTCTCCGCCTGTAATAATGACAGCGACACAGCAGTAACCATCACCGAACCAGCTCAGCCTCGAGGTGTGGGTTTCGAACAATATGTGGCTATCCCCGATGTAAGCGATCCACTCCCCAGTGTTGCCTATATTCCACGCAGCGATGGTAATGGCCGTTTCACCCTCAGCAGCAATCCGATCAATACTTTATTGAGTGGGATTAACGATGTATGGAAAGGAACCACCGATCATTGGCAGGAATATGCTAAAGATTACACCGATGCAGACAATGGTTACAAAGCCGGTGATGGCCCCAATCCGCACAATGCAGCCAATGGTCAGCCGAGTGATTATGTAGCCGCGGGTAGCGAAATTAAAGACCCGGCCACCTGGCAAGCCAACATCAAATATGTAGTGGATGTTACTGCTCAGCGTACCGAACAACAAACGCTCTACGCCTTCTTAGATGATATTCGCAGTAAAAACTACAGCACTATCGATGGTTTTGGCCCACTCACCGAAGACTACGCGGCAAACTCAGGTGCTTTTGCCAGTTTTCAAGAGATCTTAGTCAGCGATGTCACCGACAATACTCGTTACAAGCCTGGCGACAACGATAGCTTTTCCACCTATGGTGGACTTGCCGACTCAACCTTAGGCGATGTGGTCAAGCTCGCCCAACTGTTTAGAAATTCTTACGCGTCCACCAGCGGCCCTAAATACCTATTTGGCACGCCGCGTCCCTGGCGCATGAATGACCAAGGAGAAACGGACTTCATCGCCGTGGAAACCTTTAGCTGTATTGATGGCAGCAGTGCCAGCCGAGCCAACGCCGATTACCGAATTGACAAGTACACTACCAGTGTCAAGGTGATCCCAGGCCTGTTCTGTGCCCGTCGTGCCCACTCGAGCAGCCATGAAGCCGACTCTTTATATACCCCTACCACCGAAAACCGTCGTAAAGATAACGGCTACCCCAGTGGTCACACGAATGCCGGTATTCTGGCCTCTTTAGCCTATGCCTACGCCTTGCCCGAGCGTTTTGATGCGCTGGTTGCCCGTGGCTCGGACTTGGGTGAAAACCGCATCTTAGCCGGTATGCACTCTCCGATTGATGTGATTGGTGGACGAGTACAAGCGATGATGATCGCAAGCTTTGCCTTAAATACTCAACCAGATGTTGCCGCGGCAGCCTTTAACAAAACACGAGACTACTTCGGCGGCAAAGCCACCGCTGCCAGCATGAGCCTTTATGACTATGCAAATCAAACCGTCACCAACGAAGGAAGCTTCAAAAACGATGACGGTACCCTCAACGTGAATGTATTTAACAACAACCGCTACCGCGATCATCAGGCCCTAAAAGACGCCTACACCTTCCGCCTCACCTATGGCCTACCGCAAACCGGCACCAAAGGACTAGCACCAATCGTTCCGGAAGGCGCCGAAGCCTTATTGGCCACCCGCCAACCTTACTTGAGTGATGCACAACGCCGCGCAGTACTCGCCAGCACCGAAGTCGATTCAGGCTACCCAATGTTGGATAAAACCAATGGCTGGGGACGTATCAACCTGGTTGCTGCCGCCGATGGTTATGGTGCCTTTGATGGCGATGTGCATGTCACCATGGTTCGCAGCGAAGGTGGTTTCGCCGCGCAAGACTGGTGGCGCAACAACATTAGTGGCGAAGGCATGCTCAGCAAAGATGGTACAGGCCAACTCAACCTAAGCGGTAATAACAGCTATAGCGGCGGAACTTTGTTACTTGGCGGAGTATTAACAGCGCAATCACCAACAGCCTTTGGTCAGGGCGACCTCTACCTCAGCAGTGGTGAAGTTCAGGTAGATAGCCGTGGCGCGCTGGAAATTGACGGTGACTTTACTCAAAAATCGGGGGTGCTTAAACTGGTACTCGACGCCGATGCCGAGCAAATCAAGATTGCGGGTGTCGCTTATGTTAATCAAGGCAATATCCAGCTTGAAGCCGGCCAACAAGCGCTTAAAGCAGGAGACAGCTTTACCCTCATCAACGCTGCCAAAGGCCTGAAAGGTGAATACGCCACGGCAAGCTTAGCCGGGCACTCGGTCACCCTGGAATACACCGCTAATTCTGTGATTGCCCACATTAATGAGTAATGCTCAGCAACCAAGTATAGAAAAATAGAAAAAGGCCCCGAGAGGGGCCTTTTTTATTGCGAAGATAAACCTTGTCACTTGGCTTAAAGGCTCGCAGGCAAGCTTAACTCTTGTCCACCGCCGCCGCATAACCACCCAAACGTGAGGTTTTCACGCCTAAACGCACCAAACTTTCACATAGTGAGATCGCACAGGACACCCCATCGAGTACCGGTAAACCATATTTGTTGGCAAGCGTTTCGGCCAAGTCAGTCATTCCGGCACAGCCCAATACGATGGCTTCGGCACGCTCCTGCGCGATGGCTTGCTCTATCTCTGAACAGATCTTGGCGAAGGCCTGCGGATTCGCTTGCTCCAGCTCCAGCACCGCCACTTCCGAAGAACGAACCTTAGCGCATTTTCGTTCCATCCCATATTTCAACAAGTTATGTTCCAGTGCCGGTACCGAGCGCGCCAAAGTCGTCACCACCGAGAATTTATTGGCCAGCATCGAGGCCACATGAGTGGCTGCCTCACCGATCCCCAACACCGGTTTATCGGTGACACAACGCAGGGCGTCGAGGCCAGTATCATCAAAACAGGCAATCACGATGGCGTCATAATTCACCACCGTTTGGATCGCCGCCAACATCCCCGGCACACTCATCGCCTCATCATAGTAACCTTCGATGGAGGCAGGGCCCTGCAGCGAATGCACCGCCAGCACATCGGTGCCCGGTGCGGCCACCAGTCGGGCAGAGGCGGCAATTTTTTCGGTCATCGCCGCCGAGGTATTTGGATTCACTAGCAAAATTCGCATCGCGTTTACACCTCGCCCCCCAGATAAGCGGCTTTCACTCGCTGATCATGGATCAATTCTCGGGAAGCACCCTCCAATACCACCGAGCCGGTTGATAAGGCGTAGGTGCGATTGGATATCGACATCGCCATACGACTATTTTGCTCCACCAGCAACACACTTACCTCCTGATCGCGGGAAATAGCAACAATCGAGCGGGCAATGTCCTGAACCAGCTTCGGCGCAATCCCCAGGCTGGGTTCGTCGAGTAATAACAACTTCGGTTTCGCCATCAGGGCGCGTCCGATCACCATCATCTGCTGCTCGCCGCCAGACAGGGTACTGGCCTGCTGATGATAGCGCTCGCGCAGGCGCGGAAAACGCTCTAAAACACTCTCCAGCGTCTCGGCGATGCCCGCCTTGTCACTGCGAGTAAATGCGCCCATCAGCAAATTATCTTTAATCGACATCAACGGAAATACCCGCCGCCCTTCCGGTACCATGGCAATCCCCTTTTTCACGATCTCGGCGGCGGCAGTGCCATCGAGGCGCTCCCCGCAATAATTAATCGACCCTGAGTGAATGGCAGATAAACCGGTAATCGCCCGTAAAATCGACGACTTGCCGGCACCATTGGCCCCAATTAAAGCCACCGTTTCCCCTTGCTGAAGATTCAAACTGACTCCCTTCAGGGCATATACGTGGTCGTAATACAGTTCTACATTATCCAAACGCAGTATTTCGCTCATAGTTTACATCCCGATCGCGGCGTCTTCAGAGCCCAAATAGGCCTCGATGACTTTGGGGTTATTTTGAATCTCAGAAGGGGTGCCTTCAGCGATTTTCTGGCCAAAGTTAATCACAATCAGCCGATCTGAAATCTTCATCACCGCTGGCATGTCATGCTCGACCAGCAACACCGTCACCTGGCGCTCATCTCGCAGTCGTTTCACCAACGTCACCATTTTCATGGTTTCGTCGTGATTCATCCCTGCAAAAGGTTCGTCGAGCAATAACACCGCCGGATCGGTGGCCAGGCCAATCGCCATGCCCAACGCTCGAAGGTGGCCCTGAGGCAGGTTGGAGGCCAGTTCATCCGCAATCGCCTGCATTTCCAGAAATTCGATAAGATTATCTGCCGATTCACCGAAGTTGCGCTCGTCGGCACGGGCTGCCCTAGTGCCGAAAAAGAACCCCAGCAAGGAAGCTTTAGAGCGCAGATGATGGGCGGCAATAATGTTCTCGCGCACCGTCATTGACCGAAACACCGTGGTTTCCTGAAAGGTGCGCACAATGCCCTTACGCGCCACAATATGCGGCGCGAGATTATTGACTCGCTGCCCCCTGAACAAGACCTCGCCACTACTGGTGTTCAGGAACGATGAGATCAGCTGGAACAGGGTCGACTTCCCCGCGCCGTTGGGGCCAATCACCGATAGGATCTCGCCCTCCGCCACCGAGAAGCTAATATTGTTAACCGCAGTTAAACCACCAAAACGCTTGGTCACAGCGCGCAATTCGAGTAAGGCTGTCATGAGCGCTCCTTATTTCGTTCCAGCAGGCTCAGCACGCCGTTGGGCAGCGCCAACATCAAAATAATCAACAAGCTAGAGAAAATCAGCATTTGATACTTACCCGCGGTAAACAACAGATCCCAGCCAAAATACAGCATCAAGGTGCCGAGCATCGGGCCAAACACATAAGCCAAGCCGCCCAAAAAACAATTCAGCATGAAGTTCACGCTGTCGGCGACCTGGAATGACGAAGGATAAACCGACTGCGAAATTGCCACAAAACTGGCACCCGCGATCCCGCCAAAGCAAGAGGAGATGGCATAGGTCACCACACGTAAGTAGGCGGTATTCACCCCTATCGAGGCCGATAGCTCTTCGTTTTGCTGGAGCGAACGGCACAGATGACCCAGCCGAGAATTCACCAAACGCCACACCACTCCATAGGCGACGATCATCATGCTCACAGCCATCAAATAAAAAGCCAGCTTGGGATTTTTCAGGCTGGAAAAATCGGGGATCAATCTGAATCCGAAGATCTCCAGCGCCTGAGGCAGCGGAATGGAAGTAATCCCCTTCGCTCCCTGAGTCACCGGAAGCGCCAGGGCGGTGAGTCGCATCACCTCAGTCAACACCAGCGTGACCATAGCAAAATAGACGCCACGCAATCTTAAGATCGGCAAACCAATGCATACCGACAGCAGCGCGCAAAAGATGCCCGCCAGCGGCAGGGTGAGCCAGAAATTAAGCTCAAACTGTGTCACCAGGATCGCCGAAACATAACCCCCAGCCAGTGCATAAGCGCCCTGGCCGATATTGATCCGACCAATCGAGAAGGTTAACCATACTCCTGCCGAGGCAATGGATAGCAGTGCCACCGAAGTGAGCGTGTAATAAAAATCACTGCGGCCACTGAGCATGATCAGCAAGGGCACCAATAAATAAACCGCGACCAGAAATAGCGCCACGTTCAATACTGTTTTTCTATTCATTTGCTTAGCCCCAAGGTTTGCCCATCAGCCCCTGCGGGCGAATGGCTAAAAAGACCATCAAAGAGACAAATATCACCAAGTAGGTAATATCACCATATTCCGAAAGCACCGATAGGCCGACACTCTCTAACATGCCAAGAATAAATCCGCCGGCTATCGCCCCCGAAATCACCCCCGCTCCGCCAATCATGATCATCATGAAGGCTTTAATGGACGCCGGTCCGCCCATACCAAGATTAATCCCGGTAATGGTCACCAGTAAGCCGCCCACCACACCAGCAAGACTGGCGCCCAGCGCAAAACCAATCATCTGATAGCGGTCCACATCCACCCCCATCAACTGAGCGGCCACCTTATCTTGAGCCAGCGCTCGCATGGCTCGCCCCGGCTTTGAATACTGCATTAATAAAATGAAAACCACGATCATGGCGATGGCAATCAGGCCTATCACAATCCGGTCATAGGGCATAATCACTCGAAAATCCCAGTTGAAAACACCCTCTACAATTTTCGGGACGCCACGCTGCTTCTCACCAAAACTCAGCAGGATCACCGCATCCAGAAAAAACGCAATACCGGCCGCCAGTAACATCGAACTCTCGTCTCGTTTGGATTTTTTAATCACTGGTCTAAATAAGTATTTTTCGATCAGCGCTCCCACCACAGCTAGCGTCAGCGCCGATAAGATCAAGCCCACCAAGAATGGCAACTGAAATTGCACCACGATGGTATAGGTGACAAATCCGCCTAATACATACATCTGTCCGTGGGCGAAATTGAGTACATTCATCAGCGAGAAAATTAGGGTAAGTCCTAAGGCAATCAGTGCGTACTGCGCCCCAAGGTAGAGACCATTTACAATAATCTGTTCCATAACCAAGCCTTCACAAAGCAAACTTATAAAGCGCCTGATCGCTCCTGCAAGCGACCAGGCATCGGCAGCCTAAAGCGCTGCCAGCAAGCAACTAGTCGACATTGGCGACAAATAAGGTCTCAAATTTGCCATCACGATAGACATTCACCACCAGCGGCACCGACACTTGACGCTTTTGACCAAAAGACGACATGCCGACATAACTCAACTTGGCATCACCCACCATATAAGGGTTGGGCGCCTCAAAGGTATCCATGGTGGTTTGAAAAGCCGCCACATCGTCAATCGCGCGAGGATTGGCTTTCAGCGTTTCAAGAATGTACTCCAGGGCATAAACTTTGGTATTTGACTCGTCATTATATTCACCAAATTTCTTGGTGTAGCGCGCGACAAATTCACGCATGGCATCAGAGGCCAACTCAGGTGTCGATGCGCCCCCCACCGAGATAAAGCCATCGGCCAGCTTGCCGGCACCTTCTTGGAGTACGTTGGCATCTTGCGCCGTTTCGGTGGAGATCAGGCCGCTGTAACCTAACTCACGTGCCGAGCGGATCAACTGCGGTGCGTTGGCCGGAGAGACTCCCGATAATACCAATAAGTCTGGACGAGATTTAATCACTGGCAATAACACCGGGGTAAAGTCGGTGGTATCCACCTGGTAAGTCACGTTGCTTGAGACCACGTCCAGGCCCAGGGCTTTGGCTGCCGCAACCCCACCGTTTCTTTGACTCAGCGGATCGGACTCATTGGCAGCCACAAAGGCGACCTTTTTTACGCCCTTTTGTTTCATCAGGTAGGCATAAATAGCGGGCCCCGACTGATAGTTCGCCACCATGCCCAAGACCGCATTTGACGCCGGTTTGGTATATAAAGATTTGGGGAAGGCATAGGGAAAATACATAATGCCCTTTTGCTCGGCCACCGGTCTAACCGCTGCTGCGCCGTCATCCACGTTTGGTCCCACCACATAGTGAATGCCTTCCTGCGCCATTTTCTCCATACCGGCAATCGAGCGTTTTGGATCTTTTTGATCATCGAAGGCAACAATTTCGATATCGTAGGTCGTATCACCGATGGTGACGCCGCCGGTTTCATTGAGCCAATCGGCGCGTGTCTCCATGGAACGTTGGTTAGAAATCCCCCAGGCAGCCGCCGGACCGGAGGTCACCCCAACAAAGCCAACTTTAAGCACCGGATTGGCGGCAAAAGCAAAGGTAGAACAAGTTATACTGATAGCACTGGCTAACAGGCCATACTTTATAAAATTGCGATATTGCATTGGATGATCTCCTTTAAAGCACACATTTATGCTTCTCACTGAACAGCAAATAAAAAATGATTGGTTTCGTTTTCCTTGAAACTCATGGATCGTTAACCACAAATAATACATTGTTAACAATACACGCTTCGCATCGTTAACAAGCAAGGCTTATGCCATGCACTGGTTAAGCCGTTCATTTTTTACGCAATAGCGCTAGCAGCCCTGTTTTGTTGGGGATCGCGCGAACCGGCCTCCTCTCGGGCAACAAAACAATGCAGGCTAATTCAGTGAAATGTCGTAAGATATGAATGAAAATAGTGCAGCGTGGTTTAAAATGTTGCACCGCTTGAATCGCCAGGAAGGTTAACAATTATCCATGAATGACAATAAAATCGCCGATAGCGCCGAAGAAGAAATGATTGTAGAGCGCATTTATGAAGCCTTAATCGACCAGCGCCTGGCGCCCGGCACCAAATTGGCAGAGTCTGAACTGTGTAAGGCCTTTAGCGTGGGGCGCATGCGAGTACGGCGGGCATTATTAACCCTGGCCAATCGCCAGCTGGTGGTGCTGCAACCCAATAAGGGCGCCTTTGTCGCCAGCCCTACCACAAAACAGGCCCAAGATGTATTCGAAGCCCGTTTAGCCATCGAGCCCAGTATCATGCGTTTAGCTGTCCAGCGAGCCCAGCCCGGCGACTTTGAGCGCTTAAGCCAGCACCTCGAACAGGAATCTGTGGCGCATGCCGCAGGCGATCGACGTAAAGCCATCACGCTTTCGGGGCAGTTTCATATTAGCTTGGCTCAGGTGGCAGATAATGCGGTGATGCTGCGTCTGGTGAAAGATTTAGTCACTCAGTCTTCGTTAATTATTGGTATGTTTGGGGCGGTCGGCATGAGTAATTGCCGCGATGATGAACACTTGCAAATTGTGCAGGCGATGCGTGCTAAGGATGAAGCGCTGGCGGTGCAGTTAATGCAGCAACATATCGATCACATCAAAGCCAATATCAACCTGACCAGTCGGCCTGATCATCGCCCCGATCTCGCCAGTCTTTTTTCAAATTAGTGTACCCAGCCCATGATTAAGGGGCTGGGTAGGCAACAGATGCTGCGAGTGGTTCTTCGCGAACTAGCCAGCGCATCACTGTTACCCACCAGCCACGCGGTCCTCAGCCGATAAAGCTTAAGAAAGCATGAGTGATGGGGATGTTTGCTCGCTAGGCTGAAGTGGGCGCTGAAAAATGTGCGGCCAGGGCCGCAATATGCTCCGGCCCAATGCCGCAACATCCGCCAATCAGCGAAGCGCCCTGGGCTTGCCACTTCTCCGCCCAGCCAAGATAAGCCGAAGGCGATAGATCTTCGCGCAACTCATCTAAGCCGTCATTCGCCGTCGCGTCTTTAGGTTGCGGCGGGAAGGCATTCGCGTAAGCACCTAAGCGGATGCTCTGCTCCGGATGGGCAGCTAACTCGGCCTGGGCCACCTGCAAGGCTGCTTCAATAATTTCGGGCTGACAACAATTGAATAAGATTGCTTCAATCCCCAAGCCAAACATCGCTTTCACCGCTGCCTGCACCGTTTCACCGGAACGCAGACAAGGTTCGGCGGTCGGCTCTGCATCTTCCAGGGTAAAAGATACCCAAATAGGCTTTTGCTCAGCGCTAAGCTGTTGAATAAGTTGAGTCACCGATTGAGTTTCTTCAATCAGACTCTGCGTTTCCAGCAACCAAAGGTCCACATACTCGGCTAAGCCACGAATTATCGGGGTCGCCACCGTCTCAACCTGCTCTGCACAGAATAAATCGGCTCGATAAGAGCCAAATAAAGGAGGAATAGAACCCGCCACCGCGCAAGTCGATTGAGCCTGCTCTACCGCTTGGCGAGCCACCTCACCTGAGCGCTGTACCAACTCGAGTCCTTGTTCGATGAAACGCTGCTCGCCAATATGAAAGGGCACCAAAGCATAACTATTGGTGGTAATAACTTGCGAACCGGCTTCGATAAAGGCCTGGTGTACCTGTTGCACCATGTCTGGCGCTTCAATCATCGCCAGAGCAGACCATTCGGGCTGACGAAACGGCGCCCCACGTTTAGCTAATTCGCGGCCCATGCCGCCGTCGAGGATGGTGATGCTAGTTTGCGACATTAATTTTTCTCTTTAACTGTCTTTAAGATTTCAAAATTCTACCGATCTGGATGTATAGATGTCCATAAATAACAAAAACAATCTCAAGATTTTCTCAATCGCTGTCTCTGCGAAGGGAAGCTTTTGTGGGAGCGGCGCGTGACAACGGTGAAAACATCGCGAATGTCTGAAATAACAAGACGAAGGAAGCACTCAAGATAGGCGGTGATCTAGGCGAACAAGAATGAAGCGATCATTAGTTAGATTGGTATTAAAGCAAACAGCAGCTCAACAGTCCCATAAAAAAACCAGACAAGCTTGGCTTGTCTGGTTGATTCACAGAGCTTGGCAAAGCAATTACTCAGCTGAAGCTCACGCGACGCAAGAGAGTCTACTAATGAAAACTTACACTCAAGGAGATCAAATCATTATTGTCGGAACCAAAATAACCGCGGTCCCAACCAATGCCAACGGCCCAACGCCGTGCAACTTTCCATTCAACACCCGCACCAAGCAAGACATCAACGCCACTTGAATGACTGGTATTGATTAAATCATTACTTGCATTCACCTTGGTCTTCCAAAAATAAGGGCCAACCCGACCATAAACCGACATGTTATTCACCACTCGGTAAGATGGCCGCCAAGTTAGCGCGAATCCTCTCGCAGAATGTGGGAAATTGTCATTCAGTGCTGCTTGTAGCTCATCTGGATCCACCATGTCACCACTGATAGTCCCCTGAATGTCACCAAAGTCGACATAACCAAGCTCCACACTATGGTGAGCAGACCATTGATAAGCCAACCAAGCACTCAAACCTAAGCGACTATCATCAAAATCAGACACCTGAACATCTTGCCCTGCTTGACTCAAGCCTCGGTTTATCTCAGACACATCGCTATTACTGAATACCCGCCCTGCTCCAAGGGTTAGTTTCCAAGGACTGCCCTCATCATAACTGGCGGCTTGCACCGAGCCCATCCAAGCGATGATCGCCAAAATACATCCATAGACGAATCGTTTTTTCATTCTCAAAAATATCCTTATCACTGCTTACGAAAAACGACGGCGAACCATCACCAGCACAACCAATAGCAAACCCGCCACGCCACCAAATGAGCCGCCACCAGAAGCACTCACCCCTTCGGTAATTGGCTGACGAGTCGCCATACCACTTGGATCGACAATGCTTCCATTGGCTGTCGCATCATCATCATTGGGACCTCCATCTTCGATCGTTAGCTGTATACACCAATACCCGCTCACCAAGCCAACTTCAAACGCAGGATCTCCAGGGGGGGGACAATAACCTTCTGAGCCTGGGGCTGACGAAATCAGATTGTTAGCATCTTCCACATAAGTACGCCAGCCACCCTCCGGAGACCATTTACGATAAACCGCATTTTCCGGGATCTGAGCACGCTGAGGGATCACCACATTCACCGATTGCCCATGCTCAGGAATATTGTGAACTTCAAAATCAAAGATCCCTCCAACATGTGTAACCACATCACTGTCAAGCGATTGAGTATCACTATACATGTCATTTTCTTCCACTAAGGTGCCTTCACGACCGAGCTGCAGCGCACCTTGACCCAGCCGTAAACTGGTTCCGGGATCTGATTCAAGTAAGTTATAACTGCCTTCCGAAATGAGATGACCGACAACATTAGACGATAAATTTTGATTATCTAAGTAATCATAAATACCGTCTTGGTCTGTATCCTGGTAACCCTCTTCAAAGTCGGACAAACCATCTTGGTCACTATCGACACTATTCGACAAGGCTGGCAGGATCGAAGTGACAGTAAAGCTAGTCTGCACGCTGTCACTTAACGAAGGCGAACCTGAATCCGTCACCACCACCGCGATCGTATAAACACCAGCGGCTAAGTCACTTGGATCAACACTCAAAGTATCGCCCTCAGGTGCTAGTCCCGTTAGGCTGTCGGATAAATCCCACACCATAGTATGAGTATCCGTTGCATTTGCATCACTCACCTGTACTTGAATGCTGACCATGCCTTGATCTTGTGCGATCACTGCCCGTAATTTCTCATTTTGACGGATCGCAAATTTCGCTTCGGGCGCGATATTCTCTTCACTAATTGTCACCAGGTGGGAAGTTCTATTTCCCATATTCAATTCAGCGCTATCACCAAGCAAGCTTAGTTCGATAGTTTCGGCGTCATCGGCAATCGAATCGTTTAAACTATCAAAGCTAATTTGCGCTTGTTTGCCTGATTCAATAACAAAGTTGCCATCCTCTAGCACATAATCCAATCCATTGCTCGCCGTACCAGACACAACATAAGGAATCGTGAGTGGATAAACCGGCGATTCGCCATTTAACACAACGCCTACCGTTACCGAATCCCCTTCAAAAATGGTTTGGTCCTTCGTAAAGTTTATCAAGGGTCTCACATTCACAGTTTGATTAACTTCTGCGATATTACCCGCCGCATCACTGGCGCGATAAGTCAACGTATGTACCCCTGGCTCCAGTAAGGTTTGTCCGGCGACCATCTCAACTGCAATTTCACCATCTAAATGATCGGTGGCTGAAACAGCAGTCAATTCAAGCTGAGTAAATAAGCCTGTGGCATTAAACCAAAGTTCAGGATCAAGCGTTATTACAGGCGCCACGGTATCGCGGAGCGGATCACTGCCCTTGGTAAATTCTTCCAGGTTACTCTCACCGTCACCATCAGAATCTAAAGCAGCATCAGCACTATCGAGAGGATCAAGACCATTAGCAAGCTCCCATTCATCACTCATGCCATCGCCATCGTCATCGGTGTCGGCATTATTACCGGTACCGTCGCCATCAGTATCGACAGATTCCCCAGCATCAAGTGGGAAAGCATCGTCCGCATCTAATACGCCATCACCATCATCGTCGGTATCAGCATTGTTACCCGTGCCATCACCATCGGTATCGACAGACTCCGCAGCGTCAAGTGGGAAAACATCATCAGCATCTAATACGCCATCACCATCGTCGTCGGTGTCGGCATTATTACCGGTACCGTCGCCATCAGTATCGACAGATTCCGCAGCGTCAAGTGGGAAAGCATCATCACCATCTAATACGCCATCCCCATCATCGTCGGTGTCGGCATTGTTACCAATACCATCGCCATCGCTATCGACAGATTCCCCAGCGTCAAGTGGGAAAACATCATCCGCATCTAATACGCCATCGCCATCGTCGTCGGTATCAGCATTGTTACCGATACCATCACCATCGGTATCGACGGATTCCGCTGCGTCAAGAGGGAAGGCATCATCTGCATCTAGCACATTATCATTATCATCATCGGTATCGGCATTGTTGCCGATACCATCACCATCGGTATCGACGGTTTCAGCAGCATCTAAGGGGAAGGCATCGCTGGCATCGGCGACCCCATCACCATCATCATCGGTATCAGCATTGTTACCAATGCCATCGCCATCGGTATCGACGGTTTCGGCAGCATCTAAGGGGAAGGCGTCGGTGCTATCGGCTACGCCATCATTATCATCGTCGGTGTCGGTATTATTACCCATGCCATCACCATCAGTATCGGTAGATTCCCCAGCATCAAGTGGGAAAGCATCGGTGCTATCGGCTACGCCATCACCATCATCATCGGTGTCGGCATTGTTACCGGTGCCGTCACCATCAGTATCAATAATTTCACTACCATCCAATGGAAAGGCATCACCAGTATCGGCAACCCCATCGCCATCATCATCGGTATCGGCATTGTTACCGGTACCATCACCATCAGTATCGACAGATTCCGCAGCATCAAGTGGGAAAGCATCATCAACATCTAACACACCATCGCCATCATCATCGGTATCGGCATTGTTACCGGTACCATCACCATCGGTATCGACTGATTCAGCTGTATCGAGTGGGAAAGCATCATCCGCATCTAACACGCCATCGCCATCGTCGTCGGTGTCAGCATTGTTACCGGTGCCATCGCCATCGGTATCAACAGATTCCGCTGCGTCAAGCGGGAAGGCATCAGTGCTATCGGCTACGCCATCACCATCATCGTCGGTGTCGGCATTGTTACCGATGCCATCGCCATCGGTATCGACAAATTCGGTCGGGTCTTCGGGGAAAGCATCCTCCTCATTAAGGACACCATCGCCATCAATATCTTCATCCGCCACATCCGCTGAGCCATCGCCATCTGAATCGCTGAGAATAGTAAATGTCACCGTGCTAATATCCGAACTGTATTCTGAATTAGAACTATTCCAGGCCTGCCAGGTGAATTGGTCGGTCCCTACAAAATCTTCATCGGGGGCATAGCTAATCAGATTATAATCGGCGCTATTAATCTCTAACGCCTCACTGATCGTGGCTCCATTTAATGTAAGTGCGCCATTTTCTGGCAATGAAGCGATACGAATTTTAGCAACAACATTTCCTTGAGCATCAACAAAGTCTTCATCTTCGAAAGCCACCGGCACATTTTCAACAACGTCTTTCCCCTGAGCCGCGTCATAAATGGTCTGAGCCAAAGCTTGCAGTTCAGATGAATCGCCGGCGGCGTAATACCAAGTAAAGGAGTCCGTCTCGCCGGGCGCAAGATCCTTCATTCGAATATAAAAAGCATAGGAGCCATCTCCGCTGGCTTGGACAGTCGAGATGGCAGGGTTTTGATTAATGACATTAGTAAAAGAGCAACAATTATTCTGCACGAGATAGGCTGCGTCAGACTTTACATAAAACAACACCCCACTAGTGCTGGAGCCATTATTACTTTCAATTTGTAAGCCTTGCGCTTGCTCCGCTGACGTAGAAATTGGCGTGAATACACCATCCACTAAATTACCACGTGTTTTAGTGGGGCTATCATCGGTCCCCACATAATCATCTCGCGTCCCCATCCAGAAACGAAGATTTTCGACGTTGCTAGTCCCCAAATTGCTCAGGCTAACAGTAATCGAAACATAGGGAGAGTCTTGCTCGACGGTAAAGCTCGCCTGATAGCCCAAATTAGCTCCATCCAAGGCGAGCGAGCCATTTGTAGTAAGGGTTCCATAACCCTTCACGCCATCATACAAAGTAAAAGCCGAGCTATCGATGGTCTGATTACTTAAAGTAGGATCTTGAGTAATAGTGCCATTATTATTCCAAATCTCGGAGCCATCCCCGCCAAACCCAATCGCACTACTCAGGGGGTAGCTCGAATAAGTCAATTTGTACCATGTGCTATTCGCATCGTCATAATAAAAAGGTTGTTTTAATACACCAGAAGCAGTGATCGATGTTTCTGTACCAGTGCCAAAACGCAGCTGGCCACTATCGAGGGCATAAGTGTCATTAGCCGCGAAGGCCGGAATAGATAGCCCAAATAATGCTGCTACAGCAATTGAGGATAAACTTGATATGCGCATAAAACTCCCTTTTAACGCCCGACATTGGATCATCCTACTCAATGATGATGGCAATACTTAGTTAAAGCTTTGAAAATATAAATCGAGAGACAACAATAGAATAGATCGATAAAATGCAACCCATCATTAACAAAATATCTGAATTTGATTTATATCATGTTTCTTGAAATAGATTCAAGTATACAATGAGTTGCACGAACTCAAATAGATGAAAAAGGTTGATTCGTCGGTGTAGAAGTAATTTTTCAACAAAAAATAAACAAAAATCTTGGTAGGTTCTATCTGGCCTTCAACTTAAGAATATAAAAATGACTAAAGCGAATGCCTTTTTTACTCCCTTAACCTCAGATCGGTTTAAACCATCGCCATCAACCCTATTTTCTCAGCGCTCGTGATATTTAGCGATGGCTTTTCTGGTTTCAGACTGTATGCGATTAGCCCTCCAAGTAGGTTCAACATAAATCCATGCAGGCTCCGATGGCGGGAATGCTCTATCTGAGAGATGTTTTTCAGTTGGTCATTAATGGTTTCGATAATGAACCTTTTTGACAACATCGCTCTATCCCAAGCGGCAAGTACTTTCGGTTTCATGTTCTTACGGTGGGTCGTAATTAGGGTAATTCCGTCCTCTTTTAAATCTTCGGTAAGTGCTTTACTGATATAGCCTTTGTCTGCATACAGCTTGTCGAAAAGGCCTTTTGATAGTTCCCGAACAGGCTTTCTATCATCGGTATTAGCAGGTGTAAGTTTGGCTGCAACGATATCGCCGAGATGGTTGGTAATGATGTGAAGCTTAAACCCATAGAACCAGCCCATTGTACCTTTACCTCTTGCCGCAGTTCCTTTGAAAACCTTATGCCTTGGAATGCGTAAATTTTGGCAGACCTTAATACTCGTAGAGTCAATAAACTCAATGCCTGTCGGCTCTCCTTTAACATGAGTAAAAAAAGAGCTCAATGGCACGAGCACAGAAGACATTACTTCAAGAAATCGTGTGTAACTGAGTAGTGTGGGAAAATCACTCTTGTAGTGACGGCGTACGATTCCAAGGTAAAAGTTTTTGAAATCACGCTGATGAGACATATGGAAAGCGATAATGATTGTCATGATTTCGCTTTCGGACATTCGACCTTTGCGGTTTCGCTTACGTTCGCCGCTTTCAAGCTGAAGTTTTTGCCACTGAGGTAGAAAAGCCTTACAAAAGTCATCGACATGACAAAATAAGTCCACTAATTTATGCATAGCTGGTTTCTTTGCGATGGCTCTCTCTTGGTCGAAAGATCTGATCGCAGAACCAGCTTTTAGTTCCCTTCTTTTTATCCCGAGTTCAGGTTCCCTTAGAAAGGCTAGACAAGCTTCACAAAGGTGTCGACAAACCAAACGAGTACCTTCTATATCGATAGTTTTAAGGAAGAGATACGGCGGGAAACAGGGGCAATTATTCTGCCCCTTAATAACAATATAATAGTGTTAGCGGAATACCACTTCGCTAGGTAAACGCCTTACTTTTAACGACTCGCTTAGTCAACTTAATACACAATTCATAGGGGATGGTATCAATGGCTTGAGCCACCGTTTCAATGGGTAATTGACGACCCCAGAACTCGACGCTATCACCCACTTGATCGCCGGCATCAGCGCCCAAATCAACCGTGAGCATGTCCATCGATACCCGACCCACAATGGGGACAATCCGTCCGTTAATATAGACTGGCGTACCTGCGGGTGCCGAACGAGGATAACCATCACCGTAGCCCATGGCGACCACTCCTATCAGCGTATCTTCTGTGGCTCGCCAAATTTCACCGTATCCAATCGGTTCACCTTTGCGGTGATGACGCACCGAAATCAATTTCGACTTCAAACTCATCACTGGTTTTAACTGATGTTGCTGACCAATTTGTTGCTCATTAGGAGCAATACCGTACAACGAGATCCCGGCGCGCACATAGTCATATTGCGCATCGGGCCAATACAGCGCGCCAGCCGAATTCGCAAGGGTTTTGGGCCCAGAATAGTCCTTGGTTAAGTCTTCAAATAAGGCTATTTGCTGGCGGGTGGTAGCTGAATCTAAGTCATCAGCGCAGCTCAAGTGGCTAATAAAACCCAGCTCACCGGCGAGATTAACGCAGCCCTGAAGCTGCTGAACAAAGTCATTAAACTGGGGACGCTCAATCCCCACTCGATGCATGCCTGTATCGAGCTTCACCCACACGTGCAAAGGCCTGAGCAAATGTGCTGCGGTAAACTGTTGTAACTGGAAGTCACTATGGATCACGGTGTGAAATTGGTGCTCGGCAGCGAGCATTAAATCTTCGCTACAAAAACAGCCTTCTAACAGTAGGATCGGCGTGATAATACCTGCTGCGCGCAGTTCCAGCGCTTCTTCAATTCTCGCCACGGCAAACATATCAGCACTAGGCAAGGCTTTGGCGACATTCACCGAACCGTGGCCGTAAGCATCACCTTTAATCACTGCAACCAACTGCTGCTTGGGACAAAGCCGCTTCAAAACCTGATAATTGTGCTGTAAAGCCTGTAGATCGATCACAGCTTCTGCAGTGAGCATCCTTCCTCCTTCACTAGAAAATTAAAGATGGCACCTTGCCAAGGTCGAAGCTTGGCAAGGCTGATTCACACAATAAAATTATGACTCGGTAACCCCATTAGGCGCTTGCTGCTGACTAAAGTAGCGCTTGGTTAACTTAAAGACCACCGGACTTAACACCGCTAAGGCAACTAAGTTAGGAATAGCCATCATTGCATTCAGGGTATCACCCAGCAACCAAACAAAGTCTAACTCCATAATTGCGCCGACCGGCAAAGCCACAATGAACAATAAACGAAACGGTAGAACGGCCTTAGGACCAAACAGGTATTCAGCACAACGCTCGCCATAAACAGACCAACCAACGATCGTGGTAAAAGCAAATACAGCAAGGCTAATAGCAACCAAGTAACCGCCCCAGCCAGGTAAAATTTGCTCAAAGGCGGCAGAGGTCAACGCAGCCCCCGAGGCACCTTCGGTCCAAGCGCCTGAAATCACAATCACCAGACCGGTAATGCTACAAATAACCAAGGTATCAAGGAAAGTTCCTAACATGGCAATCAAGCCTTGGCGAACAGGTTCATCAGTTTGAGCACTCGCATGGGCAATCGGCGCAGAACCGAGACCGGCTTCGTTAGAGAACACCCCGCGCGCCACCCCAAAACGGATCGCCATCCAGACTGTTGCACCAGCAAAACCACCTTGAGCCGAAGCCGGCGTGAAGGCATGTTCTAGAATCGTCATAATCGCTGGACCAATTTCTCCAAGGTTCATCAGCAAAATGATAAGGCCACAAACGATATAGGCAACCGCCATCACTGGCACCAAGGCACCAGCAAACTTACCCACTCGTTTTAAGCCCCCAAGGATAACCCCGCCCGCCAGTACCATAATGATTAAGCCAACCATTAACGGCGAAAATGAGAAGTTAGACTCTAGCACCTGGGCAATCGAGTTTGACTGCACCGCGTTGCCAATCCCAAAACATGCCACCGCGCCAAATACCGCAAACAAGGTGCCCAGCCAGGCCCATTTCTTGCCCATGCCATTTTTGATGTAATACATTGGGCCGCCAACATAGCTGCCATTTTCATCTTTTTCACGGTAGTTAACCGCCAATACGGCTTCGGCGTATTTGGTGGCCATCCCTAATAAAGCAGTCATCCACATCCAGAATAATGCTCCCGGACCACCAATAAAGACCGCTGTCGCAACCCCCGCGATATTACCCGTACCAACAGTGGCTGACATCGCCGTCATCAATGCCTGAAAAGGCGGGATTTCACCTTTACCACTTGCTCCTCGGCCATCCCACATCAGTTTAAAAGCCGGGCCAATATTGAGGATCGGCATAAACTTCAAGCCTACGGTGAGAAATATCCCGACGCCCAAAATTAACACCAACATTGGTACACCCCAAACGATGCCATTGAGCTGGCCAATCAGCCCAGAGATAAAGTCCATTTATTTGTTCTCCATAATTATATTTAATAAAACGATTTAGATTAGTCACAGCAAGTAGTAGACCAATCTACCAAATACCATCCATAACGGCGTGTTATGAGTAGCTTAGCGACGACCAACACTAACAAATGTTAAATAGTCATAACATGGACACAGCTTGTTACTCACTAGAATAATTCGCCATATTACAAGCCAAAAGCAAGAATAAAACGCTATTTATAAATGCTCTATTTAAACCTCTTTTATCGACAAAAGGCAGATAGAAACATACTGATACATTTTATTAACATTTGACATAGTAGTGTAAATCAATTCGAAAAAATAGCTAAATAGCACCAAATATGTGCAACATCACAGAACAAAGCCCCATTTGGGTGCAATAAATAACCGCAGTTCCTCATTCACATTCGATGTACCTACATGAGACGAAATAAAAAGTCAGATGGGATGAATAAAAATATCAGACAGAGGCGCAGAGCATCCATCTACTGAGGAACTTAAGATCAATATTATATAAATCCAAGTTTCCATCATTGCTGATGAAATATTCTGGAACGCAAAATTTTTAAGACATTAATCCCCACCAAAAACAAAAGTAACAGCATTTCCTAAATATGATAAGGCTATCAAAAATACCCTAGTTCTGTCATCTGCCAACAGATCCTCTCATTTTGAGTAAAGTGTTTTTGACCATAAGAAGCACTACATGCGAAATTTTGTCATGTTTCTTGCAGAGAGTTTTTATCAACATTCAAGATCAATGACGCTGCTGATGCCTAAATAGTGACTCACCAGCAACACGTTTACGGAGTATTAATGATGGAACTGAAAAAACCTTATCTATTGTTTCTTGGCGACGCAGCCGATCAACTTGCAGCCAAAGTAGCCCAAGGCATTAAAACCTGGCATCCCGAGTATTGTGTGGGTCAATTTCGCCTCCCTTCTTGTAATGCGGATTGCGGCTTAGAGGACCTCTCGATTGCGGCAGCTGCAACTGCAGGAGCAAAAACTTTGGTCATTGGTGTCGCTAATCGCGGTGGCATCATCTCCGATGAATGGGTTAGTGTATTAATTGAAGCACTAGAATCAGGTCTTGATATCGCGGCGGGTCTACATAACAAACTCAGCGACATCCCAGAACTCGTTGCATGTGCCGAGAAGCATGGTCGCCAATTATTCGATGTTCGCTACCCAAGCCAAGCCTACCCAGTCGCCAGTGGTAAAAAACGCGCCGGAAAACGTCTACTCACGGTAGGTACCGATTGTTCAGTCGGTAAAATGTATACTTCATTAGCTATCGAAAAAGAAGCTCAAAAGCAGGGTTTTAATGCCGACTTTAGAGCCACCGGACAAACCGGAATATTAATCTGTGGTGAAGGCGTGAGCGCCGACTGCGTGGTGGCCGATTTTATTGCCGGAGCCATTGAAACGATTGCACCAGCCAATAGCGCTGACCACTGGGATATCATCGAAGGTCAAGGTTCTTTATTTCACCCTTCTTTTGCCGGCGTAACCACAGGTCTCATTCACGGCTCACAAGCTGACGCACTGGTATTATGTCATGAGCCAACCCGCACCCACATGCGTGGCGTCCCCGACTATTCACTACCTGATATCGAAACTTGTATGCAGGCCAACTTAGCAACTGCCAGCCTCACCAATAAAAACGTACAATTTGTTGGTATTTCAGTGAACACTTCTCAGCTAGAAGAAAAAGAAGCTCTAGATTATATGGCGCAACTTGAATCAAACATTGGCTTGCCAGTCGTTGATCCATTCCGTCAAGGTGTAGGCCGTATTGTTGAAAAATTAGCGGAGCTATAATGAAAGTTCGTTTCTCTACAAAAAGTTGGCCAATTCGCGGAACTTTCACCATCTCTCGCGGCAGTAAAACCGAAGCAGAAACGGTTATTGTCGAGCTGGAAGACCAAGGAAAAATTGGCCGTGGCGAATGTGTTCCTTACGCCCACTACCAAGAATCTATCGACAGTGTACTCGCTCAGCTTGAAGGGATTTTGCCACGCTTACGTGAAGGTCTGTCGCGCCAAGAGCTACAACTGTTATTACCTTCCGGCGCTGCGCGTAATGCCGTAGACTGCGCCTTGTGGGATTTAGAATGTAAGCAGGAAGGTATTTCCATTTGGCAAAAAGTGTCAGCCACGCCAGCGGCTCTCACCACCGCCTACACCTTATCTTTAGATACACCGGAAAAGATGCAGCAAGCCGCGACCGAAAATGCGTTTCGCCCCTTGCTTAAGCTGAAGCTCGGTGGAGCTGAAGATTTGCAACGCGTCGCGGCCGTCCGCCAAGGTGCGCCAAACGCCAAGATCATCCTTGACGCTAACGAGGCTTGGACAGTTGAACTCTATAACTCACTGATCCCTGAGCTGATTAAGTTAGATGTAGCGATGATTGAACAGCCTTTTCCAGCGGGTGACGATGAGGCTTTAAGAAGTCTATCGCGACCGATCCCTATCTGCGCCGATGAGTCATGTCACGACCGCGCGAGCCTACCGGGCATTATCGGTAAATATGACATGATCAACATAAAAATTGATAAAACTGGCGGTTTGACCGAAGCACTGGTTTTAAAAGAACTTGCCGAACAAGCCGGTCTACAAATCATGGTGGGTTGTATGCTCTCTAGCTCGCTTAGCATGGCACCAGCTTTTGTAATAGCGCAGGGCTGTGAAATTGTTGACCTCGATGGTCCCCTGCTACTCAGTGAAGACATCGAACACGGCTTTGAATTTAATAATAATGAGATGTTGCCTTTCACAGCACAGCTGTGGGGCTAAGAGGAAATAATCATGCAACGTATCGTGTATGTGAATGGGGAATATGTCCCTGAGTTAGAAGCAAAAGTTTCGGTATTTGACCGTGGATTTTTATTCTCGGATGCGGTTTACGAAGTCACCGCGGTGCTCGATGGCAAGCTCATCGATAATGCCGGCCACTTGGCCCGCTTAGAACGCTCATGCGCTGAGCTCGAACTGACCTTGCCAGTGAGCGGCGAGCAGCTCACCGAGATCCAACGCGAACTGATCAAGCAAAATGGGCTAACAGAAGGTGGCATTTACTTGCAACTTAGCCGTGGTAATGCCGGTGATCGCGACTTTGCTTTTCCAGCAGACACCGCTCCGACCTTGGTATTATTCACCCAATCCCGCCCACTGATCGACTGCCCCAAAGCCGCCAAAGGCATGAAGGTGATTTCCATCCCTGATATTCGTTGGAAACGTCGCGACATAAAAACCGTAGGCTTACTTGCCCCCTGCCTAGCGAAACAAGCTGCGCTAGCAGCTGGTGCTAGCGATGCCTGGTTGATTGAAGACGGTTATGTCACCGAAGGAAGCTCAAACAACGCTTATATCGTCACCGAGCAAGGGAAAATCATTACTCGGCCTTTAAGTAACGACATTCTACATGGCATCACTCGCGCTAGCTTATTACAACTCGCCGAAGATGCTCAACTGGAAGTGGAAGAGCGCAACTTCACCATTGAAGAAGCTTATGCAGCGAAAGAAGCCTTTGTGAGTTCGGCAACCACCTTTGTATGGCCGGTGATTGAGATTGACGGCAAAGCGATTGGCGATGGCAAACCAGGTCCTATTGCCCAAAAGCTACGTGAAATATACATTAAAGTCGCACAAGCGGCAGCAATATAAGTCGCTCAAGACAATTCTCAGACCTGATACAAATGTGTATCAGGTCTTCCTTCTCTAGCTGAGCTTCAGCGTAAACACTATAAAAACATGCCCCGACAGGATCCACTGAATTTATATATTTCAAATATGGCTTTACAATACTCGAAACTCAGGTACTATTATCTTGCTCTGCTATACAGAGTTATTAGTGAACCATCAAGTAAATGTAAACCTCAGAATTTCTTCGTTACGGTTGTTATCCTCAGTTTTCCCTTAGCTTTATCGTCACATTCAATAATTCAATTTCAGCGCTCGCATTATCGCGATAACTTTATGAATTTTAAATATTAAGGGACACAATATGTCTAATAAAACAACTGGTTCAGTAAAATGGTTTAACGAAGACAAAGGTTTTGGTTTTATCACTCAAGACAACGGCGGCGCTGACGTATTCGTACATTTTCGCGCAATTGCTTCAGAAGGTTTTAAAACCCTTGCTGAAGGCCAAAAAGTATCATTTGACGTAGAGCAGGGCCAAAAAGGTCCTCAAGCTGCTAACGTAGAAGCAATATAATATATGCTATCAACGTAAATGCTACATTGGCATTTACGTTGGCTCTATTAACGATTAATCCACTATTTATTCTGTAACTTAGATCATCAACGCATTTCCAATAACGACTTCTTGTTAGTGTCATGACCTCCTCTATTTACTTCATAATAAATACATCGATAATTTAAATATCGCATCGTACCGCTTCATTAAATAAAAATTATAAGGACACCTATGTCTCGTTCAACAGGTCGACAACGGTTTTGGTTTCAACAATCACGCCAACAAAATAATAAACCCGCTAAGTAGCATATTTTTTCTCAAACTACATCCTGTTCTAATAACGGCAAACACAAATAGCCGTTGTTAAATCATTGTGAGCATCGATATTGCTCAAACAAACATATAAACCAAGCCTTTACTTATCAAGACCTAAGATAGCTCCCATTTTGAAGAATACGGCGGTGGCGATTGGGCTCGTACACATACCAGATAAATTGGCCTTGGGCGGTGATTTTACGGCTACGGCGACCTTCTTCCCGCGCGCGTTGTAGCGATATTCGGTCAGCCCCTGCTCCGGGCTGTGCTCGGCCACCAGGCGGCCGCCGTCATCATAGTCCCTGCGCCACTGCCTGCTGCGCTTTTCAGCCAGCTTGCCGTTATAATTCGGTTGGGTGTCTAGTTAGGCAGTAGCATAGGCACAAACATCGATGGCAAACACCTGAGTTAACAGAAGAATTCGCTGCTCTACCCACTCTATGCGATGCTCATAGCTCTGCCCAGAGTGAGAGGCTTGCCACAAAGAAATCCACGCCGAACACAGCGGGAGACACAGTGATAGTACGGTGTATCTTGGAGACTGACCTGTGATTGACGTGAACGCGACACAAACAAGCACCCTGTATATTTGGATATGAATATAAGCATTGTTGCTTATGCCTACTTTTACCAATTAGGGTGGGTGTCTAGGTTATCTTCATACCATAGAGGCGGTCCATCGTCAGTTCCGTAAACTGACCAAAACTAAGGGTGGTTTTCCGGATGAAAATAGCTTGCTAAAACTGCTGTACGCTGGGATATTGAATGCTTCTAAGAAATGGACAATACCAATCCAGAACTGGAATATGACATTGTCTCAACTGGCGATCCGCTTTGAAGGGCGTTTGGATGATGCCTTAGCTGACACAGAATTCTGAACGCCCTCTAGAAAACAGACCACGCTCTTCATCCAAAAATATAAAGTGACTCTGATCCCTTTTATTCCCTAGCTGCAAGGCTCCAACACTTTGCCTGAAATAATTTTTTCTTAATCAATTACCCTAATGCTCAGTAATTTTAGTTTGTTAGCTAATTGATCGGCAAAAGGTTTTAGTGAGTGCATTTCGTTATGGCTAATCTGCTCCATCGACTGAATAAGCTCTAATCGAGTTTCTTCTAACGCTTCTTCTTCGCCACCACTAAAATCTGTCAACAACGCGCTTTGTAGCTCTTCCAGCCACTTTTGATACTCTTCAGGATACTCACTCAATATAGAAAGCATAATATTAGGTTGCTTAATCAGTAAACTGGCGATCAACGGGGATACTTCTCCCGAGGTTGCACCGTCACGCTTTAACCAAATTAACCCTAATGTATTCGCTATAGGTACAGTCGTTTTAGAATTGCTAGATTTTATATCTTGCTTAAGTTCAAAATAATTTTTATTTAACCAGTTTAAGTTAATGTCATTGACAGCAGTTGTGGCGAACACCTGTAAAGAAGCAATAAGAAGCCCCAATGCCATTAAACTTTTCTTAATCATTATTTAGGTCCTCTGAATTAGTAATCTCAACTGATGTACTACTGGCTGCTGCAATATACTCAAAAATTTCTTTCATGGCAGTGCGGCTATTTCCAACATTGTACTCACCACTACTAGACTTACCGCTAGTATTTCCGGGCATCAAGCAACCTAAGGTATCCTGATGATAGTTTCCAGCATGTATCAAAATGTTTGTTCTACCCGGCACATTAAGCAACTGATAAACATTCTTATATTTTGGAGAGTTATAAGGTTTTAACTTATAAGAACCAGTATTTATTCGTTGATCAGACCCTTCTTGCTGGGAATCTGGTCCTCCGGGCTCTAGCACGTACCAACTTTTCGCTATCCCATCTATTTTTAAAGAACCCAATGTTGATTTAGTTCCTTGCTTAAGACGTGTAACTTTTATTTTCAAGTTAGCTTTAGCAGAAAGAGCTATTAATTTGTCATTAATTTTTCGATGACTTCGCCCATTCACGTCAATTTTCCCATCGGGACGCACCATACCCACCACTTTCTTTTGAAATACTTTAATCGCCGCAACGGTTTTAGAGTTTTCTGGTTTTGCCTCTAGCTTTCCATCTTCGGCTAACTTTTTAGTCGGGGGGGAATTAAACCTAGCAATTGATTTAAGGCAGCTTGTACTGCTTTTATGTCTTGGGGTGTATTTACGCCACCCAAACCAACAGATTGGGTGATTTGCAACTTAGCCATTGTTACACCTTGTACACAGTTATATTTAAAATTTCGTATGGTTACTTTCGAACTACAACGCTAGCGTTACCTGTGCGCGAAAAAGCTAAAAGCAACTCGGACCCATTTACTATGCAAGCTACAGTTCGATAGTTTTCTGTTCGCTAGTGTTTGGCTTTGCCTCTATAAAAGCCTCCCATGAAACAAGAGCATTTCTAAATTGTTGAAGAGTAAACTCCTCAAAATAGGTCTCATCATGCATTGAGTATATTTTGGCAACGTCTAGAGTAATTAATACTCCCCATGATTCTCTAATCCAGCTAGAAGATACTGTTGTACCACTTAAGACTGAGTCGACTTTCATTATTCCTTCCTTAATCCAAGGAATAGTCTGAAAATAAGGAATACCTCCATCATCCATTAAAAGGCAAGAAAGGAGACTGAACCCATCACTATGAACAGTTTCAGTTTTACAGCTTGGGGAAAGAGTGCTCTCTGCTCCTTCCCATAAATACGTAACTTTCATATTTCGATCCTAATATTTTGGATAGACCGTAGTCTTTGGTATTAACCATCCCTCGACGGTAACACCACTAGGTGTTACACCGCTCCATTTATTTCCAGTAACCACCTTATTTTGGTAAGCAGCATCCATCTCGACTTTAATTCGATCTGCGGACCACGAATCTGGAAACATCGTAGATATACCACCATTACTAGTTTTAGGTAAGAAATCACCAGGACTAGACGGGTCTGGTACTTCTATCTGAGCGGTATATACGCCTCGAGCATTTGGTTGAGATTCAGTTCCTAGTATCACACGTACATTACCTGTCGCTGTCGAATGACCACCAACCACATTTCCATTTGGTTTGACTTCTCCACTCAGAATGTGACCATCGAAATCAATGGGTGCGGTAACATTACCAACATCTCTAGTCGCAATTGCATTTAAATCGACAGACTTATCTGAAACACTATCCACCAACTCAGAGGGCTTACCACGAGACTTCCACTCTTCAATACTCCCATCGCCACCATTCGCCAACCACGTGCGATGTCCCAGCTCATCTTGCTGAGCTTGTTGCTGAATAAAACCGGCTACATCATCTGAACCCGCACCTACTTCAGCCGAATAAAACAGCAGTGCCCATGGTGTTTTGGGTATCAATGACGCCAATAAGGACCTTTCCGCAACAGCATAAACCGCTTGGTTGGCGGCTTGCCGCGTAGCGTATTGTCCTAATACTTGCGAGCCTGTTGATGCTAAGGGCTGAGCAGCCGGAGCCAATAGAGGGAGTCCAGCAACCAAAGGGGCACCATCCTCTTTACACAAACCCAATGGGTCTACCCAGTTAGTCGGGCTTGGAGTGTATTGGTAGAGGTTTAAGCCACCGAGTAGTTCAATCGGGCCTTGCTGGATGTAGCGCCCTTGCTGTGGGCAGTAGTAACGGTGATGGTTATCATGCAGGCCGCTTGCACTGCTTTTATGTCATTAGGTTTATTGACACCACCCAAGCCAAGGGATTAGGTGATTGCTTACTTAGCCTTGTAAATATAAAAATCTATAAATGAAAGTTGAATCATTAGCCTCGAACAACCCCCTTAATTAAGGCGCGGGGAAACATTACATGCTCATTCATGGATGCTTTAGGAGTGTCAAAAAGCGTGACTATTAAAGCCGCTTCAAAGCACCAGTAGCCAACGTAATAGTCGGTGTATTCAAATTCACAGTCACATAAATGCTTATCGAACCAATCTGCATCTTCTAGGCTGTCGTACCACTGCCTTATAAACACATTCAGATGTTCTGCTTGAGCATCGCCTTTACTATTTATGGCATCCAATAGCGCTTGATATGTGCAGGGGTAGTAAAGTGTGGAAGAAATGGGGCGGTCAGTATCCCCTAACTTATGGGCAATACGGTCTAATAGCGCATCGTTACCCCGCTCTGCGATGATGTCTAGAACTTGTTGAATATGCGTTTGCTCTGCCCCCACCGCAACCAACAAGGCTAACCACCATAAAGCGTAAACATAGCGATTAATATTGGCTGAGCCGCAGGCTTCACCTACCCCACCTAAACGCTCAAAGTCTTGGCGATAACATTGGTGTACAGCGGGCAGTTTATCTGCGGTGGCACTTAGCTGCTGGCGATAAGGCAATATCGCCAACACGGATAACTTAAGAGAGGCCATATCGCTACCATAAGAGTAATGCGCGACTGCACGCATGATGGCAAGCTGGAAGAGTTGCTGGGCCACATCGACTTGTTCACTGAGCGAGGTAAAAACCCCTTCATCTAGCGCCTGTTGGGTTTCTGCTAGCGCTTCGTCTAAATCGCTTAACAGCTCGCTAAAATAGGCCTCATCACGGCGTTGGTCTCGAATCACTGCTCACTCCAGTGAACCAAGTCTTTGGGGTAGTATTGATGGTCGATATAGAGGCGGTCATCTATCTCATAAAGCTTAGTAATTAAAGCCGCTTCCCAGCACCAATAACCATCGTAAGCCTCTCCATCCATCAAGTGGTAATCTGGGCTACCCTCTAGCTTGTACCATGCATCTAAGTAAGCCAACATCAGCTTAGGGCGCTCAGCAGGTTCAGCCTCAATCACTTTGAACAGTTTGTTGAAGCGGCGTTTGAACAAGACGCTCTCTGCAACTTCGCGCTCGGTATCGCCCAGCCTAACCGCGATGTTATCAAACAAGGCATCTCGACCTTGGTTTCCAATTAAATCTAAGACCTCTTGGTAGTAGGCTTGCCCCATATCTAAGCAATAGGCAAAACTCAACCATTTCAAAAAAATGTCTGCCAAATAATCTTCGCGAATTTCTTCCCAACCAATACGATCTTTTTGCTCATTTGAAGGCAAGGCATCTGCGAATTGCTTCTGTTTGCGGCGATACTCAATAGCCATTTCTAAGAGATACTCAAACTCACTTAAGTCATCCCCAAGCGAATAGCGTTCTTGCATTAACACAATATGATTTGTCAGTAGGCGGAAAGACAAATTGAGCTTGGTTGAAACACCCAACTCAGCTTGTGATGAAAGCTTTAGAGCTCTTTTTTTAATCGACTCTTGGCTGTAGTCAACTAACTCTTCAAAATATTCTTTGCTTTTATTCGTATCCCTAATCATCTTGTACCTTATAAAATCAATCCTGAACTAACAACTTTAGCGTGCTTATCTAATCGCTTTGCGACGACTGTGCCATCTGCTTTATTGCGGATTAACATTTTTTCAACACTACCATCACCCTCGTCAAGCGCGTCTAGAATCCTATCACGCTCTTTCCTGCTAGTGATGCCTGCATCCCTTAGGCGCTTGTCCGTCACCCAGTCATCACTCATCTGCTTGCCAGTCGTTGTCTTACCCAAGCGCGATTTGCCGTATTTCGCCTCGGTAATCACAAAATCAGGGGGCGGATTGGGGTGTTGGTAAACACCATCGGGACGAGTACTCACGTTCTGATGTCAGAACCATGCGCACTGCGTGTTCACGGACTTCTGGGGAATAGGTAATTCTTTTGCTCATTGGCTAATTCTCTCAAGAAAGTTAGCCTCCGACAAACTAAGGGCGATTCACCCTTTACAACAACTGAAAACGTGCATAATATGCTGATTAATTATAGCCTTTGGGACAAAACGATCACCCAAAGCAATAGAATGTTTCTAACCACTACATGCAACTGAATGCATAACGAATGGGCAATACATAAGTATATTGGATTAAGTGCCCATGATGTTCATTGCTGTAACCAAACAGATACAGATTTCTTATGCAGCCAGTCATTACACACTCTTGGGATATTACTGAAACAGAAGCCTTGCAACTTCAGCACTCACTTGCAGCTAAAGTAATACAAAAAGATCAATTTGGTAAAATTCATCTGGTTGCCGGAGTTGATGTCGCCTATTCCAAGGAAAGCAACAAACTAATAGCTGCAGCCGTCATTCTTGACACAACTACTTTAGAAGTAATCGAAACAGCGACAGCAACTGATACTGTTAATTTCCCTTACATTCCTGGTCTATTTTCTTTTCGCGAGCTACCACCGCTAATGAAGGCCTTTTCAAAGCTTAAACACACACCTGACTTAGTCATTTGTGATGGACAAGGTCTTGCTCATCCCCGGCGCTTTGGGTTGGCCTGTCATTTGGGAGTGATCTTTGATGTACCGACTGTCGGCTGTGGCAAGACACGATTACTCGGAGAACATGAAAATCCAGATACAACAAGAGGCGCAATTGCGCCTCTTGTTGATAACAATGAAATAATTGGTAATGCATTAAGAACGCAAACTGGTATCAATCCTATTTACGTTTCAATCGGCCACCGTATTTCACTCGCAACGGCCTGTGAATGGGTACTAAAACTCTCTCCTAAATACCGGCTACCAGAGACAACTCGACAAGCGGATCAAACAGTTCGTGCAACCTTAAAAGCTAAATAATAACTTCTTCACCATTAAACCTCACATAACAGTTAGGATGTGCTAGTTTGAAATGCTTTACATCATCATTTGTCAAAATGTCAGATTCCACATACAACTCAGAAAGCTTAATCAGTCTGATTATTTTTTGAAAACTTACATTAGTTATACCAGTATTATATATTTGAAGCTGCTGAGTGTCTTTCAGTCCATCACCCTGAAGTAAATCACTAAACATACTATCAGTTATATTCGAACCAGAGATATTTAACTTCGTTCCGCCACTAATCTCTCTCAAGAAGTCTGGACTATAAAACTTATCAACTAATACTAAGCCTTTTGATGCTTCTATTTCTTGGAAATAGTGACCACGTACAGTCAATAACGATATCTTTTCTTCAGACTCAAAATGCAGGGCCATCTGAAACTTACCTACAGCATGAATACAAAAGTCTTTAATACTTCCACCCTCATCCCATACATAATCTTGTGTCATGCGATCATCCTGTTCAGCATGCTCTAAACTTTGTAAAATGCCATTTAAATACTTTGCTTCCGAGACTTCCTCTCCATTGTCATACTGTTTTACTATCGAATGTTCACCCTTATAAAAAAAGTAAGCAACACCGTTATATAGCTCTCCTCGAAATTTAAAAGGTTCGTCAAATCCGTCTAAAAATTCAGCATCAATTTCTAGTTTACTGGTTTCATAAAGTGGAAATGGTAAGGTGTAATCGCCAACTATTTTCCCTTGGCGACATATTTTTTTTTCAACCACAACACCATCGACAACATCTATAATGACACCACTAAACAAGCTCCCGCAATAGAACGCTTTATTGAAACTATCAAATTCAAGTTCACTTTTAACTACTATCATCATCAATGACCAGTCAATATATCAAAACCCTGTAAAATACCACTACAATGATTACAAGCTGTAAATGGCCCACCTTGACCAGGGCTGTTCTGAAGCTTATAGGTTGAAACTTGTACGTTACTAATATCAAAACCTGGCTTTGCTTTCACTTGATTCAACACATAATTTGCAGACTGTATTTCCGCATGAAGCCCTGGCATACCCTTCAACCCTTTTTCATCACGAAGTCCAAACTCGGCACCTTGCCTCACATGCGCTTTGATTTGGTCCCTTATCACAGGATTTAAATCATTACCAGTTTTCGCATACAGCCTTGTTACTTCATCCAAGTAAGCCGCTTGGTCTGTTATTCTGATGAAACCATTATTTTCCCCAAACCTCTCAGTGCCCGGGAAAGTTCTTCCTTTTTTCATAGAGAAAGGAATATTTTGAAAGGTTTCACCCACAATGCCTTGCTCAGCTATACCAGCACAAGAAAGTGCTACCCCATCCGTTCTACCTGCTGCAATTAATGCATTAGCTTCAATTTCAACTCTAGAATTTAAATTATCTCCAAATATTTTTCTGATAGAAACTATATCATTTTTCTGCCCATCGCTCAGCTTAAATTCATCTGCCAAGCCAGTTTCCTCAGTAACATTAGCCACCAACTCAGAGGGCTTACCCCGAGACTTCCACTCCTCAATACTACCATCACCACCATTAGCCAACCACGTTCGATGCCCCAGCTCATCTTGCTGAGCTTGTTGCTGAATAAAACCGGCTACATCATCTGAACCCGCTCCGACTTCACCCGAATAAAACAGCAGTGCCCATGGTGTTTTGGGTATCAATGACGCCAATAAAGACCTTTCCGCAACAGCATAAACCGCTTGGTTGGCGGCTTGCCGCGTAGCGTATTGTCCTAATACTTGCGAGCCTGTTGATGCTAAGGGCTGAGCAGCCGGAGCCAATAGAGGGAGTCCAGCAACCAAAGGGGCACCATCCTCTTTACACAAACCCAAAGGATCTACCCAGTTAGTCGGGCTTGGAGTGTATTGGTAGAGGTTTAAGCCACCGAGTAGTTCAATCGGGTCTTGCTGGATGTAGCGCCCTTGCTGTGGGCAGTAGTAACGGTGATGGTTATAATGCAGGCCGCTTTCATCATCAAAGTATTGGCCTTGAAAACGCAGCGGGTTGTCTATTTGCTTAACGCTTAGTTGCTCTATTGCGCCGTAGGCCTGATAGTGGGCTTGCCATACGATGTTGCCTTGCTCATCACTTAAACGAATAGGCGTGCCAATATGGTCTAAATGGTAGTGGTAAACCTGCCCTTGTTTAATCATGACCAGTGGGCGGTGACTATTAGGCTCGTACACATACCAGGTAAATTGCCCTTGGCAGTGTTCACCGATTAGCTGTTGGCCCTCCCAGAGATAGTCAGTGGTGCCACTGGAGGTGATTTTACGGCTACGACGCCCAAGAGCATCGTAATGATATTCAGCATGTTTTCCCCCCTCACTCAGCCGGACCAGTTGGTTCAAACCATTAAATACCCGCTGCTGACGCACCTTACTTTGGCTAGCGAGTACTTGATTGCCGTAGCGGTCGTAGCGGTAACTGCGCTCGTTGAGCATCAGCAGTTTATCGCCGACCAACTCGCCTTGTTTGGGGTTAGCAAAACTGTCGAAACTAAAGGCTTGATTGTCACCGCTGTGAGAGGTGGCCTTGGTGAGTTGGCTAAGCGGGTCGTAGCTGTAATTTTGTGCGCCCAGCTCACTATCGTTGACCCCCAGCAATTGGTCGCCATCATCAAAACGGTAGTCACGCGCCAGATTTAATGTGTCGCCCTGCCACTCTTGCTTCAGCAAACGCCCTTGAGGGTCGTAATGATTATGCTGTTGATGACTAGCACTGAGCTCGCGGTTTAGCTCGCTGCCGCTGGCATTAAACTGGCGGGATATCAGTGCTTGGCCATTCAATGTTAGTTCACTTAAGCGACCGTGTTCATCGTAGCGATAACGAAGCATACTGCTGTCAGGTAAGCGGGTTTGGCTGCGCAAGCCTTGCTGATTAAGCTGATGGCGGATATGCCAGTCGTCTTGCCAGTGTTCCTGTAACTGACCATTGGCAAAGTAATTAAAACGAATTTTACGAGCGCTATTATTGGCTTGGCTTAGTTTGCCTTGTAAGTTGTAAGCAAAGTCGTTAATTAAAGTCATGCCATTGGCGGTGCTACGCTGCTCAATCACTTGGCCTAAGCTATTTCGCTTCAGCTGCACCAAACGCTCGCTGTTTTCCACTAACTGTATTAGTTGACCAGCCAGGTTGTATTGATAGGCTTGCTCGCGCCCATCAAAACCGATGGTTTGACGTATACGCTCACAACTGTCGTATTCCAATTGATAACGCTGACCGTCGCTACGCTCAATGGCTGTTAGGTTGCGCTCCTTATCGTAGCTAAAAGCAAGCCATGAACCATCGGGGTTAATCTGTTTACTAGGCTGCGATAATCCTTGATATTCAAAGTTGGTGGTATGACCAAGCGGGTTGGTTCGGGCGCTGAGCCGTCCAGCTTGGTCATAGGCGTATCGCTGGCACCGGGTTTGCTGTGGCTGGTCTTGGTGATAATGAACTACCTCAATCAGCTGCCCTTGGGCATTACGAACATACTGACTAACCCAACCGTAGGCATTCACTTCACCATTACATTCCCCAATAGCGTTATAGCTGTAGCGCGTCAGGGCATCGCCCACTTGCTTGGCGCTCAGCAGACCTTGTTCATTCCACCAAAATAACTGTGCAGGCTGATTACCGGCAGACTTGTTGATTAAACGACTGTGCGCATCGTAGCGATATTGAGTGACCACACCTTGAACGTCGATTTCTTGGGTAAGTAAACCTAAGCTGTTGTATTCCCGTTTGAGTGATGAACCATCGGCATAGTCAATCTGATTCACAAAACCTAAACGATTATAGGAATAACAAGTCAAGCTTTGGTTAGGATGGAGCTCGGCAACTAACTGGCCTGCACTATTATAATGGAAACACGTAGTTGTCCCATTTGGTTCAGTTTGGCTAATTTTTCGCTGGAACTCATCATATTCAAATCGCCAAGTGGCACCATCGGGCGCATTTTTTTTAAGCAATTGACCCTGCGCATTATGCAAGTAAGTCCAACAGTTATTATAACTATCGAAACTACGGCTAATCCCTTGTTCCGGCTGATACTCAAAACGATAATGATAGTGCTGATTATCGCCCCACTGCTCAACACACCGAGCGCGTTGGTCACTACCATCCCATCGGAAATAGTGACGAAATCCCGAAGCGCGTGTTCTTTGGATCAACAAACCTTGCTGATAACGGTAGTGCTCTTGCTGAGCAAAGCGATTGCTTGCGCGAATCAACCGACGCTTGTCATCGTAACCATAATTCGCATAAATTTGCGCATCTTGAGCTCTACTAGAGCACACCTCAAGTAAATGGCCCTTTAGGTCGTAACGTAAATAGATCCGTTGACTACGATTCACCGCGACACCAATCAGTCGATGCGCAGCTGAATAGCTCAACAAGAATGCACGATCCACTCCTTCACTTAATTTGGTCAGTAACCAAGCTTGCTGCGTTTTACTAAAGTACAGTGTTTTGCCATCCGCGTGACTGATGGTAATATCATCACTTTGATGCCGCAGCACCATACCGGATTTAACTTGAATGCTTTTGGCTCCGACGGCAACATATGGAAAGCGGAATACTTGACCCAATGCGTCGGTAAATTGCCAGCACGGCTGTTCGCCGAAATCTTCCTCTAAGCTATAATGAAAATTACTACGCCAACCCAGACCCAGTCCCAGATCAAGGTGGGAGCAACTAGAACGATAAATACGCTGCCAGCACAGTGCTACATGCCCCTGTAGATGAACATCTACCAACTGAAGGACTTCCTCACCACTACTCATCGCAACAGGATCGCCGCACAATACGGTATCTTGATGATCAATCGATTGTGCAACAGGCTCACTTGCGTACTGGTCTTGAGTTTGTACTTGAGTCTTCGAACGCCCTCCCGGAGCTTTGGGTTCATTTTGGACGGATGAACTCCGAGAGGGAGTCGAAGCAGGAGATGAAATCGGCAACTGTTTTACCCGCTGCTGATAACACCAAATTTCGCCAGAGAGTAAAGCATTTACAAGCTGTTGCCGCGGCTGCTTTCGCTTGTTTAAAGGCAACAAAAGATAAACCGTATGCAGCCCTTTTCCAGCAGCATTGACGGCCCCATTAAACTTCGTTAAAAACAGCTCAACGCTCGCGACATCAGTAAAAGAAATTGATGTTGAGGTATTTTTTTTAATGCCTTTAAAAAACTCATAAGCAAAACCATCGTTAGCGGTTACAACTTGTTTTTGGGTTCCATCCATACTGCTGTTTACACCACTAAGCGACCCAACGAAGCGTCATTGCGCTCCGATAGGCATCATCGGAAAGAGCCAGCTGAAAGCTTGTTCCAGCATATTTTTGCTGCTGATACAGCATTAAACAATGGCATAAGTTATAGATACCACTACACACCCCCAAGTCGCCAATCAGTGCATCGGCAAAGATAAACTGGCTGCGCGATGTAAGGCTGTCTTGAAAATACTCAACACTGTGTAACCAGCCATCCCTCAAAGCTTGCGGCAACGCAGTTGGGAAATAACATTGGCTGAGCGACTTGCCGCATTGACGCTGATAGCGCTGAATCAGTGCTGCAATCGTAGCTTGAGTGCTTTTATCTGAAGTCTGCACTTCGTAACCGGTCCAAGGGATCACAAAGCCTTTGTCTGCTGGACGCAGTCGGCCGGCAATAAAACATTGGCTGGCAGGAGTGCTCGGTTCTCTCACAAGAGTGATTAAACGCGGGTCCTCATGGTAGGCAATGAGCTGAATATCACTCACTTGCTGTTGCGAAAACAGCTTAACCGCTTGACGCATAGCTAATTGCAAAGCACTCCGGCCATAGGGGAACAAATACACTTTGGCTAAACCTTTTATACTAGGGATCAAGTCAAGAAGCCGCTGATAGTCTTTCCCTTTAGCCTGAACAATCGGGGCCTCGGGTAGTAATACGAAAACCGCATCGGCATCCCAACGAAGCTCAAGCAAGCGCTCGGTAACTGTGTGGTCAAAGCTAAAATGGCGTAAGCAGCCTTGCTGATGAAGCCTTAATTCTGGCTGCAAGGCCTGCTTCTCGCTAAGCTCAAAAATATTGACTGGGTCATCGTATTGGCCCAACTGCATCGCTTCAATGTCTAGTGTTAACATCATCTTAGCCAATTAACACCGTTGGATTACCTGCCAATATCTTGCCACCATGGTCGGTCGAGTCACCTAAGCGAGCTACCGCTTTTCCCCCTACAGTGACCGAACCGGAGCCCGTAGAAATTGAATCTGGAGGGCCAATGCACACTAATTTGTCACCAACACAGGCAACTGGCATCCCGCCCACAGTGACTCCTCCATTACCACTGGCAACGGGCCCTCCCACATGGGGTACTTTATTTTCAACCTTAGGACACATATGAAACGACCCCAACGTTGCGACTGGCTTACCCATGTAATTTCCTAGTTTAACGAGATGGAAGGCGCCTTAAGGGCGATAGCCGAACCATTAATAGAAATGGACGAGCCCTTAATGTCGATATTGCCACCACTCGATAAAATAATAGAGGCACCACCAGCCTTAATTGTGACCTTGCTTCCAGCGACAAGATCAAGATTTTTTCCAACATCAAGCAGCAGGGTTTTTCCAATCTTCTGCGACTGGTTCTCCGCTACCTCAATCGTCAAATCTTTACCAATTTTTTCGATTTGACACTGCTTAATTTCGGTTTGTAGATCTTTTTCCGCCTGCAGGTAGAGCAGTTCTTTTCCGGCATCATCATCAAAACGGATCTCGTTGAAATTACTTTCCCCGCCCCCTTTAGTAGAACGCGTTTTAATACCCGACTGGAATTTCTTACTGGGTAAAGCGTAGGGCGGCATTTGATCACCGTTGTACAACGCTCCGGTAATCACTGGTTGGTCGGGATCACCATTGAGGAAACTCACCAGTACTTCTTGGTCCACTCTCGGCAAAAAAAATGCGCCATAACGGCTACCCGCCCAATTTTGCGCCACCCGGATCCAGCAAGAACTACTGCTATCTGGCTTGGCTTCACGGTCCCAATGAAATAAGACTTTAATCCGGCCATATTTATCCACGTGGATATCTTCACCAGGATCGCCTGTGACTAAGGCGGTTTGAGTGCCATGGATCAAGGGGCGCGGGGTGACCTGTAACGGTCTGAATAGCACCTCGGAAGGTATGCACGAAAACTGATTGTGTAATACCTGACCACTATTTTTCGCGGCTCCCGTTTGACTAACGATGGCGACACTTAAAGACAGCTGGGTAATCAAATAACTTTTGTTCAGCTGTTTTGGATCTTCATGAGACTTGAAAGTAAAGTATTGGCCTGCCGAAAAAGTCGCGCAAGTACTACCACCAGCACACAACAAGGTATCTCTTTGCATCGCTTCTAAAGCAATATTCGCAGAATTTTGCAACTCCGGGTTTAATTCAGAACCAGCATAGTATTCAAAGACTTCACTACTTAATTGCTGTTTACTTACGGCTACTTTTTGTTGCTCGCCCTTTGGTTTTACTTTGGGCTTTATAAAATCAAATCCATACTTAACCGAGCGTCCAGCAGGGAGCTGAAAATTACCGTTCCAAGAAAAAACATGCGCTTCGGCTAAGGAGCCGGTAGTAAAAACGACCTGCGACTCTTCAGCCTCTCGGTAAGCGGTCAAAGCATCGACTAAAACCACAGAATGCTTGCTCTTACGATGTTCTATAAAATAAAAAATGCCCGCCTCTTCTAATAGGCGATGCACAAAGTCTAAGTCACTTTCGTTGTATTGAACCTTAAATGCCAAACTCGAGTAAGTTGACTTAAGCTCGCTCTGCATCGGTACACCGTGTTCAGTAAGTATCTTTTTGACAATTTGTTCTACACTAAGCTTCTGAAAAATTCTGCAATTGATTCGTTGCTTTAAAAAATGTAAACCCGATACCAGCTGCAAACGATAATCCTGATATTTTTCCCCTTCGGCTTCGCTAGAAATACGACTACCTAATGCATGGATGCTAGAAACAAAACCATTAAAATAGCGAGTAACAGTTTCTTCAGACTTTTGGTAATCTAATTTAACCGTCACTGATTTACCAATAAGATCATCCTGAGAAATAAGCTGACCATTGCTATAACAAGAAACATTTATAGAAAAAGGAATAGAGATACCTTCTTGAATATCAAATTGAGTAAGGTGGAGTACATCCTTACCTAAAGGTGTTTCTATTTGTATGATATTCTTGCTCTGGCTTGCCTTTTTCATATTTCTCATTTTTCACAATAAATAAAGATAAAAACGGGATAGTTAAAAACTACCCCATAGGTAAGAACAATTACATTTGTTGACCTTTAACACCGCTATAGCCGTAAACAAGTGGTGCTTGAACATTATTTTGATCATCAGTTGGGGTAACGGTCATCATCATTTCAGTGTAAGAAATCGTGATGTGCTCTACCGGACGATCATCTTGAATCGAAACAGCATAACTAGAAATCATCGCATCGGTTAACTCGATTTTCATGATTTCTTCAATTTTTTCACCTTGCTTAGTAATGTGGAAAACTGCTGGTTTACCCTTACCAATAGTGGCTTCTTTGAATAAATCAGGCGAAGCTTTATCTTGCATTTTTGAAATTGTGACATCACATAAGCGCGTTGCGCTCGCTTCACGATCTTGGGCAGTCCCCGTATGAGAAGTGATCTCACGACTCACCGACCAATCAACTGATAACAGCGTAATTAGATCTTTGTACTGCTCAGCGGTTGCTTCGCCTTTAATATCACCATATTTCAAATAAGTATTTGCTTGCATGCTAAGTTCCTTTAGCTAATTTTTAAAAATATACCCATAAGGGCTAGGTTATTAATGCATCGCCTTAAACGAGCAAATTTACTTGTCGCAGCCATCTCACAAATCAATCCAGTAAAAAACAAATTAAAAAGACAACCATCACAACTTCGAATAACACATTATAGATATTTATATCAATAAATAAACATAAATCACTCTGTTTCTACACAATAATTAGAATCACGTATATCGATTAAGATTGATCCGACATTTTTCTTAGAAAAAACAGCCTCCAACACCTTTTTCGATATAATCGGCAATAAATCATTTTGAATATTATTTTGAATCGCCCTCGCACCTATATCTGCGTTATTTGATTGTTGGTTCAAATATTCAGCGACTTGCTCAGAAAAACGTAATGTTCCTTTATAACTCTTGGAAAACCGTTGTTCGACACGCTGTAACTGCAAACGAACAATCTGCTGCAGTGTGACGTGATTTAGAGGAATAAAAGGGATCACATTTAAGCGACCGATAAAAGCCGGCTTAAATACGGCGAGCAGGTCATCGTTAAGCGCCTGTTTTAAGCCGTCAATATCAGGGGCTGTTTCTTGATCCTCAAACAAAGCAGTGGTGGTATCAGTTCCAACATTCGAAGTCATAATGATGATGGTATTTTTGAAGTCTATGTCTCGACCTTCACCATCTTTAATCGAGCCTTTATCGAAGACCTGATAAAATATGTCTTGCACTCCGGGGTGGGCTTTTTCCATCTCATCCAGTAATACCACGCTGTAAGGTTTGCGCCGCACAGCCTCGGTGAGCACGCCCCCTTCACCATACCCCACGTATCCCGGAGGAGAGCCGACTAATAAAGAGACTTTATGCTCCTCTTTAAACTCCGACATATTGATTACCGTGAGGTTATCTTCACTGCCATAGACCTGTTCAGCCAAAGTTAAAGCGGTTTCCGTTTTACCTGTACCGCTGGGTCCCGTGAGTAAAAACACCCCATTGGGCTTACGCTCGTCACTGAGATGAGCACGGGTGGTTTGTACTACTTTGCTGATTAAATCTAGAGCGTGATCCTGGCCGATAATCCGCTCGGCCATTTTCTGTGATAAGTTCAAAACCGTAGTTATCTCATTAGCTTGCATCCGCCCAAGAGGAATACCCGTCCAATCAGCAATCACCTCTGCAACGAGTAATTCATCAACTTCTAAGAACACCATCGGTTGAGCCACTTCCGCTAAAGAGGCTTTCAAATCCACCAGCTGACGACGTAACTCAAGCCGATCGTCATGATCCACATTTAAAATCTCATCAACATACTGCTTGGCTTTTTTCACCAAACCCTGTTCGTCACGCCAAGTGCTTTCGGCTTGCGCAAAGGCAGCTTGAACATCTACCAATTGGCAGCTAAGTTGGCTAAGTAGGGCTTGATGATTAGAACCCGTCAACTGTTCTCTCTCTAATTGCTCAATTTGAGCACTGAGTTGTTGCTGCTGTCGCTGTAAATGCTCTACCTGGCTTGGCGTTGCCGCTTGGCTCATCGCTACCCGGGCACAAGCTGTATCGAGCAAGGCCACCGCTTTATCGGGTAGTTGACGACCATTAATGTAACGATTTGAAAGACAAACTGCTGCCTGTAAAGCTTGATCGCTAATACTGACTCGATGATGCTTTTCCATCGCTGGCAGCAAACCTCGCAACATGACGATCGCTTTGTCTTCACTAGGCTCTTCAACTTTCACCACTTGAAAGCGACGCGTCAAGGCAGCGTCTTTCTCAAAATATTTCTTGTACTCAGCCCAAGTTGTAGCGGCAATTGTTCGCAGTTCACCCCGCGCCAAGGCTGGCTTGAGTAAATTAGCAGCATCGTTCTGCCCAGCTTGGCCGCCACTGCCAATTAACGTATGCGCTTCATCGATAAAAACAACGATTGGGATTGCCGAGTTTTTTACCTCGCTGATCACCGACTTTAAACGATTTTCAAACTCGCCCTTCATCCCAGCACCTGCCTGTAGCAAGGCTAAATCCAAGACCTGAATCCTCACATTCTGTAATGATTCAGGTACATCTTTGGCGACAATACGTTGAGCTAAACCTTCCACAACGGCCGTTTTACCCACCCCAGCCTCACCTGTCAAAATTGGGTTATTTTGCCGTCGACGAGTTAAAATATCGATCATCTGACGGATTTCATCATCACGCCCTAAAATTGGGTCGAGTTGGCCCTGTCGAGCTTGCTCGGTTAAGTCGATGGTAAACTGCTCTAAGTTAGGCGTTTTAGCTGAGGATTGAGTCTGAACAGTGCCATCACCAACGTTATTTTGCAGGCCCGACCAAATACGGCTCAGTTGACTAACCTCAATGGCTTCCAAATGTTGCAAATAATCCATGGTGGTGAAACTTAAAGTATCGTCACTCAATAAAGCGTGAAGAATATGCACTGGAAAAATGCTGGTTTGCTGGTATTCAATCGTCGCGACCATCCATGCTGCACTTAATAGACTCACAATTTGCGGAGACAAACTTGGGGTTTGTGGATTACCCGTTTTAGCTTGTTCAAGACTACGATTTAAATCCTGAATAAAGCCCGCTAAATCAAGCGAATAATACTGAGCGATGATGTATAAATCCTCACTGCGCTGCTCACACATTGCCAACAGCCAGTGCTGAACTTCAACACTAAAATGACTACGGCTATTAGATAGCGCGGCGGCCGACTCTAAACTTTGCTTGGCAGCTGGCGACAGCTTCTCAACCATTGATTTCAAACTCATTGTGGTCATTTTTATTCCCTTTCCTTGCTTTCGAATGCGCTTACGCAATCACTATCTTGGTGTACTGTTCCATGTGCCGACTATTCATGCTTAAGGATGCGCCGCGCCCAAGAGCCAAGCTGCAATGACCTAAACGCCCACTCGGCATATCTCGATAACGTGCACTTAAACTCCAACGAGGACGAATATGATTCGGTAAATATGCGGCCACGGTTTGTTGCAATAGATCCAATAACGGCCCTCCTGGTAACAAACGCTGAGCCGCCGCTTGACTGTCGGCCTGAATATCAATGTCAATGGCTGAGCCCACATCCCATATTTTGCTGCCCAAGGTGGCACTTCTGCCAAGCTGAGCATGCTGACCTTCAGGGGTGAATCGGCCTCCTAACTGCGTTTGCTCAGATTCATTTAAACTCAGCCACTGCCCGACTCGCTGATGAACCACCACCTGACAGCCTGATATCAGCTGAACGATTTGTTTTAAGGCTTGTGCACTGCGTATGGTTTGAGAAAACAGTCCGCCGACATAAAGTTGACTAGAAGTAGAAGTCCCCGCTAATGCGTGCAAAGCCAAAGAAATAGGATCGGATTGCCCAGTTTGTAAGCGACGCAGATATTGCAGTGGGTACTGATATTTCTCCCAAGCGCGGTGGTACAAAGAAATAACGCGGTGATGAAAGATGTCTAAAAAGTCACGCATCGATTCATCTTTTTGTTTGCAACGTTCCATGACCCATTCACTATAATGGCTGGGTAATACGCCACTAGGCCCGGTTAGGCCCATGAAATTGACGTACACCTGGTAAGGTTGCGAGGCCGACTCTGGCACCACCACCTTCGCTAAGGCTTTTCCCGGAAAACCTAAATTTTGCGGCACTTTAAAACGCAGCGCTTCGTGCTTTGGCAGCGTATCGGAGCCTATTCCATGATGAACGCCCCCCCGACTTGCTTGGATCGCGACCACACTATGATGAAAATCTTGTTCGCTGCCACTATTTAAGCCTTCAAAGAGATTCATAACAGCTCCATATCTCCCGCCAAGGCGGGCCAGCGATGCAATGCTTGAGCATGGCCCAGTATTCGAATCGTTAAACGGGTAAAGCTATTAATGGTGGTGTATTGTGCAAAAAAGTGTGCCAGTACATTGCCAAAAAAGAACAGATTGGTGCCAGACAAATCTTGGTTGGTAAATACAAGCTCGATGTCCGAACCGTGGCAGAAACCAACTCGACCATTTTGTACGACTCTTGCGGTTGCTCGCTGAACATCCAGACTGGTGATAGCTTCAATCAACACCTTGGTTTGCGGTAACTGTTTAAAGTCGTACAACTGCAACAACTCCTGCAACAACTGGACTGCATTTGCCTGAGTAAAGTGATTGAGCGTTAGGTGACTGGCCAATTGCCAGCGAGAAGCATCAAACATTGCCGGTCGCACCGGTTCGCTAAATGGCAGCAAACAGCGAACATTTTTTAGAGAGTCAGCGCGACTGGGCATCACGACCGAGGGTTGACCACCACCAAAGGGCAGTCTTGCAGGCAAATTTCGATTACTGCACAGAGCTTTCGCTGAAATCAGCCATTGTTCATGCTGCTCGATATCCAGCGGCTTCGCATTGCCATCAACCACTGATAAATAGCTCTCTACGCCCGGCTCGTCATGGCCTCCCGCCCATTTGTTGAATTCACGACGCAGCGTCCAAAATAGATGACCCGCAGGCACATAATGAGGAAGCTGACTACCATAAAAAGGCGTGACTGCAACACCATTGTCGTGCTGATCAAAAGCTTCTACATCTAATATGCGAATCACTTCGGAGATATCCGCATCACGATAGCGAGGCACCAGACGATGCTCAAACCGAGCGGGATCTAAGCGCAGCGGCTCCAACTCATCTTCGAACAGATTCACCACTGGTACACAACCAAGTAAGATGTTATCTGCACTAAGCTGTTTCGCCAGAATATCAGAATCGGCGTCAAGATAGATATATAGGTCCACTTCATGCTGCTCACCAAACCAATTGGGCTCCAGATCTTGAAGCTCAAAAAACATGAATTTCTCAGGACATAAAAAATGCTCAACCAACAAACGGTAGCCATTAAAACTACGTTGTTCGTAAGGTACGACCTTTTCTTCATCGGCAAAGCCGACCGCATGTATATGCCTTGCTTGCAAATATTGGCGAGCCTGCATACTGTCAGGATTGGCAAATGCCATACCAACACTCGATTGAAAAATTAATTGATAAAGTTGATAGCTCAGCTGTGGTTGGCCGTGAATATAGAATCGCAGCTTGTCGATACCTAAATCACGGAACGACACATCATCAAATTCGCAACTCAGTCTTAATTTTAAAACGGCGCTAACATGCTTTTGAAAATTGGGCCGAGGCGCTTTAAAGGGGGCACTTTCAAAACTCGCTTTAGTAAGCTCTATCGGCCACATTTGCACGTCGTAACACGTATTAAAACGACAACTTTTATAGCCCGGAACTTGGGTATCTAATTCCGTCCCTTTAGGGATCATCAAACTATAGTCAGTGACGTTTTGAGTGCTCATCTTAATCACTGACATCGAGGGGATCGGTGCATGATAATCAGGGTAAAGTTGACCAAGTAGAGCTTCCGTAAGCTCAGGAAAACTGTCATCAAGCTTTTGCCGCACTTGAGCAGTTAACAAAGCAACGCCCTCTAATAAACGAGATACATGCGGATCTTCGACACTTTCTTCGCTGATCCGCAAACGCCCAGCCACTTTAGGATAACGTTCGGCGAACTCGGCCCCCATATGACGCAGATAAGCAAGTTCACGATTGTAATACTTTAATAGTTCATCACTCATGACTTACTCAACTATTTTTATGCCTAAGCAAACGGGTTCAACTTCGGAATCGAAGGTCATCTCTTCCGGTTCAGGATCGGCATGACACAAGGCATGGATCCGCAAACGTAATACTCGATCCAGCGGTTGCTCATCGCTTACCGTCGACACCGATACATCAATAAAGCGCGGCTCAAATTTGCGGATCGTTTGTTCAACAATCTGACAGAGCCTCTCTCTTCCATCCTGACTACTTAAAGGCATTGACGAGAAATCGGGTAGTCCGTAGCTAAATAAAGAAAGATCGAGCTCGTGGTACCACTCTGGCCAGGTATGCCAATGCAATTTAGCATTCAGCAAGGCCTCTAGATCTCGACGAATACTTTGCCGATAAGCCTGTCGACCATAGCTAGAGTAAACGCCGTTTGAAGCCAGCGCGTCATCATGGGTATTACACAAACGATCAAGTAAGGACAGTTGCAAAGCTGGTAAACCACTCATCACTCAACCGTCTCTGTGCAGCTAAGAGTAGAGCAAGACTCAAGCAAAGATATAGCCAGCGCATTATCGTTTACTAGCCACATTTTTAGCCCTCGTCCTTGAAAGAACTCACTATTTAACAAGGGCTGCCAATCTGTTTCGCGACCCAATTTTTCAGCGTCGCTCTCACTAGCGAGGTAAGTCATCGGCAGGAATACTTCACCTGAAGGACCATCTTTTATATCTAATTCAGCACGACGCCAGATCTGTTCGAATAGACTGGTCGCGGGGAGTAACTTTAGCCAAGTCACATCGGCAAAAGACACAAAATAATACAAGCCATTTGAGCCAAACACTTCCAAGTAACCCGCTAAGCTGTCATCTAAATCACGAAGTTCAGTGCAAGTTTGATCGTTGATTGTTAACTCAGCAGATTCACGCAAATGCTCCAACTGCTGCGCTGCACGCGTTAATGCACGCTGATCTTTATTGAGCAACGCTAAACGCAATTCAATAAGCTGAGTTAAGCTTTGCTTTGCACCACTCACCAAACTGGCGGTATCGCCACCGTGCGCAAAATCAACTCGAGATTGAGCCGCGTGTACTAACTGACGCATGTTTAATGCCCCTGGTACACATTGCGGGTGCTGTTTCACCAATAGATCTAACTGCTGATCGGCGCGCTCTAACTGGCCATCAATACACAACAACTCAATAAAGCTACTGCGCGTATCTAAATCTTTAGGTTTTACTTTTAAATGCGCGATAGTCGCGGCAATTGCTTCACTTAACTGTCCCTGTTGAATCAACTGTTTTATTTGTTGTTGCATCTATTTATCCTGCTTGGTGGTAGCTTGGCGATAACTCGGTTATCAAGCGAATACTGGATACCATCTGATCCAGCTGAAAATGTGGTCGTAAATGAATAATGGAGTAGTAATGGCCGGGTTTACCCCGCTGCTCTTTAACCTGGATACTGGCTTCATTCAGCGGATAACGGGCTCGGATTTCGTCAGATGCCTCATCGGAGGCGGTGGTATAGCGATGCAACCAACGCTGTAGATCACGTTCGATCAAGTGGGCACTATCAAATCTGCCGACCCGGTCACGTCCTATAATCTTGAGATAATGAGCAAATCGCGAGACACATAATACATATTGCAACATTGAGGAGAGGCGCGCATTCACCGCCACCGCCATACTGTCATAATGCTTAGGTAGATTCACCGAAGCATTGCTATACAAGACTAAGTGCTCGGTGTGAGGAACAGTGGAGACCGGAATAAAACCGCTATCAGACAACTGTTTCTCTAGTCGATCTCCCACCTGCAAATTAACTGGGGGCTTCGCTGAACGAATATGCCGTGACAGCTTAAAATCTGAACCAGGCAAGTCAAACACCAGACCATGTTTATATTGACCCGGCTGTAAGCCTCTAATTTGACTGAACCAACCCGACTCTCTAAATGCACGTACCGCTACCGAAGCCACACCATAGGCCGCATTTCCCCATAAATAATCGCGTTCCGGATCATTCACTTGCTCAACAAACATAAAGCCTTCTTGACGTCGGCCATCTTGCTGATATGGCTCCCGCATCAAGATATTTGGTGCAGCAATACCTAAGAATCGCGAGTCTTCCTGACTTCTTAACTTGCGCCACAACAGGTATTCATCTTGAGAGAACTGCGCCGCAATATCACGCACCGACGCCAATTCACTGAAATAATCGACCCCCAACATTGAAGGATCTGCCCCCGTGACAAAAGGAGCAAAAGCGGCTGCGGCGGTAAGACTAATAGCCCGCAGCGCTTCTAAATCATTTATCGCAATACCGTTACGCGCTTTATGACTCACTCGATAATCGCCGACAAGCATGCCAAAGGGCTCTCCACCAGGCATATTAAATTCATTGCTATAGATCTGTTTAAATAACTCACTTTGATCAAATTCGATGGCTCTAGAGACATCGCGACACAACTCTTGCCAACTGATACTAATCAACTTCACTTTGGTCACAAGGCTGTGTTCTTGCGGACCTATTTGGGCAGTAAGATACTCAAGCCCCCGCCAACTTGCCTCTAACTGTTGAAAGTGAGGATGGTGAATAATCGCATTCACTTGGTTATTCAGGCGCTCATCAATATCACGAATAGCCCGCAGTAAAATTGGCCGCAAGCGCTCTGCAGACCATGATTCAAGCTGCTGATTATCCTTCTCCAGCCAAATACGCAAGGCGAGATAGGCATCTTCAGTGGCCAGAAATTGATCCACGACTTCACTTTGGGCACACCAATCCGCATCGATCCGCAACGGTTCAACATCAATTTGTTGCAAAGTTTGGCTATCCACAAAGCGCAGAGATGGTAAAGTTTGAGTCATTGTCATGAGAAAACGCGGACCTTGCGGCCCGCTTTTAATTATCCGCCAATTTCTGGAATTTTTGCGACCAGGCGCAACGATGTGGTGAGTTCTTCCATCTGCAACCAAGGCCGTAACCAAGCCACGGCGTTGTAGGAACCCGGCGCACCAGGGATCTCTTTTACCTGAACCTTAGCGTCAGCTAATGGGTATTTCGCACGGATCTCCTGACCGCCTCCCTCAGAGGCGTTGACATAACTTAAGATCCATCGATTCAACCAATTCTCAACGTCTTCAGCTTCCATAAAACTGCCAATTTTGTCGCGAGCCATCACCTTAAGGTAATGAGCGAAACGAGAGGTAGCCATGATGTATGGTAAACGTGAAGAAATAGCCGCATTTGCAGTGATATCTGGATTATCAAAGCGCTTGGATTTTTGACAGGTTTGCGCGCCAAAAAACACTGCGTAATCGGTGTTTTTATAGTGACACAAAGGCAAAAAACCTAATTTACTCAATTCCGCTTCACGTCGATCAGTAATGCCAATTTCAGTTGGGCATTTCAAATCTGGATCGCCATCATCGGAAACAAAGAGGTGCGAAGGCAGGTTTTCAACCTTGCCGCCTCCCTCGGCACCACGAATAGCAGTACAAAAACCATACTTAGCGAAAGCTTCGGTCATCCGCGCACCTAATACATAGGAAGCATTCATCCAACAGTATTCATCATGCTCAGTGGTTTTGGACATGCCAGTTTGCGGATCAAGTTCAAACTCTTCATAACGAAATTCTTCAATCGGCGTTGTCGCTTCACCATAAGGTAAACGCGCCAATACTCGCGGCATAGCTAGCGTCACAAATCGAGAATCATCACTTTCGCGGAATGAACGCCATTTGGTGTACTCTAAAGACTCAAACACCTTCTCAAGATCACGAGGCTTGGTTAGTTCGGTCCAGTTATCAAAACCAAATAAAGCCGGTGATGATGCCGATAAGAAGGGCGCAAAGCCGGCCGCTGCAACATTCGACATCAAACTTAAACTTTCGATGTCCTCTGGATGATTGGTAAACTCATAATCACCAACTAAGGCACCGTAAGGTTCACCCCCTGGCGTTCCAAACTCAGATTCATAAACCTTTTTGAAAATTTGGCTCTGATCAAATTCAACCGCTTTGCTCAAATCTTTATGCAACTCTTTCTTACTCATGCTGAGCACTCGAATTTTCAGAGTTTGACTAGTTTCAGAATTCATCACTAAGTAATTCAAACCACGCCAAGATCCTTCCAGCTTTTGGAAACTTGGGTGATGCATCACCTCAGCAAGCTGCTTGGAAATAAGTTCATCAATCCCGGCAATCGCTTCTCGAAAAGTTACGGTAAGATTTTTATTCCAAGTCACGGTACCTTTCAACGCTTCTTCAGTAAGTGTTCTTAACAATTCTTCTGAGCGAGAGTAGTCCGTCTGCTTCGTCGCGCCAATCGCCTGCTCCAAGATAGAGCCCTGCGCTTGTTCAACACTTGGGTCTAGAACGGTTTGGCTTTCAAGACTCATGCTGCGCCCTCCGGATTAACATCTTTCGTTAGTTCACCCGCTAATTTTTGCAAAGAGTCGGTATTATTTAAGACCTCTTCCAAAATATTTTCTAAGTCTTCTGAGCGATCGACTTTGGTCATCAAATCACGAAGCTTATTACGTGTATCCATCAACTTACGTAATGGCTCGACTTGATTAACCACGGCTGCAGGATCAAAATCTTTCATCGACTGGAAAGCCAATTCGACGGACATCAATGAATCATCGTCCGCAAGTTTGTTATCCACTTTAAACTCTAATTTAGGATTCATTCGCTTCAATACATCATCAAAATTGTCGCGATCGATCTGAATAAAACGACGGTCTTTAAGCGGCTTCAATGCCGTGGTATTGTCGCCCGCAAAATCCCCCATCACTCCGACGACAAACGGTAATTCTTTTTTAACTGCAGCACCTTCAGTTTCCACATCGTAAGTAATGTGAACTCTTGGTTTGCGTACCCGAGACAACTTGCCGTGGATACTGTCCATATCAATCTCCTTGTTATTGATTAACACGTAGAGCGCTAAGCACCACGTTAGTCTTGTTGTTCCGATATAATTCCGGTCAATCGGAAATACCCGGTTCGAGCATCGTTATCTGTAATCAGCTCTTGGAGTAAATCCGGTAAGCTCATTCCACTCCAACGAACCACTTGCTCAATGGCATAAGCCATTGGCGAGTGAGGTTCTGTTTGCTTAAAAAAATCTGCTATTGTTGTCAGTTGAGCAATCGCCTCTACCCGGCTATTTAACTGCGAATGAGGACTAACTGCGTCCGCGGCAGAAAGCGCGCCATCTGTCGAGGCCATACTCACTTGCTGCGTCATTGACTGGCTTTCAGCTTCAGCCAATTTATCAGCGGCGATATAACGTACCGCCTCTGCACATTCAGTAAGACGCTTAGCGATGTGAGAACTGGGCTGCGGTTCGCCAACCGCCTCATCAATGCACTGTGATAAAAGCAGATAGGATTCCATGGCGGCTTCAATATCACTTAACAACTCAACAAAAAAACTGCCGCGAGTCGCTTTCACCGTGTGAGTAATATCTTCCAGCCGCACCGCGCCAGCGGCATAACGCTGGCTACGCTTAGTATCATCGAAACGCTCCACTTCGCTCGCTTGTTCAAATTCCCACAAGGAATAGGCTTGGTCTTCAACCAGCTCGGTTAAAGGCACACAAGCAATCGGCATTAACAGGGTGCCTTCACCGTCATAACCATTAAGTCCGATCAAAGGCGCGACGCGAGTAAGTAGCCCATCTTCATCTGGGCTGGGGTACAGATCTTCCCAATGCTGTTCAATCAGGCTACGCGCAACATCAAAGCCCAGTTTTATGCCCTTAAATCCTTTGCGGCGCACCAAGGCTTCAATCAGCCAAGCCGCGAGTTCTAAATCTTTACAAGTATCGAGCAATACCTCGGGAACTCGCTGAATAATGGGGTCCCATTCATGAGCGAGACTCAAAAGCGGCTCGTTATCCACCAAGGCATTACGCTCTGCGGCCCGAGCACCGTTACGAACATCTTTAAGCGTAAAGTAGGTCGATAAAGGTGAAGCATCTAAGCGCGGGTCTTCACCGCAAGGTCGCGCTTCAGATAGAGGCTTTGCTAATGCCAGAAAATCAATCTCGAACAGTTGGTCAAACATTTAAGCTCCTAGCGCCGATTAAAAAATACGGGAACCGTATCGTCACAATGTTCTTCATCAGTTCCGGTATCGCTTTGACATACCTTCACCAACACACAACTCACATTGTCACTCGCGCCTTTCACCAAAGCGGAATGCATCAAGGCCAAACCAATATCAGAAACACTGTTCGCTTGCATGCACATCGCCAAATCAGCATCACTGAGCTCTTTGGTTAAACCATCGGAGCACAATAAAAATTGATCTCCCGGTAGCAACTGACCGGAGCTTTGATCCACGGTCAGCGCTTCACTTACCCCAATGGCTCGAGTAATCACATTCGACAAAGGGTGCTGCTCTGCTTCAGACTCAGCAATTAAACCTTGTTCGACCATTTCCATGACTTGGCTATGATCGCGAGTTTTACGCTGTAACTGCTGATCGCGAAACAGATAAATACGACTATCCCCGACCCAAAGACAATGATAGAAACCATCTCGAATCTGCAGTAACACAGCCGTACTGCCTGCCGTTTTCCCCGCTAAGTGCTGCTGCGAATAGTCAATGATTTGCTGATTGGCACCAAGTAAGGCCTTGCGTAGGCAATCAATACTTAAATGCTCAGTTGGGCTTGACTCAACACTTTGCGTCACACTATCAATCACCATTTGACTGGCAATGTCTCCGGCCGCATGGCCCCCCATGCCATCGGCAACCACCCACACGCCAGCTTCACGTAAATCAAGCACAGCATCTTCATTATATGGACGCACTTTTCCAGGATGGCTTCGTGCGAAGCTCACAAAAAATCCGTCTAACAATGTTGAATGCGCTACCATCCCCAATGCTCCCATTGCCCATCTAACATGGCTGAAAACTGGCTAACTAACGGCAAACTTTCGGTCACCAGCGTGCATTCAGGTACATGCTCAGAACCATGAGTCCACCATATGCAGTAGCGCCCTAAGTTCTGACGTAGTTGCAAATGCAATAAGTTTTCACTGTTGATTACTTGCTCACTCTCTAATACCAGTTGTTGAGAGTCTTTGGCGCCATTTAATACTGGATTAGCTACTGCGATAGATTCCAACCAGTCGAGTTGACGAATGCTTTCAGCCCAACGTTGTACGTCGGTATCATCATCAAGCAATTTAAGTACTTTCTGTTCACTGTGCTCGCTCCACTCTCGCTGCTGCCAAAGACTGACTGGCTGCACATTCACAGGTTTTGCCATAGTGAAGTAGAAGTGGCGACCAACTTGGTCAACACTAGGCATCAACGTTCCCCCCATCGCAGACTCTCCTGATACGCCAGCAGAAAGAGCAAAATGCCAGATGGGGCTGGTCAGATAACGATCTAACCATTGCTCTCCGAGTTGTTCGCGACTGACAGCGGTCACGGCTTGCAACCATTCACGCCAAGCGCTCACAAAATCATTGGGTAAATGACCTTGAATAAAATCACCTCGAGCTGGGACTTTTCCAAAATAACCAAATCCGCTTATAGGCTGACTGGACATGCGAACCTCGCCAAATCGTTAGACCAAAAAGGGTGCATGGCAGTATTCGGAATTAACTCGAGCTTTACCTTATTCCCTTTAATTTCGATATCGAGAATGTTGTCTTTACGACTCGCTGGACGCTGCGCTAACAAACCATCGAGCATTCGAAACAAGCCCCAATTGCCAGGGAACGTCTCAGAAATTGAATGGCCCGATTTAGGTGGTACAAAAGCTAAACGGGTACTGCGACTGGCGTCGCCAGGCCAAATGAAATGCGAAGTACGCCGCGGTCCATGCCGGTAAACCAACTCCTGCTCACCCATTTCAACTCTGAAGTTATTGATATGGGCATCCAGAGATAGGGGTTTTAAACCAAATTCCACTCGCGGTATTTGGGTACCAGGTTCGAAAAATACGTCGCGGATCCGTCGCGCTTGTTGAAAGACCTTGAGGGAGTCTGCATCAATTCCCACCGAGCGTTCTAGCTTCCAGACTCGCTTACTGGTATCGACCGAAGACTTTAGGTAACGCTCAAAGAACTGGTCCATGGTTCCGCCATAACCGAAAAAGCGAGAGAAATCTTTGAGTCTAACGTCTTCAGTGGCTTTATGACTAAACGGGTACTTACCTCGAATAGCTGCTCGGTATTCCTTGTAGACGCTATCCTTCCAAATCGTATTCACATGAACCTGCGCGCCTCGTTTAGCCAAGGCGACGGTTTGATTCGACAACTCACTCATCCATGAGGCAAAAGGAGCTGGTAACATTTTTCGACTACGGCGTAAGGCACTACTAACCGCAGCCTGGCTACTATCATTTATTAAACTGGTATAAGCGCGTTTATTATTCGACTCCGATAAAACCTCTAAATAATCGCGAAGCTCTAATAGTGAAGCTTGCAAACCTTCTAAGTCAGCCTCGTTAATACTGAGTAAATCTTCAAACTCCGCTTCAACTTCCACGCCGGGCAAGGAAAGCTTCGCCGCCGACATATCGTTGGGTAAAAAACGGTTAATTCGAGCCTTTTGATTTTTAAACGCCACGTCGGCCGCATTGGCCGCGACATCCCCTGCCAGCTTAGCTTTATCACTAAGCGTAACATCGCTTAAGCGCAACTCTTTTTGCACCGCAAGGATCAAGCTTTGCATCGGCCGCTCAGAGCCTGTGAGCTTTTGAACTAACTCGGCACCTTCTCGTGCCGAAGCGTAAGGTTTCAGTTGAATGTCTGCGAGTAACTGCTCCCACTCATAAACATAATCTTTAAAGTAACGCTCTCTCACCGCTTGCACCACTTCATCGCGAGTGGCTTCATCAATCGATAAGCTATCGCCATACACCCAGCTGTCTTCCATCAAACGTTTAACAATCCGATTATTTTCAATGCGGAATAAACCGTGGAATCCACTATAGGTATACAAACCAGGGATCCCCTCATGCAAAGGGGTACCACTTGAACGATTGAACACTTGGCGACCTTGGCGTCCCAACACATCACTCAACTTAAAATCAGCGACATGGCTTGAAAGAAATTCGATACGCAAGCGTTGATAAGCCCGTTCGGCCAAAGGCATCCGGGTTAATACACTACGCGCCTGCGCTATCGCCTGCTCATCGACAGCAACCGTATTGACCCCAACACGAAACAAATTGCGAGTATGGGCCATCAGATCCTGGCGAAGGGTTTGATTAATTTCGCCCGGCAGTTTGCGTTCGTAATACACCTCAAACCAACTATATAACAGCTCTAGATCTCGATGCTCAGCATCGTAAATCATTAAGTAAGTCTTTAATGACTCATAGAGGTACTCCAAATAGACCTCATTTTCGGCTAACTCAGTTTTCAGCGCATTGGTGAGGTAAGTCGCAAAATATCCCTGTAAGGCTCGTTGGTATGCCGCTTGTGCTGGTTGACCAATTTTATCACCTTGATACAAACCCATCCGCTGAACATCTTTATCGACCAGCTGATGGCTAAAACCTGCAGGTAAGTCACGCAACAGATTTAAAGCCTGGACAAGGGTTATCACATCGGTATCTTTACTTAAGCTCGGCTTAACCAGATCCTGATATTGACTAACCGCCATCTCACTATGATCAACGAGCTGCTTGTTCCAACGATAGCTGTTGTACCAGAACACGCTGCATAGCAATAAACTCAAACAACAAGTACCAATCACCAATCGGCGAGTCCACAAGGCATTTTTTTGGTGATATCGATTAACCGAGCCAAGATATTGCTCAGGGAAAATCACATCCTCTAATAAACGTTTAATGAAATAGCCTTTAGTTTCCCCGGCCTGTTGTTTCAGTGGCACCTGGCCCAAACCTAAACCACTAGACGTTTCGGTCATCACACGATCAATTGGCTTCCCTTCTTGGGTTGCGCTCGCAATGTATAAACCACGTAACATAGGCGCTTCTTCAAAAGCATTCGGCGAGAAAACCTCTTTTAGAAAATCATCAATACTCGATTGCAATAAATGCATTTGTTTCGGGAATTCGTACATCAAGGTTCGTTTATCGATATCTCGTTCTTGCTGTAAACGCTGGTTTAATCGACCTTGGATCCGCTTCAGAAGGCCATGAAATTCTCGATTAAATTGACCAACAACACCCAACTCCGGATTTTCCGCGACCAAAGGAAAGGTAATCCCCCAAATTTGCTCTCGCTCATTCGCATTCAAATCAGCAAAGAATTCACTAAATCCTGCGATTAGGTCGGCCTTAGTTAAAATCACATAGACTGGAAATTGCATCCCGAGCTGATTTTTAAGCTCATGAATACGCTGCTTAATCGCCCGAGCATGTAAATTGCGTTCAGTACGAGTTTGCTGCAATAGACTCGCCAAACTGACCGTAACAACGGCACCATTAATTGGCCGCTTGGTTCGATACTTTTTAAGTAATCCGAGAAAACCCAACCAAGCTCTAGCGTCTTTTACGTTGTTACTATCTTGAGTGGTATAACGACCTGCGGTGTCGATTAATACGGCCTTGTTGGTAAACCACCAGTCACAATGGCGCGTCCCACCCACCCCAGCTAAGGGGTCATCTCCCAACCTGTCTTTCAAGGGAAATTCTAAACCTGAATTTTTTAGAGCCGTGGTTTTTCCGGTTCCCGGAGGGCCGATCATGATGTACCAAGGCAATTGATATACCCCTTGGCCTCTTGCCAAGTTGGAATTCTTAAGTACTTCTAATGCAGTCACCACTCGCTCGCGTAACGTCTCAACTTCTCTACGACTATCTTCATCGTTACTCTGTTCCCCTTCACCATCGAGTAACGATTGAACCGCTTGTTGATCTTGTTTATGACGGCGTAAATGCTGCCATAGCTGATACACGGTGCAGATCATCGCAACAATAAGAATCGTCAAACAACGCGCTAATGCCCCCACGAAGGGCTCTGCGCCAGCAATAGCAATGAGCGGACCACCAAACCAAATTAAAAAGGATAAAGCTAAAAAGCCAATCACTTTAATCGTCCATTTGGATTTTAATAACTGTAATAAGCGTTGAAAAAACAACCTGATAAACATTTTTAGATCCTTTAACAATGCTTAATAAAGCAAATCAATCTCAACCCGACGGTTTAACGCCCGCGCAGATTCTGAGTCATTACTTGCTCGAGGCTCAGAGTCACCTCGTCCCTCCGGCCACAAGCGCCCCTGCAACAAAGTGCCCACCGACATGGTATTAGCAACGGCGGTCGCTCGCGCTAACGAAAGATGCCAATTAGATGGGTAACGACTCGTAAAGATCGGTTGATTATCGGTATGTCCGGTGATTAGGATCCGACCACTGGTTGACTCTAAAGCTCGAGACAGTTTTTGTAATATCGGCACCAGTGCAGACTTCACTTCTGCACTTCCTGGCGCAAATAACTCGCTTGAATGAATCGTGATACGAACACGATCACTGAGCGGCTGGACCTCTAGTAGCTGGCGATTCACTTCCGTTTGTAAACGCTGCTGCAACATCAGCAATTGTTGATCATCACGCTCAACCGAAGTTTTGACCGTAGCGTCCCAGCGCGCCAAAGTATTGAGTTGGTTAAACACTTGATCTGAATAGTTATTAATGAAATAACTGCTCGTCATGTAAATCGATAACAAGAGCACACCCAAAATAGCCGTCAGCACCCAGATTGGGATCCCACCACCAGCCTCCTTCATCATATTGACACTAGCGTTACTTTGTGGAGATAAGGCAATTTCAGACTCACCATGAATCACTTGTAAACGTTCAAATGCTTGTTGGCGATAGGCTTCTAGCTGATCTTGACCTCGCTCTGTTACCCGCATTTTTCCGACAAACCCTAAGGCTAAACATAAATATTGAAGCTCTAATAGTGAGGCCTTTTGATGAGGGGCGACTAAGTTTTCATCGAGTAAGGTGAAAAAGTACTCGCCCCCCCAAGTTTGCGAGTGAAAAGTCGAGAGTAAACTGTCACTCGCCCAAATCGACTGTCCACCCCAGTTAGTATTGAGTACCGTCTCGTCGATAAAACAGCACATGCAGTAGCGTGCCGCCTCAATTTGCTCGGCACTAATTTGTAGGTGACGTAAATTGGCTTCGTAATCCCGAATCTTATCGATGCACACTTGGCGTAACGACGCGATATCTCCATGCTTCGCAGTACATCGAATTTGCCCCACCATCGATAACAAAATACTCGCTTCGTCAATCAAGGGATTATCGCCAAACTTAAGGAGTTGAACCCCCCGTTCCTTATTTTTCGAAGGCGTGATAAGCACGGTGCATTCGGCTTCTGCCGCGCTAGCCGCAATTTTGCCTAAATCGCTGACAGACTTGTTCGCGCCGCGATTCCCTGGCCGAGGCTTCATCACTGTAGCTTCTGACATCAATACTCTTCCTTGGTACTCAAATTACTGACTAATCGCCCAGAGATTCATTTCAAGCTCTGGATAATGACCCGACAAATGGATGGCAATCCCACCACTCGCGCTTAGGCGCGCCCAATAGTCGTTACTCTTATCTAATTTGAAATAATGAAAACCGGCATGATAGGGTATTTGCCGCGGTGCAACTGGCAAACCAACAGCGGAAATGCCCGGCAATTGGTTGTTAACCAAATCCCGAATATGCTCTACCGGACCAATTTTCACTTGCGCGGGGAAACGCTTGCGTAACTCATCAGAACTAAGGCTGGCAGTAACCGCCAACACAAATTCAGCGCGGTCAAGCAGCCCTTTATCTTGTACTTGAGCAATCCGAATACCATAGTTAGTTTGATCTAAAGGCAACTGAATCGCGGTTTGCTCAAGCACCATGCTTAGATATTGGTTAAGCACTACCATCAAGTCACCAAATACTCCTGTGAGTTGTTGATGCTGATATGCAGGCAACTGCGGTGCTCGCTTATTCTTACTAGAAAAAGTAGCGAGTTCCCCAGCCAAACTCGCTAATTCTTGATATAGGCGTTCAGGATGCAAACCGCTGGTATGTAAGATATGTCCCAGCAATGCATCATAGCGATTCAGTAACTGCAACATTAAAAAATCGGCAATTGAGCTAGTACTACCCTGACCAGCGCCAATCCGTGCAGCTAAAGCTTCTGCCCGTTGACGCATCACACCATGAACTTCTAATAAGTGCTGCTTTAGCACCGCATTGTTCTGCGCATTCAGCCAAGGAGGTACAAATTTTCCATCTAAAGTCACTTGCCCCTCTTTAGAAACGGCACTAATTTTGGCAACCGGCAAAGTTGTGTAACCCGATAAATTGTCGCTTTCTAGCTTCAATTCAAAGCCAGCCTGAGCCAACTGCAGTACCTCTATTGCATCATTACCGAGCGAGGTATCAGCAACTTCGTGATCAACAAAACGGTAACGCGTGACGCTATTCGCTTGCGCCGATACATTCAAACTATTCGACTTTTCGGTCGCAATCGCAATTAACACCATCTGGTCGCGAACACGACTATCTAGCGATAGCGATAGCGGTTCCGGTAATGGATCGCGTTCAGGAGAAACCATCAACGCGCCATCAGGTAAGTAAGCCTTTATCTTTGACAAACCGAACTTCGCATGACTTAACAATGCGTTGTCGATCACTAACTCATTGATTCCCCAAAAGTAGTTTGACTGCTGCAACATTTGTTGTTGCTGAAAACTTAAACTACGTTCTTGTTGCTGAAAATGCTGAGGACGCAAAAACATACCCTCAGTCCAAGCCACACGACAAAAATCGCTCATTTCTTGTTCCCCAATTGCATCATGGGTTACCAACAAATACGGCGAGTTCGCCGACATGAATATTAAAAGTTTTGTAATTGGTAGGATCGATGGTGACAACTTCTCGCCAACTCGCGGTGTCGATATCTCGATACGCAACTAAAACGCCGGCATAACGCACCCCAGGGGAAAGTGACAACTTATATTCAGACTGACTGCCAGGTTCAAATTCAAACTCAGTCTTATGAATCAAGTCTGGGCCTAAAACTTGGGCTGCATCATCATATAAAGCAAAAAAATCTTGGCTATCAAACAAGGTTCTTGAAGACAATTCGAAAACCTTCACCACCACAGGAGAAGCTCGCCCAGTAATATCGGGGTTAACATTTTTAGCCACACTAAATAGCAGTTTTGAATATGGTTCGACTACATAATTGGCTACCGTACAGCCCAACATTGACATACTCAGCAGCATACTAAGTACTAATTTCCCTATTTTGCTCATCGTTGTCCCTTTTGGTCTATGCGCTTTAAAGTCGCCTCATAAGCCTTCGCAAAATCTTCCATATAGAAAGCATTGTTGTTTTGGCTAAATTCATGTTCTAAATCACTGTGTACTGAACAATAACGATTCCAGCTTTTATGCTTTTCAATTGCCGAATAATACTTCGCGATGCCCTGCGTATTGTGGACCTTCGACGCTATCGATTTGGGGTCAAGCAATTGCATGACACTCGCCACGGCCCCCTCAACACCGGAAAGCAAGGCGTATTCATGTCGCTCGAGATCAATAAAGGCTTCCTTTACCGCTCGTTCAGGAGGGAGAAACCCTGAAGTCTTACGCTGTAGTAAGTTATGAAGGGCGTCTTCAGCATTGGTTGAAAATTTCAATGGATTGTTTTCATTTTTACGAAAAGTCGTCTGGTTAATCCGAGTATTTTCTTTAAATGCTGCTCGATTATGTAAAGTGTTCATAATCCCATCGAGAGAGTCCCTAGTTATCCCTCCTAATTGATGCCACCAACGGATCGGATTTTCTTGAGAAATAAGATCCGCAGAAATGCCCATCCCTTCTAAAAAAGCACCAAGATGCGTCTGCTCATCAATCGAATTTGCTGAGAGTGGTGTTGCCGATGGACGAGACGGAGTCCGATCAATATCCGAAACAAAAGCTGACGTCAGCTTTTCTGCTTTGGCAACGCCAGCGTTGAGTGTCTGCGAATGGACTATTTTTGTATTAATAGGCTGTTCTTCAGTCACTTCAGGCTCAAGGCTTAACGCTTTTTCAATCCTAGGATCGTTAGCAAATAAAGCATTCCAATCCTCTGGAATATTTGATGACGAATCTTGCGTCAGAGCTGAGGGCAAGATAAAAGCATCACTTAGATTGGCATTTAGACTGGAATCTAAACTGAGCGAGTTAGGAGCTGGCGATGGCGGCTCAGCAAGAACGCCAAAATCTTCTGCAGCTACAGCCGCAGAGATTACTTTTTGAGTTTGCAAGTCCTCCGGTAAAGCAGACAAATTGACCGCTATTTCATAATCAGCAATCGCCAAGATATCACCATCAACCAATTGATAAGGTTTATCTTTTTCGATGGGTTCAACCGAACGATTAACAAAAACCCCATTAGTTGAGGTATCGTAAAGCCAAAATACCCCCTGATTGAACTCGACCCTAGCATGACGGCTAGAGATCACTCTTTCTGGATCAGGTAAACACCAAGAGCATTGACTCGCCCGCCCAATCGTCAGTACCGATTCCCCTGAATCACTGAAGAAATGTTTTTTTTCTTCCACGCCAGAGGTAAACCTGTGATAACTCATCACAGATAAACACAAATCCATAATCTTCCGTCCCCTAGAAGCATTCTCTTTTACTTTGAGTAGAACCCATCAACCTAAGATAACTAATGACCAAAATATCACTACAAAAAAGAGGCCGTATTATTACACCCAAGGAATAATTTAATCAATAAAAATAAAAAACTTTTTATAAAAATAAATTAACTCGAATTTTATTAGTAATTATATTGTTGTTAATGTAATTTAAATTATTTAGACTGAAAGGACTGAATCCCACAAAGGTAAACCCAGTAAAGATTGGCATCATACTCCACTGATAATATATTGGTTGTTAGTGGAAATAAAAAATAAATTTATTTATATGACAAATTAAAAAAATCACCACAACAAAAGTTTGGTTAAATTATATACGGCGGCTTCATGGATGATTCAAGTAAAAAACATACTGACAAAAAATTAAAAGACGAAACCAAGGTCGGTCATACACAAATATATCAATCGAATAACCTAGCAGACTCAAAAATCCAAGAAAGCGAAACGTCCAACAGCAATGACTGTAAAATGATCAATCGGGTGATCAAAAAACGTTATCAAATTGAAGGTCTGGTAGGACACGGTGGGATGTGTGATGTCTATCGAGCGAAAGATTTATTACTTGAAGCGGCTGGTGATAGCCAGCCCTATGTTGCGATTAAACTGCTACAGAAAGAGTTTCATAACCAGCCCGACGCAGCTCGGATCCTGATCAGAGAAGCCAGAAAAACCCAGCGTTTAAGTCATCCAAATATCATTAGGGTTTATGACTTTGGAGTTGACCAAGAAGACTATTATTTGATTATGGAATGGCTAGACGGACAAACTCTAGATGAAATAATTAAAAGTCACCGTCCTCATGGACTGCCTTTCAAGAGCGCCCTTGCTTTACTGAAGCAATTACTATCGGCCCTAGGTTATGCGCATAACAACGGTGTAGTTCATGCGGACCTAAAGCCTGGCAACATCATGCTGGCACGTGATGGAACCATTAAGATCTTCGATTTTGGCGTATCCCGAGCGCTTAATTTAAATGCAGATCAATATGCGGCCGACAAGCCAGAAGAAACCTCTCCAGTTAGTGGCTTTACCCCCACTTATGCGTCTCCAGAGTTATTGGCAGGCGCAAACCCCAGCATCGCCGACGATGTGTTTGCCTTTAGTTGCATCAGCTATGAATTACTTACCAGTAAGCACCCATTTAATCGCAAGCCCATCAATCAAGCGGCAAAAGAAAATATATTCCCTGACAAGCCCAAGCATGTCTCCATATTACGCTGGGCAAGTTTAAAAAAAGGTCTAAAATTTAACATTAAGCAACGAACAATTGATTTAGCTACACTCGAAAAAGACTTAACCAAAAGCTATATAAACCCAACCCTAAGTGTTTGCTTGACCTTCGCTCTGATTGCCTCCGCAGGTGCGACTTATCAGCACTTACACCAACAGGTCAAACAGTCACAACGCGACTTGGCTTCGCGACAACAAATCGAACAAGCCAATCGTGAATTATTAGCACTAAGCCCACAACAATTTCTGCCGCTGTTAGCAACAATTACCGATCAACAAGCAATCCCTAAACAAGCCTTATTGCGTCAAAAGCAAGGCTTGGTAATTAATTACTATGAAAAAAAAATTGACAATCTGCTTAATAATAAAGGCATAGCTTATCCTGATTACTATGCCATTCAGTCTCTATTACAAGAGGTAAATCGCATCTATCCAGACTCTTACACTCTTGCCCTAACCGCCGAAGATATCAATCAAGGATGGATGAGCACAGTGGAAGCTCTCAGCCAGCGTCTCAATACACATCTAGAGCAAGGTCGTTACCAACATAGTGAAGACGGTGATGATATCTACACCATCTACCGCGATTTAATGCAGGTTAGAACAGATTTTCAGTTTCAACCTAACCAGAAATCAGAGCAGGTATTCACCCAATTATTTGACAAGGCGCGCGACAAGCTCGATGTAATCAAGCTCGCTTCAATGATCGAAGCTGGCGAAGCCTTCTTTGGTAATAGCGAACAACAGCAGCAACGCCTTGCCCAAGCAAATGCTTTAAAGTCAGCAATCCAGCAAATGGCGGATTACCAGCAAGCCAAAGCCAAAAATCAACAGATTGACTTCCCCTACCATGCGGCTGAATTGGTATATCAACACCAATTTGATGACCTTCAGCAACGCATCAATAATATGAAGCGAATCAAATCACTCGATAAGCTGGCTAAAGAAGTACGATCGATGGCGAAACAGCTTCCTAATGATTTCTCTTTGCTGGTACAGACTCGTCAACGTATGGCAAATAAATACTTACGTTTTTCCGACTACTTACTACAAAAACGTCGCACTAAAGAAGCCAGCGCAGTGATCAAAAAAGCACAAGATTTAATGACTCAAGTACAAAATGCCCGCGCCACTGCCGAGAATGCTTAATTAAGTAAAGTACTCGAGCTCGTAGCGCATTTTTGTTCGAGACTACAAACTTGTGACTGCAATAAGTTAAGCCGCCAGCGAGTAAAGCAGCTGCGGCTCAACCAACAACTAAGACTTTATATCGCTCGATTTACCAGCTAACTGTGGGGCAATGTCACTTCCCCCTAAAGCTAAGTACAAGGTCGCCTGAGTAACAAACTGTTGGTAACGATTTTCCAGTAGCAAAGCCTCGGCGTTACGCAATTGTTCTTGCGCATCTAGCCAATCTTTAATCCCAACGGCACCATTTCGGTACTGACTTTGATAGATCCGCTCCGCCTCTTTGGCGCTTTGATATTGCTCAATTAAACGCTGCCCTTGATATAGATACTGCTGGCGTGCCGATAATGCGTTATCAACATCTTCAAATGCTTGATAGAGAGTTTGACGGTATTGGACCACTGCCGACTGATACTGCACTTCGGATATCTGCTGATTAAGCTGCAATTGATTCCATTGTAAAAAAGGTAACGCTAACTCTGCTCCCAACGTCCCAATAGGGTTACGTAACAACTCTTTCAGCTGATTCGAAGAGCCACCTAGCGATCCCGTTAGGCTCAAGGCGGGCAAGTAACTCGCAGTGCTTGAGTCTTTGCCGGCCAAGGCTGCCTTCAGTTGATACAGCGCGGCCTTCACATCGGGACGCCGCACTAAAATATCAGCGGGAACGCCTTCGATCACCAAGGGCATCGGCCCTTCGGGTAATTGCTTTATCTGCAGTTGGTCCTCTGCAGGAGGTTGATTAAAAAGGATTGCCAAGGCATTTTGCGCCTCGTGAAGCTGTTGTAACCACTGGCTATGATTGGCTTGCAGGCTAGCCAGACTGCGCTTCGCCTCCAATACATTGAGAATGGTCACCGCCCCCGATTGGTACTGGGACTGAGTTAACTGCAAGGTTTGCTGCGCGTCTTTAATACTACCATTACTGAGACTAACACGCTGCTTGAGATATCCAAGTTGCCAATATAGTGAAGCGGTGGTGGCAACTAAACTTTGTGCGGTACTTTCACGATCTTCAGCACTGGCAATGGCTAACCAACGCGCCTGATCGATATCTGCCGAAACCTTACCCCACAGATCGACTTGGTAACCCACCGAAATATTAGCCTGATAGGAGCCACTGCTGGCCCCATCATTGAAGTCTTTACTGCGACCAGCAGACAAACTCGAAGACAACTGAGGATAGAGTTGATCTTCACTCAAGCCAGCTTCTAAACGGGCCTTATGCAAGGTTAAAGTTGCCAAGCTTAAATTGTTGTTGGTCTGCAATACCTGTTCGATGAGTCGATCCAACTCAGGATTATTAAATTTCTCCCACCAACGATCTTGACTAAGCGAACGGCTAGCAAGCGTGTTTGTTGTCGCCTCACTTGGTTCGACTGCGTCTTGCCAAACTTGCGGCGTAAGCACCTCGGGTGGATGAAACTCACTGCGACTGAAATGAGAACAAGCCGTCAATAAGCTCATTGCGAGCCCAACAGTGCTGTACTTATACAACTGTGAATTCATCATGCTACTCCCTTGCCAGTGCATCAACGGGATCAAGTTTGGCGGCATTGCGGGCGGGTAAAAAGCCAAATAAAATACCTATTAAGGTGGAACAAGCGAAGGCTGCCACAATCGAGCTGGTTGAATATATCATCTGAAAACTACCGCCAGTAGACGCAAAAACAAACCCAATCAGATATGCTAGGCCGATACCAATCGCCCCACCGCACAAACAAACCAACACTGCTTCAATCAAGAACTGACGTAAAATATCGTTTTGACGCGCACCAACCGCCATCCGCACGCCAATTTCTTTGGTTCGTTCGGTCACCGATACCAACATAATATTCATCACACCAATGCCACCAACCACTAAAGAAATCACCGCAATAGCAGAAATTAATAGGGTCATGGTAGCGGTGGTCTTCTCGATATTTTGTCGGATGGTATCGGTATTAATGGTAAAAAAGTCTTGCTTACCGTGACGCATTTTAAGCAAGCTAATAATCCCTTGCTCGGCAGCATTACTGGGGGCAGACTGATCGATGCGCACCGTAATGCTATTGAGGTAACGCTGGCCAATCATCCGCCCTGCAACCGTGGTATAAGGTAACCATACTTTTAGCGAATCGCTATTGCCAAACGCACTGGTTTTGGGCTGAGTGACGCCGATAATGCGGATCGGTAAACTGCCCAGAAACATCACTTGACCCAGCGGGGACTGGTCAGGAAACAACGACTTAAGGGTATTGCTATCGATGACCGCTTGTTGCGCTAAGGAATCGACACTGGCTTGATCCCAAAATTGACCCTGCGCGAGTTGATAACCCTTTACTCGAAAATACTCCGGTCCCACACCTTCCACGCTACCTGTTACCGCTTGATTCTCAAAACGAATGGTAACATTGGTACTTAAAGAAGGCGTCACGCTATCGACGAAAGATAGCTGTTTTAGCGCATCGGCATCGGCTGCGGTTAAGCTACGAACCCGACCCGAACGTCGGTCGCCAAAACCGCTACCCGGTCGAATATCAATGGTATTGGTACCCATCGAAGCGATATTTTTTAAGATGGCTTGTTGTGAACCAGCACCCAAGGCAACCACCGATACCACCGAAGCAATCCCAATAATAATACCTAACATGGTTAAAAAAGTGCGTAAGCGATGACTCGACATCGCTAAAAGGGCCATCTTCAAGGCCTCTAAGTAGCGGTCCCAAGCAAACCACCCGGGCTTGTTCGTTGACATCACTTTAGCCAGTGTCGCTGTCGAACCAGCGCTACTGCGGCGATCACTGAGAATTTCACCGTCCTTGATTTCAATAATACGATCAGCAAATTGTGCCACGTGCATATCATGAGTCACTAAAATAATAGTATGACCATCGTGATGTAACTCGCGTAACAGCGCCATCATCTCTTCGCCACTTTGGCTATCTAGTGCGCCAGTGGGTTCATCCGCAAGGATCACATCACCACCATTCATCAACGCGCGCGCAACACTCACGCGCTGTTGTTGGCCACCGCTGAGTTGGCTCGGCTTATGGTCGAAACGGTCAGCCAGACCTAAACGGCTCAGTAAATCCTGTGCCCGTGCTTTACGCTCGACCTTATTCTTACCCGCATATATCGCCGGCACTTCAACGTTGGCCACCGCACTTAAATCGCTCAGTAAGTGGTAACGCTGAAAAATAAACCCAAAGTGCTCACGTCGCAGGGCGGCTAACTGATCTACATCCATGGTTGAAGTATCCTGACCTTGGATTAAATAACGTCCCTGAGTCGGCTTATCTAAGCAACCTAGAATATTCATCAAGGTGGATTTCCCCGAGCCCGAGGCTCCCACAATTGCGACCATTTCCCCTTTTTGGATCGATAAACTCACTTGCTTGAGAACCGTCAGCTGCTGCTCTCCAGCACTAAAAGAACGCGAAATGTTGGAGACTTCTAGTAAGGCTTCACTCATGACTAAAAACCCATTGGCGAACGACGGCGATTACCTGCGGCGTTACTCTCACCAGGAGCCCCCACAACCACTAACTCACCTTCATTTAAACCCGTAAGTATTTGGGCATGGATCTTATTGTTAATGCCCACTTGCACATCTCGATACTCCAGCTGCTGGTTCACCAACACCGGCACTTGATAGCGGCCTTTAGAACCCGGCTTTCTCTGTAGCACTTGAGCGGGAACCAGTAAGGTGTCTTGCGCCTTATCCAACACAATCGACACTTGAGCGGTCATGCCAATTCGTAAGGTATGACCGGGATTTTCCACTTCAAAGAAACCGTTGTAATAAATCGCTTCATTGTCACTGACACTCAGATCGCTATCATCACCATCCATTAAGGTAGGTCCAGGCTCGATGGCCTGTAATTGCGCACGATAGGGGTGTTTGGCTTGACCCAAAATGGTGAAATAAACGTCTTGGCCAGGATGCACATGAATCACATCCGCTTCCGAAATTTGCGCCTTCACGATCATGGTGTCGAGTTGTGCCAATTCGATGATGGTTGGAGTGCTTTGATTCGCATTTACGGTTTGCCCCTCTTCTACTGAGGTGTATACCACCGTACCAGCCATGGGTGCAGCAATCGTGGTATAACCTAAATCAACCTTGGCGCTATCCACGGTAATCGCAGCTTGTTGCTGCTCGGCTTTTAATTGCTCCAGATCAGCCTGATAGATGGCAAGATTTGCCTCTGCGACTTCATAATCCGCACGTGAGCTGGCATTATCGGCCTGCATTCGTTGTTGCCTTTGATACTCAAGTGAGGCCTGATGAATTTGCGCCTGCTTAGCACGATACTGCGCGTTAATACTGGCTAATGACGCTTGCGCTTGCTTCAAGGCATTTTGCTGACTCAGGCTATCAATTTGAGCAATCAATTGGCCCAGTGTAACTTCATCGCCAAGCCCAACAGCTAAGTGTTTGATTTGCCCGGATTCTTGCGCCCCAACATTGACTAGCTTGGCAGGGTGCAACATGCCGTTTGCCAATACGGTATTTTCAATATCACCGCGTTGTACAGCTTCAGTCACATAAGCTGGTTCGGCTTCAGGGCGAGAGCTGTAATAGAGCGATCCAACTGCTGCTACGAACAAAAACAGCACTAAAACCATCGATAAACGTTTCGCAAATTTTTTCATACTATTCAGACATCAAAGTTAAAGCTAAAAAATTTAGCCTGATAATTCAGCAGGTTATTTAGTATAACGATTTCATTTAAAAGAGGCAGTCTTACAAGTGTAAAGAAGCGTAAAGGTATCGCTGACAATAGCCGCCAGCGGCTAAAGATGATGCAATAGAAAATTGAACTTCGTCCGTTTAAACGCGAGGTAGTAATGGCGCGACCTAAACAGTATAACGAACCGATACACTGAACTTCGACGCCACTACGTCAGGATGCTTCGCGAAAGCACACCGCTCCTAGTATGTAACCTTAACTGAGCTTAAATTGGCCCACCTGTGCTTCTAAGGCATGGTTGTAATCCGATAAGCCATTGGTACTGATAAGGCTCTCCTCTCCTCGTTCCCGCAGCGAATGCACCACGTCGCCAATGGCAATCATATTGCGATTAATCTCCTCTGCCACCAAGCTTTGTTCTTCCACCGACGTCGCGATTTGAGTCGCCAAATCATTAATCTCTAACACCGCATTTGCCATCACATCCAATGAGCCCATCACCTGTGAAGTATTCTCGGCACTACTTTGACAACTGCGTTTTGTCGCTTCCATGCTATGCACGATATTTTGATTTCCACTACGCAAGGTCGCTAACATCGCATCAATTTGTTCGGTACTGTCGCGAGTTCGACCCGCCAATGCTCTCACTTCATCAGCTACCACCGCAAAACCACGTCCTTGCTCTCCTGCTCGGGCTGCTTCTATCGCCGCGTTTAATGCTAATAAGTTAGTTTGTGCTGCAATATCTCCTATCACCTTCAGCACTTCGCCAATCATTTGAGTATCTTCGGTGGTCTTTTGTACCGACTCCGACATCCCATCAACTTCCGTCACCAATTGATTCACACTTTCAACGGCTAACTGAACCACCTCTCGAGAGCGTTGTGCCTCTTCACTCGCTTGCTGAGTCAGCGAAGCCGTATCTGCAGCACTTTGCGCCACCGATTCCGAGGTCGAACTCATTTCAGTGACTGCTGTCACCACCTGTTCCGTCTCTTGGGTATGTTGATTTAACAACTCTTGGTTCGCGTTAACCCGCTCCGAGAGCTTGCTCACTTCTCCCGCTATTTTTTGCCCCGCTCCCGCAACTTCCAACATCATCGCTTGCAACTTCATGATGAAATGATTGATGTCTTCTGCTATTTGACCCAATTCATCGTGGCTTTCCACCTGTAAACGCCGTGATAAATCGCCATCACCTTGGGCCAAGTCGTGTACCAATTGACGTAAGGAATTAATCGGTTTAAAAGCTAGTCGTAAGGCAAAAATACTCAGGGCCACAATAAATAACGAAGCAAATAGCAAACTCAAGGTAATCGCATTGTTCAACCGGTTGGTATTGGCTTGAATAAACGCCGGGTCAATAAAACCCGTTAACTGCCACTGCTTACCATTCACGCTGATGGGCATCGGGATGGCTTCTAAATCGGCATTCTGTTGTTGCGGTTTATCGCTGTATAATTGCTCGCCATTGTCATCAACCAGTTCCATATAGCTACCGTCGATGGAAGAGTCCTGCAACAGGGCTACCAGATAACTTAAATCCAGATAGAAAAACTCACCATCCTTAGGGCTAATAATTTCCAACAAAGGACGCTGTTCTTCAAATATCACCTTGATTGCAATATCTTGCCCTTTGGCCGCTTGCCATTTATCGAAATACTGTTTGAGTGCATCCCCCTCTAGCATCTCTTCGTTAGTCGCACCAATTTGTGATGAGACCATTTTCAGCACTCGATAAAAACCGCTTTGTTCAGGTGCTGTTTTTACACTCAACAAGCCAACATCAATATTTTTAGCCAGCAGGATCTTGGCGTTAATATCTGAAGCTATCTTGTCTTGTACTAAGCGAAGATGAACCCGAATGTTAGTGCTATCTGAGCGATAAATATATTGGCTGATGTAGTGATTCACGCTGACATAAGAGGTAAGCAAAGTCACCGCTATAATCGCAACAAATAATGCTATCAATTTGCCCTTAAATGAAAAACCTTTCAAAGCTTTTACTCCATAAATACAAGGGCCCTGCGTTTAAGGGCAAACTGCTAGTCTATATATCAAAAAAATCTATTTCTTTGAGTCGATCGGCAGATTTACAATTTTTACGATAAAATACAGATAGTTAATGGTCATACCAGTGTGCAACACCCTTGACCTTTCCGAGACTATTTGGCAAACGTTATGGGTAAGTCAATGGGGGGGGATATACAAAAATGAGAAATTTGGCCGATGCCCATGCCATACATCCGCGCTGCTGGTAGACATTTAACGGCTGATAAACAGGCACACGCCAATCAATCGACACCAACGACATGCTCTGAAAAGAGATAACATAGCTAAGGGGAAGTTCGTCGAAAATAGAACCAGTCATAGGCTATTTTCGACGAATGTAGCGAAATAAACGTTCTTAAACGCAGAATTAACTGAGCTTAAATTGGCCCACCTGTTCCTCTAAAGAGTGGTTAAAATCAGATAAGCTATTGGTATTTGCGAGGCTTTCGTCGCCACGCTCTCGGAGCACATGCACCACGTCACCAATGGCAATCATATTACGATTAATCTCCTCTGCCACCAAGCTTTGTTCTTCCACCGACGTCGCGATTTGAGTCGCCAAATCATTAATCTCTAACACCGCATTTGCCATCACATCCAATGAGCCCATCACCTGTGAAGTATTCTCGGCACTACTTTGACAACTGCGTTTTGTCGCTTCCATGCTATGCACGATATTTTGATTTCCACTACGCAAGGTCGCTAACATCGCATCAATTTGTTCGGTACTGTCGCGAGTTCGACCCGCCAATGCTCTCACTTCATCAGCTACCACCGCAAAACCACGTCCTTGCTCTCCTGCTCGGGCTGCTTCTATCGCCGCGTTTAATGCTAATAAGTTAGTTTGTGCTGCAATATCTCCTATCACCTTCAGCACTTCGCCAATCATTTGAGTATCTTCGGTGGTCTTTTGTACCGACTCCGACATCCCATCAACTTCCGTCACCAATTGATTCACACTTTCAACGGCTAACTGAACCACCTCTCGAGAGCGTTGTGCCTCTTCACTCGCTTGCTGAGTCAGCGAAGCCGTATCTGCAGCACTTTGCGCCACCGATTCCGAGGTCGAACTCATTTCAGTGACTGCTGTCACCACCTGTTCCGTCTCTTGGGTATGTTGATTTAACAACTCTTGGTTCGCGTTAACCCGCTCCGAGAGCTTGCTCACTTCTCCCGCTATTTTTTGCCCCGCTCCCGCAACTTCCAACATCATCGCTTGCAACTTCATGATGAAATGATTGATGTCTTCTGCTATTTGACCCAATTCATCGTGGCTTTCCACCTGTAAACGCCGTGATAAATCGCCATCACCTTGGGCCAAGTCGTGTACCAATTGACGTAAGGAATTAATCGGTTTAAAAGCTAGTCGTAAGGCAAAAATACTCAGGGCCACAATAAATAACGAAGCAAATAGCAAACTCAAGGTAATCGCATTGTTCAACCGGTTGGTATTGGCTTGAATAAACGCCGGGTCAATAAAACCCGTTAACTGCCACTGCTTACCATTCACGCTGATGGGCATCGGGATGGCTTCTAAATCGGCATTCTGTTGTTGCGGTTTATCGCTGTATAATTGCTCGCCATTGTCATCAACCAGTTCCATATAGCTACCGTCGATGGAAGAGTCCTGCAACAGGGCTACCAGATAACTTAAATCCAGATAGAAAAACTCACCATCCTTAGGGCTAATAATTTCCAACAAAGGACGCTGTTCTTCAAATATCACCTTGATTGCAATATCTTGCCCTTTGGCCGCTTGCCATTGGTCCACATACGGGCGCAGTTGTTCATCTTCTTCCAACATCTCTTCGTTAGACACCCCCATGTCTTCCGAAATTAGCTTCACAATCCGATAAAAGCCGCTTTGCTCATGAATTTGTTTAACATTCACCAGGCCAACATCAATATTTTTAGCCAGCAGGATCTTGGCGTTAATATCTGAAGCTATCTTGTCTTGTACTAAGCGAAGATGAACCCGAATGTTAGTGCTATCTGAGCGATAAATATATTGGCTGATGTAGTGATTCACGCTGACATAAGAAGTAAGCAAAGTCACCGCTATAATCGCAACAAACAAAGCAATCAACTTCCCTTTAAATGAAAACGTTTTCAACATAGTAACTCCATTAACTTACCTCGCGAGAGGCTGCTGAATAATTTTAGATATCTTCAAGCCAGCGCAGCATTGAATGCCTTTGCCATAACTCAGTAAAACGCCAGAACTTCATGTCAAGCAAGCCTAGCGCAGCACAAACCGATTTAGTTATAGAACTAAGTATAATCTCAAATTCCAAATAGTCAGTTTTATAGCCATAAAGAAGGCAGTTACAACAACGACTACCTTATTGATATTTATATAGGAAAATAATAATGAAAGATAAGAATTGCACTCTAAGGGGATTGACAAGGCAAGTGCAAGCGAAAGTTCATGAATACGCAAACTAGCTCTCAACTCATCACAAACGGCTTGCAAATATGAGAGAGCCTTGTTATTTCGACCTGATTTTAGTGAAGCGGTGAAGCGCTCAATTGAAACAAAACCACTCACCAGACTTAAAATTCACGATTCATTTTTTGCATGCTATCGATTAAGACTTCTAGCTGTGGCGCGTCGATATGACGAGTTAAATCCGTGACTAATTCAAGATGGCGTTGGTTATGATACTGATGGACCTGCAAACCCTGTTCGGATAAAGCCACCACAATAGCCCGCCGGTCATCTTGTTGTGCGCGTCGCTCGATTAAACCAGCGGTTACTAATTTATCTACCTGCACCGTCAGCGTCCCCGTGGTAATGGCCAATTTCTCAGCCAATTCTTTCATCCGCATGGCCCCATGATTACCCAGCACCTCGATAGTATGCACCTGAGCCAAGGAGTAAGCACTCTCTTTAACCACCGACAATTCCCAAGAAGAAAACTTGTCGTAAAACTCGGTCAATAAATGATTAAGGGTGGTTAGGGATTGCATGTCACGCTCCATGGCTCACTTCAATAGTTAGATGATGGATCTTATCAAATTGGGCTAAGCGCTGCTTGTATTCACTTAAAGGCCGTGGCGATGGGCTAATAATTGAAATCGCTGCACAATAATGATCGGCACTCACTCGCCAAATATGAATATCGCTGACCTTGTCCCCTCCTAGCTCCAAACAAGCAAGAACTTTTTGCTGATAGACTTGTGCAATATTCGCATCCAGTAAAATTGGACTGGTTTGCTTAATCAAACCCCAAGACCATTTACTGATCACCAAAGCGCCCACCACACCAATCACCGGATCGAGCCAAGTCCAGCCAAGATATTTACCAATAAATAACGCAGCAATAGCCAACACCGAAGTAAGGGCATCCGCCAGAACGTGCATATAAGCGGCTTTTAAATTGTGGTCCTGCGGATGAGAACCTTGACGGTCGTGGTCGTGGTCGTGGTCGTGGTCGTGGTCGTGGTCGTGGTCGTGGTCGTGGTCGTGGTCGTGACCATGATGATGCCCTTCTTGTAATAACAACATACTTGCAAGATTAACCAACAAGCCAAGCAGTGCCACACCAATAGCTTCGTTAAACTGAATCGAAAGCGGGTTAAACAAGCGTTCTATCGATTCTACTGCCATTAACAACGCCACCATCCCTAAGGCGATAGCGCTACTATAACCGCCTAATACACTCACCTTACCGGTCCCAAAGGAAAAATCCGGATTATTCGCATGAGTACGCGCATAACGGTAAGCAAACAGCGTAATCATAAAGGCGGCTGCGTGGGTACCCATATGCCAACCATCAGCCAACAAGGCCATCGAGCCAAATAGGCTTCCAGCGGTAATTTCTAACAACATGGTCACCACGGTGAGAGCTAACACATAACGCGTCCGACTCTCACCTTGAGGACTATGACTAACAAAGGCCCGACAACGACGTTGAGTAGCAGGATCAGACTGATGCAACATTTTGTTTCAACTCCAAATTATTTGAAATGAATAATATTTGATAATCAAACTATTTGTCAATCTAAATACTTTAATATTCAAGTCTTACCGAACAACCCACAAAACGACTGCTCGATCTCAATGCCAATCTCGCCAGTAGGCTTTCGATTGCATCCGACTCAACCAGCCGCTAGTCTAGAGTGCTTGCTATTTGATTGGATTATTTGTGAAAAAAATCGCCCTGTTCGCCGATGTACAGAACATCTATTACACTTGTCGCGAGGCTTATAGTCGGCAATTTAACTATCGTCGGCTTTGGCAACAACTGCAACATCAAGGGGATATCGTCAACGCCTATGCCTATGCCATCGATCGCGGAGATAACCAACAACAAAAGTTTCAAGAAGCGCTAAAACACATCGGTTTTGAGGTCAAACTCAAACCATTTATTCAGCGCCGCGATGGCAGTGCCAAAGGCGATTGGGATGTGGGTATTACCATCGATGTGCTCGAAGCCGCACGCCATGTAGATATGGTGGTGCTGTTGTCTGGAGACGGCGATTTTGCGATTTTACTAGATAAGCTCTCGGATGATTATGCCGTTGAAACCCTGGTATATGGGGTTCCCAGCCTTACCGCACACGCGTTAATCAACTCGGCCAGCGCTTATCAAGCCATCGATCAAGATCTGTTGATCTAACACGTCAAGCAAACCCAGCGGCAAAAACACAAATGCCGCTTGGCTAAGCAAAGTTTGCTTTGTATCGGCAATAATCTGAGCATAATAAGCAATAGTCGGCATCTTTGCTGCTCGCTTATATACTTGATTACTAAGATTATTGGCAATAACGGTTCTCACTAGCGGGCAAAAAATTGCTATTTTTTACCCAATTGTGCGCGGTTTTCAGCTATCATCGCGCCCCCGATGCAATTGCTGCTGCGGTCGACACTTTATTTTCACCCTCGAAGAGGACGCCATTGTGAGCCAAACTGATTTTTCTACCCTTGCCCTGCACCCCGATTTATTAACAAATCTGGAAACCCTGGGTTATTGCTCGATGACGCCAATTCAGGCGCAAAGTCTCCCCCCAATCTTGGCCGGCAAAGATGTGATTGCTCAAGGGAAAACTGGCTCGGGAAAAACTGCTGCCTTTGGTTTAGGCTTGCTCAATGCGTTGGAAGTGAAACGTTTTCGAATTCAAACGCTGGTGCTATGTCCAACTCGAGAGTTAGCCGACCAAGTTGCCAAAGAAATTCGTAAATTAGCTCGCAGTATCCATAACATTAAGGTACTCACGCTGTGTGGAGGCATGCCCTTTGGCCCACAAATTGGCTCCTTAGAACATGGGGCACATATTGTCGTTGGCACCCCCGGTCGTATTGAAGAACATCTCAGCAAAGGCACTTTACGCTTAGACCACGTCAAAAATTTGATCTTAGATGAAGCCGATCGAATGTTAGAAATGGGCTTCCAATCCGCGATCGACGCGATCATTGATTTGGCACCTAGTGAACGTCAAACACTATTATTTAGTGCTACATTTCCAGAACAAATCGAGAGTATTTCGAAACACATTATGCGTGAGCCGGTTCGCATTGAAGTCGCCAGTACCCACGATGACAGCTCAATATCTCAACATTTTTTCAAGGTCGATGACAACCAACAAAGAATGCTTGCCCTGCGTTTACTGTTGTTACAACATCGCCCTAAATCAAGTGTAGTATTCTGTAATACCAAACGGGAAACTCAGGAAGTCGCCGACGAATTACGACAGTTAGGCTTTAATGCCTTAGCATTACATGGCGATTTAGAACAACGCGATCGTGACCAAACACTGGTGCAATTTTCCAATCATAGTGCTTCCATCTTGGTCGCCACCGACGTCGCGGCCCGTGGTTTAGATATTGACGCCTTAGATGCCGTAATTAACTACCAGATTGCCCGTGACGTAGAAATCCATGTGCATCGCATAGGCCGTACTGGCCGAGCAGGTAGTAAAGGGATTGCCTGTTCATTTTATAGCGATAATGAGCATTACAAAGTTGCCTTATTAGAAGACTATTTAGCACGCCCAATCGTCGATGAAGATTTACCGCCAATGACTTTGTTGAATAAGACGCCCCCCCCACCAACCATGGCCACCCTACAAATTGATGGCGGCAAGAAACAAAAGGTTAGAGCAGGGGATATCCTAGGCGCTCTCACCGGAGAAGATGGTATCGCAGGAGCGCAAGTGGGCAAAATAAACCTATTCGATAACCGCGCCTATGTTGCTGTAGAGCGGGAAGTTTTAAAACGCGCACGCAAAAAGTTAGAGCACGGAAAAATGAAAGGTCGCTCGTTTCGGGTTCGCCATTTACCCTGCTAAAAGCTGCTGAAGCCAAGTGTACCGCTACAGTACACCTGGCTCATTTTAAGCCAGATCTCAAGCCGCCGCGCCCGTTACCAACGCTGAGCGTCGGCCAGCGCATCCTTAAATAGCCGCCACCCAAGTAAGTACTGTTGATAAGCACCCGCAGCACCCTCAAAATCAATCCCGTAATGGTGTAAACGCTGGGCCATAACCGCATAAAACGCATCCACCGCCCCTGGCTCCCCAAAAGCAAAAGCGGCTCCAAACTGTTGCCAAATCGCTTGCAAGCGCGCCAATTCTTCAGTCAAACCACTACCATCGGGTTGAGTGCTCAGCGGAGCAAACTCAAAGGGAAGCTGAGTCCTGATCCGGCTAAAGCCCGAATGCAGCTCGGCTAACAAGCTACGACAATAGGCGCGTTGCCTCGGATCGACTGGGAATAACTTCCCAGCCGAACATTCATTCAGGTATTCGACAATGGCCAGCGAATCATGAATAGCTAAATTGGATAATTGCAGCACTGGTACCAAGCCGTTCGCTGAATACTTCGCCAAAACCTCTCGGTAACCCACTTCGCCCAAGGCGATTACCTTTAGATCGAACTCAAATTCAATCAGTTGCAAACACAAATAAGCACGAATAGACCAAGTCGAGCCACGTCCCACCACCAAATTTAGAGAACGAGTCATTTTATTTCCTTATTAAAAGAGACCGTTGCCGCCCCGCGAGAATAGTCAGTAAAATACCACCCAACACCAAACTTGCCGATAGTACAAAGCTTGGATCCAAAGACTCATTGGCAAATACCCAACCACCACCCGCGGCAATAATCGGGACCAGTAACTGCACGACTGCGGCTTGGCTTGCCGATAAGCCCGCTAAGGCAATATACCAAATCCAATAGCCTAAACCAGAAGCAATCGCACCGGATAACAAGGCCAATAATAGCGCTTCGCTACTGATGATTTTAATTGAGCTCAAGTAAGGGATGAGCAGTAACAAAAAAGGCAGGCTACGCAAAAAATTAAATGTGGTATCCACTCGAGGACGAACAGAATCTCGGCCTTTAAGGCTATATAAACCCCATGCAATCCCAGCGACGGCCATTAAACTAAAACCTAATGGCGAAATCTGCAGACGCTCATTGGAAGGGATCAATAACCATACCAAGCCACTAAAGGCCAAAATAATTCCCAATAACTCCGCCAAATGCAAACGCGCACCTTTGAGTACCGCCATCCCAAGCATGCTCAATTGCACCGCAGCAAATAGGATTAAGGCACCAATACCTGTATCGAGGTAAAGATAAGCAAAAGAAAAACAACTCGCATAAATGAATAACAAACCACCCGAGTACCAACTTCCGCGCACCCCCCCAGTATTTTTTCTAGACTGCATGCCCAGCAATAGACTCAGCATCAATGCGCCAGCAAATAAGCGCACACTAGTAAAGGCTGCAGCATTCATCTGCTGTTCAGCTAAGGCCAAGCGGCATAAGACTGAATTACCCGCAAAAGCAATCAAAGCGATGATGGTGGCCACACTAGTTTGCCAACGGGAGGACCATTTAAACACAGGCATACTCTCAATCAAACGGGATATGAGTCAGCATACTGGAGTTCGACTCGTGGATAAATCTTCACCTCTGTTCTATCTCAGAAGTCATCATCAGACAAGCTCACTAAAGCGCCTTAGCTCGAACAAAAAATACATCCAAATAACACCAGCCGTAAATGATCACTATCCATATCAATCATGGCGGATCGCCCTCAAGCAACGTCACCAGAGAATGAAACCTTAAAACTGTAAACAATCAGTGCCATAAATGAAATTTTAATGACAAGATTGGCACAATAAGCGAGCTACAGCCAAGCAGTACGCGGTTCCAGGCGAGATAATCCAGTAATATTGCTTATAAACTACTCGAAACAGATCGAGAAGATCACACATTCACCTTTACATTGCCCCAATATAAGTTACACTTCTGCTCGCTGGTAAAGGTTACAGCGGATATTTATGCCCCATACAATTGCATGATTTTCGGATCATTACTTGTTTGTTCGTCAGTAATTTCTGCATCTTTCGGCACCCTATAATTTGCCCGCTTTTGGCGTAAATTTTATTTATTATATTTTGGAGATTACTCATGGCTACAGGTCGCGTAAAATGGTTCGATGAGCAAAAAGGTTTTGGTTTCATTGAGCGTCCAGACGGAAAAGACGTATTCGTTCACTTCCGTGCAATTAAAAGCGACGGTTACAAAACCTTAGCTGAAGGTCAAGAAGTTCAGTTTGAAGTTGAAGAAGGTCCAAAAGGTCCTCAAGCTGCAAACGTAACTGTTGCCTAAGCTGCTTTTAAGGCATTAGTATCCAATTAGTCTACGATTAATTAGACACTAGCTTTAAGCTAATAAAACGGTCCTTTGGGGCCGTTTTTGTTTTTCTGCCTTTATTCTTCTAAGGCAAATTCTACCGCAGCTGCAACGTGCAAAGCCGTTGTATCATATAGTTTGATCGCAGTGTCTTGCTGTTTCACTAACAAACCAATCTCGGTACAACCGAGGATAATCGCTTCGGCCCCTCGAGCATGCAGCGCTTCAATTTGCTGCAAATAAATCGCTCTAGAAGCTGCCGAAATCATGCCCTGACATAATTCCTGATAAATGATATCGTGAACCAGTGCCATGCCATGCTCATCGGGAACCAATACCTCAAGCTGATGCTCCCGCAGACGACCAGCATAAAAATCCTGCTCCATGGTAAAGCGGGTTCCTAATAAACCTACGCGACGGATCTGGTCTTTGCGCAAACATTGGGCAGTCGCATCGGCAATATGCAGTAATGGAATATCGAGCGCATTCACCACCTGAGGCGCTAACTTATGCATGGTATTCGTAGCAATCAGCAAAAAATCTGCACCTGACGCTTGCACCGCCAAAGCCCCCGCGACCATTTTATCGGCCAAAGCGTCCCAATCACCACGATGTTGCAAAACTTCTATTTCAGCAAAATCGACACTGACTAAATTAATTTTGGCCGAATGTAAGCCGCCCATAGCCTGTTTAATGCCTTGATTGAGTAACTGATAATAACTCAAACTAGACTCCCAACTCATTCCCCCTAAAATGCCAATTGTTTTCATGATGACGCTTCACTCCTCATCCATTACCACTTAGTGGGTTTCTCAATTTCATACAGTGCATCGCTGATGCTATCAACTCGACTCTGTACCACTGTTTGGGCGTCTTGCAAACCTTGGTTATAATAGAATGCGCCAAGCTCTTCGGAGAAAAAATCGAGCAAAAACTCAGCATCAAACTGGCCTATCTCGAGATTCAGCTGTTGCTCACAATATGCTTGGACCTTAGCGACAAAAATATCTTTGTGTTGTTTAGAAAAACTAATTTCAGACATGGTTAAGGTTCCAGATCCGTACTTGCTTCTAGCTGCAGCAGTTGTTGCTCGGTTTTAATATGTCGCTGCCAGTAAGCAACGCTGATCCAAGTCCCAAATTTGCGTCCAACCCGTTCAATTTCAGCCACATTTTTAAAACCCAAAACTTGGTGCAAGCCAATGCTGGCAGGATTAGGCAAGGATATTCCAGCTAAAATAGTAGCCACAGGATAATCTTTCAGGGTCTCAATGAGTTGCTGATAAAGTGCTCGACCGACACCTTGACCAGCAGCATCCGCGGCAACATAGATCGAACTTTCTACTGAAAAACGATAGGCACTGCGCTCCTTCCAAGGACTCACGTAGGCATAAGCCAAGACCTTATCCTGCCCTTGATAAACTAAACAAATAAAACGCTGGGTAATTTTTTCGATGCGCTGACTGAAATCCTCCAAACTCACTTCATGTTCTTCAAAGGTAGCAACTGAATTACGTATATAATGGTTATAAATGGCACACATTTGCGCCAAATCCTGCGGTTCAACGCTTCGTATCATGACGACTCCAAAGACTTAAAAGCCAGATAATAAAGTCACAATTTAAACAAAGCACCTCACAATCACAAGCAAAGTACCTTCAATAGGGTAACGCAGAGCAATCCAAGCCGCTATTCACTGACTTTACTAACAAAAAGCAGGTTGGCTAAATGGCTTCTGCTACATGAACAGTGAAGAAGGAGAAATCTGGAGTGGCATATTAGAAATCATCAATTTAGATGAAGTACTGGCCCTAGCTTAAACACCACAACAAACACGCTGGTGATTCATCACTGGCGTGTTTCTCACGACTCAGGCGGATATAAAATTTTTATCTGCATTCATTGCTAGGGACTTTAGCATCCACACATCACAGCCATCATGAATGCTACCGCAAAAGGGCTCCACTAATCGTTTAAATCCCAAAGAAGTGTATAAGTGAATTGCCGACTTCATGCTACTCAAGGTACCTAAATAGCACTGTTGATAAGCTTGCTCCGTCGCAAATTGAAGACAATGCAGCGCTAAAGCCTTCCCAATCCCCCGGCCACGATAGTGCGCTGATACAAATAGCTTGCGTAGTTCACAGCTGCCATTCGCTGGATCCAAGCAAGCAATACCACCGCATCCAGCGACCTGACCATCGACCAAAGCGACCCAATAACCTGCTTTTGGCTGACGATAGTGCTAGCTCATGAACTTCACTTCTGCGTCGGAAGGACCAAATCCCTCCCCCACAGCGCCAAACTCCAAGCCTGCATGCTCGATAATTTGGCTCACTTCCAGATCATGATTTGCCGCGATTGGCACAATACTAAAACTCTGGACTACATTCTCCCGTAGACTCAGTATGACCAAACTTAGGGCATTATCTTGGATAGTGAGCGGTAATCTCGAACCTACAAATTCCCAAGTTCAACAGCCCCTAGTAAAACAGAAGCCATATTCGGAGAACAGTACCTGTAGTTGAACGAGAAGACTTTATTTTACCGAACTCGCTTCAGAATCCGAGTCGGCAAATACCTCTGCCACCGAGCGACGGGTAAGCTCGCCCTTTAAGTTCCCTTCATCATCAACCACTGGCAGCGAATAACTCGTTTCTAAAGAATCGGTGAGCACACTCTCAATCGCCGCATCCGGAGAAATTGTCGGGACATCTTGATATTCACATTCACTCGACGTAAAGCAGGCATCACCATGGGTTTTCGAGGCAGCCTCCAATGCGTCTTGGGTGACGATTCCTTGATAACCCTCCTCCGTCACGTGATAGGCATAGTCGCCTTTGATCTTTTTCATCTGCATCAAGGCTTCACTAATGGTATCGGCAGTAATTCGACGCGCGGGAGGCTGCATAACCGTCTCCACTGTTAAGGCTCGAGCACGGTTCACATCTTTCACGAAGGCTTCTACATAATCGGTGGCCGGATTCAATAAGATATCGTCTGGCGTGCCCTGCTGCACCACTTCTCCATCTTTTAAAATTGCGATCCGATCTCCCAGACGCAAGGCCTCATCCAAGTCATGAGTAATAAAGATGATGGTTTTATGCAGGCTTTCTTGTAACTCGATCAACTGATCTTGCATCTCGCTACGGATCAAAGGGTCTAAGGCAGAAAAGGCTTCATCCATCAACAAGATTTCAGCATCGGTACACAAGGCCCGCGCCAAACCAACCCGCTGCTGTTGTCCTCCCGATAACTGTGAGGGATATTGTTGCTCATAGCCACTTAAACCGACGGTATCTAGCCATTGCTGCGCCTTCGCCAAACGTTGTTCTTTAGCAAGCCCCTGCACCGTTAAACCATAGGCGACATTTTCAATCACACTGCGATGAGGCATTAAACCAAAACGTTGAAAAACCATCGACATTTTATGGCGACGGAAGTCCTGCAACTGCTTAGGGCTTAACTTCATCACGTCGGTGCCTTCAATACTAATCACCCCTTTAGTCGGGTCTATCAGACGATTAAAATGACGAATTAAGGTCGACTTCCCGGAGCCAGAAAGCCCCATAATTACGAAAATTTCACCCTGTTTGATCTCTAAATTAATATCCTTCAAACCTAGAGTATGGCCAGTTTCAGCGAGGATTTCGTCCTTAGACTTGCCAGCCTCAACCATCGACATCACTTGCTTCGCATTTTCCCCAAACAACTTATATAAGCCTTCAACCTTAATTAGCGACTTAGTCATGTTTGAGTCCTTGTAAATGCGCTTGAGTACGCTTGGCATAAGCCTGAGAGGTCCGGTCGAAAATAATTGCCAGCGCAACAATTGCCAGTCCATTGAGTAGACCTAGAGTAAAATACTGATTCGTAATCGACTTCAGTACGGGTTGGCCTAAACCCTTCACCCCAATCATGGAAGCGATCACCACCATCGATAAAGCCATCATAATGGTTTGGTTTATACCCGCCATAATCGTTGGCATCGCCAAGGGTATTTGCACCCCAAATAACCTCTGCCAAGCGTTAGCGCCGTAGGCCGTGGCCGCTTCCAAAACCTCTTTATCTACTAAACGGATCCCCAAATTAGTGAGGCGAATGACCGGAGGAATACCATAAATAACCACGGCGATAACACCTGGAATCTTACCAATACCCAACAACATCACCACCGGAATCAAGTACACAAAGGCTGGTAGCGTCTGCATCACATCAAGCATTGGGGTGATGATGGCTTGCGCACGATTAGAGCGCGCCATTACGATCCCAATGGGGATCCCTAAAGCAATCGCCAGCATGGTGCAAACGGTAATAATACTCATGGTACGCATCATGTCTTCCCACATACCAAAATATCCCACCAGCAATAGCGATACCACGCTGCCGATCACCAGTTTCCAAGAACGGCTGGCCAGATAAACTAACACCGCGCAAACCAATAAAACTAACCACCATGGTGTGTTGATAAGTAATTTTTCGAACCACACTAAAAATTGTAGTAAGGGATCGAAAAACGACTCAATGGCCTCGCCATACTCTCGGGAAAAACTTCGATATGCCCCATCTAGGCCTTTGCGTATCATAATAAGATCGGCTCGGCTCATTTGTGGAAAGCTATCCAGCCACGACGAATCCGCCATAAAACTACCTCTTAATAAATGAAAAAGGCCAGCTGAGGCTGGCCTATAAAACAATCAATTACATACTCGCTAGCGCTTGACTAACTTTTGCAGCCACTTCGGGTGAAACCCAAGCTTTCCAAGTCTCTGGAAATTCGCTTAAGAAATGATACATAGCAGCATCACCATCAGCTTGATTGTCTTCCATCCATGACAATAATTGATTCATTTGGGCATTACTAAACGCTCGCTTAGTAATATATCCATAAGCTTGTGGTGCTTTGCTGGCAAAACTTTCGGTCGTCACCGAGTACACCGCAGAAGGTGGGTACATCGTCACTTTAGGATTAACGCAGTCTTCTTGTGTGGTGCAGCTCAAAAACTCTTGCTCATCGATACCACTACCAAGGTCAACTTTGACCATCTTGTACTTTCCCAATACCGCCGTAGGTGCCCAATAATAACCAAACCAACCCTGCTTGCGTGCATAGGCTTTTGCGATAGAGCCAGATAAACCAGCACCCGAACCAGGATCAATTAATTCAAAGCCCGACTTTTCTAGCGCCAAAGCAGTAAATAGATGCCCAGATGAAATTTGGCAATTCCAGCCCGCCGGACATCCATAAAATCCCCCAAGTTCTTTACTTTCAGGATGTGGGAATAAATCGGCATGTTGCTTAATGCCTTCGATAGTGGCCAGTTCAGGGTATTGGTCAACCATATATTGTGGAACCCAAAAACCTTCTTCTCCGCCATCGGAGAGCGAACGTCCAGCAAAACGAATGCGTTTTTCGGCGACCCCGCGTTCCAAGGCATCCTTGGCCGAGTTGGTCCACAACTCTGGCGCAATATCAGGTTCGCCTTTTTCAATCATCGAAACTGTGGTTGGCATTGTATCACCAGGAACTAGCTCCGCTTCACAGCCATACCCCTGCTCAAGGATAAACTTGTCTACATTGGCGATCAGCGATGCAGAACTCCAATTCATATCGGCAATGGTTACACTGCCACAATCCTCTTCTGCCTGAACAAAACCACAGACTAACAGCAATGCTGCGTATCTAAATTTCATGATTATTTCCTTCCTTGATGCCTCAGTTAGTGGCGCTAATAATACATCTCTAATAATTAGAGTTCAAACGAATAGCTGAACATACCCTGTAGGCTAAGTATGGGATATACTAGGCAAAAATCAAAAAGCTCGGTGACCATGGAAAAATCAGCGTACTGGCAAGATGTTCTCATCTCGCTTCGAAAAATTATCCGCGCGACTGACTTACAGTCGAAACGCATTGTAAAAGCCTGTGGCTTAACAATTCCTCAAGTGATGGTCCTCAGGGCAATTGAAGAATTAGGCACAGTAACGGTAAAGCGGCTATCTGACCAAGTCTCGTTAAGCCAGGCCACGGTTACCACCATCCTGAATCGCTTGGAAGAACGGCTGCTTATTGAACGCGTTCGTAGCGCGACCGATCGACGCATCGTCAACCCACGGCTCACCGAGCGAGGCATGGACATATTAACCACGGTTCCACCGCTATTACACGAGCAATTTATTAAGCGTTTTGAAAATTTGAACGACTGGGAAAAAACTCAGATCTTATCCTCGTTACAACACGTTGCAGCGATGATGAATGCCGAAGAAATTGATGCGTCCCCATTATTAGACATTGAAGCACCAAATAAAGAACTACAACGTTAAAAATTACTTACAGCTCAAATGATAATTTGAGCTTAAGTGGCTGGCTTAGATAAGTTGACAATATGGGTAGCCACGCCATCGAGACTGCGTTGATTTTTCTTAGCCCAATACTGTTCAATACCTCTTTCGCCTTGTTTTTCAGCCCACGAACTTAACTCATCTCGCGGTCCCACAAAGTCAAAAAATGGGACTGATAGACCACAAGAACCTTGCACCATCTCTATCTCTAGCAAGAATATTTGGCGAGCGCCTGCTTGTGCAGGAAACATCGAGATATAGTCTTGCCAAGCCTCATCAGCACGGTGAATAGCCGTCGCCTGACCATATAAACGAAGGATCAACGGTTTCCCCTGAAAGGCGCAAAACATCACTGTCATCCGAGGCAGCTGCTGCACATGGGCTGCGGTTTCGTTACCACTACCAGTCAAGTTAAGCCAAAGCACTTGTTGCGAATTGAGTACCCGAAAAGAATCCATTCCCTTGGGTGAAACATTCACTTTGCCTTGTGCGGCTGCCGTGGCAACAAAAAATAGCTGTTGTTGCTCAATAAACTCAATATGCTGATGACTCATCGACACAAACTGCTTTCCCATTTGCTCCTCCTTTTCATATTTGCTATCAAAATCAACGCTGAAACGAGTCAACTATAATATCGCGACTGACACTCACGATGGCTTCGTCGGCGACTCGCGCAGGTAACGAGCCAAAATTCTATCAAGGTGACTGGCAAAAGCCTTTCGATCCGATTGATTCATCGCCGCAGGGCCTCCTGCATGCATCCCACTGGAACGCAAGGTATCCATAAAGTCCCGCATATTCAGCCGCCCTTTAATATTATTTTTCGTATACAGTTCACCCCGTGGACTCAGGGCTTGCGCTTGCTTACTAATCACCTCGTCGGCTAAAGGAATATCAGCGGTAATTACCAAATCCCCCGGTGCTACCCGCGCCACAATTTCATTATCCGCGACATCAAAACCTGCACTAACCTGAATACTGCTAATCAGCTTCGAAGGCGGCGTGTTAATATATTGATTAGCCACTAAAATCAACGGTAATTGCATACGTTCGGCAGCCCGAAACAGAATCTCTTTAATCACCACCGGACAGGCATCGGCATCAACCCAAATTTTCATACTGTAACTATCTTCCTTACTTCACTTAATAGTTTTCACTATGCCTAAAATCTGCTCAATTACAAGCCAAGCTCCCATCAACAGCGACCAACGCGACTCCATCAAGCCGGGGAAAACAAGACAGAGTCGGTTGCGGCTGCCATAATCAATGGCAAAACCTTGCATCAGTAACTGCAAGGATGGCGCTCTTGGCGAACTTGCTGTAAGCTGCACGCCCAGCCAATTCGGCGGCCATGTTTTAACCACTTACCACAAGAGACAATTTTCTATGAGCTTTGATTCCCTGGGTTTATCCAAACCCCTTCTTGAAGCCGTTGCCGAACAAGGCTACGACACACCTTCAGCCATTCAAACCAAAGCTATTCCTGTGATTTTAGAAGGTAAAGACATCATGGCAGCCGCGCAAACCGGTACCGGTAAAACCGCCGGCTTCACTTTGCCGCTGTTAGAAATATTATCCAAGGGGCCAAAAGCCCGAGCCAATCAGGTGCGAGCGCTAGTATTAACGCCCACCCGCGAGTTAGCGGCTCAAGTTGGTGAAAGTGTCGCCACTTACGGTAAGAACTTACCTTTAAGCTCTACCGTGGTATTTGGTGGGGTTAAAATTAACCCGCAAATGCAAAAACTACGTCGTGGCGCCGATGTCTTAGTGGCAACGCCAGGCCGTTTACTCGATTTATACCAGCAAAATGCCTTTCGCTTCCAACAACTGGAAGTCATCGTATTTGATGAAGCTGACCGGATGTTGGACATGGGCTTCATCCATGACATTCGAAAAATTCTGGCTTTATTGCCCAAACAGCGTCAAACCTTAATGTTTTCAGCGACTTTCTCCAATGAAATTCGCACGCTAGCCAAGAGCTTGGTAAAAGATCCGGTCGAAATTTCTGTGACGCCGCGTAATGCGGCAGCCAAAACGGTCGAGCAATGGATCGTGCCTGTTGATAAAAGCAAGAAGTCAGGCCTATTGACCCAACTCATCAAACAAAATGACTGGCAGCAAGTTTTAGTATTTAGCCGAACCAAGCATGGAGCGAATCGCTTAGCCAAACATCTGGAACAGCGAAACATCAGTGCAGCGGCAATTCATGGTAATAAAAGCCAGGGTGCACGCACCAAAGCTTTAGCCAACTTTAAAAGTGGTGAAGTAAGAGTCTTAGTCGCCACCGACATCGCGGCGCGCGGCCTGGATATTGACCAACTGCCACAAGTAGTCAACTTTGATTTACCGAATGTATCTGAAGACTATGTGCATCGCATTGGTCGAACGGGTCGCGCAGGCGCGACTGGTCAAGCAATCTCATTGGTCTGTGCCGATGAAATTGCCGACCTCAGTGGTATCGAGCGCTTAACTGGAGCACTATTGGAGCGTAAAGAAGAGGCCGGTTTTGAGCCGAGTGTCGTGCTACCACCGACTCGCTTAGACGGTCGCCCAATAAAACCGAAAAAACCCAAAAAACCGAGAAATCCACGCGCTGAACACCAAGACGGACAACGCTCGAGTGAAAATGCCCGCGGCAATAAGCCAGTTGGGAAAAATCGCCGACATACTGGTGGTGCAGCGAAGAGTAAACGTTTCGCGAAACCTGCAAGCAGTACTTCAGGCAATAAATAAACTGAATGTTCCCCTGTTGTAATAGGCAATAGGGGAAAACACCTTCACCAAGGTGCCTTGAACAGCAACGCTGAATTTTGCTTTAAAATGAAGCGTTGTTTAGACATCCCCCTGCTTTGGGCTGCTTCATCAGTCAAATTAAAAATAGCGGTAAAATTAATCACTAAATCCGGGCCTTAGGCCAAGAACTCTCTACGCGTGGATTGACTCGACTTAAATTGACCACCAAAAGCAGAGGTTTGGGTAGAAGAACTTGCATCCATCACCCCTCGCGCCTTCACGCAAAAATGGGTCGCAACCATCGAAACCGCCACATCTTCGGTGCCTAATAGGCTTTGTAGAGCAACTAAAATTTGCTGGGTTAAACGCTCCTGCACCTGCGGACGCTGGGCAAAGAAACGAACAATACGATTAATTTTCGACAAACCAATGATGTTATCTTTGGGAATATACGCCACTTTCGCCAAACCATCGATGGTCACAAAATGATGTTCACAGGTACTGGTAAAGGAAATGTCGGCAACTTTCACCATTTCTTCCACCGCCATTTTATTCTCAATGATGCTAATTTTGGGAAAACGCGAATAGTCCAAGCCTGAGAACACTTCATCCACAAACATTTTAGCAATCCGATGCGGCGTTTCCGCCAAACTATCATCACGAAGATCCAAACCCAGAGTACTCACCACCTCAGTTAATGAAGCCTTTATTTTTTGGTACTTTTGCTCGTTGCTTAACTGATTTTCTAGCAAGGGGGTTTCGATACCTCTTGCAATCAAGGCTTGGCGTACTTGAATTGCCTCCGGTGACAAGCAAGCGTCTTTGCTAAATTTTTTTTCGGCTAACGCTACTTTCATAATCACTTCCTTTAGATTGTCTTGATAGGTCAAGCCCATGCAGGGCTATTCACATTAAACGAGGTGACGACCGCCGTCTAAAGCAATGCAGCGACCCGTTAAATATTGACTGTTCATAATAAAATTCACCGCGGCGACCGCTTCATCCGCGCCGCCTTCTTTCGCCATCAGCGATTTGGCCGATGCCTTACGACGATAGGCTGCGTCATCGTGCTGATTAAACATCAATAACGAAGGCGCAATGCTATTAACTTTCACGGCAGGCGCGAGCCGAGCAGCAAAAGAGAGACTCAAGTTGGCCAGACCAGCTTTACTGGCAGCATAGGCGATATGTTTGGCACTGCCTTTTTCTGCCACATAATCCGTTAAATGAATAATATCGCTGGTCTCGCCAGTTTGATGCTGTTGATTTAATAGACTTTCGAAGGCCAAATTCATCTGATACGGAGCCGTCACATGCACACACCACATCTGACGCATCAACTCATGTTCATCGTCTAAAGCTGCATTTTTTAACCACTGCGAAGCGTTATGGATCACCGCCCGCAACACCGAATAATGGTTTAACACATAAGTAATAAAACTTTGAATACCGGCATCTTGGCTAAAATCGGCCGCCACACAGTCCGCCCCCAGTTCACGTAGCTCGGCAACACCAGCGGTTTCACTACGGTAGCTAATCAGAAGCGGATAGCCCTGAGCTAACAAGTCTTTAGCAATGCTTAATCCGAGTCGCTGTCCAGCACCAGTAATCAAAACTGGCGCGTGAATTTCACTAACCTTAATCGGCATTACGAGTGCCCGATAGAGTCACCGATACCGAATCGGCAAACCGCAAGGCATGCGGTTTATCCACCGTAATCCGTGCGTTAATCACTCTTGGTTCACTCATCGCCAGATTCAGCAAATCGGCACATAGTTTTTCGAGCAGTCTGAAATGCCCCTGCTCCACATGGGCAATCATCGCTTTGGTGATCAGCTTGTAGTTCAGCGCCAAATCTTCACTATCCGCGACACAGGCTTGGCTAGCCTGATAACGAATTTCTGCGTTAATCACCACATCTTGTTGTTTACTCAGCTCTTCTTGATTAAAACCAATAAAGGTACGAAGCCGCAAATTAGTAATCGTAATCAGGGCAGGATCTAAACTAAAACTGCTCGCCAGAGGCGCTAGATTAGACACATTCGACATCCAATTCTCTCTTATTAAATGATGCTATTCATAATACCTAGTCTAGTTTACTAGAAATTAACAAGGTATTTACTTTATTTAATTAGCTTTTGTGCTCAAGGCAGCTTCTGGATCACCAAGCTCACAGAGCCAAGCGTAAAACCAAATTTACTGATTTGCGATTCGTTAATGATGGTACGCGGGTTCACCAAATACATTTTGTCCTTCACATTAACGTCCAAAGGCTTCCCTTGGTATTGCAAACTTAATACATATTCCATAAACAACGCATTGCCGGAGATCCGCATGCTTGCTGGTTGACTCACATCATTAGCACTGGCGAGGTAACCACCATCTTCCTGCGGCTGTAAAGTCCATATCCGCCGTTGTCGTTCCCCATCATCAAATTCGAAGTGTTCGTCAAGTGTTCCCTGCCCCTGCTCATCCCAACGGGCCTGCATGCTAACATTAAAATAGCGGATTAATTCACCATCTCGGTTTTTTACAATACCATGGGCGGTTAACTCACCATTGAAAAAATCTTTCAGTATCAATTGTGGGTGGTTTGCAGCATAAGCACCCACATCATCACGAGCACAACCGAATAGGCCAGCCAGTAAAACGATGAAAAGTAAATAGCGTCGATGTCTGCCTTGCGCCAATCGCATAACAATCTACCTTGCAGCCTAATCCTATGCTTATAACGGGGAAACAACTGAAAACGATCGATGAAATTGAAATAATGATTAAATCCAATCGGCAGGAACCGATTTGAGGCATTTGGTACAGTACAAGGTTTGACCTAGGCGACTTAAGCGAGCGTGATGATCGAACACCCAAGCACGATTTTGCCATGGTGGCTGATGCCGTAAATGCTGGCTATGGCCACAGGCGAGTTTTGCAATCCAATGTTGCTGCTCATCCAGATGAAAGCCCACAATCACTTGATCCATATGAAGTTAACGATTAAACATTTCGCGTAATACCATGTGAGTGCGAACCATCACCATTTTTTCCATCTGCTCCAGCTGCAGACGAATCGCCTCTAAACGAGCCATCGACTCCACCTCAACATAGAGCAACATATCCACATCGCCACTGATCGACTGACAACGTTTGATTTCAGGAATTTTTCGCATAAACGCCGCGTAGGCTTCACAATGATGTTCGTTATAACGTAATTCAAAATGCGCTGCAATCAACGGTGACTGGTCGCCATGCCCAAGCTCTGCATGATAACCCTTAATGATCCCATGCTTTTCTAAATTATGGATCCGTTCAGCGGTCGCCGAACGCGACAGGCTCACTTCACGGGCAACTTGACTCACCGGCATACGGGCATTATCTACCAACAATGCAACAATCTGTTGATCAAATTTATCCAAAAACATCATTCCATCATATCAGCACCAGCAAATGTTATAGCAGGCTCTTTGACCGTACTCAACAATCAAACACAGGGAAATCGACTCCTACGCGCTGGCGAGCGTCATCAACGACCCGCGAGAAATTTATCCATGGCTATCGTTTTCGCATAAAAAAACACCATCAGCCAAGCTGATGGTGTTGAAAACATGTCGAACAAAATTAGTTTAAAGCACTATCAATTCCAATAAGTGCGCCGGCCTACTCAATTAATTATCCTCTGTAGTCTGCTCAATTCCCGCTGTTTGCTGAATAGTGTTTGGCTGGGTACGAAATAGACGCATCACCAAAACAAAGAACACTGGGACAAAAAATATCGAGAGTACCGTGGCTGAAATCATACCACCAACAACCGCCCAACCAATCGCGTTACGGCTAGCAGCCCCAGCACCAGAACTTAAGGCCAAAGGTAATACTCCTAAAATAAAGGCCATAGAAGTCATGATAATTGGGCGTAAACGCATCCGACAAGCTTCTACGGTCGCAGCGATAAGGTCCATCCCTTGGTCATATTGTGCTTTCGCAAACTCAACAATCAGAATGGCATTTTTCGCCGACAATCCCACTGTTGTTAATAGCCCAACTTGGAAATACACATCATTGGATAAGTGATGGAAAGTTGCAGCAATAATTGCCCCAAAAATCCCTAGTGGCACCACCATTATCACCGAGAATGGTACACTCCAACTTTCATATAAGGCCGCCAAAGAAAGGAATACGATCAACAAGGAGATCGAATATAGCAAGGCCGAGTTCGCCCCACTTTGCTTCTCTTGGTAAGACACGCCATTCCAAGCTAAACCCACTCCCTGCGGCAACTGACTTACAATCGCTTCAATCGCATCCATCGCGTCACCAGTACTCTTACCCGGCGCTGCCGCACCTTGAATATTAAGAGCTGGTGACCCATTAAAGCGCTCTAAACGTGGTGAACCATAGCTCCAATGAGTGCTTGCAAACGCGCTAAACGGCACCATTTCATGGTTGGCATTACGAACATGCCATAACAAGAAATCGTCTGGGTTCATACGAAATGGCGCATCTGCTTGAACATATACTTTTTTAACCCGCCCATTATCAATGAAATCATTCACATAATTAGAACCCCAAGCGGTTTGCAAAGAGCTATTGATGTCACTCACCGCAACGCCCATTGACATGGCTTTTTCATAATCAATCTCAATTCGAAATTGAGGAGCATCTTCCATACCGTTTGGTCGCACCGCGTTTAAATTCGGATTATTGGCAGCCATCCCCAGTAGCTGGTTACGCGCCTGGATCATTTTTTCGTGACCTAAATTACCTTCATCAATCAGGTAAGCATCAAAACCACTGGCGGTGCCTAATTCAGGGATTGGCGGTAAGTTAAAGGCAAATATCGAGGCTTCTTTCACTTGAGATAAAGCCCCCCAAGCTCGACCTATAATCGCCTTCACCGATAGCCCTGGATTGGTACGCTGATCCCAATCCTTCAGCTTCACGAAAGTCATCGCCATATTCTGACCACTGCCCGCGAAACTAAAACCAGCCACCGAGAACACCGACTCCACGGCGTCCTTTTCAGCCTCGAGAAAGTGCCCCCGAACCTTATCCAATACTGCCATGGTCCGCTCACGAGTGGCACCAGTAGGTAGTTGAATCATCGCCATCAATACCCCCTGATCTTCCTCGGGAAGAAATGACGTTGGCAATTTATTCCACAGCGAAGCCAAGGCAGCAATCACCGCAATATAAACGATCCCGTAGCGGATTTTTTGATGTACACCACGTTGCACTACCCCTCGATATTTTTGGGTACTGGCATTAAAGCCTTGGTTAAACCAGGCTAAAGGCCCACGTTTAGGGGTATGCGCGCCTTCACTGACCGGCTTTAACAACGCTGCACATAGCGCCGGGGTTAACACCATCGCAACGATCACCGATAACACCATGGCCGACACAATCGTTAAAGAAAACTGTCGATAAATCGCGCCTGAAGCGCCCCCAAAGAAGGCCATTGGTACAAATACTGCGCTCAACACCAGAGCAATCCCCACCAGTGCACCAGTAATTTGTCCCATCGATTTTCGCGTGGCATCACGCGGAGACAAGCCTTCTTCGGCCATCACCCGTTCCACGTTCTCAACCACCACAATCGCATCATCGACCAACAAGCCAATCGCCAGAACCAAGCCAAACATGGTTAAGGTATTGATCGAGAAGCCAAATGCCGCCATCACTCCAAAAGTTCCCAATAATACAACAGGAACCGCAATAGTTGGGATCAAGGTCGCCCGAAAGTTTTGGAGGAACAAGAACATCACCAAGAATACCAATGCAATGGCTTCAAAGAGCGTTTGCACGACTTCTTCAATAGAAATTCTGACAAATGGCGTGGTGTCGTAGGGATATACCACTTCCAAGGATTCAGGGAAAAATTTCTGCAACTCAGCAACTTTTGCTGTCACCGCTTCGGCAGTATCCAAGGCATTCGCCCCACTAGCCAAAGTAATCGCCAAGCCAGTTGCATAGTGGCCATTATAACGCGCCACCGAAGCATAGCTTTCCCCTCCCAACACCACTCTCGCAACGTCTTCTAAGCGGATTTGCGAGCCATCGCTATTTACCTTTAATAGAATGTTTTCAAACTGCTTCACCGATGACAAACGCCCTTGCGCGGTCACGGTCACATTCAGCTGCTGACCCGGCACCGAAGGAGCGCCGCCTAATTCACCCACCGATACCTGGGTGTTTTGCGCGCTAATAGCGTTGGTCACATCAACTGGCGTTAAACTATATTTATTCAGCTTATGTGGATCGAGCCAGATACGCATAGCATGTTGAGAACCAAATACCTGCAGTTCACCAACCCCTTCGGTTCGACTCAAAGGATCTTTCACCTTAGAGACGACATAATCCGCCAAGTCGATATTGTTCATGCTACCGTCTTTGGAATAAAAGCCGATCACCATCAAAAAGCTACTGGATGATTTGGCAACCGAGATCCCTTGATTCACCACTGCAGTCGGGAGTAAAGACTCCGCCACACTAAGCTTATTTTGAACCTGTACTTGCGCAATATCTGGATCGGTGCCTGACGCAAAGGTCAAGGTGGTAGAGAAGCGTCCCGAAGAATCACTGGTCGATGACATGTACAATAAATTATCAATACCATTCATGTTTTGTTCGACAATTTGCGTCACACTATCTTCTACGGTTTGTGCCGAAGCGCCTGGATAATTCCCAGAAATACTCACCGCTGGCGGAGCGATTGTCGGATATTGCGCCACCGGTAGTGACGTAATCGATAACACCCCCGCTAACATAATAACAATGGCAATTACCCATGCAAAAATGGGCCTATCAATAAAAAAACGAGCCATAGTTTACTGTCCTTCATCAAGTGCTAAGATATTCAGCTGCACTGCACTTCCGGGTTTCACTTTTTGTAGGCCATTCACGATCACCTGATCGCCCACACTTAAGCCAGCATCAATCAACCACTGAGTTCCCACCACTCGAACTGCATCAACCACTTGATCTTCAACTACATTTTTTGAATTCACCAACATCACATGAGCGCGTCCGGTCACATCCCGGCTAACCGCCCGCTGCGGCACCAGAATCGCTTCAGCACGAGTCTCGGTGGGGACTTCGGCCCGAACATACATGCCTGGTAATAACAACAAATCGGGGTTAGGTACCAAGGCGCGAAGATTCACCGTGCCTGTTTCTTGGTCAACACTCACATCCGCAAATTGCAAGCTGGCTGGTTCTGCAACTGGTGTCCCATCGTCCAGCGACAACTGAATCGCACCCAGTGTTTTTTCGCCCAGAGGATGATTACTGCGTAGTTTCATCAAATCAGAGCTAGACTGAGAAATGTCTACATACAAAGGATCCAGCTGTTTAATCACCGCCAAATAAGTTGTTTGATTTGCGGTCACTAAGGCTCCTTCAGTCACAGCCGACAAGCCAATACGGCCCGAGATCGGGGCCTTAATCTTGGTATAATCTAAATTAATTTGCGCCGATTTAACCGCCGCTTTAGCTGACATAATCGATGCCACCGCCTCACGATAACTCGCTTGGGAATCTTCGTAAGTTTGTTGACTGATCGCTCGTTTTTTTATCAAAGCTTGATAACGATTCAGCTGTAGCTCTGCTCTTTCGAGTACCGCTCGCGCTGAAGCAAGCGTCGCTTGAGCACTATCTAACGCGACCTCATAGCTTGCAGGGTCAATTTGAAATAACACATCACCTTTTTTGACCGTGCTGCCTTCAACAAACAAGCGTTGCAAAACAATCCCTTCCACCTGTGGCCGAACTTCTGCAACCCGAAAAGCACTGGTGCGACCCGGAAGACGGGTTGCTAACTCTATAGGCTGGGTTTTGATGACAACCGCATCGACAGTAACCGCAGGCATCGCTGGAGCCGCTGCAGGTTTCGCCTTGGTTGTTTCAGTGTCACAAGCAAGAAGGGAAAACGCCACCGCTAAACCGAGCAAAGTAAAACGGAATGATTTAAATACTTTAGTCATGCATAAATCTCCTGACTGCAAAAATGGCTGAATACTTGCTCGACGCAACATGCGCCTAAGCCTTAATTAGGAACTAAATACTCACTGCAAGCCTGTAATTACAGTAGATATTGAGTCATTTGAATGAGCGAATGGTGTGTGAATGAGAACAAAATTGATTAGCAAACCACCATAGTGCTTAAGCTTTAATCTTTCTGTCGTGTTTTTGTCATCAAAGTCGAAAAAGCTAAGAGTTAATGACTGAAAATTTCGTCAAAAACTATCTAAATCCTTGCCCTCTACTCCATATAAAATTAACTAAAATAATGATTTTTATATCTTTGACTTTAAATAGATATAAAATTTACATTTCTTTGCAATAGGCAACTACGGCTTAAGCAACACTCGGAATGCTAATGACGAGCGCTCATTTATAGTCGTGGCGGTTAGCACACCACAATCAAGTCATTCGCCATGCTGATCCTGCCAAATCAATCACCAATCCACCTCTAGCACTAAGGTAAATGACGAACCTGTCGATACAGGCCAAAGCCCGAGCAACAACCGATCAACGCAAGCCCGAGCCAAACCGACTGGCGCGGTAAAGCATCGACGTCTAACAACCAACCCACTGCAACGTTACCAAGCAAAGCCACAACCCCGCCAATACAGGCGTATAAACCATAATGGCTGGCCAGCTCAGCTGCGCTGCAAAAACGGGCCACATACGAGCCCAGTAGGGGTAAAACCAGCATCGAGCCGAAACTAAACATCACCGCATAAGCGATAAAATTGGCGGCCTGCCAAGAAGATACACTGACTAAAAACCACAAAAAGGACAGGCCCATTAGGGCTAAACCGATGCCCATCGCCGCGGCCGGACCAATATTTCGAGCCACCCAACGACTGATGGGCATCTGTAAGCCAATACCCAGTGCCGAAGAGGTCATAAATACCCAAGTGATCACATCTGAATTCAGGCCGCGCATTTGCACCTCATTGGGTAGTGCCAAATACAATTGATGAAACAACAACTGAAAGGCGCAGGCAAAGCCAATAAAGCCCATGAAATGCCGATGCTGTAACATCGACCGCCACTGCAACCAAAAAGGCTGGGCTCCCTGCTCACGATTTGCCTGAGCCGCTAATTTGGGTAGGTAGCGCCATTGGATCAAAAACAAAATCGCAAAAATCGCGGCGGCAGAGCAGCCAACCCACATAAAATTTTTGGCGACCAAAAGAATGCCCAGCAAGGGACCTAACAACATGCCCGCTTCACTGGTCCAGTTTTGCAGCGCAAAAATCCGGTCTCGACGCGCCAGATCGGGCGCCTCATAAGCCAGATAGGCGTTGCTGGATGGGGTAAAGAGCGCTCCAGCAAACCCGGTAAAAAAGGCGCCGAGTAACAACCAGGGAAGGCTTTCGGCGACGCCTAATAGAGCAAAACCAGCCACCCGTACCACGCAGCCAGCCAGAATTAGGCGCTTGTAACCGAAATAATCGCCGAGAGTGCCCCCCACCAGAAACATGCCCTGCTGACTAAATACCCGCAAGCCAATCACCAGACCAACGTACCAAGGCGACAAACCAAGCGAACGCTGTAAATGATCTGCCAGATACGGCAATAACATATAGAAGCCAAGATTAAAGCTAAAGCCATTAATCACCAATACACGACTGGCAGCTGACAAGCCTTGCCAGTCGGCCAGCAAATGATTTGCTTTCATCGACTATTTGATCTGGGCAACAACAGCATCCACTCGCTCTGGGCTGAGTGCCACTTTAGCACGTAAACGCGGATATTTTTGTTCAAAGGTGGCTTTATTCACCGCCTCACCAACCTGAATCAACCCTACCATGCCCATCATTAAATGCGGTGGGCAGTAATACAAAAACAATCCCTGTTGCTCCAGCGTAATGGTATAAGCTTGATCCATTTTAGAGGCCCAGCCCGACGCGCCCTCCGGCACCACATAAGACTTAACAAAATGTCCTGACTGGCTGGGAACAAAAGTAACGCTGTCGCCAACTTCCGCCTGCAAAAATGCGGGCTCAAATACCATCGAACCGGCGTCACCATAACTCAACATTTTAACCTGCCATTCCTTTGCCGACAGCGGACTGACAGACAAGCATGCCAACAGGGCCAAAACAAGGTATTTACTCGACATCTTCATTTCCTTCGATCGATTTTATTTGATGGTTTTTATCCGTGAACGGCTGCGTGACCGGGCCGTCGCGTTCGAATAAACGGCGCCCCTAAACTGTCCAGTTGAATGTCTACTTTTACCCCGTACACTTTATCAATTAGCTCTGGATACAAAATATCTTTTGGTGCCCCCTGAGCAATCAAGTGACCATCTTTCAACACCAATAAGTTGTCGGCATACTGCGCCGCCAGATTAAGGTCATGCAGGATCATCAGTGAAACCCAGTGCTTGGCTTTGGTTTGCTGATCGAGATGGTTCAGTAGCACTTGCTGAAAATGCAGATCCAAAGCGCTCACCGGCTCATCCAGCATTAAAATCTTAGGCTGACGCATCAAAGCCTGAGCGAACAAAACCATCTGGCATTGGCCGCCACTCAAGGTTCGCACATCGCGATTTGCCAAGTGCAATAAACCAATGGCGTCCAGAGCCTGTAAGGCTTGCTCGAGCAAGGAATCGTCTAGTTTGAGGGAAAGTGCACTCATTTTTCCCAACAGCACCACCTCTAAGGCACTCAAACCCACATCCAGACGAATATCCTGCGGCATATAGCCAAACTGCTGGCGCCAAGGATTCAGGTTGGACTTGGTCAACCGGGTATGCTCAAACAGTACTTCTCCGCCTTGTGGCTGAATGTCACCAAACAAGGTTTTTAGCAAGGAACTTTTACCGGTCCCATTGGGGCCGATAATCACATGGGTCTTTCCGGCAGCCAGCGAAAAGCTAAGACGATCAGCCAACACTAAGTCATCAAATGCCAGAGATAATTCACGGACTTCCAGCATGCTTAGCGCCTCTTACTCATAATCAACCAAAAGAAAAACGGCACACCAATAATCGCGGTTACAATACCGATGGGGAATAAAGCGCCGGGTACAATCACTTTCGACAACACTGAGGCGCTGGACAGCAAAAATGCCCCCACCAAAAATGATAATGGCAAGAAGTAGCGCTGATCTTCACCCACCAGCATACGGGCAATGTTAGGCGCCACAATACCAATAAAGCCGATAATGCCAACAAAACTGGTAGCGGTTGCGGTCATAATGGCCACTATAATCAGAGTCTTAATACGCAAGCGAGCCACATTCACGCCAAGACTCTTCGCCCGTTCTTCCCCTAAGCGAAGCGCTGTTAGTTGCCAGGCATCTTTCAGCAACACCGCGACACAAATCAGCGTTACGATGGCGGTGATTAGAAAATTGGTCCAATTGGCTTTGGTTAAACTACCAAATAACCAAAACAAAATTTGCTGGCTTAATTCCGGCGATGAGATGAATTGCACCAAGGAAAGCAGCGACTGAAACAAAAATAGCAAGGCGATGCCGGCCAGAATTAATTGACCGGAAGTGATATGTCGCATCATCGCCAGGCCAAACAACAAACTTGCCGATAACATGCAACAGGCGAAGGCACCCAGCGGCACCGCAATTTGCGAATGTAAACCCAAGCCGCCAAGATACAACATAAAGGCGGCGCCAAAACCCGCTGCAGCCGCCATCCCCAAGGTATAAGGGCTGGCCATCGGATTATTGAGTAAGGTTTGCATTTCAGCGCCACCCACCCCCAGAGATCCACCAACCACAACCGCCATTAAGGCGATGGGCAAACGCAGATTCATCACGATCACTTTAGTGGTAGTGGTCACCTCAACAGGCGCACCAAGCCCCTCCATTAAGGCCCGAAACACATCCGTCAGGCCCAATAATGAAGGTCCGGTTGCAATATCCAGCAAAAAGGAAAATGCCAGTAACAGCAGTAAGCCGGCCAAAACCCACCAACGCCGCTTTTCCGAGCGACGTTGGTGATTGACCGCATCTGCAATGAGGCTGGATGCTAGCATTAATCAGTCATTTGTACGGCAAAGCTGCCTTTAGGACTTACAGGCAAATACTTATGATAAAAATCAAGATAATTTTGTGCCGGATCGAGTGCTTTGAAAAGCTCTGGGTACTGCGCTTTTGCAATAAATTGCAGCATGCTGCCGTCAAGGATGGTGCGCGATGCACCTTGGTAAATACCGAACAGACGTTTGTTCTTGACAGCGTCCAGGCTTTCCCAGCCAGCACGTTGAGTGAAACCTTTAAGACGCTCTACCGCCAGCGATTGAGCAATCCCTTGACCCATCACCATGGCATCCGATTTTTTGCCCGATTCGGTGCCCGTAATGAAGATCACTTGCGGGTTGGAGGCTAATACTTGCTCTGGATTGATTGGTCCCCACCACTCGATGAATGGCGCGGCAATGTTATCGCCACCCGCGCTGGTGACCATCGCGCCCCACATATTTTTACCATAGGTGAAAGAATACTCACTAGGACCCTGGTTCCCAAACTCTACGTAAGTACGTGGTTTTGGTAACTTGGCCTTGGCGATAGTGTCGTGAATATGCTCAACCACCGTCTGATACTCATCAGCAATTTTCGCGGCGCGTGCTTCTTGGCCAGTTAATTCACCGATAATTTGAGTACTTTTTAAGTGACGCTCCAAGGTTTGAGCATTGTAATCCACCACCACAATCGGAATACCGGCGTCTTCAATGGCGTCTACATCCATTCCAAGGCCCTTATACTGCCAGTCAGCCAATAACAACACACTGGGGTTTAGGCTCAGAACTTTTTCAACGGAGAAGGTTTGCGACTCAACTTCACCCACATCTGGAATGGCTTTTAGTGATGGGCGATAGTCGGTGTACAACTGCCAACTCGCGGGGCGCCAGGCTTGCCAAGTATCTTTAGAGATCCCAACCACATGATCAAAGGCCTTCTCAGTACCAATTGCCATGTAGTCTTCAGCATAAAATCCTAGTACCACGCGCTCTGCTGGCACATCCACTTGCACGGAGCGACCCAATACATCTTCAATTATTTTAACTTCTGCTTGAGCCGTCATCGACCACAAAGACATCCCTAAAGCTGCGCTAAACGCCAATCCTTTCATTTAAAACCTCATAAAGCATCTAAAAAGCGAGTGATAATGATTATCATGTGCATTCTATGGATTACTAAGATTGAAGCAAGTTAAATTTCATCTGAATTTTTTAAGCGAGACTTATCCAAGAAAGAGCTAAGATCCAGAAGCAGAGCAATGCTCAGAAAAGAAGGGCTGATGTCACTGCGCACTATAGATGATGGCATATAGCATCACGCTAAGCGCAGTAGCCGAGCTCCATGCAGTAAACCAGTTCATTCAACAAACTAACAGGCTTTAAGCTGCGGGACTCTAGCTGGGGAATGACAGCAAGCGTTTAGTTGAAGGTGTTGCAATTTCCCTAAAATTTGAAACTAAATATTGAACAGTAGATTAAATTATACGAGTTTTGAAATAAGCGCTAACTCATCGAGTTAGCCGCCAATCAATTCGCTTAATTTGTGCTTTATGGCCCGTAGTCAAAAAAACTAGACCATAAAACTCAAATTTAACAGCCAATACTTTGATCCTTTGATACCGCGCTAATCAAGCACTACGCAAGAAAAATGTATTCGCGTTTCTTTCAATCGCGCATCATTAAAATTTGTAGCCACCAGAGAGCATCACCACAACCGGGTTGATCTTCACATCTGTAGATTTACTCTCCGTGCCCGCTTTGTAGTGAGCAGTGGTTTCAATATTGGCATACCATATCGAGGCATTTAAGAACCAATTTTCATTGAGTTTATAATCCACCCCGATATTCGCAGCAAGTCCCCAAGAATCATCAAGACTCAAGTCACTGAGACCGGCATTGGTGCCAGTGCTATTAAAAGAACTATCAAAAAAGGTCGTATAATTCACCCCCGCACCGATGTAAGGACGCCAGGCTGATTGCGAATCACCAAAGTAATATTCCGCCATTAAAGTTGGCGGTAAGTGTTTGGTCTTGCCGATATTTCCAAGCCCCCCCAGATCGGTAGAAATCTCATGCGAGAAAGGTGTTGCGGCGAGCAACTCTATTCCAACATTATCACTCATCATATAATCAAGGTTCAGGCCTAATTGAGTATCCGAATTAACCGCCAACTGGCTCGAAGTCCCCAAAATACCATCACTACTGTCATTCGGTATCACACTCGCAACCCCGGCACGCACAAAGAAATCCCCTTTCTCGTGAGCCAATACATTGCTAGAACTGAATGCGGCAACAACAGCAATCGCACATAACGTCTTTTTCATTTTATTTTTCCTTTACTTATGGTTGATCAAACGTTGCTATTTTGTTTGCGCACAGTAACACGAAATAACCATACGACTTTGACGGATATCAATTTGCAACAAAATACAGCATAAATTATTTCGACGCGTGATCTTAATTAACATTTGCCAATAAGTGTTGACATGGCGATAGATATTGACCAAAGCCTTTAAAACCAGTCATTAAAATGGACAAGCAGTAATCCCTCAGAATCACTTGTTTAACAGAAATGTTCGGTGCGAGATCTAAGCTGGTTGTTGGTGGCATGACAGGAAAAACAAGACCTTTGAGGCCCCATTCAATCGCCTAAACTAGATCCGTGGTTTCGCCTGAGCAGAGAGCACGATGGCCTGATTCGACGCTTTTTCGATTTTAAATTGTCCACCACTGCTGGAAAGCTGGCGTGCATATAGCTCTCGACACTTTAATTGATCGAACCAATAGGGCGCCAAAGAACAATGCGCAGAGCCAGTTGCGAGATCTTCGGGGATCCCAATCTTGGGGGCGAAGTATCGCAGTACATACTCATTATCACTGGATTGTGCCGTCACCATAAAGGCATGCTGATCTTCGATTAATTTGAGCTGTTCAAAATCGGGTTTAAAACTCGCTACAGCCGCTTCAGAATCCAAAACAAGAACCATATCTCGGGTGGTAAATACATCCCGATGTTTAGGTAGCAAAAATTCATTGCCCAGCATATTTGAGGCATATGGTTTTGCCCGCCAACTAGGTAGCGTCATTGAAAAAAAACCTTGGTTCTCCGATACCCTTAGCTGACCATAACGACTTTGAAAGTCGACTTGCTTGCGCTGGTAGCGCTTGATGATTTCGGCCCCCGCCCCCAGACTGCCATGCCCACAAAGGTTTATTTCACCCAGCAGTGAAAACCACCGAATGTGGTAAGTTTTGTCTTCGACAAGTACAAAAGATGTCACTGGCTGGGCAATTTCTCTGGTTAAGTCGAGTAACTCAGCATCACTCAGCCAGCGCTCGAGCACCACCACGCCACAAGGATTGCCTGCGGCAAATTCACCACAAAACACATCGTAGACATATGATTTGATATTCCAGCCCCTTATTTTGTCGTTCAAAGCGCTTCGCGAGCCCCCTTGCTCATGTGTTAGGCATTGAGTCTATGAAATGAGCCTCATGAGAGTCGCATTGCCTGATGCATCTCATCTTACACCATCCATGGCACTAGCAAATAAAAGTAGCTCATTTACAACTACTTGTAACGATGGAGATTTGAATCAATAAAATAGGCAGCAAGTCATTTACAATAGCCGCCGACATCAAATACGAGAACAGGGATAGTTATGTTTTACCGAATCATCTTCAGCAGCCTGCTGTTATGTTTATCCGCAACGGCCAGCAGCAACGATGCAAACGATCAAGACTACCAACAGTGGGCGCGTGGGATCTGGCAGTCCTTAGATCGGCAGACCGGTGAAATTGTCATTTCCGATGCCAACGCCACCTTGAACGTTCCCGATTCTTTTTATTACTTAAATCCGGAAGACTCAAAAACGGTACTGGAACAAGTGTGGGGTAATCCACCGGGACAGCAGGTTTTAGGCATGCTTTTCCCCGCAGAGTATACCCCTTTTGATTCAGATTCATGGGCAGTCAGTATCCAGTACGAGGAAGATGGTTACGTTTCAGATAGCGATGCCGAAGACATCGACTATGTTGAACTACTGCAAGAAATGCAAGCCGATACCAAGGCCGATAACCAGCAGCGGATCGAACAAGGCTATGAAAGCATCCAATTAGTCGGCTGGGCAGCAAGCCCTTACTATGATGCTAGTCACCATAAACTACACTGGGCAAAAGAACTCAAATTTGGCGACCAAGAAGTCCATACCCTAAACTACAACATTCGGATCTTAGGTCGAAAAGGTGTGTTAGTACTAAACTTTATTGCCAACATGGATCAGCTGGCAACCATCTCTGCAAATCTGGATTCGGTATTAGCTTTAGCCAACTTCGATCAAGGCTCTAGCTATCTCGATTTCAATCCCGATATCGACCAAGTGGCGGCCTACGGCCTAGGCGCTTTAGTGGCAGGGAAAGTGATAGCTAAAACTGGTTTCTTCGTGGTCGCACTGTTATTTTTAAAGAAATTTGCAGTCATTATCGTGGTCGGTTTAGGGGCGCTGCTAAAAGGTCTTTTTCGCCGTAAAAAAGCCGATTAAATCATTCGCTATCCAAGCTAAAGCCGGACGATGTTCGGCTTTATTAATCCAGCAAAATCAATCACTCAGCTCTGGCTTGAACCATCCCAGTTGCTGATGTAATTTGGTCACGCTACCCACCACGATCAGCGAAGGACTTTCGGCCTGCGCCGCCAGCTCAGCCAATTGCGCCAAACAACCCGTGAAAACCCGTTGCTGTGGCGTGGCACCGCGTTCAATAATCGCACAAGCAGTACTAGCCGCTAAGCCATTGCTCAACAAATTAGCTTGGATCTGCGGACATTGCTTCAAGCCCATATAAAATACTAAGGTATGATTCGCGTGGGCCAAAGAAGGCCAATCTATATCTTCACCGTGCTGTTTTAAGTGACCAGTAATAAACTGCACGCTCTGGGCGTGGTCTCGATGGGTCAGTGGAATGCCCGCATAGGCGGTGCAGCCTACCGCAGCCGTAATACCAGGTACCACCTCGTAGCGAATCGTCGCCTCGGCCAAAGCTTGTAATTCTTCACCACCGCGGCCAAAAATAAACGGGTCGCCGCCCTTTAAACGCACCACATGTTTACCCAGTGTGGCTTGCTCAACCAAGATTTGGTTGATCTCGGCTTGCGGCACAAAGTGATGGTCCAACTTTTTACCCACATACACCATCTCGGCTGTGGGTGAGGCCAAATCAAGAATCTCTTGCGAGACTAAGCGATCATAAACAATCACATCGGCGCAGCGGATCCGTTTCACCGCTTTGACCGTCAATAGCTCAGGATCACCGGGACCCGCTCCCACCAACGAGACAAAGCCCTGTTGCTGTTGAAAGGAGTTGGTATATTGGTCATCAGGCTTACTGTCAGACATGCTTATCTCGCTATAAAATTAAAGTCTATGTTTTATAAAATAATCTAAGCCATTGTTTTGTCTTACCATTTATTGGAAGTCATCACAGCGGTTAAACTGTATTTGGGCTAGAATACCAGTAAGCTAAGAGGATGAACACCGTCCTTAAAAATGTCTTGATATTGCTCAAATTCAACGCATTCTCTGCCATCGACTCTACTCATCAAACCTCACCACGCGCACCGTTAAATTCACGGTCAGTACCGACACTCTGTCGCGCAATTCCGTTGACTTAACAGCTAGCAAAATTGCGGTTCGGCGTTATCATCTCTAGCTAACCGTTATCAAACAGAGTCTAGGATGAGCCGTTTAAATCAACAATTGGGTATTGGCCAAGGTGTCGCCTTACTCGCGACCTCATTATTAGGAACCGGAATTTTTGTGGTACCAGCCATGGCCGCCAGTATCGCCGAGCGAAGTGCTTTGGTGGCATGGTTAATATTGCTGGCACTGGTATTACCGATTGCCTTTACCTTTGCCGCACTCGGCAAGCGTCACCCCCATGCCGGAGGTGCGGCCCATTTTGTAGGAAAAGCCTTGGGTGACCGGGCAGAAAAGATGACCGCCTTTCTGTTTATTTCGGTGCTACCCGTAGGTTTGCCAGCAGCCTTAGTGATGGCCACAGGTTTTTGGCAATCACTGTTTCAGCTCAGCGCCTTCAGCGCACTGGCAATCCAACTATTGAGCCTCTTCGCAATGCTACTCTTGGGATTAGGAGGCGCAAAACTATCTGGAAATGTACAGGGTTTAATCGCTATTGCCATCATCACGTTGGTGGGCATGTTATGGTGGAAAGCCGATATTCACCTGACCGATGTACAGCTTCCCCGTCATATTGATGTGCCCAGTATCGCCCCAGCACTCACCGTTATGTTTTGGTGTTTTGTCGGCATCGAAGCCTTTGCCCACATGGGCGAAGAGTTTCGCCGCCCAGAACGGGATTTTCCGATCGCGCTATTACTCGGCGCGCTATTGGCTGGCATTGTTTATTGGGCGGCCTCGGTGGTGGTTTTAAAATACGGAGCCTTTGGCAACCAATACGCGAATACTCAATCCCTGCCCCATTTGGTCGCCATATTGTTTGGCCCGCAGGCCAAATGGCTGGCGGCGATGGTAGGTTACTTGGCTTGTTTTGCCAGCATTAACATCTACATTCAAGGTTTTGCTCGGCTCATATGGAGTATGGCCGACGAACAGCAACTGCCAAGCTTATTTGCACATTTGTCTAAGAGCAAGGTGCCAACAACTGCCTTATTTAGCATCGTGGGTGCCTGCGGACTCAGTTGTATCGCTGCTTGGCTCCTCGACTTACCCCTAGAGCACCTGATCCGCTACGCCAATGGCAATTTTATTGTGGTCTACCTACTCAGTATGCTCGCCGGTAGTATTCTTCTGCCGGGAGTGGCTCGCTACCTCGCACTATTTAGTGCAGCCCTGTGTGCTCTGCTGTTATTCGAACTCGGTTGGCAAAGTGCCTATGCACTGTTACTCTGCTTGGCTTTCCTTAGCGGACACGCCCTGTTAAGAGCCAGAGCCAGAGCCAGAGCCAGAGCCAGATCAAAAATAAACCAAGCCGGACAAGGGATAAACTAATTTCTTTGCCGCATCGCAGCGCCCTCAGTGGAGCGGCGCCGCCTGTTTGACCAGCGCTTTATCCCGATTTAACAAAATACCGCCTTGAATTCACAGGGCATTCCACTTAGATTAAAGATCCACCATCAAGGATCAAAACATGCACTTATTCCATCACACCTTAAGCAACAGTAAGCCGCTCCGCACCAATGCGAGGTGTCAAGGGCTTGATCTGTGGTGGCACAGAACTCAAGCAGCGGTGAACAATAAGATTTAATTGTTACTGGCTGCGAAGCGCAGCCGGTGAACATGCCTTCGTAGCCTCTTTCTCTCTCCATAGAAGGCAGCCAAGACATGAATATTACCCACTACTTTCGCTTTGCCACACGACGGCGCATCCCCCTTGCTCCCAGCAGTCTTGGCTTACTGTTTGCCTTACTCGCAACCGCCTTATTTTCACTGAAAGGCATTTGGATAAAACTCGCCTACCAACATGGCATCGACCCCACTAGCCTAATGACCCTGCGCATGGCCTTTAGTTTACCGCTCTATGTCGGCCTTGGCTTATGGTGGTGGCAACAGGGCCATTTTACTCACAAGCCGATCGCCAGCCACCTCTTAAAGGCAGCAGCAGTTGGCATCAGCGGTTACTACCTTGCCAGCTATTTGGATTTAAGTGGATTGCAGTATGTCTCAGCCCCCTTGGAACGTGTGGTACTCTACGCCTACCCCAGTTTTACCATCATCCTGAGCTGGCTGATTTACCGCCAAAAACCACAACGACTGGTGGTGTTCGCTTTACCTCTCAGCTGGTTAGGTGTTGCCATGATGATGTGGAGTGAAACCAAGGGCCAAATGGTCAATCAAGATCTACTGCTAGGCACCGGGCTGGTGATTGCCAGCGCCTTTAGCTTTGCCTGTTATCTGGTTTTCAGTAAAACAATAGTCAGTCAAATCGGTAGCCAGGCTTTTACCTGTATTGCGATGATTGCCGCAAGTTTAGCTATCTTTGTTCACTTTTCATTGCAAGATAGTTCAACTCAGCTCAACCACTATGCTCCGTCCGTTTATGGCTATGCGCTGTGTATGGCGCTGTTTTCAACGGTGATCCCCTCCTTTCTGTTTAGCGAAGCGATCCATCGAATCGGCGCCCAAAAAACCGCCATCTCTGGCAGTGTCGGGCCGATCTTTACCCTCTTGATGGCCTGCTATTTATTAGAACACTCGGTCAGCTGGGGGCAAATCCTCGGCATCGGTCTGGTGGTGGCGGCCGTGACGCTGCTGAACCGCAAATAAACTTAAGCCTTGGCGCCAAATTCGTTATAGTGCGCCAGCCCCGCCCGGCCTTAAGCGCAGAGTGGGTATTGAATTAACCCTTGCACAGGAGCCACAGCCCGACCATGTCGACTCTTAAATACCTCAGTGCCTACCCCAGCGAATTAAGTGACCGGATCCAGGACTTACTCGACCAGCAACAATTAGCCGAGTTTTTACTGAACAAATACCCCAAGGTCCACCAAATCCATAATGACAAAGAGCTACGCGACTACGCCACCGAGTTAAAAAATCGTTATATTCGTAAATCGGCCCCCTTAAGCAAGGTGATTTACGATCCAAAAATTCATGTGGTAAAACATGCGCTGGGCCTACATAGCTATGTTTCCCGAATACAAGGCAGCAAACTCAAGAGCAAGAACGAAATTCGCATCAGCAAACTGTTTCAAAAAGTTCCGGAACCTTTTTTAAAGATGATTGTGGTGCACGAGCTGGCCCATCTCAAAGAAAAAGAGCATAACAAAGCCTTCTATCAGCTCTGTCAGCATATGCTGCCCAACTACCACCAGCTAGAGTTTGATACTCGGGTCTACCTTACCCAACTGGAAGAGCTCGGGCCCATTTATTAGTGTTTTAACAGGCTAAATTTGATGCAGTAAAGCCAGGCCTTGGGAAAATCGACGGGTATTCTCCAGCAGCTGCTTCACAATTGCCGTATTCGACGCTTCAGAAGCCATATGGGGGTCACAGAAACCTTGGGATGTAGCCATAAAGGATGTTTTGCGGCCAAAGCTTCTTCGTCAAAGACATCCAAAATCGCCCCGCGCAAACGTCCTTGATCGAGCGCAATAAGCACAACAATCAATCAGGAGGGAGTGACTAATACCAGCCAGATCGATGATTAAACGGGCCCTGTTCATTCAGAAGCCATCCCATGTATTCGGACCTATCAGAAATATAATAAGGAGACAGGTTGTCGTGAACCTGACGAGATCCCAGTTCAATGTCCCTGAGCGACACCTTCATCGAACACCTTCTGGCTCTATCCTGCCTGCACCGCAGACAAATGGGCTAAGGGACAACCACGGAGCTAATTTAGCCTTCATAAACAGTCATACGGTGTACCCGCAGCGGACCGTCGCTCACTTTAAGGTACCCACGTAAATTGCTAACTTCCACTACGAATCAACCGGGCTAGCTCTTTTGCCAAGCACCCAAATACTGAGCATCAGCAATCCGCCGCCCAGCAGTTGCAGGTGACTCATCTGAGCTCCGAGGATGAAAGCCGAGAGCACTACCGCGGTGAGGGGCTCTAAAAGCGTGGCGACGGTAAGGGTTGTTGGGCTCAGTTTGGCAGCCCCCCAACTAAATGCCAACAGCGCCAGAGCCGCAGTCACCACGCCCAAATATAGAAACCAAGCTTGTGGTGGGACCGCAACTGGCCAGCTTAATGGTCGAAACAGTCCAAAGATCGCCATCACAAGTGTCGCAATGACGGTGAGGCAGGTGGTTGACTGGCCCGCGCCTAACACCTTCGACAAGCGGCCACTAGTCATCGAAAATCCAGCATAAAGAAAAGCCGATACCAGCGAGAAAGCGATGCCGATGACCACATTTTTAAAACCTGCCGCGGTATTCGCCTCGCCATGCTGAAACACAATCAATATGGTGCCAATAATCGCCGCAACCAATACGCTGAAGAGTTGACGGTCAATGATTTCCTGGCCTCGAACAACCGCAACCATAGTCACTAAAACCGGAGGCAGGCAAAGTGCGATCAGAGTCGGCACTGCTGCGCCCATCCGCTCGATGCCGAGAAACCAGCACAATACATAACCAGCCATTGCGATACCAGCGATCGTCAAGCGACCTAAAACCGGCTGAACCAAGCGCCAATGAATGTTTTTACCAAAGATCCCAAGCAAAACCACAGAACCAATCGCAAAACGCCAAAATGATATATTCTCTGGCGTGAAACCATGCTGCGCCACCAATAGGTTCACTACCAATGCCCCCGTTCCCCAAAGAAAACCCGCACCACAAGCGGCAAGCAGTGCTAAGACTGGCATAGGGACGGCCCTCTCAAACGGTATGAAAGGTCCGAGTAAAGCCACTTTCCAAAGCTATTGTCGTATTTCATCATTTGCTTCACAGTTTATACTTCCTGATTACTTGATTAGCTGCGCTCCATGACTCAAGCCAAGCGAGTCGCATTTTTGACGAGAGAATTCATCTTCTTGATAACACGGTAAATCGGCAGTTAATCTGCGTTGACAATGAATCACGTTGCTAATATCGCCAGTTAATCTGCGTTGAATCGAACCACACAACTCCCTTTATCCATAATTGCCGCTCTGCCTTGCTATTCCCTGTTTAGCCAAAGACTAAGCATACGGAAATGATCGTTCGCTAAGATTTCGAAGCGCTGAGTCCGGTGCTTTTTGCTTGTGAAAAAACCGACAAAGGCTGTTTTTCGAGCCACTGTTGTTTCGTGATTTGATACAGGCAATGCCGCTCCAATCGATGTCCAGCCGATAATTGAGGATGATTAAAATCTTGCTGAGTATTTAGCATCCCCAATTTCAACATCACCCGCTGAGAGGCTCGATTCTGTATTGCCGTAAATGCATACACCGAAGTCACAGCTAACTTTAAAAAGGCAAATTCCAAGGCTTTTTCCGCCGCTTCGGGGGCGTAGCCGAGTCCCCAACAGTCTGAAGATAAACGCCAGCCAATTTCAATCAATGGCGCATCAGGAATGCCGCTATTTTCATCTTGCTGATGCAGTCCAACAAATCCAATAAATTGGCCCGTCGATTTCAACTCAAGGGCCCAAAACCCCCAGCCTCTTTCTGAAATAAGATTTTGAATACGCTTGGCTTGTTGGTCGCTTTCCGGTGTTGAAAGGACTGCCGGAAAATAGCGCATCACTCTGGGATCTGCATTCAATTGCGCATACGCTCGATAATCTGCACAAGTCCATTGCCGAAGGATTAATCGCTTGGTTTCCATTTTTATCGTCTTTGTTACTCCTAAGCAAATGATATCTGCAGCGCATTGCTTGCAGGCTAAAGCAGCAGCTTGATATTTATGAATTAATTGGTGCTCTAATACAATAAAAAAATCAGCTTAAAAAGCCGGCTACTCAAGCAAAGGCCACTCGGTATGCCAGCCTGTTATTCGCAGGCTTCACCAGCATGACAATGGCCCCATCTCGTCTTAGCTGCTGCAACATCAGCTGTCATGGTGGCGTCGATATCTCTATTGTTATTTTTCCAGACAAGCACATAAGCAGATAGCACAGCTTCATGACAAAACCACCACTGAAGCCCTGCTTCCTACTCCCATCTATCGCGGGCTCTCAGAGCCTAAATTGAGTAAAGAGCCAGTCAATTGAAACAAAACTGCTATTGCTCAATCTCATGATGATCAACAGTGGCCAAGATCCTTAGCAAATAACGCGACGCTGCCCCAGTAATCGGCTTATAAAAGGATTTACACTAAGGCTTGTCCAGACGCACATTGCAACCACGAAAGGCTTGAACCAGCCTTAAGGATTAAGCTAGAGTAAATATTCTAATTGGATAGGGATCGACCATACTGATGAGGTACTTTTTACGCTGCGCGATTACCGCGACTTGCTGGTTTGGCGCAAGCGCATTCATCTTGATCTCCACAGCACAGGCCATGAGTTTCGAGCAGGCCTGGCAACAAGTACTGCAACATAACGACAGCTTAGCCGCCGATAAAGCCAATTTGGCGCGCAGTGAGGCTTTGCGTGATGCAGCGACCGATCTGTATTACCCCAAAATAGATCTCAGCGGCAGCTATACCCGTTTGGAGAAACCAATCGCGCTCGATCTCAAAGACTTAGAACCTCTGGCCTCGCTCGACCCAAGTGCCCTAGACCCAGTGCTGGCACAAATTCTTGGACCGCTACTTCAGTTACCCACGACGACCAACTTCACCGAGCAAAATATCACCACCAGTTCCATCCGCGCTATTTGGCCGCTTTACCTGGGCGGCCGACGCGGTGCCGCGATTGATATCGCGCGCGAACAACATATCGAAGCCGCTAAAATCTTAGCGATGCGACAGCAGGCGAAGTTTGAAGATTTGGCTCGCGTCTATTTTGGCGTGGTTCTCACCACTCAGGTCGCCCAAACCTACCAAGAAGTCGAAGATGGTCTCGCCAAACATCGACGCAACGCGATGAAGCTAGAGCAACAAGGACAAATCGCGCTGGTAGAACGTCTGCAGGCCGATGCATCCTACGATAAGGCCAAAGTTGATACCAAAAAAGCGCTGCGCAACTACCAAATCGCGCAACTCGCCTTAAGTAAGCTATTACATCAAGACACGGCGATCCAGCCGGCCACCAAGCTATTTACCGAACCTCGCATCCCAGCCCTCGCAGCTTTTATGTCAAAAACACTCAGCAGCTACCCCGGCCTCGCGATTCTCGACAGCAAGGCAGAGCAGGCCAAAAACATGCAGATTATTGCCAAAAGTCTTTACCAGCCAGAGGTTTACATGTTTGGTAACTACCAACTTTACGAAGGAGACAGTCTGGCAGCTAAAGTCTCGCCTGACTGGATGGTCGGCCTTGGCGTATCAGTGCCCTTAGTCGATAACAGCGGCCGCTCGGGCAAAGTACAAGCCGCCCATAGCAACCTTGTCCAAATCCATTATTTACATGCTCAAGCCGAGCGAGACCTGAGCCTACTCGTTGAAAAAACCTACCGCGAAGCCGAACAAGCCTTAGAAGAATATCAGGGTCTGGAATCCAGCCTCGCCCTAGCGCAAGAAAACCTGCGGATCCGTCTCAAGGCTTTTAGCCAAGGTTTAGCCACCTCATTAGATGTGGTGGATGCTGAACTATTTCAGGCGAAGGTCAAAACCCAACGCCAATCGGCAGCTTATAATCATGTTATCGCGTTGGCTAAGCTCACTGCACTGAGTGGTGAAATGGACCGGTTTTCACAATATTATCGATTTAACTAAGGCCTGATTATGCGTAAGTTTTCCGCTCTATTACCCATCGCACCGTTACTGGCAATTATTGCTTGGGTCGGCTATTCCTTTTGGCAAGCCTATCAACCGCAGGCACAAACTCTGCAGGGGCAAATCGAGGCCCAGCAATACAACATTTCTTCAAAGGTAGCGGGACGGATCGATCAAGTCTTGGTTAAAAAGGGTGAACAGGTTGAGCCAGGACAGCTGATCTTCACAATTACCAGTCCTGAACTCGAAGCCAAACTAGAGCAAGCCAAAGCCGGTCAACAAGCTGCGTCGGCAATCGCCGAACAGGCTGAAAATGGGGCTCGCAGCCAAGAAATATCAGCGGCCAAAGATCAATGGCAAAAAGCTCAAGCGGCCACTCAGCTAAGCGAAAAGACCTATCAACGGGTCAATAACCTCTTTAAAGACGGTGTGGTCTCTGAGCAAAAACGCGACGAAGCCTATACCCAATGGCAAGCAGCCCGCTACACTGAAAATTCGGCATCCGAAATGTATCAAATGGCCAAGGCTGGCGCGCGTGACGAAACCAAAAAAGCCGCCGTCGAACAGCTGCGAGCTGCCGCTGGGAAAGTGGCCGAAGTGCAAGCCTATGCCAGTGATACCTTAGTGAAAAGCTGGCACGCTGGCGAAGTCAGTCAAATTTTGCTGCAGCAAGGCGAGCTAGCCCCTACAGGTTTTCCAGTCGTTTCAATCATCGACATGCAAGATGCCTGGCTGATTTTACATGTGCGCGAAGATCAACTCAGCCGATTTCAGAAAGGTCAGCAGTTTAGTGCCACGCTGCCCGCCTTAAATAATCAACAGGTTGATTTTAAAGTTTCCCATGTGGCGGTAATGGGGGATTTTGCCACCTGGCGGGCCACCGACAGTCGCACCGGGTTTGACCTGCGCACCTTTGAAATTGAAGCGAGGCCCACCCAAGCAGTACCGCAACTGCGAGTCGGCATGAGTGCCATTATCACTCTTGAACACTAGGCGAAACCTGCTGATGTCTTCACCATCACCTCGCTTTTCACAACTGCTGGCGCAACAGTGGCACCAGCTGCGACAAGATGCATGGTTAAGCGCCTTGCTCAGCTGGGTTCCCTTACTGTTATTTGTACTGTTATGGTGGATTTTTTCCGCAGGGCTTACCCGAGATTTAACCATCGCAGTGGTCGACCATGATCACAGCCAATTGTCGCGTAGCCTTATCGCCCACTATGATGCCAGCCCAAGCTTGCAGGTGCAGAGTGTAGCCGACCAAGTGGAGGCAGGGGTCCTGCTCCGCACTGGTCAAGTGAACGCGTTACTCATTATCCCCAATCAGCTTGAACAACATACCAAACTGGGTCAGGCACCTACCGTGGCCGCCTATTATAATGGCCAACTGATGGTGGTGGGTAAGCAAATCAACTCGGCATTGCAAAAAAGCCACGCCACTTTTAATGCCAAAGTTGCACTGCTCAGAGTCCTCAGCCAAGGGAATACTCAAACCTCGCAAGCACTGGCCCAAGCTGTCCCCATTCGCAACCAAATTAGTGCGCTGTTTAACGGCAATAGCAACTACGCTCAATTTATCGTTTCGGCAGCCCTACCAGCTTTTTGGCAAGTGCTCTGCATGGTGGTGATGGTACTCGCCCTTGGCGCAGAACTGCGTGAGCAAAGTTTTCGGTCTTGGCTTAAAAAGGATGCCAGCAAGAAAATTGCCGCTAAACTATTATTTTTTGGCGCCTTGCTATGGCTACAAGGAGTGTTGTTTTGTAGCCTAATGTTTACCAGCTTCGACTGGCCAATGCGGGGCTCGTGGAGCATCCTATTGCTGGCCTTAGTGCTTTGTGTATTGGCCTCACAAGCCATTGCCCTGCTGTTTATCTTATTATTTGAAGATCTTGCTCGCGCTTTAAGTTTCGCCGCCGCCCTCACCGCGCCAAGTTTCGCCTTTATGGGGGTGACCTTCCCAGTGAGTGATATGCCTTGGTTTGCCCAATTCTGGCGAAGCTTAATTCCGGTTTGCCACTACATCGAGATCCAAATCACTCAGGCAAACTATGGGGCACCAGTGTTGCAATCACTGCCCGCACTCAGCCACTTACTGATATTCCTATTGGCTTTCGTCAGCGCGGCATGGCTAGTCAAGCTGCGTTTTCAGGGATTATCACAACCTGATGAGTCCGTATCATGAACAGCTACCTATTGCTGCGGCTAGAGATACGGCGGCTGTTCGCCAATCGAGCCCTGTTACTCACCGCCATTGGGGGCTTGCTGTTTTATGCCTTTCTCTATCCACGACCCTATATGCAACAAAGCCCTCGAGAACAGCAGATAGCAGTGGTCAATCACGATGGCAATCAGTTCAGTCGGCAACTACTTAGGATGGTCGATGCCAGCCCACTGATCAAAGTAAGCGCACAGGTGGCCAGCATTGAACAGGCTCAGCAACTGCTAGTGGAACGCCGTGTTGGCGGCTTACTGGTGATCCCGAAACACTTTTATCGTGACCTATTGCAGGACCGCTCTCCAGCGCTCTCCTATGCTGGCGATGCTTCTTATTTCTTAGTTTACAGCACCATTGTAGAAGGCCTAAGTACCACCGCGGGTACTTTAGCGGCGCAAACCAAGGTCAGCAAAATGCTTATCGAAGGCATCCCCCTTAAAGGTGCCGCCGAATCACACACGCCCATCAAGCTGAGTAGCAATCCGGTTTTTAATGCCAATCAAGGCTATTTAGATTATGTATTACCCGCTGTCTTTATTATCTTGTTACACCAAACTTTGTTAATCGCCGTAGGCCTACACGCCACTCCCAGTCGCCCTGCACTCAAACCCAATTATCTGCACTTTGTGCCCGCCTGGAAGTTGGTGCTGGTACGCAGCCTGTTGTTTGTGGCCCTCTACAGCGTACTCAGCTGCTTCTATCTTGGTTTTGTACTTGATTATTACCAGGTTCACCTCTGGGGACATATGGCAGACATCGCGGCCATGCTGCTGCCCTTTCTGCTTGCAAGCTGCGGTTTTTCAATGTGTATCGCAACCCTATTACCAAAACGCGATTACGCCACGGTGGTCGGTTTGATAAGTTCTCTGCCGATTGTATTTGGCTGCGGATTTATTTGGCCACAGAGCGCGATCCCGATGCCAATCAACATGCTAGCCGATTTAGTTCCCGCCAAACCAATGGTGCTGGGCCTATTAAAGCTCAACCAAATGGGCGCCAGCTTTACTGAAGTGCAAAACCACTTTACTCATTTATGGTTGTTGGCGGTCATCTACTTACTATTGGCGGTGGCGATGAATCAATATAAGTCGCCAAGTTCTAAAGACAATAATTCAAAATTCTCAAACCATATTTAAGCCTGAATTCATTATCTATTTGTTCTAAATCAATAAAAAAAAGCCTTTCATAATTCTGTCACCCAATAGTCATCCGACCAGCCTAGCGTGAATTCATCTTTCATCAATCAAAGAGAAAATTCATGACTAATTTTAATCGAAGAAAATTTTTAAAGACCACTGCATTACTAGGCTCTACTATCACTCTGGGTCAAAGCTTAAGCGCATGTCACCAGAGCAGTAGCTCACAAAGCCGCAGCGCTTCAGACACCCTGCGCTTTGCGGTACTCTCCGATCCTCACGTCTATAACCTCGCATTAGGTACGACTGGGCAGGCCCTTGAAAATTACCTCGCAGAAGATCGTAAAATGCTCCTCCAAAGCGGTGAAATCTTAAGTGCAATTGTGCAGCAGTTACTGCAACAACCGGAGCTGGATGCATTGTTAATCCCCGGCGACCTCACCAAAGATGGCGAACTCGTGTGTCACCAAAAAGCACTCGAATTATTACAACCATTACGCGATGCGGGGAAAAAAGTGTATGTCATACCGGGCAATCACGACATCAACAATCCCGACGCGGTCTCCTTTAATGGCGATACAACGAGTGCGGTCGAGACTATCAATGCTGAACAATTTGCCTCTTTATATGCAGATTTTGGCTACCAGCAAGCACTCTATCGACACGACAACTCTTTGAGCTATATCGCCGAGCCAACTAGCGGGGTCTGGTTGGTCGCACTAGACTCTTGCAAGTATCAAGATAACGCCAGTCTCGGCTCCCCGGAAACCTCTGGCGCTTTATCTGATGATTTACTGGGTTGGCTACAACCACTACTCACTGAAGCACAGGCACAAAACAAATTAGTGTTTGGGATGCAACACCATGGCCTCGTTGCGCACTTTGCCAGCCAACGGACCATTTTCCCTGAATACCTGATTGATGACTATGAGTCCGTCGGTGCGATGCTGGCAGCTTATGGCTTAAATTTAGTTTTTACCGGACATTTTCATGCGCAAGATGTCAGCATGGCTGATTATAATGGAGATGGTTCAACTCTTTTATATGATGTAGAAACAGGCTCCACCGTCACTGCGCCCTGCCCTTATCGTCTAGTGGATGTAAACATCGCGGATCAAAGCTTCAATATCTCGAGTCTCTTCATCGATAGCATCACTTCCATGAGCAACTTTGCCGAATATAAAGAAAACTTTATCAACCAAGGTATGCTCAGCCTATATCGTCGCTATCTGGCTCAAATGGGGTTGACCGGCGATAGTCTGAATCAATTTGCCAGCTTAGCTGCCTCGTTACACGTTGCTCATTACAAAGGCGATGAGTCCACCGAAACCAGCACTCTCACTACGTTACAGGCCTTGGCTTCTAGCCCCGATGCCAACACCGCTTATTTGGGAAATGCGCTATTAGGCTTAGCCGTCGATCCGGGATTAAGTGATAATCAACTCGCGTTGTCACTCTCTGGGGAAAGCATTGCTCTGTTCACCTTGATCAAGCGAGTACTCCATCGCAAGGCGCTCGCTTAGCGCGAGTGTCTAAAACAGAGAAGCAAACCAACACCAAGTACTCAGGTAATGGCTGGACATTCCGCCATTACTTTTGCCAACAGGCGGCTTATACAAAAGCTTCATTTTGGCTAAAACTCACGCTGACTCTAAGTCCCGGTTGGTTATCGCTGAGTTTAATCTCACCACCATGCAAAGCAACAATCGCCCGAACTAAGGGCAGCCCCAAACCGTAACCGGGGCTATGACGGCTACTCTCCAAACGATATAAGCGTTGGAAGACCTTCTCGCTTTCCATCTCGGGAATGCCAGGGCCATTGTCGCTGACGATAAAGCCATCACCGCTGAACTCAAAACTAATTTGGGTCTGTGGTCCGGCATACTTACTGGCGTTTTCCAATAAGTTATAGATCGCGCGAAACAATAAACTGGGATCCCCTTGCAAGGGCTTTGCCGCGCGAGCATTAAACAAACATAAATGCTGGTCTTGCTGTTGGCTTACCGGCAACAATAACTCGATGGCATCCTCCGCGATTTGAACTAAATCCACGGCACTAAACTGTGCCTGTTGCTGGTGCTGCTCCAAGCGAGTCAACTCTAACATGGCGCTAAAAGTGACTAATATGCCGTCTAATTCGGCTAACATGGCGGATACTTGCGTCGAACTCAGCCGCTGATGTTCCACATCAATGAGGCTTTGCTCTAAAGCCAATCGCAGTCGTCCTAAGGGGGTTCGTAAATCGTGAGCAATCGCATCGGTAACCCCTGCAATCGCCTGAAAAGAGTACTCTAGCTGAGCCAACATTTTGTTCATATGTTTCGCCAGATGGTCAAATTCATCGTGGTGGCGACTCAAGGGCACTCGCGCATCCAGCTGCCCTTGCTCTACGGCCAAGGCAACTTGATTGATCCGGTTAATTCGGCGTAATAACTGAGCCGAGAACCACCATCCGGTAAGCAGTCCCAAGGCCAGAGCCAAAGCTAAGGCAATCATACTGGCGTGAATGAAGCGCTCGCGCATCTCAACCAGCGCTTCATCGTCGGTGGCCACCAGCAAACGACCAGTGTTGAGCAACTCCACACAACCAGAAAATAAACGAATTTCGTTGTAGCTATACACCGGAAAACGGCTCAACGTCGGACAAGCACTGATTTGGGAAGGAATACTCTGTAAACGACCATAGCTGCGCTCAGGGCTAATAAAGACTAATACAAACTGTCCAGCTTGCTCCGCTTGCAACTCAAACTGACGAATAAAATCTGCTGGCTGTAACTCTTTAGCCAATAAGGTTTGCTGCTGTAACAACTGACTAATTTGCTGGGCTTGGCTACGACTTAACTGCCCCACGCTCAACTGGTAAAGAACCCACAGTAAAATACCCACCACCAGCATCAATAAGCCGGTATAAATACCAGTTAGTCGCCAAATGGAGCTGGCTTTAAAATTATTTTGCCAGCATTCGGTAACCCACACCACGAACGGTTTCAAGCAGTGGTCGATGGCCATCCAGTTCTACCTTCTTTCTTAGACGTGCCACATGCACATCGATCACATTGGTTTGGGGGTCAAAATCATAATGCCACACGGCTTCAAATAATAGGGTTCGGGTCACCACTTGGCCTGCATGCTCCATTAAATAGTGTAACAACTTAAATTCTTTGGGTTGCAGTAAAATTTCCTGCTCACCACGCCACACCCGACGCGCCAGCAAGTCAATACGAAGATCCGCAACTTGAAGCCGATTGCTGGCGAACGCAGCTGGGCCTCGCGGACGCTTTAACAGAATGTCGATCCGCACTAATAGCTCGGCTAAGGCGAAAGGTTTCACTAAATAATCATCTCCCCCTTGACGCAAACCTTTGACCCGTTCATCAACACTATCTAAGGCACTTAAGATCAACACCGGTAGTGTTTTATTGGCATCACGTAAAGTGCTTAACAGGTTTAAACCATCCAGTTTAGGTAACATTCGATCCAGCACCAACAATTGATAGTCATGCTCTAAGGCTAAAAACAACCCCGCTTGACCATCACTGGCAACATCCACCAGATACCCCTGCTCACTGAGAGCGCGTTGTAAAAACTGTTGGGTGGTTCGATCATCTTCAACAACTAATATTCGCACCTAACTTACCTTTGATTGCTTGACCTCAGATGGGTCATGGGCGGCCTTACCCACCCCATAACTCATCCCCAATAAACCAATAAGCACTACGTGATCGAGGTAACTGCAACACTGATTCGTGATAATTCAAACCTGTTAGTGTTTCAATACCGGAATGGTTTCACCATTTAGTACATCCACAATCACTCGCTGCTTACCTTGCTCACCGAGTAACTTGAATTTGTAATAAGTGATGCCCTTTTCATTTTCTAATTCCAACTCTAGCACTTGCGCCTGAAACTTACTGCTAAGCATCGCCACCGTTTGGCTCAAAGAAAAATCTGCTTGGTTTAGCTGCTCCAGCGCTAAACGCTCATCCTCATCCAATTTACTGATACCTAACAGCGTCAACTTGCGGCTTTCATTTTTTAACATTTCGCCATCGCTCAAACTCAATTTAAGCTTGTGTTGCTGTCCTTGGTTTAGGTTCACGACTTCTATTTCATAAACGGCCTGACCATGATAGTCATCCAACTCAAGTTCGGTAATTTGTCCAGCGTAAGTATTGTGAACCTTTTCGATAGCCTGCTCTAAGCTAAAGTTGGCCCGCTTAATGGCTAAAGCAGATAACGCCTCGTCATCGGCCATCGCTGCGGTAGAACTGAATGCAAGCGCAGCCGCCAGACAGATTTTTGTTGATAATTTCATGGGGGATCTCATCACTTGTGGTCCTGTGTTATGTCACTGCACTCACTATAAGCGATCCCTCCTTACCGCAAGGTGGCGATCACATTACATTTTGTTCATGTTCCAATCCGTCACCACAAGCACCAAGAAAAAGCGCCATTATCAATGGCATTCACCCACGCATGCTCTGCATGAGATTGGTCAATTCTTATCTTCAGAAGTTTAGTTTGAACAAACCACCATCCATGCAACAGAGTCAAATTCAAAGCTGCTTATTCAGATTGAATCGTGAGTTGCTGCAGAATGTGCGTGAGCTCTGAGGCAATAGCCTGATGCTTTTGATTCAAGTAATGATATAAATAAATCTGGTCGATCGGCGGAGTGACGGCTCTAGTCTGTTTATGCCAATACTTTTTAATCGCATACTCTCCGATCTGCTTCGGTAAAATAACCACATCTACGCGACCCCGCTCTAACATCGTAATCGCTTGATTGGCACTGGTAAAATACTCCACAGCAGGATGGTTTTTTAGCTGCTCATGAAAAGCCAAATGACCTCGCACCAAGCCTACGCGATAGGGGGTTAATTGCTGCCATTGACTCACATGAATGCTGTCATCGACAACAAATGCGGATACCACCAGCGTTTTTACCGGAACCGGAATTCGAATATAGTTGGTCAAGTAGTTTTCCACCAATTGACTACGGGCAAGTTCGGCATCAATATTGGGGTTGTCTCTAGCCTGTCGTAAGGCACGTTTTGCCGGCATTCCCAATAATTCAATTTTATAGCCCATGATCGCATATGCGGAAGAGACCATATCCAGCACCTCTGGTAGCGCATTGGCACCAGCTGCAGCAGAAATCCGCATGGTTGATCCCGCCATCAAGGGAAAGCAAATAAACAAAAACACAATCACCAAAGCTTTCATACAGTCCCTACGCTTTGCTTATTTAATTGATTAGTCATTTTTATTCTAGCCAACTTATACATTAAATCATCATTAAGTGTTTTTTTTCCACAGCTATATCAAACAGCTGGTTCGCAATGCTAAAACAGTGTATTGATCCTTTCTAGCAGCGACTCTGTTGGCGTCGCTTGTTCGGGGATCACCTCTGGGATTTTCGCAGCCGTGTTACAACGTAAACTCAAATCTTTACGACCGACGGCTCGACATTTATCTAACCACTGATTCAAAGCTTCAATATCGTTCTCTTGATAATACAAACTCACCCACTGTGGATACAAAATACTTTGCTCGGTCAATTGCGCTTGGGTCTGCCGTAAAATTTTTTCCGCTTGGCGATAACGCTCAGCCAACTGATAGGTCTTCACCGCATAGAGACTTGACTCCAAAGACAAATTTTTCCAATCCTTAATTAAATCGAGATTCTTTACCGCCTTGTTCAATTGACCCTGTTGTAAACGAATTTGAGAAAACACTATGCGAGGATAGCCATCGCTGCTGGTTGGTTTTGACACCGCCTTTCTAGCCGATTTTTCGGCACTCACTAGATCGCCCTGCTGCATCGCCTGAATGGCATTGCTTGCATGCCAATAATTGCGGGTAATTTGCACATCGGTACCAGACTTAACCTGCGCCTGGTAACGTTGTTGATGTAAAGGACGCAGCTTAATTGAACTCGCTTTATATTGGCGTTGGATGTACTTACTCAGATCCGCGCTACGTAACTGAGCGGAACGATGGCGTTGCGCAAAAATTTGTAAAGCCTGAGTCGCCGCTTCGTTACCGGCATAATAGATCAAGCGCTGTGACAAGGAATCATCTTGCGGAATTTTTGACTCGGATAAAATAGTCACCACTTTTTGATATTCTTGTTTCTTCTGCAGCAGTTGCTGTTGAGTGAAAGTCTGGCTACTTTCAAGTCGTTGCAACGCCACGTCGTAGGCTCGTGGGTTATAACCCGCTCTCACTAACAGGTCGATGGCCAATAAATCGGCTTCATCCTCATATTCTCGGCTCATACTGGAATTAATCACATCCCGGCTCAGGCGATTAATCGCTAAACTGGTTTTAAATATGTCCTTATAGGTATTTTGCGTGTGCTGGCTGTTCTTACTCTCCACTTTAATCTGTTGCTGATCGCGACTCACTTCAAGATCGCCAATGGCCATTCCTAAGTTTGCCAGCTGGGCCATTTCTTCAACCGTTTCATGCTGTCGCTTAAAATAGGCGTTGGTATTATTGTGTCCCAACAAAATATGCGAAAGCTCATGGGCAATCACAAAAGCAATCTCAGCTTCTGTCTCACAATCAGAGATCATCCCCATCGATAGCACGATCTGCTGGCGGGTGGCGTAAGCGCTGTAACTTCGCGAAAGTTCAATCGACAAATCAATCTCGGGTCGATGACCCGGCCAACTAGATAACAACTGATTTAAGATCCCATCAAAGTAGCGCAGCAACTGCTGATGACTGAGTCGATCTTGACTGAGTATCACATCCTGAGCTAAATCATCGGGTTCACTGAGCGAACTTGCTTGAAGCGCTAAGCTAACGTCTTCACTGTCCAAAAATTCGCCCTCAAATTGGTCTACTTTATTGGTCGAGGCCAAATTCAACGACGGAAAATTCTGAGTGGCACAAGCGCTTAACAGCAGCGTAAAAGAGGTGATTTTCAATATCTTCATGGCTAGCATCCCTCTCCAAATCCAGTCGATGCGTAGACCTTAGTCCCTTGGTCGTTAGAAAGACTTTGCGTAACACACGGTCCTAAAGATTTTGCCTTTTTGTCCGTTTCGACGCTGTCTTGAAAGATCCACACCTTTTCCCCCGATATATTTAACTCGACCATACCAGGGTCAACAATATGCTGTAACACGGTTAACGAGCTTGTTTGCAAATTGGGAAGCTCACTATGAGGGCTTTCTTTACAAGTAAACTCTCCCTGCGAGTCTCGATAACAAAGCTCTATCGGATCGTACTTAAAGCGCAACACTTTAGCGCCAACCAACGATAGCGCCTGCACTGGTGGTAGTAAAAGCAAACCCACGACGAGTAAGAGTAAGCTGAAATAAAGTCGTAATCTCATCATATTCTCCTTCCAATAAATGGCTTAGGCAGCCATTACTTTCCTTTCATCAAACGTGATACCAAGTCATGGAAGCCGATCAAGGCAAGCAGACTCAGCAAAAATACCGCCGCGTAATAGAACCAATGGGTCAACACCAAGCCAGTCAACCAAGCTAAACCGAGCAAAGCCAGCAAGATCAATTTGTTGTTTTTGATTAAGCTCCAGCAGCAAGTCAACTTCGCCATCCGCGACAATGGCGAATAGAACATATGGAGCAACTCGCACTTGAAAAGTGTCAATTGATTGGAGTAGAAAGCCATCAACTGAGCGAATAATTGGTGTAAAAACGTAGGGATAATGGTCAATAAAATTAGAATAAAGGCATACCAATTGACCGGCCCGTATTTCAAATACTGATATGCGGATAAGACGCAGAGAAAGGTCAACAAAATCGCCAGCAAGGCCATGATGAGTCCTTTCCAATGATGCTGATGCGGCTTAGCCACGGCGTTTAAAGCGCTATTCTCCAGATAGTGAAATCGATAATAGAGGGCCGCATATAAAAATATAGTCTGTAGTATTCCTTCAATAAGATCGCTCACATTAATCCCTAAGCCATCGATGGTTGCAGGCACATGCCAATAGTTCTCACCAAAATTAATCAGGTTATCGAGCGCAACGGCATGTAAGAAGACCCCAGCCAACGACCCATTCACTGGTGATTCCACCAGATCGGGAGAACCTTCGATCCCATAACCCACCAAAACCAAGCGCTGCTGCAGTCGCCTGAGTTTGGCAGCTTGATCATCTTGAAAAAACTTAGTAGCGGAAATCGTCAGCACTTGCGGGCAAGGGTAAGCTACTGATTTTTTAAGCGCCTCTCCAGATAATCCCGAATGAAACAACGCCAAAAAGTTATCTCGCAAGGATTGAAGGCGCCGATAGAGTCTAATCAAGGTCGATTGCTCAGCCTTTAAGGTCCGAGGCTGGCACTGGACACCTTCCGGTAAGTAGGCAAAATCGGACTGGTTTTCAGCCGCTTGATTACTCCATTGCACGATCATTGGCGCGGTAAACCGCCCGCTTTCCACCAAATCTTCATCGCTATAAGGACACACACTTGGCTCACTAAGGCACCAAATACGATATAAATCCATAGCAGCCGAGCGGTAAGCTTTGCCATCCAACTGAAAATTTAGCGGATAATAATGCTGATAATCGCTCCAACCAACGGCACTAAGCTGACTAGCGGCGGAAATGCTCTGGCGCAAGCCAGAATCTTTCTGGAAGTATTCCGAACGATCCATATGCGGAATACTCGCCATAAAAACCGGGAATTTTTGATTGCTCTTGCGTAACCGTTCGGTCCACAAACTTTGATAGTTTGAGCTTGGGTAATATTGAAGAATATCGAAAAAAACAGCTTTTGGCTGATAGTGTGCAATACGGATCAACAGCTGATTGAGCGAGCTATAATCAACCGGATATCGGCCAGCATAATGTCGAATAAAGGCTTCATCCAGCAACACCACGGCGAGCTGTGCTTGTGCCTCAAGCGGAAACAAGGGGGCATTAAAACCAATGATAAGATCTTCATTGTATTTTTCTGAAGCGCTCCGTAATCCAAAAGGATTCAGAAAAAAAACCAGCATCAATAACAGCGAAATCACGGCTGCCTTGAGCTGAACCACCCTATTATCCATCGATGCTTCCTTGCTTGCGAACTCCGAGCCTCACATCAGGTTCACGAAATCACGACTTTTCCCTAAGCGTGATATAACGACAACCCAGAAAATTTAACCAAATTGCAACCTAACGTTAACTATAAAACAATTATTGATAAATCCAAAAATGTAAGTTTTACCGCATGTATCTCTGGCTTGACACCCATCGACTGGCTCATTATTTGAGACACAAAAAAGCCAGCACAAAGCTGGCTCAATATGAATATGCAATCTGCCTTGCTTAACTTTTATCCAGGGCTTGGCTCACATCATCAATAATGTCATCGATGTTTTCTATCCCAACCGAAATCCGCACCAAATCGGCACTCCCCCCTGCCGCTGCCAACTCCTCATCATTCAGCTGACGGTGGGTTGTTGATGCGGGATGACAAGCTAAAGACTTTGCATCACCAATGTTCACTAAACGTAAAATCATCTGCAGCGCATCAATAAACTTTCCACCAGCATCTTTACCGCCCTTCAAGACAAAACTTAAAATACCCGAGGCTTTCCCCCCGACAATTTTATTGCAAAGTGCATAGTAAGGGCAGGTGGGCAAGGCCGCATAATTAACCCAAGCGACTTTAGGATGCTGTTTTAAGTAGAGGGCTAATTTCTCGGCATTCTCACAATGGCGTTCCATACGCAGGCCTAAGATTTCTAAGCCCTGTAAGATTTGGAAGGCATTAAAAGCGTTTCAATCAAGCTTTCTCTTTCTCATACCGATTGCTTTATGCCGATATTTTATTTTAGCAATTGACTCAATAAGTGCTCACAGCCTTGCTTTAAAGCCTGCAACTCTTCTAAAGGCATGTCTACCTGACACAACATCGCTGTGGGAATGGCCAGCGCCTGTTCTCGCATCGCTTGTCCCGCTTCACTTAAGCTAATCACCCGCACTCGCTCATCTTGCTCGCTACGTGCGCGAACCACCAAACCTTTCGCTTCTAAACGTTTCAGTAGCGGCGTTAAGGTACCCGAATCCAGATGCACCTTTTCCCCCAGCTGTTTCACACTCACGCGACGCTGCTCCCACAACACCATCATCACAATGTATTGCAGGTAGGTGAGGTCCAATTTTTCTAATAAGGGGCGATAAGCTCGCCCCATCGCATTGGAAGCACTATAAAGGGCAAAACACAGCTGCTTATCTAAACTCAGGCTAAAGGATTGTAGTTTATCTTTAGAAGCGTCACTCATGGCTAAACTCGCTCGGAATTAAATTGTGCACAATATACTTGCATTCTAACCAGAACTCAATTAGAGTTGCTAACAACTTAATTGCGCACAACCTAAATAAAAGGATCCAGTATGTCTACTTTATACACTACCTCTGCCACTGCATTAGCCGGCCGTAACGGTCAAGTCACTACCGACGACAACAAACTCGATTTAGCCTTAAGCTATCCAAAAGAAATGGGTGGTAGTGGCGAAGCGACCAATCCAGAGCAACTGTTTGCAGCTGGATATGCCGCTTGTTTCTCGAATGCAATTTTACATGTGGCGCGCGAAGGCAAAATCGCGATTAAATCAGCACCAACGACCGCGATTGTAGGGATCGGCCCCAATGAACAGGGTGGTTTTGTGCTCAGCGTAGCCTTAGCCGCTGAATTAGAATTAGAGCAAAGTGCCGCGGTCGAACTGGTTAAAACCGCTCACCAAATATGCCCTTACTCAAATGCAACCCGTGGTAATATCGATGTCAAACTAAGCGTCAACGGTCAAGCACTTTAAGCACCTCCATCGCCGATAAAAAGCCAGGCAAGAGCTTGGTTTTTTTTGGCTTGATGAACTCGCAATGGTAGGCGAACTCGGAGTTTAAAAACCAATACACGCCCTAAAGCGAGAGCTCACAGCGAGCCAAGCCTTTACCATCCTGATAAAGCGGTTAAATCTTTACTCATACTGTAGTTTTCCAGCGTTTGGCCGCGAATGTGCACCTGATTTTGTTTTAACAGCATAAAACCTTGTCCAACAAAAAATTGTTTTGCCCGCTTCGATGCATCCACCCAAAGGCGCTCCAGCCCTCGCTGTAAAGCTAGCGTTTCAATATGCTGATATAAAGCACTGGCCACCCCTTGCCCCTGAAACTGGGGATGCACATAACAACAATCGATATAGTCGCCATCAAGTTCAATAAAACCTAACAGCGTCTGCTCGTGCAAAGCCAAAAAACAACGTTCGGGCAATAAACGGCTTCGCCAAAGCGTCTCATCAAAGGGCTCCGGTGCCCATGCCTGTTTTTGTAGCGGGGAATAAACCTCATCATCAATGGCATGCACCGCCGCAGTAAATAGCTCGGCGACCAACAGAGCATAGGGCTCAGTATAATGACAGATTTTCAACATCGCCCTCCTCACATCAATCGCTTAGTCAACCAGACTCGATAAACAGTCGTATAAGGGCTATACCAATCCCCCAGCAAAGCATCATGAATCACAATGCTCTGATAGTAAACCCGACGAAAACAGGCCTTCTACGTTTTATGGCGAAACCATTGCTGCGCGAACATCGCGCCCGGCCAGCCACCTAGCAGCGCCAGCCCATGCAGGTAAGGCTCTTTCACTCACCACGCCACGCGTCGCGCAGCCGATTTATCAAATGCATAAACTGCCACCGACAACAGACTCATCAACAAATAAATGACCGCGAGAAGTAAAAGTTTATAGCGCTAAGCCGCATAGCAAGCCTAAACCCCGCCACATCGACTTTCTGTTATTTACTTTCAGACTGGATCCCTGAGATTTGCCGAGCCAATACTTCTGCCATCGGGTGCTGGCGCTCAGCCAAGCCCCGCAGTACCCCAGCTTGATTCTGTGGACTTTGGTTTTGACTCATTTTACTTTTTGCTTGTACTTGCTCAACACTCACCTCAATCCCCAGTATCGCCTTATTCAATTGCTCAATGTAGGATTCTGGCGCATCGCGGAGCTGCCAAGGTTGCAGCTGTTGCGCCTCGTGTGTTTTAGTTAACTCGGCTAATAAGGCCAGTTTCCATTGGCTATCATCGATCCCGCGCAATTGGCCATTAATATGCACCACCTGATAATTCCAAGTCGGCACAACCCTAGGATCACTTTGCTTGGTAGGGTAATAATTAGGCGAAATATAGGCTTGTTCCGCCTGAAATATCACCAGCACAGGCAGAGGCTGAGCCAGTCTATTGGCTAAAGGATTCCCCTTGGCAATATGCCCACGTAAAACCCATTGTTCAGGCTGCACCTCAAGCAATAATAGCGGAATATGTTCCGCCACCAAACCAGTTGCGCTTTGACTCACAATACAGGCTAAAGGGTAGTTACCGAGCAACTCAACAGTGCTCGACCAATCATCTTGGATGAAGGGCTTAGGAAGATACATTGAAACCTCTAAAAATGCTCTGGAAACGGAAGCGAAGCCGTCACTAGGAAAACTTAAGCAGGGCCGACGTCCATCATACAAAACAGAATCAACTTAACTATAAATTGCTGAATGTTATAAATTATGTTGCAAATTTTTAGCTAAGGCTAGTGATCAGTAGAAATCAGCAGGGAACGCAGTATCCATCAAACATCTGCACAGCTGGCGCACTCAGCTAAGTTCCAGCGACGTGATTTAAGAGCTTGAATGCCACAAACACTGAAGCGGCTCACTTAAGCCACTTCAGTGCCTTGATCATACTTTGAAGTTCGCGATGCTCGCTTGGATCTGATGGCTAAGTTGCCCAACTTTTTCAGCTTGCAGAGCCGTATGCTCGGTCCCTTCTAAACTACGCTGCGCCCCTGATTCCATTCCTTGCATTTCATTGACCACCGTCTCAGAAGTATTCAATTGCGTATCACAGGCACCACTCACCTCGTCCAACAAGCCGGTAATATGGCTGGCTAACTCATGGGTTTGGGTCACCGAGCCTTGCATTTCTGACATCAATTCAAAACTACTACTGGCTTGAGAACGCCCTTCACGCATTTGTATTTCAGTTTTCTCCGCACCTTTCACTAAATCTGACATCATCTGCTCAATCTGCTCCGTTGAGCCACGAGTTTGCATTGCAAGATTTCGAACCTCATCGGCCACCACCGCAAAACCGCGGCCATGCTCGCCTGCGCGCGCCGATTCAATCGCCGCATTCAGCGCCAAGAGATTGGTTTGTTCGGCGATACTGTTGATCACTTCTAATATTTTACTGGCATCTTTACTATTTTTAGCCAGTTCACGCATATCTTCCGAAGCGCCATCCACTTGAGCCACTAACTGCTTAATTTCGCTAGTTGCCGATTGAGTTAATTGACTGCCCTGCTCCGAGGCCTGATTAATGGAGACTGCCGAACTATCAGCATTACGCACCAAATCGGCCACTTCGCTAAAACCTTGCGACAGCTGGCCAATATGACCACTAACCTCTGATACCACCCGCTGCTGCTCACCCATTTGAGTTTTTGACTGTTGCGCTAAAGTATTAAGTTGCCCCGCAGCCCCATTCAGCTCGGCAACATGCTGATTAATATTAGTGACGGTGGTTTGTAACAGTGCAATAAACTGATTAAAGGCCGAGGCCAACTGAGCAAGCTCGTCGCGCCCTTTTACCACTAAACGCTGCGTTAAATCCCCATCGCCTTGGGCAATCGCTTGCATCGCCTGCACCATCGCTACCACGGGCTGGCGAATTAAACGAGTAATAATCAAGCCCATCACCAAAGAAATCACCACAATCGACAAACCAAAGGCCATGTTAGTCCATGCTGTTTGCTGTAGCTGCTCACTAATCGCTGAACTCGATTGACTCACCATTTGCCACTGTTGTTGCAGGGTATTACTGGCCGCCGCGACCACTTGCTCTGCCGCAGGGTTAAGTAAGTCATCCTTCAAGAGTTGCTGCTGCTCAACCAGATCAAATAAACGATCAGCCGAGTCAGCGAACAACTGGACCTGCTGTTCTACCAACTGGATCCACTGTTGATGACGCTCTCGATTTAAGCCCTTGATCAAATCGAGTAAGGTGTTTTGTGCGCCAAATAGCTCTAAATAAAAACGGTCTTTACTGCGACTATCTTGCCGGTTGAGATGGCTCATTAAAGCAATCGAGGCGGCCTGTATATGATTCGCCAAGTTAACCGTGAGCGAGGGCAGCATGCCTGAACTGGTGATATCTAAGGTGGCATGAATATCCGAGAGCTTAGCCAAAGTTTGTGGGACTACATCACGTAATACACGGCTTTCTAACTGACTAATTTCAGCCAATAATGGTACTAATCCCTCAACAAAGTGTTGGTCGAGTAGTTCGCTATTAGCGGTAATTTGCGCGGCATCGCTAAACCCGCGCAGGTGCGGGCTCTGTTCCAATTGCTTAGCTTGTTCGGCCAGTTGTTGATACTGCTCAAGTAGCGCAGGCGCTTCGGTTTCACTAAAGTGCGACTGCAACACTAGACGTTGCAGCGCATTGACCGATAAATCTCCAGCTAAACGAGCGCTCGGTTCAACCTCCTGAGAGAAAGCCTTGGTTTTCTGTTGCACCCCTGTCAGCGAATGATTACTACTCCATATCATCAAGACCATGAGTAATACGATACCAACCGGAATAAGCGCGATTTTTTGACTCAAACTTAATCGATTAATCATAGGGCTGGCGCTCCCAGCATGCTTAGTAAGCCATCACGTAGTTGAATAAAAGCAGCATAACTTTGGTTCGCATCACTCAGCAACAGAGGATCCATCACTTGGCTATCCTGCTCAATTTTAAGAATGGTTTTACCGCGATGTAATTCGGCGCGGATCAGAATGGTGGTATCACGAACCGCCTCAATACTCGACTCGCCAACGGGTAAACGATCGGGCTTACTTGGTTCAATATCCAATTGGCGAAATAAACGCTCAATCAGATACAAGCTCTGATAAGCCAAAATATTCACATCGGTCATTTGACGATCATGGTACTGACCAAGTGAACCGAGTTGCAAAGGAAGGTTTTTCGCTTCACTAATCAGCTGCAAGTCGCCGCGGATCAACGCCAGATCTGCGCTCATCGCAGAGACCGTTTGCGGCTCAATCAAACCCTCAAACAATTGTTCTATCACCACTAGCTGCTGATAAACATCATTTTCAGTCATTCCTAGTGGACGCTCCAATTCGGGGCCCTCTGGTAGTGCTAAGTGCTTAGCGACCGCGGCCAACTGTTGCTCAACCTGATCTAAATAAGGCAGCACATTACGGGGGCGCATCACACTATATGCAACCGCTAAAGACGACGTGATTGGCAAAGACATTTTTTGCTGTAAGGCCGCAGCTAAACGACCAATTTGCTGGGTTTTAAAAACCAAGTGTGAAGCCAACTTATCGGCGACAATTTGTGGTTCGGGCTCTAAGGTAGGTAACTGTTGCTGGGCACGAATAGCCTGAACTTGCAGGGCTATCTGCTGTACTTTTTGATACAGATGATTGTTATTTACAATCGCCGCCAGGCTACTCGAACTGAACAGTAGAATACCGCTAATAAACACGAAGCGTCGAATAATTAAGTAAAAACGTATTTGCAGAGTCACGATATATTCTCTTCCTTAAGTTCGGTTCTCACGCCTATTTTATAATGTTATTTACTTAACTATAGACATATCATCTAAGGATTGGCGTGTTCCATTCACAATTGCAAGCAAGATGCACACCTAGATGTTCACTCAACGGAAATCTACTCGCTCAGTATTAACTTAGATCAACTTATTAAGAAAAGATAAACTTAAAATGAAAAAAGACGGCGAGCGTTTTGCTGCACTTGTTGCTGCAACTCGACCAACGACTCGCCTCGCAATTGCGCGACTCGCTGGTAGATATGTGGCAAATAACAAGGTTCGTTGCGGCGACTCTTGGGTTTGGGTTTTAAATCGCGAGGTAACAAATAAGGCGCATCCGTTTCCAACAACAGTCTATTGATTGGAATTTCTTTCACCCGCTGTTGCAAATCGAGACCACGGCGCTCATCGCACACCCAGCCGGTAATCCCAATATACAAATCCAGATCCAGACAGGCTTTTAGGGCCGCTTGATCGCTGGTAAAACAATGTAATACAGCGCCGGGCAGATGGTCGCGCCAAGGCTTAAGGATATCGATGAAGCGCTGATGAGCATCCCGCTCATGCATCACCACAGGCAGCTTAAGCTCTGCTGCAAGGGCTAATTGCGCCTCAAAAATGGCCTCTTGCTGGGGACGTGGTGAAAAATCACGATTAAAGTCTAAACCACACTCGCCCACCGCTAAAACCTGTGTTTGGGTAAACAGCGGTTTGAGAGTGGCGATATCGGTAGGACTTACCGACTTTGCATGGTGCGGATGCACGCCAGCGGTGGCATAACATACGCCCGGCCACTGCTGGGCTAAATCACTCACTTGCTGGCTTTCGGCCAAATCGCTGGCCAACAGTAACATGCCACTCACACCAGCAGCCTGCGCCCGTTGTAGCACTTGTTCACGATCTTTATCAAACTGTGAGCTGGTAAGGTTCAGCGCAATATCAAACATCACCAAGCTAATCCGTCGCCTGTTCGGCATCGTCATCTTTGCGCACATAAAAACGCGCAAAGAACAGACCGACCTCAAACAATAGCCACATCGGCAAGGCCAATAGAGTTTGTGAGATCACATCGGGAGGGGTTAACAACATGCCCACCACAAAGGCTCCCACAATCACATAGGGACGCTTGGCTCGCAATTGCGCTGGAGAGGTTGCCCCCGACCAACACAGCAACAAGGTCGCAATCGGAATTTCGAAGGCTAAACCAAAAGCAAAAAACAGCTTCAATACAAAATCGAGATAGTTAGAAATATCGGTGGCAATGGTCACCCCTTCGGGGGCAACTGCAGTAAAAAAGCTGAAGGCAAGCGGGAACACCACAAAATAAGCAAAGGCAACACCCGCATAAAATAACAAGGCCGAACCAAACACCAAAGGCACCAACAAACGGCGCTCATGTTGGTACAGACCGGGCGCAATAAACCCCCAGGCCTGAGCTAATAAATAAGGCATGGCCAAAAAAGCCGAGGTGACTAAGGTCAGCTTAATCGGCGTGAAAAATGGTGCCGCCACATCGGTAGCGATCATACTCGCATTTTCTGGTAATACGGCGAGCAAGGGCTGTGCGACAGCAGCGTAAATATCGTTGGCAAAATACACCAAGCCGAGAAAAATGATTAAGCAGGCGAATACACCACGCAATAGGCGATTACGTAACTCAATTAAATGCTCGATCAAGGGTTGTGCGGGGGCATCGCTCATAGCTTACTTATTGTCTTCTTGGCTAATGTCAGAATCGGATGGCACAGCTTGATTTGCAGCTTCAGCAGGCTGCGGGCTATCAACCGTCTTCTTTTGATAGGGGCGAGAAACTGACTCGGCACGCGCTTTTAGAGTCTCTACCGATGCTTGTAAATCACCATTAAGAGACTCTAAACCATTTTGTTCGGCCTGCTTCAGGTTTTGGTGCAACTCGTCTAACTCTAGTTCTTGTTTCAGTTCGGTGCTCACCGACGATACCGCCTGCTTCACCGAGCGCACCACAGATAACACGCTACGGATCGCTCCCGGCAAACGTTCTGGGCCCAATACCAACAGCCCTAATACCGAGATCAAGACTAACTCCCAAAAACCAATATCAAACATGCTTAACCTTGTTGGTCTTTGTCTTTGCTTGCTTGTTCTGCGGCTTGCTTATGCTGCGCAAGCTGTTCTGGGGTGGCTTTGTCGGTGGCATGATCACTAGGCTTGCTTTCATCGTCGCGCATCGCATTTTTAAAGCCCTTTACTGCCGAGCCCAAATCACCGCCCATGTTACGTAGCTTCTTGGTGCCGAATAACAACACCACAATTACAGCAACAATCAACAATTGCCAAATACTAATACCGCCCATTTAGTGATCCTCTTTCATCTTTTATCGAGCCAAAGGCCCAGTGTCTACTTCAATTGTTGCCAACAGATTAAACCAGCTAATCCGCTAGTCACCGCCAAGGCCAAGGCCAAGACAGGTAAACTGGGATATATCACCGCCGCCGAAATTAAGCTTGCCGCTGCGGCTAAAGCCAAAGCCAAACTTCGTTGGCGTTGCTTCTGCTGCTGTAAATAACGTTCGGTAAAACGTTGAAACTTAAGCTGCTGCTGTTTCGCCAATTGCAAGTTATCATAAACTAACTCCGGTAAATGCGGCAGTGTTTCCAGCCAATAAGGCGCCTTTTCTTTAATTGCAGAGAAGACCGCCTCGGGCCCCACCTGCTTACGCATCCAACGCTCTAAAAATGGTTTAGCAGTCGCCCATAAATCCAATTCGGGGTAGAGCTGACGCCCTAAGCCTTCTATATAGAGTAAAGTTTTTTGCAGTAATACTAATTGCGGCTGCACTTCCATATTAAAACGGCGCGCCGTATTAAACAGATTCAGCAGTACATGACCAAATGAGATCTCTGACAGCGGCTTGGCGAAAATAGGCTCACATACGGTACGGATCGCCGCTTCGAATTCTTCCACCTTAGTGTCGGAAGGCACCCAACCAGAATCAATATGCAGTTGTGCGACCTTACGATAATCACGATTAAAGAAAGCCAAAAAGTTTTCCGCTAAATAACGCTGGTCTTCTTTATTGAGGGTACCCACGATACCGCAATCAATGCCAATATACTGGGGATCTTCAGGATGCTCTCGAGACACAAAAATATTGCCCGGATGCATGTCGGCATGGAAAAAACTATCGCGAAATACCTGAGTAAAGAAGACTTCTACGCCTCGTTCGGCCAACAGTTTCATGTTGGTGCCCTGCGCTTCTAGTTCACCAATGTTCGCCACTGGGATCCCGTAGATCCGCTCCATCACCAACAAAGTTTTACTACAGTAGTCGCTATAAACCTCGGGAACATACAGCTCTTTAGCACCGCTAAAATTACGCCGTAGTTGGATCGCATTAGACGCTTCACGCGCTAAATCCAGCTCATCTACAATGGTCTTGCGATATTCTTCAACCACCTCTTTAGGGCGTAAGCGACGACCATCACTAAAGAAACGCGCAAATAAGCTAGCAACTCGCTGCATTAAAGCGATATCAGACAGAATGGTCGCTTCAATCCCCGGACGGATCACCTTCAACACCACATCGGCGCCATTCTCTTTTAAACGGGCAGTATGCACTTGAGCAATCGAGGCAGAGGCTAAGGCTTGCAAGTCAAAATCATCAAACAGATCCTCGACCGGCTGTCCCAGCGCCAATTCGACCTGTTGTTTGGCCAATTCGCCACTAAACGGCGAGACCTTATCCTGTAATAGAGCCAATTCATCGGCAATATCTGGCGGAAATAAGTCGCGCCGAGTGGACATCATCTGGCCAAATTTAATAAATACCGGGCCTAAGTCTTCCATCGCCATGCGAATACGCGCACCGGGCGCGCTTTGCTGGTGTTGATTACGCCACCAAAAAACCAAGCTGCGCAACAAGCGTAAGGGCCAAGGCCAAAAACGTTTCGGCAATAATTGGTCTATACCGTAATGGCACAGGGTGCGATTAATCTGCCGAAAACGCGCAAACTCTTTGGGGGTCATTGACTCAAATCCTGTATCCGAAGACTCAAGATATCCACATCTTTAACCAGTAGCTGTAGTTGCTGTTGCCACGCTTGATATTCCAATTGACCCACCACTAAACCCCATTCTTCACTGGCTAACTCAGTTAGTTTTGTAGGGGCTTTATTGAACAGCGTGTTCAGTGCTTGAGCCAACAAACGACTCTTGGACACGATTTGATAAGCGGCAACATCACCGATCCGCTGCGACAACTTTTCTTCAAAATCAGGGTCGAGTTGCAGGAACAAGTCGGCAAAATGTTGCGCCAGCTTAATATCACCTTCCAGTTGCAGCTTGTCTTGCTTAATCAAGCTGGGAATTCGCTCCGCCTGTTTTAATTCCATCAAGGTCAACAGCGACATGCTCAAGCTGCAATCCGGCTTGCCTTGATATTCATGAAGTACGTCGAGTTGCTGCTTGCTCACCACAAAATAAAAATTTGGCAATGGCCTAACTTGAATCGCCAGAACTTTGCCCGACAAATGACTGCGACGCTCGGCGCTGGCCTCATCAAGTGCCAACACTTGATTGCTTAAGACTTCAACACCGGCAGTAATCAGAGAAGATAGCGGCATAAGGGCCTCTTAAAATTTGTAAGCTCGGTGTAAGGCAACCACACCGCCAGTTAAATTGTAGTATTCGACGCCCTCAAACCCAGCATCTTGCATCATCCCTTTTAAGGTTTCTTGATCGGGGTGCATTCGGATCGACTCGGCCAAATATTGATAGCTCTCGGCGTCATTAACAATCAATTTGCCCATCTTCGGTAATAAGTGAAAAGAATAAGCATCGTAAACTTTACTCAGCGCTTTCATTTCTGGTTTAGAAAACTCTAACACTAGCAAACGACCGCCGGGTTTGAGCACTCGAAACATCGATCGTAGCGCCGCATCTTTATCGGTCACATTACGTAAACCGAAGCTAATGGTAATCAAATCGAAGCTGTTATCGGGGAAAGGCAGCGCCTCGGCATTAGCTTGCACATACCGTACATTACCCACAATGCCTTTGTCGCGCAGCTTACTTCGGCCCATTTTCAACATCGATTCATTGATGTCTGCCAGCACCACTTCACCGCCATCACCTACGATACGTGAAAACTTGGCAGTAAGATCACCAGTACCTCCCGCTAAATCTAACACCTTTTGTCCAGGACGTGCGCCACTACAATCAATGGTAAAACGCTTCCATAAGCGGTGAATGCCACCCGACATTAAATCATTCATCACATCATATTTAGCGGCAACTGAATGAAATACCTCGGCAACCATGCCTACTTTCTCTTCGCGGTTTACCGTTTTATAACCAAAATCGATGGTTTCCTGCTCAACGCTCATCTTTACTTCCTGATAATGCCAACTGCCGCTAGTGTACTGTAGCCAACCCAATGCTCCAAGGCTTGTACATGCCAAGCCTCCGCTTTTTTGGCAAAAGCGAGTCTTTTCGAAAAAATAGCCAGAACCTAATTCTCAGTTCTGCATTCCCCTCTCAGCCGGTCTCAATTCATCGAGTGCGCAGATATTCCCACTCATTCAATGACCAAAATCACAATGTCATAGCAGTGACGATGGCTTAACACTTTTTAAATAATTAGAATTATCAACTCATTAACGCCAAACTTTTAGTGTTTGAACGTATATCTGAATCGTGCTTTTTTACGCCAGCCTGAGAGCTAAGTCATTACAGTGGGATTCGCTTAGGCAAGGATGTTACTGCCGCTGTGATTTTTATTATGGGTGTCCATACTCCACTGTTCGTATACGGGTCTGAGGGTAGCGGAAGGCATTCGCGGTAGGCGTAAAGGGTGGCGAAAGCATGTTAGCTAAATAAAAATGACTCTGCCCCTGAGGGATCCCCACGTGTTTATTCATGCCTTCTCAGCTTCGTTTTCAACGGGACTCGTGCTTAGTATTTTATGCATATCAATAACTTGCTGCCAGTGTTCTTTCTTCAACGTTAGCCTCCTATCTCGGTAAGCGGCGTTTTGTCTCGGGGGGATCACTAGGGCTATTCTTTTTCGTTCTAATACCCCATAGCAGCGTTTAGTGTCATAGGCCCCATCCGCCGAGACTTTTCGAATTTTGCGACAAAGCAAAAGAAATAGGACATCCAAGTCTTTTCGTTAGCTAAATTAAAGTGACTCTGCCCCTTTTATTCCTCGCTTCTTAGCGAGTATATTGTACTACTAATTTTGTCTCTACTCTCTATCTGCAAGCAGTTTGGCTATTTGGGCAGGCTCGTCTGGGTAGCCATATTGGGCTAATTTGTCGACTTCTGGATCGTTACAAAGGCTAAAGTCCTTTACCCATGCGTCGATGGTTGCTGAACCCATTAATAATGTGAAAGGGGGACAGGCTTGGTAGCCATGTTGCTCAGCAATTTTTTCGATACGGGATTTTTCTATGTGCCTTCCTGGAAGCACAAAGGCAACGCTTACAATAATTGCTAATGCGAACACTCTAACGGACAGATGTTTCGCGGTTAATGCGAGGTTCGTTTTTTTTAGGCAAACATATTGCCAAAGCATCAAAAGAGAACATGCAAACGTACAAATGACTCCTGCAATCAGAAAGCAGTAGCTAACATCCAAATAGATTACTGGAAAACCATTACCAATTTGACCACTAAATTCATTCAAGGTGTTTGAAGAAAATAGGACTAGAGTGAATATGTTGAAAAGAGCGAAGCAAGCTAAGCAAGCTAATAGTGAAGTTTTCGGTGTGTGAGTTTTTATCATTTTGGAGGTTAGCTTATAGGAACTTATATGTGGAATTATTCATACTTGAAATAACTTTCATTTGTTCTATTTTCTGTTGCATGCTGACTATACTTTTTTGTGCTTGTTGTTCCGCATGTCGGTTTATGTATTCAACAATCTGTTTTTTAATACCTAGTCTATCTGCGAGCATGCTTAACACCGTACCAACAGCGAAAGCAACTACAAACCCAACTGCTACCGGAATCATAACGACACCTGCAGGTGCGATTGCTGCACCAACTAAAAAGCCGCAAACAGCTGCTACAGCTGCTATTGCTACATCGGTCGAAACGTCTGCTACCCAGTTACTCATTAAGTAATTTTTTTTCAATACTAGCTCTAGACTGTGTTCTGTTACTGAAAATAAGACCGTAACATATACTCCACCACGAGCGGATGATTTAAGTCCTTGTAGACCATTAAGCATCTTAGTGTTTGTAGAGAGGTATCTAGTCCCTTTAATTACTGTTCGTAGCTTGTGATTGCCTTTAAAACTAATGTAGCTTTTAGTGCCATTTTGAGTTATTTCGTATTTACCCAAAATACTCCCACCACGCTGCATGTCTAGTGCTAGCGCTCCCATAGCTTTTACGTCTAAGGCTTGGCTAGCAAATTGGTTTGAGTTGTTATTTAGACTCTCTATCAGCGAGCATTTTAGCTATTTTAGCGGGTTCGTCGGGATATCCGTATCTGGCTAGTTTGTCGACTTCCGGGTCGTTACACAGACTAAAGTCCTTTACCCAAGCGTCAATGCTAACTGAGCTCATAAGTAATGTGAAAGGAGGGCAGGCTTGATAGCCTTGCTGCGCGGCGCGGCTTTCCTTGTGGGATCTTTCAATATGTCGTCCTGGAAATATAAACAAAAAGCTAATGATTATAGCTACTACAAAAGCTTTAGTTGACAGATGTTTGAGTGACCGAGCTTGTTTTCCTTTTCTGAGACAAGCAAACTGCCAAAGCATAAATATTGCACCAGTCAAGCCAATTATGCCTCCTGAAATAAACGCACTATATTCAACATTGATATATATAACAGGGTAAATTTTGGCTAACTGCTGGCTTAATTGCTCAAACTTGTCAGGCACATTGTTACCAAATAACGCTTCGAAGAAGGGTATCAAGAGAACAGAGAATAATAAAAAGCCTAAGAGTGACTTTCTTTTAGTCATTAGTGTTTTCATCGATTCCCTAAAAAAAGTGCTGGGTTGAATTGTTCATACTAGTCACGCCCTTCATTTGATTTATATTTTGTTCTAATTGTTTTAGGTCTCGTTCGACTGATTTCTGAAGTGATTGGTTGAGAGCTTTCACTAACTTATCCCTAATTTGGTAGCGAGACTCGTAAGTAGTTAGCTCCCCTTGCACGTAAAATGCTACGGAAAATCCAGCTAAAACTGGAATAATGACAACGCTTATTGATGATACTGCTAATGTGCCAACAGCGTAACCAAAGACTGCTGCGACCGAAGCGATTGTTATGTCTGTGGCAACGTCGACTACCCAATTGGTCATCAAGTAGTCTTTTTTAAGCACTAGTTCTAGTGTGTGATGGGATACAGAGAATAAAACAGTGATTAATACGCCACCTTTAGCTGAAGCTTTTAGACCTTGTTGACCTATACCTAGCGACAGCATCTTAATGTTTGTAGAGAGGTATCTAGTCCCCGTAATTATTGTCCTTAGCTTGTGATTGCCTTTAAAACTAATGTAGCTTTTAGTGCCATTTTGAGTTATTTCGTATTTACCCAAAATACTCCCACCACGCTGCATGTCTAGTGCTAGCGCTCCCATAGCTTTTACGTCTAAGGCTTGGCTAGCAAATTGCTTGGTGAGGCTAGCGGTATTTAGAACTAACTTTTGAGCGAGCTCCGATAGGCCTAGATCTTCCAATTTCTGACTAATCGCTGTTTGCTCAAGTCCTTGGCTTTGCTGTTTGGCTAACCATAATGAGAAAAACTGTGGCCCATGCAGTACATAAAGGTCCACTTCTTTCATTTCCGAGGCTTTAAGTTTGCTTAAGCAAGCATCACGTTTGGCTTTGTTTCGTTGGGACAAGCATTGAAATTGATTGTGAGCCACTGCAAATATCTCCTTTAGTTGCAGGGCAAGATAGTAAACTTCAATAATGATAAAGTAAACAATAAGCTTGGCTTTAACGCCAAAATTAGTAATGATCTAAAAATCTGTGTTTAAAATATCAAAATAACGAGACAGACCCGAGATGCTTTAAATAAGCGAGGCCCCCAAGTTGTTGCCTCGCTATTTTAAATTCAACTTCGCGACCCGATGCCCGCTACCGCAACATTTTAGTTGGCCTTCGCTTGCAACGCCTGAATCACAGCCTCTGCCAACGCTTTCGCCGAAGCGGGGGGTCTGACCGGTAATCAAGAAACAAGGTAACTAGACAGCCACACCAACTAGCCACACCCCGATAATAATCTAAACTACCAATAGTGGTTTTTGGGGAGTTAGTGCCATGCCTCGGTCAAGACAGTCGCAAGTGAGCTTATCGGATACACCTTATTATCACTGTGTTTCCCGCTGTGTTCGGCGGGCTTTTTTGTGCGGTAAAGACCAACACACAGGTAAAAGCTATGAGCACCGCCGCCAGTGGGTGGAAGATTATTTGCTGCAACTTACTGCGGTTTTTGCCAGTGATGTCTGTGCTTATGCAGTTATGAGTAATCATACCCATGTGGTATTGCACATCAATAAGGCCAAAGCCGAAGCCTGGTCCATGGATGAAGTCTTGGAACGCTGGCATAGTCTGCATCAGGGCACCTTACTGACTCAGATGTATCTCAATTCTGAGTTACGTCCAAAGTTAAGTGAGGTGCAACTACAGGCCATTCACGCCACCGCCGAAGTGTATCGGACTCGCCTCTTTGATTTAAGCTGGTTTATGCGCCATTTAAATGAACATATTGCTCGAGCTGCCAATAAAGAAGACCAATGTACCGGTCGTTTTTGGGAGGGGCGTTTTAAATCTCAAGCGCTTTTAGATGAAGCAGCCCTAGCGGCTTGTATGGCCTATGTGGATTTAAACCCGGTTCGCTCAAATATAGCGAGCACGCCTGAAACCTCAGACCACACCAGTATCAAACAGCGCATTCAGCAAGCCAAACAAGGTCAGCAACCCAAGCCGCTAATGCCCTTTGTCGGTAACCCCAGAGAAACCATGCCTAAAGGCTTGCCTTTCGAGTTACAAGACTACCTGCAACTGGTGGAACTTACCGGCCGCGTTATCAGAGAAGATAAACGCGGTTATATCGATGATGCACAAGCGCCCATTTTACAGCGCTTACAAATCGATGAAGAAAGCTGGTTAGCCTTGAGCACTGGTTTAGAGCATCACTTTGCCAGTGTGGTGGGCGCCGGTCACGCACTAGAGTGCTACAAGCGCCAGCACAATCAGCAGCGAATTAAAGGTATGGGAGCAGCCAAACGCTGGCTGGATGTTGGCTAAGTAATTTATGGTCTGATTTTTTGTCGACCGAGTAGGTATTTAGCATATCTCGAATCGCTGTGTTTGCTGTTTGGCTTCTTGCGGCTTTTCGTCGTAACACCTTTACCAATATTGCAATTTTCGACATCACGCTGCTTTTTATGTGAATGAGAAGTGATATTCATCGTATGATGTTGGCTGTTCAGTCCTTAAGATGGCTGTCTCGAATGACTTTCGAATGACTTCACTCAAAGCCTTAGAGGTGCGGTGATGACTTGAGCTCGCGAACAGCAAATTTGTTTAGACAGTACGCCATACTACCACCAGGGTGAGAGCGTGAGTGTTCATTTTGCATACAGTTTGATTTCAAACCAACCAGGTTTCGAAAACAGCACAATTAAAGCGACAGTTTAGTAACCAGCTTTCGTTTGATAATTAGTCAACATTTGATTGATAAATGTTCGCGATCTCGCCCTGCTGCTACCACTGCATTTACCGTTGCGTTCGTAGAGCATTTTTGTGTGGCAAAGACCGAGCAAGTGGTGCTAATTTTAACCACCGAAAATAATGGATAGTTGACAAATTTACTAAAAGAAGAGTAGAAGGAAAATTAAAAGAGGCTACCGGTCAAGTGTTAATTAAGGCTCATAAAGGAGCCTGTAAATTAAATTGTGTAATTGCTTATAATTAGGCCTGAACAGGCTAAGGATAAGCAACATGGATAAGAAAGTTCTCGAAGCATTTGCTCGTGAAGCCGCTAAGTCAATCAAGACCCCTTCAGATCTAGATGACTTTCGTAAAATGTTAACCAAGGTGACTGTTGAGACAGCGTTAAATGCTGAGCTTGATGACCACCTCGGTTATCAGAAACACGCTGAAAAGCCCGATAAGAATAGTCGTAATGGTTATTCATCCAAGACCTTGATCACCGACGATGGTGAGATTGAACTGGATGTACCTCGAGACCGAGATGCCTCGTTTGAACCGAAGCTTGTTCGTAAGCATCAAACTCGATTTCAATCGATGGATGACAAGATATTAAGCCTTTACGCCAAAGGCATGACAACTCGTGAAATCGTCGCTACGTTCAAAGAAATGTACGATGCTGATGTCTCTGCAAGCCTCATATCTAAAGTTACCGACTCAGTTCTAGAGCAGGTTGTTGAATGGCAATCACGGCCACTGGATGCAGTCTATCCCATCGTCTACCTTGATTGCATCGTGGTGAAAATCCGCCAAAACAAACAGCTCGTCAATAAGGCGATTTACTTGGCTCTGGGCGTAAATATCGAAGGTCAGAAAGAACTTTTAGGGATGTGGATATCTGAAACGGAAGGTGCGAAGTTCTGGCTCAGCGTTCTCACTGAACTCCAGACTCGAGGTATCAACGACATTCTTATCGCTTGTGTTGATGGCTTGAAGGGCTTTCCAGATGCTATTAATGCCGTATTCCCAAAAACCCAAATACAGCTCTGTATCGTCCACATGGTGCGCAATTCAATGAAGTATGTCCCTTGGAAAGACTACAAGGCTGTAACGGCAGATCTCAAAGGTATTTACCAGTCGAATACCGAGGAAGAAGCGCTTCTGGCCCTCGAACAATTTGGTGACCAGTGGGATGATAAATACCCACAGATAAGCCGCTCTTGGACAGCGCATTGGGATAATTTAAATACATTGTTCAGCTACCCTCAGGACATTCGTAAAGCCATTTACACGACGAATGCGATAGAGTCCTTGAACAGTGTGATACGCAAAGCGACAAAGAAGCGTAAGCTATTCCCCACGGATGAATCAGCGAGGAAAGTTGTCTATCTTGCAATTATGGATGCATCGAAACGCTGGTCGATGCCAATAAGAAACTGGCGACAGGCTCTCAATCGCTTTATGATTATGTTTGAAGACCGACTTACTGATTACTTGTAACCCAAAGCAGTTACACAGAATTATTTACAGGGTCTCATAAAGTTGATCGTAGTAACCAAGTTACCTCTCAGAGTAATTTAAACTTACAAGAAGGCTCAAGAGTACAAGTATCAAATGCGAACACTAATCAACTAGAACAACAAAATGTTACTCCAGACATAGACGATATGTCAGCGATAGCAATATCAAACAACTTTAATCCTTCTATTATCGAACAACATTTGATTATTATTGCAGACTCAGATTTAGGTATAAATGGAGCGATAGGTTATTCAGAATATAATAGCCAAAGCTCGAACTGTAAGAAATACCAAAAATCGTTAAACGAAAAATCACAGCATTTTTTAGTTATAACAACGTACACTTATTTAAAGAAATCCAAGTAGAGCCGAAGAACTAGAGCCTTTAACCACCAGCCATTTGAAGTTACGGGTGATCATTTCTAACCACTATCATTTAGTATTACGGATTAACCAAAAGCAAGCCCAGAGAAATAGTAAAACAGCCATCCCAACTAACGATTATACATTGGTCGTCTAAATTATCATTAGAGGGGCCGAAAGGTTCAATATTATTTAGGAAATGACGTCACCACCAAATGTTACAGATTAGCAATAAATGTAAAAAACAAACTCAATTAACGTTACGCGCATATTTTCTCAAGGCTCAACCTGATAATTATGTTATTTATTGTTTATTAAAAAAGACAACTGTGAGAACATACCATTTTTATTAAATGGACTTTTGTTTTTATGAAAAAATCAGCTTTTTATTGTGCCTTGCTTTTATTAACTGTAATGAGTTCTAGTGCCAGTGCAACCATTATTAATATCAGTGGTAGAACTAATGCCTCTTTAGCGGGCAGTAACGCGCTTAACGTGTCACTGGAACCTGGTGACTATCAATTGTCTTTTGTTCAAGACGTTTATACTGCTTTTAACCGATTCGGTTCGGTGAGAGCTTGTGATGGCTTGGGAGAAAACTGTGTTAGAGGCTGGGAAAATACAGTGGGTTATATTATTGATGATATAACTTATTGGTATGGCGAAAGTCAAGGGATCGCGGGTCTTGGGCCAATTAATCCTGGTGATGGCTATTATTCCTCAGCTGTCTATTCTCTCGCTAAATCAAGCGGTTTGTTTGCAAATTTTCACTTAGATTCGGTTACCAATGTTGGTTTTTATATTCCAGATAGTAATATTGGTGATAATATCGGCGGTGTGTCACTAGAGCTTAATTCAGTACCTGAGCCTGCTACATGGCTAACCTTGATATTGATTCTAGTAGGTTTGACTTTATCTCACTCTCGTAAAAAAACTAACTCTTCACCAGAGATGGCCGTTATTGTTTAAATATCTTAAACATTCAGACAGCCATTCCAATTGACTGTTTCTACAATCGTCTAAATATGATCCGGGTGCGTCCATGCCGATTTAGGGCAGGACGCATCGCGATTAGATTATGCCGAATGCTTTGTCTGATTCACCAACTGCAATAGCGCATAAATTGAATCAATATGCGGCGTTGCGACCTTCACTCGACGCGCCGCTTTGACTGTACTGCCCAAAATAGATTCCACCTCCATTTCACGCCCAGCCTCATAATCGAGTAACATCGACGGTTTATATGGACACATTTTAAGGGTTCTATCTATATTTTGCTGAAGCACTGCATAATCAAACTCGGCACCAACAGCCTTTGCGACGTGGTAGACCTCTTCCATGATGTCAGTCACCAGTTGAGCGGTTTGTGGATTCGCCATAATCTGCTGGGTATTGGCCCCCCCAGCAAGCACTGAAAGTGGATTGTAAGGCGCATTCCACACCAGTTTCATCCATCTTGCCTGCTGGACATGAGCAGAGACCTCACATTGCACCCCTGCACGATTGAACATACGGCCAAGCCGCTCTGCGCGTTCGCTCACGCCTTGCGGGTAACGGCCTATCACCAAGTGACCATAATCTTGATGATCAATCACTCCCGGTTCAACACGCTGCACACAGATAAAACACAGGCCACTGATAATCTCTGCCTTTGGAAAAGCCTGCTGCACCGGCTCTTCGATCTCAACGCCGTTCTGCAATAAAACGATAGTGGTAGTTTCCGACACCACATCTTTAAGCAGTTCTCGGGTATCAATACCCGGCAGCACCTTGGTCGCCACAATCACATAATCAGCTATCCCCTGATAATCTCTAGGATGCTTCAAAATTTGACTCGGCTTAAAGGAAAAGTCCCCTTGATGACTTTGAATGGCATACTCGCCCTTGTGGCTCAGGCCGTCATAATCGGAACGAACCACCACAGACACCTCTGCCCCAGCCTGTGCCAAACGCGCGCCATAATAGGCACCAATCGCACCTGCCCCTATCACCAAAACTTTCGTCGACATAATCATTCCTTTCACCGCAAAAATATAACGCAGAGATCTCAAACAAGCTCAAGATGACAAATTCACAGTGACCCGAAAAATGCGAGCAACAAGAGATCCCTTATTTCCCTAGCTAAAGATATTAATCGACTTGCGAAATCATCTTTATTAAGCCCAATAACTTGAAATCGTTTGAGTATTATTAAACACAAAATACACAAAACAAATGGGTAAAACCATTGCAGTAGTAAATGTTTCTGCCTTTCTCTTGGGTAATATTATTAGATAAAATAGACCCAAGCGGCTTCAAACGACTTAAAAATGAGCGAGGTCTGGCTAAGTCTCATTTGATTGAATTACGTCCCTGTTATGCCCGCTACCGCAACACTATAGTTTGCCTTCACTTACAACGCCTGAATCACAGCCTCTGCCAACGCTTTCGCCGAAGCGGGGTTCTGACCGGTAATCAAACGCCCATCTACCACCACTTTATTTTCAAACATTGGTGATTTTTCAAATATAGCCCCAGTCTGTTTTAAAGCGGTTTCCAATTCAAAAGGTACGATCTTATCGTAATCCCGAGAGCTTTCTTCTTCTGGCGTGAACCCAGTTACATGACGACCTTTGATCAAGCTTTCGCCATTGCTTAACTTCACATTGATGAGTCCGGCCGGACCATGACAAACCGCGCTAACAATGTCTTTTTTTTTGGTACATGGTGCACACAATATCAATGAGCTCTGGGTTATTCACAAAATCCCACATTGGACCGTGCCCCACCCGCCAACCAGCAATATCACCGTATAGATGGACTGTTTCTTTATTTTTCAATAGCGGCAAAAAATCAGCCCAAACTAAGTGCATTCGTAGACATCTGCGCACAAATATTAGACCTTTAGCCATATTCAGAGAATTTTGGCGTTGAAAAATTTGCGGGAGCACCACTAACAACTCAATTTGACAACCAAGCGAGCTGACGACGATGATTGAATCATCCCGGCTCGCAGGAGGCTCGCTGCAAAGCCTCTAACCATAAAGCCTTGAATACAGCACCGTTAGGCTGTTATCCCGATTGCTGTCACCTCACTATTTGTATGATTTTTTAATCAAGTCCTTTACAATGGTGTTTTGCTAGCCGATTCAGGTCTAAGTGACTTTCAAGGACGAGTTTTAATGGAAGCTGTATTAAGCATTACTGCGCCTATTTTCTTCTTAATTTTCTTAGGTTATTTGGGAGTCCGCTTCCAAGTTCTCCCGCAAGACACCCTGCCCGGTTTAAGCCGTTTTGTGGTGTACTTTGCCTTACCTGCACTAGTCTTCACCAAACTATTAAGTATGGATTTAGCCGAAGTGGTTAACCTCGATTACATGCTAATCTACACCCTAGGTGGCTTATTCGCCTTAGTGTTTACCATTTTGTTGAGTCGCTTGGTATTTAAAGATTCCTGGGAAGCCTCTGGGGTAAGAGGTTTAGGTGCCGCCTTACCCAATAGTGCCTTTATTGGTTTTCCGGTGATCTTACAAATGTTTGAACACCCACCGGCACAAGCCTTCGCCATGAGTGTGATGGTGGAGAACATCGTGTTGATGCCAGCTGCCTTAATTTTCCTGGAAACCATGATGGGAAAACGCCAAGGGAATAAAGGCAGTGTATTTGTCCCTGTCGTGAAACGGATCAGCTCCAATCCAATTATTATCTCAGTATTTTTGGGACTGCTCTGCTCTTCGCTGGGCCTAAAAATGCCAGCCTTCATTAGCTATGGTTTAGGCATGCTATCTCAAGGAGCGGCCTGCGTGGCCCTGGTGGTAATTGGCGGCTCACTTTGCGGGGTATCCATCAAATGTAATATTGGCCAAATGTCTTTGGTAGCAATGGTGAAATTGCTGATTTTTCCAATGGTGGTATCGGGCTTGGTATTATTGTTTCCCGATCTGTCCAGCGATTTGAAAACCTCGGTAATTATCTTTGCCGCTGTTCCCATGTTTAGTATTTATCCAATTATTGGCGGCGAATATGGTGAACGCAGCTTTTGCGCCAGTACCTTGTTGGTGACCACCATTTTATCCTTTGTGAGTTTGAGCGTATGGCTCCACTTTTTAGTGTAATCCCCACCTTTGTATCACACAAAACCCTGCAATAAGCAGGGTTTTTTATTTTAGCGATTGCTTAACTTGGCTCATCATTGAAGATAAAGACCACCAATCTGCGCTCCCCTTCGGGAGCGCAGATTCACGTTCGAATTTTCAACGGTCTCTGTCGAATACGCCAAGCCTTGAGGTTTACTCGACGCTTTGCTCGCTCGCGGCGCTCTGGGCGTTCCACTTGATCGAGCTTAGTGCGGAATCGGCCATCAGCATCAGCACCAATATCTTTGGCAATATGTATATTCAAGCCTTCGACTCGCCAGCGTTGTTGGCGCTGAGCCTTAAGCCATTGTTGGGTTTCCAAATGACGCTGGTAACGTATTAAGCTTTCTACGATGAAAGTAAGTAAACGAATTTTTAGTGACATCATGTCGCATTCTCCATTAAAGAGGGCGAAGTGATACAGCTAATATAGGGGTATTAATGATGATCCCTCACTGCAACACTTCGCAGCTCGGGTAAAATTGGGATGGGTCTCAATCTTAGCTAACTGCGTAGGCCTTTAGTAACACGCATCGTTTATTCATATTGAAAAAACGAGCTTGCGAAACGTTAGCCATTAGTCGTACGGAATGATGTGTAACACATGATAAATGTTTCATATTTCCCCTCGACTTATGCAGTAAATGATTGAAAACGTAAGATAACCGTTGAACGCTCAAATATCAAGCACCAACACCAATAAAATGACTTTTTTTATCATTGATTTTGAGTGAACAAAAACAATCCCTTCCATTCACATTGAAGGATCGTTCTCTCTCCCGTCGCACATGTTTTTTTTGATATTCATCGCCAACAAAATGATCGCTTGGTACGCTTAGTCGATCACGAGAATAAAACCTGTGAACTCAGAATTGTGCGCAATTTTTATTTTTCCAATCGGCGTTTTGCAGACTCGTGAGGCCATCGGGTGAAGCTTCATTCGGCACGATTTAAACAACGAAGTCGCTGAGATAACTGTTTACTAGCCATAACAACTGGCAACGACTGCAGTCAAAATCATGCAGCCCAAATACCGAATCAACATTGAACAAATCCAACATTGTCGACAATAAACCATCTAGCCCAATCATTGTAAACAAAACAGACTAATAAGCGGTGAAAACTCGTCTAAAACTAAAGTATAAGACAAGATTGTCGACAATCCCTTGATCGCAGCTCACCATTTACACTACACTGTGCAACATCTAAACAACACAGACGTAACAACAGATGTCCGAACTAAGCCACCTAAAAGAGCAGAGTGATAAACAAAACCTGCTGTCGCAGAATCTCAGCGACACGCTAATCGAAGCCATCGTGAGTGGCCAAATTGCTCAAGGCGAGAAGATTTCAGAGCCCGAACTGGCTCGCCACTACGGGGTTAGTCGTGGCCCTTTGCGCGAAGCCATCTTAAAACTACAAGGCATGGGGCTGCTTGAGCGGATCCCCCATGTCGGTGCGAGAGTGGTGCAACTCAGTCCGCAACAACTCGTCGACATTTACTCGGTACGTGAGGCGCTGGAAGGCATGGCCTGCCGACTCGCGGCAAGCCAATTGTCGACAGAACAACTGGCCGAGTTAAAATCATTACTAGAACACCATCAAGATTATCTACAGCAACACCAAGGCAAAGCTTATTTCGAACAACAGGGCGATTTCGACTTTCACTATCTCATTATTAAAGGCAGCGCCAATCAGCGTTTAGTCAACTTGCTCTGTGATGAACTTTACCACCTGTTGCGCATGTACCGTTACCAGGCCAGCAAACAAGTTTCGCGCCCCGAGCGCGCGCTCAAAGAACACTGGGCCATTTGGCAAGCGCTGGCCGATCGCGATGGCGAGTTAGCCGAAATGCTGATGCGCCGTCATATCGCACGCGCTCGTAAAGCCATTGAACAACAAAGTTTATTTGGATCCGACCAAAGCCCAGAGGCTTTAATGCCCACGGCCACATCCCCTCACGTATTACCAGGAGTGAACTCATGAAACTCTCAGCAGGAGCCCGTTTTCGGCATGCCGTCAGTAGCAATCAGCCGCTACAAATTGTTGGCACCATCAATCCCTACTGCGCAATGATGGCGCAACGCGAAGGCCATCAAGCCATCTATTTATCTGGAGGAGGCATCGCCAATGCTTCCTATGGATTGCCCGATCTTGGCATCACCACCATGAACGATGTGCTGGAAGACGTTCGCCGGATCACTGCCGCCTGTGACTTACCTTTGCTGGTCGACATCGATGTTGGTTTTGGCGGCGCATTTAATATTGCCCGTACCATTAAAGAAATGATCCGCGGCGAAGCCGCCGCGGTACACATGGAAGACCAAGTGGCACAAAAGCGTTGTGGTCACCGCCCCAACAAGGCGATTGTCTCCACTCAGGAAATGGTTGATCGAATTAAAGCCGCGGTAGATGCCCGCCAAGATCCCGAGTTTGTGGTGATGGCTCGTACCGACGCCCTGCAAATAGAAGGGATGGGCGGTGCCATTGAGCGAGCCTGCCAATATGTAGAAGCTGGCGCGGATATGATTTTCCCCGAAGCGATGCTCACCCTGGAGCAATATCAGCAATTTGCCAAAGCGGTCAAAGTACCAGTATTAGCCAATATTACCGAGTTTGGCCAAACCCCCTTATTTAGCGGTGAAGAACTGGCCGCTGTCGGCGTCGATATGGTGCTCTACCCTCTGTCGGCATTTCGGGCCATGAACCAAGCGGCAGTAGATGTATATCGCGCCCTGCGGGATGACGGCCACCAGCGTAACGTGGTCGATAGCATGCAAACCCGCGCCGAGCTATACGACTATCTGGGCTATCACGCCTACGAACAAAAGTTAGACCAACTGTTTAAACAAGATTAAGTCGCGCGGCAAAGAATACAAACGCAGCGCCTGCAACAGACTGGAAACCCAAAGCACCACATCACGCAGCGCTAAGCGTGATGAGAAACAACAAGGACCAGAACTAGCGAGTGAAACAAAGATTTGACCGTTAGCCCTACAACATAAAGAAATCAAGGAGAACATCATGGTTCAGAAGGCCATCGGAGGCGCCGGCTTACGCGGTCAAAGCGCTGGCGAAACCAAACTATCTAAGTGAGCGGACCAAAGCCTCGCCACTTAGCCAGGCAGAATAGAACAAGGCATGCACTGGCGAGTCAAACCAAGATTTGACCGCTGCGCCTGCAACAGACAGGAAACCCAAAGCACCACATCACGCAGCGCTACGCGTGATGAGAAACAACAATGATCTGAACTAGCGAGTGAAACAAAGATTTGACCGTTAGCCCTACAACATAAAGAAATGAAGGAGAACATCATGGTTCAGAAAGCCATCGGAGGCGCCGGCTTACGCGGTCAAAGTGCCGGCGAAACCAAACTATGTACCGTGGGTCAAAGCGGTTCGGGGCTCACCTATTGCGGTTACGACATTCGCGAACTAGCCGAGCAAGCCAGCTTCGAAGAGGTCGCCTACTTGTTGTTCAATGGTGAGTTGCCCAATCGCGAACAATTAGCGGCCTATCACGACAGCTTACATAACTTGCGTGAACTTCCGGATGCACTCAAAGCGGTGTTAGAGCTGATCCCAGCAAACGCCCACCCGATGGATGTGATGCGTACTGGCGTGTCGATGTTAGGCAATCTGGAAACCGAAGCCAGCTTCGAACAACAGCAACACCACGCCAACCGCTTACTCGCCACCTTGCCCGGCATTATTTGTTATTGGTATCACTTTAGCCAACATGGTCAGCGGATTTCCACCCAAAGCTCGGCCAAGTCGATTGCTGGACATTTTCTGGAGTTGTTACACGGTAAACCCGCCGATCCTTTACATGAACAGGTCATGCAATGCTCACTGGTGGTGTATGCCGAGCATGAGTTTAATGCTTCAACCTTCACTGGCCGGGTGATTGCCTCGACCCTCTCAGACATTCACTCCGCAGTCGCCGGAGCGATTGGCGCGCTGCGTGGCCCCTTGCATGGCGGAGCCAACGAAGCCGCCATGGCAATGATTGAACATTGGACCAGCCCCGAGCAGGCCGAAACCGAAATTATGGCGATGCTGGCGCGCAAGGACAAAATCATGGGTTTTGGTCATGCCGTCTACCGCACCAGCGATCCACGCAATGCGCTAATCAAAGCCTGGTCGAAAAAACTCAGTGAAAACAGCCCAGAACAGCATTTATTTGCAGTCTCGGAGCGAGTAGAACAAGTAATGTGGCGAGAAAAAGAATTATTCTGTAACGCCGACTTCTTCCATGCCAGTGCCTATCACTTTATGGGGATCCCAACGGCCTTGTTTACCCCGATTTTTGTTTGTTCGCGGGTCAGCGGTTGGGCGGCGCATATTATGGAACAACGGGCTAATAACCGCATTATTCGACCGAGTGCCGACTATACTGGTAGCGGCCCACGCAGTTATTTGCCCATAGACCAACGTTAAATCGCACGAATAAATTGGGCTGAGCAAACACCAGCAACTCAGCCCTGTCAGCTTATTTTTAGTCACAGTAGCGGATCCGGTCTCTCCTTAGTTACGACCGAGCATCCATGGATGAGTATATGAATAGTGAATACCGTAAAGCCTTGCCGAACAGCCAACTCGATTACTTTGATACCCGTGCTGCGGTAGAAGCCATCTCAGCCGGCGCTTATGCCAGGCTGCCCTATACTTCGCGGGTACTGGCCGAAAATCTGGTACGCCGCTGCCCACCGCAGCAACTAACGGCCGCCTTAGGACAGATCATCGAAAACAAGCGCGAACTTGACTTCCCATGGTTCCCTGCGCGAGTGGTTTGTCATGACATTCTTGGCCAGACCGCCTTGGTTGATTTAGCCGGCCTGCGTGATGCCATCGCCGCGAAAGGGGGCGATCCGGCCAAGGTGAACCCGGTGGTGCCAACTCAACTGATCGTTGACCATTCGCTGGCGGTGGAACATGCCGGTTTCGATCCACAGGCCTTTACCAAAAACCGCGCCATTGAAGATCGCCGTAACGAAGATCGTTTTCACTTTATCAATTGGTGTAAAAGCGCCTTTGAAAATGTCGATGTGATCCCGCCCGGCAACGGCATCATGCATCAAATCAATCTCGAAAAAATGTCACCGGTGATCCAAACTCGAGATGGTGTGGCATTTCCCGATACGCTCGTTGGCACCGACAGCCACACCCCACATGTGGATGCTTTAGGGGTGATCGCTGTGGGCGTAGGCGGGCTGGAAGCCGAAAGTGTGATGCTCGGTCGCGCCTCCTATATGCGACTGCCAGATATCATTGGTGTGGAACTGAGTGGCCTACGCCAGCCGGGAATTACCGCTACCGACATCGTATTGGCCATCACCGAATTTTTGCGCGAGCAAAAAGTGGTTTCAAGTTACCTGGAGTTTTACGGCGAAGGTGCAAGGCAGCTGACTTTAGGCGATCGAGCGACCATCTCCAACATGACGCCAGAGTTTGGTGCAACCGCCGCGATGTTCTATATCGACGACAAAACCATCGACTATCTGCGACTCACCGGACGGGAAGAATCACAGATTAGACTGGTGGAAAACTATGCCAAAACCACTGGCTTGTGGGCCGATACGCTCCGTCAGGCCGAATACCAACGCGTACTGCATTTCGACCTCTCCAGCGTGGGACGAAACATTGCCGGGCCATCCAACCCGCATCGCCGCGTTCCCACTCGCGAATTGGCGAGCCGCGGAATTGCCTCTCCGGTACCTCAGCAAGCGGGGTTAATGCCCGATGGCGCCTGCATTATCGCCGCCATTACCAGCTGCACCAATACCAGTAATCCACGCAATGTGATTGCTGCAGGGCTACTTGCCCGCAACGCCAACCAACGCGGCTTAAGCCGCAAGCCTTGGGTCAAAACCTCGCTGGCTCCGGGCTCCAAAGCTGTGCAACTGTATTTGGAAGAGGCCAAGTTATTACCCGAACTCGAACAACTGGGCTTTGGCATTGTTGGCTTTGCCTGCACCACCTGCAATGGCATGAGCGGCGCTTTGGATCCTGCGATTCAAAAAGAAGTGATTGAACGAGAGCTGTATACCACCGCCGTATTGTCGGGCAACCGCAACTTCGACGGACGGATCCATCCCTATGCCAAGCAGGCCTTTTTAGCCTCTCCGCCCTTGGTGGTGGCCTACGCCATTGGCGGCAGCATCCGTTTCGATATTGAAAAAGATGCCTTAGGGCACGATGCCCAAGGTAAACCGATCACCCTTAAAGACATTTGGCCCAGTGATGAAGAGATTGATGCGGTGATCGCTCAAAGTGTCAAACCCGAGCAATTTCGCCAGATTTATCAACCAATGTTCGATATGAAGGTAGATTATGGCAATCACACTTCGCCGCTCTACGAGTGGCGTGCACAAAGCACCTATATTCGTCGCCCTCCCTACTGGGAAGGAGCTTTGGCGGGCAAACGTAGCATGCAGGGAATGCGCCCTTTGGCGGTATTAGGCGACAACATCACCACCGATCACCTATCGCCTTCCAATGCGATTATGCTGGACAGTGCAGCCGGTGCTTATTTGGCCAAGATGGGCCTGCCCGAGCAAGATTTTAACTCCTATGCCACCCATCGCGGCGATCACCTCACCGCTCAGCGAGCCACCTTCGCCAACCCCAAGCTATTTAATGAAATGGTCAAACAAAACGGTCAGGTTCAGCAAGGCTCACTGACCCGCTTAGAGCCCGAAGGAAACGTGATGCGAATGTGGGAAGCCATCGAAATTTACATGCAACGGAAGCAGCCGCTGATTATTATTGCCGGTGCCGACTATGGTCAGGGGTCGTCACGCGACTGGGCCGCCAAAGGCGTGCGCTTAGCTGGGGTGGAAGTGATTGTAGCCGAAGGCTTCGAGCGGATTCACCGTACTAACTTAGTCGGCATGGGCGTATTACCGCTACAGTTCACTACTGGCAATAACCGTCATAGTTACCGCATCGACGGCAGCGAAAGCTTCGATGTACTAGGTGAGCCCAGCGCTGGCGCAACACTCACCCTGATGATTACCCGCAGTAACGGCGAGCGCATCGATTTACCCGTGTTATGCCGTTTAGATACCGCCGAGGAAGTTTCGGTGTATCAAGCAGGCGGTATATTACAGCGTTTTGCCGACGATTTTCTCGAAAGCTCGACTCAGCATTAAGGAGCCATCATGACTTATCCGGCACAGATCCGCATCCCGGCCACCTATATGCGGGGTGGCACCAGTAAAGGGGTATTTTTTAAACGCGATGACCTGCCACCAGCCGCGCAACAAGCTGGTGCCGCGCGTGATGCCCTGTTGCTAAGGGTGATCGGCAGCCCCGATCCCTACGGCAAACAAACCGATGGCATGGGCGGGGGAACCTCCAGTACCAGCAAGGCGGTGATCTTATCCACCAGCCAACATCCAGAACACGATGTCGATTACCTATTTGGCCAGGTGTCCATCGATACCGCCAAAGTGGATTGGAGTGGTAACTGCGGCAACCTGACTGCGGCAGTCGGCGCCTTTGCGATTCATGCCGGGTTGGTCGATCCGCAACGCATCCCCGACAACGGCATCGCCGAGGTCCGAATTTGGCAGGCCAACATTGGCAAAACTATTCTTGCCCATGTCCCGATCAGCCAAGGCCAGGTCCAAGAAACGGGGGCCTTCGAGCTAGATGGTGTGACCTTCCCCGCCGCCGAAATACGCTTGGAGTTTCTCGACCCCGCCGACAGCGATGGCTCGATATTTCCCACAGGGAAACTGATGGAGCAGTTAGATGTACCGGATGTGGGGAGCCTCAAGAGCACCATGATTAACGCCGGAATTCCCACCATCTTTATTCAAGCCGACGAACTGGGCTACCAAGGGACCGAGCTACAAGAGGCGATTAATAATGATGCGCGCGCCTTAGCCATGTTTGAGTCGATCCGTGCCCATGGCGCGCTGCGCATGGGACTTATTTCGTCGCTACAAGAGGCGGAGCAACGCCAACACACCCCCAAAGTTGCCTTTGTCTCACCAGGCAAAGACTACCAGAGCGCCAGCGGTAAAACCGTAAAACAAGGCGACATCGATTTACTGGTGCGGGCACTGTCGATGGGCAAGTTACACCACGCCATGATGGGTACCGCAGCGGTCGCCATTGGCACCGCGGCTGCCATTCCCGGCACATTGGTCAATTTAAACGCTGGCGGTAAGGCCCGCGAAACAGTGCGCTTTGGCCATCCTTCTGGCAGTTTAACGGTTGGAGCACAGGCACGAGAACTCAATGGCCAATGGCAAATCAGCAAAGTTGCGATGAGTCGCAGCGCCAGGATCTTAATGGAAGGTTGGATCCGAGTACCCGGCGACGACGATTAAAGCGCCACCAAGCACACTAAATCAGCCGCGGCACTGCCAGCGGAGCCAAGCAGACATCCGCCCCTTGCCAAGAGGTAACTAGCTTAGGGACGAGGAGGAAAAAGATGAATATGCAACACCATGAACCCATGCGCCCCATCGGCAACGAGCAACAAAACGGTGATTATCAACAAACCATCAACTATGCCAATCAGCACCGCGAGCAGTTTTGGTTAAGCCAAGCGCAACAATTAGCCTGGTACAAGCCACCCCAAGAGGCACTCAGCCAGGACGAATATGGCAACTATCGCTGGTTTGCCGACGGTGAAATGAACACCGCTTATCTGGCGCTCGACTATCATTGCGAGCAAGGGCGAGGCAATCAAACGGCGCTGATTTATGACTCTCCGGTGAGTCATAGTCAGCAAAAATTCTCCTACTTTCAGCTTCGCGATCAGGTAGCACAAACCGCTGGTATGTTGGCTCAGCAAGGCGTGAGAAAAGGCGACCGGGTAGTCTTGTACATGCCGATGATCCCCCAAGCCGCCATCGCCATGTTAGCCTGCGCTCGCCTAGGAGCCATTCACTCGGTGGTATTTGGTGGTTTTGCAGCCCAGGAATTAGCGGTGCGTATTAACGATGCTCGGCCCAAGGTTATCATGACCGCCAGCTGCGGCCTCGAAGGCAGCAAGGTGATTAACTACCTGCCGATGGTGAGCCTTGCCCTGGAGCAAAGCCAACAAATGGAAACCCCAGTTCTAGTATGGCAACGCCCACAGCAAGCGGTTGGTTTTAATCAACAGTACCTCAACTGGCGGCAGCTGCAACAACAAGCACCCGCCGCCGATTGTGTGCCGGTAAAAGCCACCGACCCGCTGTATATCTTGTATACCTCGGGCACCACGGGCAAACCTAAAGGCGTGGTTCGCGACAATGGCGGCCACGCAGTAGCGATGCACTATTCAATGCACAGCGTTTACCAAATGGTACCCGGCGAAGTATTTTGGGCGGCTTCCGATGTCGGCTGGGTGGTGGGCCACTCTTACATTGTGTATGCCCCGCTCATCAAAGGCTGCACCACCATTTTGTATGAAGGTAAACCAGTACGAACCCCCGATGCAGGTGCCTTTTGGCGAGTAGCAAGCGAACATAAAGTGAAAGTACTATTTGCCGCCCCCACCGCCTTTCGGGCCATTAAAAAAGAAGATCCCGAAGGGGCCTTGGTAAAAAACTATGACCTCAGCCAGCTACGCGATATTTTCATGGCGGGCGAGCGTTTAGACCCACCCACTCTCGACTGGACCCTTGCCAAAACCGATAAACCAGTTACCGACCACTGGTGGCAAACCGAAACCGGTTGGGCGATAGCCGGCAATCCTTTGGGTTTAGAGCGCATGCCAGTCAAGGCGGGCAGCGCCACCAAGCCATTGCCCGGTTATCAGGTAAGCATTTTAGATGAAATGGGTGAGCCCTGCGCTGCCAATCAGCAAGGTTTTATTGCCATCCAATTACCGCTTCCCCCAGGTTGCTTAAGCACCATTTGGGGCGATCAGGCCCGTTTCGAATCTGCCTATTTAAAACAATTTCCCGGCTACTATGTATCCGGTGATGGCGGTTACATCGATGAAGATGGCTACCTGTTTGTCATGGGTCGTATCGACGATGTAATTAACGTGGCTGGCCACCGCCTATCAACTGGCGAAATGGAAGAAGTGGTGGGCGCTCATCCGGCTGTGGCAGAGTGCGCGGTGATTGGCAGCCACGATGAGTTGAAAGGCCAAGTGCCCTTCGGTTTGGTGGTGCTTAAAGACGGCGTACAACAAGCAGACCATGAGATTTCAAAAGAGCTGATTAAAAAAGTCCGCCAAGAAATTGGTCCTATCGCCTGTTTTACTCAGGCGATTATCGTGCAGCGTCTGCCCAAAACACGTTCCGGGAAAATACTACGTCGCACCCTGCGTCAACTGGCCGATGGTGAAGACTACGCCATCCCCTCTACCATCGACGACCCCAGCAGCCTCAGCGAAATAGAAGAATTAATGCGCCAAGGTCGAGTGATGATTTAACAAAGCCTGGCTCCATCAGCGCTTAAAGCAATGAGAATAGAAAGCCACTTTTAAAAGTGGCTTTCTATATTGTGTTTAATAACAATAATCGCTAGTATTCGACCCAAACACTAAAGTCAAATCTATCATTAAAACTTAAGCAAACTGTGGAACCCCCACACAGCCGGTGACTTTAGCCAGTCCAAACCTAAAAGCCTACTCAAACGATGTATATAAAAGCAGTCCGAACTGAAGTTGTTCAGCGGCTTTACAAGGAAATGTGATGATCAAGCAAAATGTGGATTATAAGACCATGGCAGGCAATGCTCGCCTGATATTACTCGGTGAGTCAACGCACAGCGTGGCGGCATATAAAATAGAAGCAATAAAAGCACTCAAACAATTAAAACCGGTGTAAATGACAGGACATAGGCTTCACTCGCACAAGATGCACTATGCACTGAGAGCCGCAAGATTTGTCTACCGGTTCAAAACCAAAAAAGCAGCCATAAAGCTGCTTTCCTATCCATCAATCACTGCAAATCACGACTTATCGGCGCGACTCATAAACTTCTTCTCGGTGGTGCTGATCTTAATCTTCTCACCACTGGAGATATACTCCGGCACCTGTACCGACAAACCGGTGCTTAAAATCGCAGGCTTCGTACGCGCACTGGCGGAAGCGCCTTTAATGGAAGGATCGGTTTCCACAATCAGCATCTCAACGCTGGCCGGTAATTCAATAGCCACAGGCTCTCCACTCACGGTGACCACTTGGATACCACTGGTCTCTTCGGTAATGAAGGGCACTTCGTCAGCAATGGTTTCTTTATTGAGGTTGTAGGGAGTGTAGTCTTCATTATCCATAAATACATACTCGTCGCCATCGATGTAAGAGAACATCACTTGATGACGACTAACATCGGCCAAGCTAATCATTTCGTCAGCTTTAAAGCTTTCATCAGCTTTGGCGCCTGTGGCGACATCGTAGAGCCGCATCCGGTATAAACTCGCGCCTGCTCGGCCACTAGGGGTAAGCTTCACAATATCTTTCACGAAAAAAACTTTGCCGTTATGTTCAATCGCGGCGTTCTTTTTAATGTCACTGGCCTTTGGCATGGCTGAGGTTCCTTAAATAATTCGAGCACAAAAAATATCATGATCTAATTTTAAGGCAATAGTTATGCTTCGTTTACGCCAACTTAAGCAGGCCAACACCCAACACGCCCCATCTCGCGCGCCAATTAATACGATAATGCGGCTGCATTAAACGGCAAAGGCATCAAACCAACAATTCACTTACTTCTTTCAAGAGGTTTCGGTACCAACTCAAGTAAATCATCAGCGAGGCACCTATTCACTGGTTGTCAGTTCTTTGCTGGCGCGATGATATTCTCCCGGCGCTGGTTTGTGGTAATGCTGTTATCGATGTAATGATTCACTTGCCAGACAAGAATCGGCGACAAGCAAGCCAAATTGTTGCGCCCCCCTCCGAACGGTCTTTTCCCAATGCAATTAACAATCATAAAAGGTTCACCCAGCGAGGCGACGTTGATGTCTGCGGAACCAAGACTCAAGCAGACGACAAGCCGCAGCTTATAAGGGTTTAGAACACTTGACGCAGACAACTGATAAAGAAATTTAAAGAAAAATTGCAGTGCAAACAACTATAGATGCAGAGAATAATTTTAAATGTGGCGAGTATTTAACCGAAAATATAATTTTTTATATCTTAAATTGCAATAATAACAGCATAAAGAATGACCAAATCCATCAATTCAAGTACAATGCGCGACCATCAAAAACAAGGGTGCAACCCCAAATCGATTCAAATAGGAATATTGATGGACGCAACACAACCGCTGTATAAAAATATTGGTATACAAGTCATCATCGCAATGATTCTTGGGACCATCGTTGGCACACTGATGGGAGAACAGGCGGCAATGTTTGCACCTCTTGGCGCCATCTTCATCCACTTAATAAAAATGCTGGTGATCCCACTGATTGGCGTCTCAATTATCGCGGGTGCGGCGAATTTGGGAAATAGCCCTGCAGCCGGTAAAATCGGCATTACCACCTTTGCTTTCTTCCTTGGTACTTCGGCGGTCGCGGTTATTCTAGCGCTGGTGATGGGCCATATCTTCCAACCGGGTAGCGGTCTGGACTTGAGCCAAGCCAGCCATTTATTCTCCAATGAATACGCCGACAAAGGCAGTGTACCCGGCGTGATGGAAACCATCATCGGCATGATCCCTCAGAACATCTTTGCTTCTTTAATGGATGCTAATATTCTGCAAATCATGGTGTTCTGCCTATTCTTAGGAATTGCTATTTCGAAACAACCTAAGGCCAAAACAGCCCCTTTAATGGAAAGCTTAGACACCATCATTTCTGCTTTCATTTGGATGATTAACATCGTGATGATCATTGCCCCTATTGGTGTATTTGGTTTGATGGCGGAGTCGGTAGGCACCCTTGGCTTCAGTATGTTAACGCTGGTTGCCAAGTTATTTGCAGTGTATGTCGCCGCGATTTTAATTTACGGCTTAGTATTCTACCCTCTCACCATCAAACTATTCTCCAAGACTTCGGTTCGCCAGTTCATGAATGTAATGACAAAGCCGCAAGCGGTCGCTTTATCCACCGCATCTTCGATGGCAACCCTACCGGTCACCATGGAAGTTGTCGAAGAAGAATTAAACATCTCTAAAGCAACCGCCTCCTTTGTATTGCCACTGGGCGCCACCATTAATATGAGTGGCAACGCCATCTATTACGGTTTAGTTGCAGTATTCTTCGCGCAAATTTTTCAGGTCGACTTAGGTTTTGCCGCTTACGCCGCGATTATCTTTACTGCAACGCTTGGTGCAATTGGTCAAGCGGGTATACCCGGCCCTTCATTCTTAGTGGTCGCAGTCTTATTGGCCGCAGGGATCCCCATCGAAGGTCTACCGCTATTATTTGCCTTAGACCGAATCTTCGACATGCTCCGAACATCGCTGAACATCACTGGCGATGCCGCTTGTGCGGTGATCGTGGATCGTTTCAACGAGAAACACCTTTAAACACAAAAAGACTTGGAGTGCCACTGCTAGCGCTCCAATCTCTGGTGACTCAAAGACCAGCGAAAAGTGTTCTCTCGTCCCAAGCGATCACAGCAAGCGCGCGAAGTGCGGCAAGCAATGACACTTTGATTGATTAAGCGCGAAACGATTCGGGGCGTAGGTGGTGACGTTCCAGCAATTTATAAAATTCCGTGCGATTACGCATCGCTAACCTTGCCGCCTGACTCACATTCCCCTGAGTAAGGCGCAAGAGGCGGGCTAAATAACTTCGTTCAAATTCATCTCTGGCCTGCGAAAAGCTGACTAACTCAGCTTTTTCACGCAGTGCTCGCTGCACCAGTTGCACAGGGATCAACGGCCCCGTGGATAAGGCATTGGTTTGCTCTACCACATTCATCAGCTGGCGAACATTGCCCGGCCAACGCGCCGCCACCAAACTGGCCATCGCATCGGGCGAATAGGTTTTAACCGCCACACCTTGTCGGTCGGCAATTTGCTGACTGAAATGATGCACCAACAGGGGAATATCTTCCTGACGTTTCGCCAGAGGCGGTAGGTCTAATTCCACCACATTGAGTCGGTAGTATAAATCTTCCCGAAACTGCTGTTGCTGTACCGCCTGATAAAGATCTTGGTGAGTTGCCGAAACAATGCGCACATCCACCGCAACATGTTTCGTCGATCCCACCGGGCGCACTTCGCGTTCTTGCAAAGCTCGCAATAACTTCACCTGCACACTTAAGGGAGTATCGGCAATTTCGTCCAAAAACAAGGTGCCGCCCTGAGCCGCCTGAAACAAACCATTGTGCGCATGAGCTGCGCCACTAAAGGCCCCTTTCACATGACCAAATAGTTCCGACTCAAATAAACCCTCGGGAATGGCTGCACAATTCACCGCAACAAAAGGGCCTTGGCTGCGCGAGCTTGCATAGTGAATCGCCTTAGCCAGCAATTCTTTACCCGAACCACTTTCACCTTGGATCATGATATTCACATCACTCGGTGCCACTTGCTGAATTTGCTTGAGCAACACCTCCATTACTGGACTACGACTAATGATATCTTGTCGCCAAGCTGGCGGCTCACAACTGCGAACCGACTCGCCTGCGGGTTGCTGTAAGTGCAGCGCTTCGGCCACCTTAGCTAATAACTCTTGGCTGTCAAAAGGTTTGGTTAAGTAGCCAAATACACCTTGTTGAGTGGCGGCAATCGCATCCGGAATATTGCCATGAGCCGTCAATAACATTACAGGCAGACTGGGATAGCGTTGTTTAATGGCATTGAACAAGGCTAAGCCGTCCATGCCATCCATGCGTACGTCACTGATCACCAATTCCGCCGGATAACTTTCTAATTCGGCCAGAGCTTGTTTGGCACTGGCAACCGCTCGTACCTGATAACCAGCCGATTGCAAACGCAAGCTAATCAGGCGCAATAAACTAGGGTCGTCATCGACAACTAAAAGGTTGCCGCCATGTGGGTTAATTTCGTTCATTTAATTGCTGCTCAATTCGAGTGAGTTCATCTAGTTGCATCTTTAATGCCGCAATTTGCTGTTGTAATAATAGCTGTTGCTGTTTTTGGTTAGCGCCCAAATTTTCATATTTATGCTGCCACTTTAGCGCATCACTCAATTGATCATTTAGCGCCAGCAGCATCCCCTGCTGAGCAAAGCTGCCTTGGCTGGCAAAAGCCTGGCTCAAGGCTGCATGAGCTCGATGCGGATTTTTCACCGGTGATCTCTTATAAGCATATAACAGGCCGAGTTTTACCGGATTATCACCTAACTGTGGATCTTGCAATAAAATCTCTAACTCATTGAAGATCTGATCATCGCTCATCTCCGCTAAGCGCAAATAATAGGCCGAGGGCGTAAAAATACCGTTCATACTCAACTGGGCGTCGCAAACTAGCGCCACCTGATTTTCCCCCTCAGGTAACAGCTGACAAGCCGTTAAACCGAGTGTAAATAAAGCCAATAAACCTAGCTTGGCACTACTTTTCATGCTGTTGGTTTCCTTGTAATCCTTCGACTAAAAACCGGCTGCCTGGACTTAAACGCTGATAGCGTAGCTGTGCGTGTTGTCGTTCAACCAATTCTTTGGCAATCGTTAAACCGAGACCGCTGCCCTTAAGGCGTGGATCTTTGGCTGCCGGCCCTTGCACAAAAGGCTGAAAGATTCGGCTTTGCAAATCATCGTCGATGCCTTGACCTTGATCGTCGATATAGAGGCTCACCCCCGCAGACCCCACGAAAGAACCCAACACTATTTGACCATGATCGGGAGAGAACTTAATCGCGTTAGACAACAAATTGTCAACGATCACCCGCAGTTGCTCCTTATTTGCAACAACACTTGGCTGCTGAATATCCAATTGAGTCGTTAACTGACGACTACTTAAACTTAATCGATGACTTGCGAGAACCTGCTCCACCAGCGCCCTAATATCAACCCCTTGCGAAGCTTGTTGCAGCGGCGTATCCAATAGTAAATTGAAATCGAGTAAAGCCTCGATTAACTGTTGTAGTCGTAAGCTACTGTCTCGTAAAATTTCGGTGATTTCCTGTTGCTGCGCATTCAGTGGCCCAGCACTATTATCGTAGAGTAATTCATTACCCTCACGGATCGCCGCCAAAGGCGTTTTGAGCTCATGGGAAATATGCCGAATAAAACTGGTTTTTTGCTGCTCTAAGCTAAGCAAACGCAGTCGCATCTCGTCTAAAGCATCGGCGATAGCCATCACTTCGCTGGCACCACTCACTTTAATAGCTTGGTCAAATTCACCCGATTTAAGACGCGCGATTTGCGGCCGCAGTTGTTGCAGCGGTCGGGTCACAACCAGCACCAGTAATACCGCCGCAGCTAAAGCGAAGGGCAGCCCCAGCATACTTAACATCAAGCGCCGTTGCGCCGATTGGGTACTTTGCTCCAGTTGTTGAGCGAGCTCTTTCACCAAAATTTGACTACGTTGATCGAAACTCTTTCCTAATTCAGACAAGCGATTAAACTGTCGATTTAACTGCTTATTATCATTGGATTTCGGTTGCGCCATTAACTTACCGAGACTCACTAACTGCTGCTGTAATTGCGCGACAATACTCAATAGCGCGGGGTCATGATGTTGTTGCTGAAAGGCCACCAATCCACCCGACAACTTTTGCCATTGATCCTGGTATAAACTCAGTAGATTCTCGTCGGCTAATACCCTAAATTGACGGGCACTACGCTCTAAATCGAGTAAGTTCTCGTCTAAACGTTTACTACTGGAAACCACCTCAGCGGCCAAAAAGGCAGTTTGTTGGCCCTGCATGGAGACCTGTTGTAAATAGTAAGAAGCTAACAACAAACTCAATAACAGCGGCAACCCCAGAGTAGCCAAAGCCCAAAAACTCAGACGACGAATTGAAGCAAGCGCACGAAAATTAATCAATGGGCCAATCCTAGCAATAAATATCCGATAAATTGCGCCTATAATGCCAGAGATAGTTAAAAATTATACTGTCGCCAGATAGCGACAATGAGAAAAGCGCCACAATCTATTGGTAAGTATTTGATGTCGATGTGATTTATCTGAATCGCTAGAATAAATTAGCCCTTGGCTAACACAGCACCAAACCACCTGTCGCCTTAGCACGACAGTATGTCCAGCAGTAATTAGTTAAACCATTGATTTGTAATAATTAAATTATTTGGCTCAATTTATGCTTTTGTAGGACCTATACCACGAGCCCCTCTAAACCGCTCGTCTAGCTTAAAATAAATAATAGGGACCACTATGCAACAGTTTGAACAGCGCTGCCTACGCATTGGCGATTGGATTTTTGAAATTAAGATGGTCCGAGCGATCAGAGTTAGCGAATATGGTCAGCCCTATGATGCCTGTGCCAATATCAACTTCAACGGCACTCAAGCGTATTTTGACAATCAACTGACTCGAAACGATAGCGCCTTTACAGCCAAAGACTTTGCCACCTTCGTGGAGTTTTGCCAAGAAATGGGGATCAGCGATGCCAGCTACGATCGCTATAGCCAAGGTAAACGCCGCACCCGAACCATTACCATCGGTGAAGATCCTCGCCAATCATCTAAAGTCGTTAATTTTCCCTACAGCGGTTCTGCTTAAGCGCAGAGCTCGTTATCAACGAGCTTAAAACTGCCGATATCTATTGGAGATGCGAGGCTTGGTAGAACTTTGACGCTTAAGCTTGGTTTGGATTAAATAGTTTTAGTCACGAAAAAGGTCTAAATAAGTGACGCAAACCCTTCTCTGTTTTTCTTTCAAAATGGGAAGCAAGAAGTAAAAACTGAATTATCAAACGTATCGGGCCACCGCAGAGAGTGCGCCCCCCCTTCGCTTGAATTGGCATGCTTCCCATACCTAGCCTTCGCGATATAAACAAACTGCTGTAAAAATAATCACAAAAGCGCAACCGGGCCTAGTGTTCAGCGCTTGCCAATGGTAATCTCAAAAGTTCGTGAAGACGGCGTCTTGGCGAAATAGCAAACACTCAATATTATAAAATAAAGGATGTAAGCAAGCCATGAGAGTAGGTTTGGTTGGTTGGCGCGGTATGGTGGGTTCCGTGTTAATGCAACGTATGCGAGAAGAAAACGATTTTGCCCACATTGACCCTGTTTTTTTTAGTACTTCGCAAGTTGGCATTGCCGGCCCGGATGTCGGTACAGGTAAGACCAGCTTACTCGATGCCTTTGACATCGACAGCCTAAAAACCATGGATACCATCATTACCTGCCAAGGCGGAGATTACACCAAAGCTGTGTATCCCAAATTACGCGCCAGTGGTTGGGATGGCTATTGGATTGATGCCGCTTCAGCCTTACGTATGGAAGACGATGCCATCATTGTACTCGATCCAGTTAACCGCGATGTGATTGACCAAGCGCTCAACAAAGGGATCAAAACCTACGTGGGTGGCAACTGCACAGTGTCACTGTTACTCATGGCGATTGGTGGTTTATTTGAAAAAGAGCTGATCGAATGGGTAAGCCCTATGACTTACCAAGCCGCTTCGGGTGCTGGTGCGCGTAACATGCGGGAATTAATCAGCCAAATGGGCGCTATTCGTGATGATGTTGCCGAAGAGCTAGCTGACCCAGCCTCTGCGATCCTCGACATCGACCGTAAAGTTGCCGAGAAAATGCGTGCCGACGATTTCCCGAGTGATCAATTTGGGGTACCACTAGCGGGTAGCTTAATCCCATGGATTGACGTCCCACTACCAAGTGGCCAAAGTAAAGAAGAATGGAAAGCACAAGTCGAAGCCAACAAAATTTTAGGCACCAGCGAGCAAGCGACTCCCATCGACGGGATCTGTGTGCGAATTGGCGCAATGCGTTGTCATAGTCAAGCGCTGACCATCAAACTGAAAAAAGACCTCCCTGTGGCAGAGATCGAACAAATTCTTGCCGAGCATAACGATTGGGTAAAAGTGATCCCCAACCAGCGAGAGCTTTCAGTTGAAGAACTCACCCCAACCAAGGTCACTGGCACGCTCAGTGTTCCCGTAGGCCGCATTCGCAAACTCAGTATGGGGCCAGAGTATATCTCGGCTTTTACTGTCGGTGATCAGTTACTCTGGGGCGCGGCAGAGCCATTGCGCAGAATGCTACGTATTTTGATCGCAAAATAATCAAGCACTTCAGCCCAGTCAAACTTGCTGGGCTGACTTTACTTATCCCCCAGCAAAACTCCTCTAAGTAAAAAAAACCTCGTGATAGCGTAAAGTTAACTAAGCTGTAATGAGTAATGCTTGGCAATTAAAAAATGGTTTTAAGCGCTCATTGACCAAGACTTAAACGATAGGTGAGCGATGACAAGATAGTCATACTCTTCCATTTATCTACGCATCAAAGCATTTAAATCACAATTATTGCTAATCAAATCACCTATAGTTGATCAGTAAATCAGTTATCATAGCCTTGGGTTTGGGTATGTTGCACTCTCCGTTACATTTCGCAATCACCAAACAGGGACAGTCTCAATATCGATGGAACTCTTATGAGCCAAAAACTATTTAAGAAAGCGACTCTAAATTTAAAGAAAGCTGTACCACTGATGATGAAGTATCAGATCCCGGCCACCCCCAACAATTATGCCTTGTGGTATTTGTATGTCGATGACCAAAATCCTGAACTAAATGCCGCTATTGATGAAATAATTAGTGAATATGACACAGTCCCCACCACCAATAGCCAAGTGTTATACCAAAACCATATTGCCAGCCAAGATCAATTAAATATCGAGAGCATGCGTCTTAACTTGGAAGCCATGGCTACCGAATTATCGCAAACCATGCTTGATACCGGCAGTGATGCGAGTACTTTTCAGTCCAATATCGACCGTAACTTTGCCAAACTCAATCGTATTGAAGAAGATGGCGTTCCCTTAGAGCAAGTGCTCGGATTAGTTCGTAACTTAGTCGAGGATGCCGCCAATATTCGTCAAAGTACCAATTTCTTTAATTCGCAATTGGGTAAAGCCAAGGCTGAAATAGAAAACTTAAAAAGCAAACTAAAAGAAACCGAAAAAGAAGCGCTCTACGATGCCCTCACTGGCGCTTTAAATCGTCGAGCCTTCGATTCCGATTTTAAGCAGCTATACGATACGACTCCGCAGGGACTCTGCATCATTTTAGCCGATATCGATCACTTCAAGGCCTTTAATGATAGTTACGGACACATTCTCGGAGACCAAGTTTTAAGAGTCGTGACCAAACGGATCCAAGAGGCCTGTAGAGACGGGGCTAAAGCCTATCGTATCGGCGGCGAAGAGTTTGCGATTCTCTGTCCGAAATCGAATATACGCTCGGCCAGGCAATTAGCCGAATCAGTCCGTCGCGCGATAGAAAAGCTTAGCCTTAAAGATCGCCGATCCCACCAGCGCATCGACAACATCACCTGCTCCTTTGGTGTTGCTGAATATAACCCTATTAGTAAATCACAGGCGATTGTCGAATCAGCCGATGCGCAACTCTACGAAGCAAAACGCTTAGGCCGAAATCGAGTAATGCCGATCGTCAGTTAAAATCCCGAGATACGGTGAACTCATCGACCAACAGTCACAAACTCGAAACGGCGGTAAACGCCATTTTATGCTGACTAATTTATGCTGGTCGGCTGGTTGTTCCAGCCCAGAATTCTGTTCAGAACTGCTCATGTTGCGTTCCTCATTCATGCCATTAAAGCTATCCATAGGCTGCAACAATCCTATAAAAACACCATGAATTTTTGATGAACAATTTACTAACGCCTCAGCAAACGGCATAGTTGTGGCTACTCCACAATCCAAGAGTTAATTGCGACACCATGATTCAGCGAATGGCGCTCAAGCCTCGACCAAACTGCCAATTTTTGGCAACTCAAGCGGTATCTCATTCCCTCTGCATTCACGAGGATGCCAATGCTTAAAGTAATCGCCCTTATCGCCCTATTAATGTTCGGTACACTCGCTGGATTAGTGCTATTTCCACCGCCAAGCAGTGACTTTCAACACAGTCCTTTAGCCGATGAAACACTTAAACCAGAACTAAAAGCCGAGTTAACTGGGATCCCTAATGCCGCCAGCCTGCTCTGGCAAACAGAGAAACAACAGTGGCTCATTGGCACGCTTGCCCCACAAACCGTCATGGTGAACGGCTCCGCTCAATTTGCTTATCTCAATCCCCAACTCAAGCGCGCAGAACTGGTACCACTCCCCACCAGCGGAGACATTGCAGACCTAACCATGATTGATCAACACTTACTGGCAATTTCTGCGGATGGACGTTTGCTATTCTTTAGCCAAGCCGGCGAACAGTGGAAGTTTATCGATAAACGGAAGTGGCTCAAGGGCGGACTGATCCATAAAACGGCAGGCGTGATATGGGACTCCCAAACCAAGCAATTGTATAGTTGCGAGCGAGAAGGCTTAAAACGTTGTTATCGCGGCAACCGCGAGGGCCAACAAGCAAGCTCATTTGACTTAGTGATGGCAGATCCGAATCAACAACAAAGCCTACAAGAATACCAATTGGGCAGTATGGCTTGGCATCAAGGCAACTGGTATATACTGAGTCCTCGCTTTAGCAGTCTATTAAAAGTTGACCCACAAAGCGGTCAAGTCCTAAAAATATCAGCGCTAGCACAGCCAGACACGGCCCAAGCGATTGCCAGTAATGGCAAACAATTATGGTTACTCAGCGTCACACGCCAGCAACCTGACCGAGTTAAACTCTCAACCATTCCTTTGTCTACCCCCTAACAGGAGCGGTCATGTTAAACGTTGCTATCATTGGTTTTGGTTTATCGGGGCGAGTATTTCACGCCCCGCTCATTCAAGCTTGTCCACAACTTAAGCTGTTCGCGATTGCCAGCTCGCAGCAGGCCTCGATTACTGAGCGCTACCCGCATGTTCTGTGTCTTGATCCGCAACAGGTCATCGACCACCCTGAAGTCGACATTGTAGTGATAGCCAGCCCGAATTCGGTACATGCCGAACAAGCAGAACAGGCCATGTTGGCAGGTAAACACGTGATTGTCGAAAAGCCACTGGCGCTGAATAGCCAACAATGCTTGCGTTTGCAACAAGTCGCCCAACAGACAGGAAAGTACTTAAGTGTATTTCACAATCGCCGTTGGGATAGTGACTTTCTCACCATTCAAGGCCTCATCAAGCAACAACGCTTGGGGAAATTACATAGCTATAGCGCCCATTTTCACCGCTATCGGCCAGTTGTGAAAACCCGCTGGAAAGAACTCGACCCTCAGGGTGGCGGTGTTTTATATGACTTAGGCGCCCACCTGATTGATCAAGCACTGTGTTTGTTTGGCCCCCCCCAACAACTATGGGCTCATCTTGCCATGCAACGCCCTGGAGCTAAGAGTGTCGACAGCTTTGACTTACATTTAATCTATCCCGAGTTAAAGGTGCAGTTAAGCTGCAACTCTTTAATGCTTGAACCAGGCCCTCGCTTTCAGTTACATGGCGATCGAGGCTCCTACGCAAAATGGGGAATGGATCCGCAAGCACAACAACTAACGGTGGGACTGTCACCGAAGGCGCGACACTTTGGCAAAGACTCAAATCGTAGCGAAATTCATCTCGCCAACCAAGCCACCGTGCATCAAAGCTTAAGCAAAGGCAATTATCCGGCCTTTTATGATAACTTTGCCGCCGCAGTGCTCCATGGTGAACCGCTGGCCATTAGCGCTCAACAAGCCAGTGATGTGATTCGAGTAATAGAACTCGCCACCCTGAGCCACCAGCAGCAGCAACTATGCAACTTCAACTAAACCCATCGAGAAATCGCTCACGGGCTAAGCCCTGTTAGCCCAATATCAATAAGGAATACTTTGGTGATTACCCTGCTGGCCTGCCTACTGATCTTTATCGGTTCGTTGGTCCAATACACAATTGGCTTTGGCTTGGCGGTGATTGCCGCGCCATTACTATTTCAGCTCTCGCCCATCTATGTACCCGGTCCGGTGGTGATTGTTGCGCTGGTGATCTCCATCTTCAGCGCCGTCGAGCATCGCAGCAGCATCTCATTGAATGGCTTAAAAGCAGCCATACTCGGTCGGATCCCTGGCACAATTGCCGGTGGCGCTTTACTCTATTGGGCAGACTTGGCCAGCTTAAGCTTTTGGTTAGGTTTATCGGTACTGATCGCGGTGGCCATCAGTTTATTACCAGTGCGCCTCGCCCCGACTCCGAAGCGCATGGCGATCGCAGGTTTTATGTCTGGATTTATGGGCACCAGCAGCTCCATTGGTGGGCCGCCCATGGCATTGTTACTGCAGCATCAACAAGCAGGCTATTTGCGCGCAAACTTATCAGCATTTTTTGTGGTGAGCTGTTTATTATCACTGCTAGTACAAGTGCCTATCGGTTATATGTCGCTGCAACACTTACAAGCCAGTTTACCCTTAATTCCGGCGGCTTTAGCCGGCGTTTGGTGTGGCAGGCGCTACGGTAAACGACTGCCACAGCGATGGATGCGCAGCTTTTCACTAACGCTATGTGCGATATCGGGTGGTTCCGCACTACTCAGCTACTTTTTAAGTGCTCATTAGTACAGCACCAAATATATTCAACTGTAGGGTCAACCTTTACTAATGTAAGGGTTCGAAGGATTCATCAATCCGATAGGCTGGTAAATCAAACTTATATTGGCTACCAGCCATGATCAACAAGGCCTGATAACGGCTCTCTCCGGTCGAAGAAAATTCAAATTGGTAGCAGCGGCACCAGCGCCAATGGCCAGCTATTTTTTGCGGTTTTTCTTGTTTAAAATTGAGATCGAGTAGCTGCAAATCAAGCTGCTGACATTTTTGCTTAATCAAATGTTGCGCACGCTCGGCGTCTTTACGGCGACGCCAAAAAAACAACACGATAGCCATAAAAATAAAGATCGCTAATAAGTCCATCGCACCATCTTCAGTTTGAGGAATGAACAAGATGTCGAGGAGGGTAACTCAGCACGTTGGAGTTCTTTACTCAGCTTATTCACCGTTGATCGTCACCACAATTTGCCGACGACCGCCTTGCTCACGATGTTCGCCTAAATAAATACCTTGCCAAATACCTAAGTTAAGCTCTCCGGAGCTGATCGGCAAGGTGAGTTCGCAACCTAATAAGCTACTTTTTATATGTGCAGGCATATCATCGGGACCTTCATAAGTATGCTGATAATAGCCCGCATTCTCAATCACCATATGATTAAAATGAGCTTCTATATCATGCCGCACACTGGGATCGGCATTTTCATTCAAGCTTAAACTCGCACTGGTATGTTGTAACAAGAAATGACACAGCCCCACATTAAACTGCTTTAATTCTGGTAGCTGTAATAGTAACTCTTCGGTAATTAAGTGAAAGCCACGAGGCCGAGCCTTAAGTCTTACCAAACGTTGTAACCACATTAAATAAGGCCTTTAGTCTATGTTCTAGAACGTATTTCAAGTATAGCTGTCTGTCTCCTTGATACTGGGCAGCGCGAGGGCCAAAACAGGCAACCTACACACGCTTGAATCGATAAACAAATTAAACAGCATTCGATTAACATCCCTAGACTAACAGTGGGCGCTTAAGTTTGTAAATACACTAACTCTGCTTATCTTTCTCAATTACGATGACCACCGCAGGTTTATAGTTTATTCAGGTGGTACCGAGCAGTGGTTTAAGAGAAACAAGCATAGACCAAGCGCCCACCATTCAGGGCACACTCAGCGCAAGCTTGGCGGCAAGTCGCTGACTATTCCGCAAAGCTAAGGCATAGATCGTAAGCTGAGGATTTGCACCTAAACTGGTTGGAAAAACCGAACCGTCGATCACAGTCAAGCCAGCCAAGAGACGAAAATTGCCATCTTCATCAACCACCGACGATGCCGCTTCCCCCCCCATTGCACATCCCCCCATCACGTGTGCCGATGCCAAACGAGTGGCCAATGGCTGCATGGCCAATTGCTTGATAAACGACTGGGCCTCAGTCCAACTGTTCAGTTGCCGACTTTGTTCGTGTAAGGGGTAAACCTGTTTAGCCCCGGCGGCAAATTGTAACTCAGCGATACTCAGCAGCGCTCGCCTAGCACCATCCCACAGGTAATCACTCAGATGATAATCCAGCATCGGGCTAGCATCGTCTCGCAGCTTAACCTGCCCACCGTGACTTTGTTCATGAAAGCCATCCCGCAACAATCCAATCGTCACTTGTAGATGATTCATTTGTTGCATCATTTCACTATGAAAGCGGCCAAAGCCGGTCAGTTTGGTGGCCAATAAAATCGGATGAACCGGTGGTACTTCCAATTTGTAACCACAGCGCCCTTCTACACCATCACGCCATACAAAGTGATCGGAATATACGGACTGTGGCGCACCTTGATGACTTAATACTGGCTGTTCGAATAAGGCTCCACTAATCACACTCGGATGTAAAAACGTGCGTTTACCGATCAATTGATTCGGATCAGGCACCTTTGAGCGCAACAATATCGCTGGCGAACCAATAGCACCAGCTGCTAGGATCACGTGTCGCGCATTCACTTTAATTTCGATTTGCCTTGGACGTTGCTGTTGATCTAAGGCTTGTAAGCTTGCACCCCGCACCCGTTGTTGCTTAATATTTAAGCTTTCTACCCGAAATCGGCTTAGTAAACTGGCCCCTAGATTAAGCGCTGCAGGGATGGTGGTCACCAGCATCGACTGTTTTGCATTAGTCGGGCACCCCATCCCACAGTACCCCAAATTCCAGCACTGCCTGACATTCCGCGGAACCGCTTTATGAGACCAACCAAGCGCCTCACAGCCCTTGGCTAACAGCGCATTATTGGCATTATTGGCCAACCAGGGACGGATCCCTAACTGCTGCTCAACCTGTTCAAAATAGGGCTGTAAATTCTCGGATGTTAACTGACGAATGCCCCAACGCCGCTGCCAATGCAGTAACGTGGATTCCGGGGTTCGCAGCGAAGTCGTCCAATTTACGGTAGTGGACCCCCCAACACAGCGTCCCTGAAAAATGCTAATCGCTTTATCTTTGGTTTTACGAGCGGCAGATTCCTGATAGAGATCGGGATAGGCTTGACGCTCTTGCATTTTAAAATCTTGGCTCGTTTTTAGCGGTCCCTCATCAACCAAAATAACCTTGAAGCCCGCTTCTGCGATAACCTGAGCGCTAATCCCACCACCAGCACCACTGCCAATGATCAACACATCACAATCCAATTGACGATTATCTTGCAAACTTGCCCCATCAAGATGTGACCATCCGTCGGCAAGCCCTTCGACAATCCAATCTTTAATCATGAAACAGTCCCTTCACTTGGGCTGGTAATTGATAAGCCAACAGAGGCCAAACCTCGGGGTCGCCATAACAGGCCGCCATGATCAGCTCATGTAAGCCTTGATAAGTCTGGCGTAATAGCTGCAAATAATGCATCTGCCAGGTCCTCAACAAGACTATTTTTTGCTGAGTGCTGAGTTCACTAAGCTGACTACTTCCAGCACTGAGTAATAACCATCCGCCCCGCGACTGTAATAAGTCCAACAGTTGGTGTAATTCAGCCCGACTATGCGCAGCCAATCCACTGATCGCAACATCAACATTATTTAAAATACGCAGCATCGCGAGGTCATCCTGGTCACTAAATTGCCCCTGCACAAACACAGGGATCAACGCCAGCAGGATCTGTTGATGCTGCGCCGATAACGCGAGTTGGGGATTGGCTTGGTAGCGTAAGGGATAACTAGCAAATAACCACTGGCCACCGCCTGCCATCGCCGCGATGGCTGTAGCACCTTGCAAAAATTGTCGCCGAGAAATACTCACCCTCGCTCCCAATCAATCATCATTTCACCTTGAACTCAGATCAACAAAATAAGATACCATGAGTAACTTAGATAGCAGTTACTAAATAGTTTGGCAAGTTTCTATGGGTAACTTATTCTTAGACTGTAAACAAAATCGCAAAACACTACCTAATCAGGCGCTTGCTTGTGCGCGACTCACACTTGTCGCAGCGAGTACAACGCAGACCTAAAAGATAATGTTTGGGTAAGCGGCAGCTGCTTTTCTCTGCCGTCGTTAAAATGCATTGTTAACAAAGTTAAATTAGCAACAAAAGCGTAAGCCATGTAAAGGTGAAAGGAACCAACACTTGATAAAAAATGATGTAAATACCAGCATAAGAAAGCGCGCAATTAGTCCCGAACAAAAACAACAGCGTCGCCAACAGATCTTAGCCTCCGCCAAACAAGCCCTCACGGAGCATGGTTACGATCAGGTGGTGTTAAGCCACTTAGCCGAACAACTACAGTTATCGAAACCGGCGCTATATCGCTACTTTAAGAACAAAGAAAGTCTGTTTATGGCACTGTATTTAGACGAGGCAGCGCAGTTACTGCTTGCTATCCAACGCCTCGCCAACCACCCCTTACAAGCACGAGTTCTCGCTGAAACCATCGCCGCCAGACCGAGTTTTTGCTATCTCTCTGCAATTTTGCATACCGTATTAGAAAAGCAACAGAATATTGAACAAGCCATCGCCTTTAAACGCGAGCTGAAGCGACTGGCTGAACAACTCTGCCAATTATTTCAGCACTGGTCGCCACAACTCAACCAGCAGCAGGCACTCACCAAGGTCATGTTCCTATACCAAAGTATCATTGGCTGTTGGCATACCAGCCACCCCTCGGCCACCATGCAACAAGTATTAAGAAATGATGAATTTGCGATATTGCGGCTGAATTTTGTGGATAGCCTGAGCCTATTGCTGATCAAACTATTAATGGATTAGTGCGAGCATGACTGTTTTGGAAAAAATATCACCCTCATCGGTGCCCTGAAAGAATCATGGATTGATCACAGAATTGTATAGCGAGCCAGTGTTGGATTGACGCCCCGTTAAACCTCTAACGGACTCGCGGCAGTTTCAATCAACCAAGAGGCCACTTGTTTTAACTCTTGTTCTCTGCCACGCGCCTGCTTGTAAGATAAATAGAAATGATAACCGGTCTCTACCCCACCAAACGGCAAGTCAACTAACTTACCCGCTCGTATATCCTGCTCCACCATAAAGTCACTCACCAAAGCGATACCTTGGCCACTTTCTGCGGCTTCCAAGGCCAGAACTTGATGGCTGAAGCTATGAAAAACTTGTTTCTTAGGCAGCTGTAAACCAAGCCCCTTAGACCAAACCATCCAGTCTGCGCCTGACTCGCTGATTTCATCATCTAAGTCGCTAGATAATAAAGGGAAATTCAATAAATCTTGACGCCAATTTTGATGACCGACTTCTTGATATAGAGCTGGCGAACAAACCGCCACCAATCGCTCTTTATGCAATAGATGGCTGATATAACCCTTCACGTTTTTCGCTAGACAGATAAACAAATCACCAGTTTTACTCGATAACACCGGTTCTTCGGTAATCATTTGCAAACGTAAATCAATTTCGGGATGACGAGCACGAAAGCTGGGTAACAGCGGCACCAGACGCTTCAGCGCGAAGGAACTATAGGTGGTTAAACGCAATTGCGCGATCCCCTCTCCTTTTACCTGTCGGGTAATCTGACTGAGTTCATTTAGAATCCGTTCCACCTCAACGGAGTAGCTACGTCCGGCCTCGGTTAATTGTAGTTGGCGACCAACTTTTTCAAATAACAATTCTCCCAAATAGTCTTCAAGCAATCTTAAGCGATGACTCACCGCACTTTGACTAATGCCCAATTCGTCGCCAGCCTTAGCGACATGATGATGGCGAGCCACGGCGTCGAAAGCAACCAATGCATTAAGTGGAGGAAGAGTTCGCATACAATCCATGAATAATTTTCATCAATAGTAGATTATTATCATTTTTTTAATGCTTAACAAGTCTTTAGACTGTTTTATTCCAGCTTAATTTATTCGTGCATCACAGAGGCCCACTTGAAGCTTAATCCCACCTTAATTGCTATCATTATTTTGATTACCGCCAATCAGATCGCGGTATTTTCAGATGCCTTTATGAAAGTGGCGGGCGAGCAAGCCTCGGTGTTCGAAATATTACTTTATCGGCAAATCAGCACCCTGATACTGTTGTTACCTGCTTTTTTACTGACCAAACACAAGCGTCCAGAAAAACCACTGGTCCACTTCTTTCGCGGTTACCTCTGGTTAGCGGGTTCAGGATTGATGGTTGTCGCCTTGGTCGCGCTCCCTTTAGCAACTGCCAATGCCTTATTCTACGCGGCTCCGATTATGATGTTACCACTTGGCATGTGGCTCCACCGAAGCCAAGTCAATCGCGCCCAAATATTCGCCGCCAGTATCGGCTTTATTGGAGTATTGGTGATTATTCGCCCTTCAGAGTTTAACTGGGGGGCCATTGCGGCGCTGGGGACAGCCCTCACTTTGGCCTTAAGTAACCTCACCGTAAAATACATTCCAAAAAAGGAGTCGGTGGTTACCAGTTTATTTTGGACCAACTTAATGGTGCTGCCCACGACAGTGGCACTGGCATGGCCAACGCTTACTGGAATGAACTGGTCAATATTCTGGCTCGCAGGCGCGAGTAGCTTATTTATTCTATTTTTACACGCAGGATCTATTTTTGCCTACAAAACTGCAGAGGCCAATACCATTGCCAGTTCAGAATACACAGGCCTGATTGGCGCTGCCGTGGTCGGCTGGGTAAGTTTTTCAGAAATGCCTGATGCCCTCACCTGGCTGGGTGCAGCGATGATTATTTTACCCTTAATATTGATTGGTAAGCGAAGCTTGCGCCAAAACAGAAACCGGCCGTCGTTAAAGCAAGCTGCGCCAGTCGAATTGACCTAATAAGAGCTGTTCTTTTTGCGCCTTACTTAATTGCTTAATTTTATATTCCAAACGCATTGCTTGTTGCTTACTGGCAAGGCCTTGCTGAAACTCTAAGTTGAGCGGACCTTTCCCACGTAACGCCTTGGCACCCTTCGAACTTCCCGATTGATGCTCGGCAAAGCGTCGAGCCACATCGGTACTGACACCAGTATATAATTGATTGTGTTTGGTTCTAAGAATGTACAAGTACCATTGGCTGACGACTGTCGCTTGCTTGGTCATTGGCTTATTCCCACTCTCCTCGACCCCCAACAGAATTGGCGGATTGGCGCAATCATCGAAATACCGATGGTTTGTGATACCCATTGGCATCGAACAAACCGTAAATACTAATCACCAAGCCATAAATACTGCTTCAAAGGTACCCGCTGATGACGAAAAACAATCCCTTCCTCCTGAAGTCGCTGACGTTGCTTTTGATATTTAGCCGAGCCCTCAGGAAACGAGATCAGACCTTGAGCATTAATCACCCGATGCCAAGGCAGCGATGAGCCCTCGGGGAGCTGCTTTAGGCAGCGTCCGACAGCTCTAGCCATGCGAGGGTAGCCGGCCATGGCTGCAACGCCACCGTAAGTCGCCACTTTACCGCTTGGGATATGTGCAATCACCAACCAAAACTTCTCCAGATAGGGAGGGGGAGATGACTGCTGCGCTAACTTTGCATCCATACTTCCATCGCCCAATCCCAAATGCTATCCCATTCAGGAACCAAGTCTTCCGCAGCCTGGCCTTGCCAATAACCCACTTCCCCCTCCTGACTAATGAAATAAAAGTTATCTCCATTTTGACAAATGGGAATAAATTCGCGGGGTAAACCCATGTTCCAAGCTGTCGCAGCCACCTCTGGCAAATAGGTATGCAGGTAAGGATCGCTAATCGTGACTGGTTCTAAGCTGCCATAAATTACATCGCTCACGGTCAGTTGAAAAGCCCGCAAATCGCTGGGCATCGGGATCAAAATCAACTCCTCCACTTCCACTAACTGACTGTCGCTAGGGAGTTCACTTGGATAAGCGCCAGACTGGTCTGCGGCTCTTATTTCATCAATTAATTCTTGCATACTTGTCTCTCTCAGCCATTTCAATACAATGCCTGTTCGCTAAATTGTTGCTCAGCTTAATAGAACTCTTTCATTCAGCAAAGGACTATCCATGCCAAATTCGGCTACCATCACGATTGAACCACCTCACCCGGCAACCCACTGCCTCATTTGGCTACATGGTTTAGGTGCAGGCCCCGAAGATTTTGCGCCCTTAGCAAAGCATTTTAAATTCAGCGAATCCATCGCGCTGCGCTATATATTTCCGGCCGCGCCATTACGCCCATTAACCGTGCATCAAGGCTATCAACTCACGGCTTGGTACGATATTTTAGCGATGCAGCCGCAGCGCATCATCAATCAGCAGCATCTACAAGAGGTGAGCCAGCAGCTTCAGCTTTTAATCGAGCAACAAATGAACCAAGGGATCGCCAGCCAAAACATTGTGATTGCAGGCTTTTCGCAAGGCGGTGCAGTGGCTTATCAGCTGGCGTTAAACTTTCCTCAAGCACTGGGCGGATTGTTGTGTATGTCGACTTATTTACTCCCTGCCAGCCTCCCCAGCACTCAACAACAAACTAACTTAGACATATTGATCCAACATGGCCGCCAAGATGATGTGGTTGTTCCGGCTCTGGGTGAACAGGCTCATCAGCAACTGCTGCAACAGCAATATAATGCAACACTGGAATACTATGAAATGGCGCATAGTGTTTCCCCGAGCCAAATAAAGGCAATTAATCAGTGGCTCACCCAGCGCCTTCAGTAAAAGTAGCGGCTTAGCTGGACAGATGAACCTGAGTTAAGCACTCGATAAAGCAAGCCAAAATACGCGAAGGTTTTGGGGAGACACGTGTCACCGCTAAAAATGGACAGTGATAACTGAACTGCTCCCCACCCAGTGGCCGAATTAGGCCCTGTTCAATGAAGCTACGTGCATAGTGTTCCGGCAAATATGCCAAGTAACTGCCCGACAACAATAAAGTGGCAATTGCCTCCTGGTCATAAGCGGTGGCATGACGCTGAAAACCAAAACGTTGTGAAGTATCCATATTGGGCGAGTGATGTCCTAATCCAGCATATTTTTGTCCAACAATTTCCTCGGGACCAATGGTAATGTCACTGCGTGAAAATAGTGGATGATGATAACCGCAATAAAGCGACATCCGTTCATCAAACAAAAATTGATAATTGAGGCTCGCAGACTGACGTTGCCCCGGCACTACCCCCAAATGAAAGCGCCCCTCAATCACGCCACTTTCGATCACCGATAAGGTTTCAACATAAAGATCAAGCGTGACTTTAGGTGCTCGCTGGTCAAATAACTGCAAGGCTTGTGATATTTTTGCCTGCTGGTTAGTCACCGTTTTATCAAACAAAGCAATCGCCAGATTACCCGTCATATCTCTATGTAAACTTTGTACGTCAGCCCGAAACTCGTCTAAAGCGCCCATTAAGCGTAAACTGGACTGATAGACGTGCTGCCCTTCTGGGCTTAAAACAAAACCTGCTCGCCCACGCTGACAAAGATTCACCCCAAGGCGAATTTCTAAATCTTTCACGTGACGGCTAATCGTAGAACGACCAATATTAAGCTCCACCTCGGCAGCCGATATCCCCCCACACTCCACCACCACCCGAAATACTTTGAGTAGTCGTAAATCAATATCGCTTAATTGTCCAAGTCGCTGCTGCATAATGTTTCGCATTTATGAAACTTTAGATTGAAAGATACACATTTATGCAACTCAGATCTAGCGATAAGCTGCTTCAAAATATTTAGTCCATCTCAAACATATTATGAGGGAGTCAGCTATGGCGCATCATGAAGAGTTAAGTGTTAGCCAGAACCAACTGGATTGCCATTGGATGGCATATAGTGCCAATCGCCAATTTAAAAAGGACCCACGGATCATTACCCATGCCAAGGGTAATTACTATTTTGCTGACGATGGCCGCAAGATTTTTGATGGTCTATCAGGTTTATGGACTTGTGGCTTGGGTCATGGTCGCCAAGAGATCGTCGATGCGATTAGCCATCAAGCTTCTCGGCTCGATTACTCGCCAGCCTTTCAGTTTGGCCACCCGGGGTCATTTCAACTGGCGGAGAAAATCACCGAATTTATGCCTGAAGGACTAAATCGGATATTTTTTACTGGCTCGGGTTCAGAATCAGCTGATACCTCTTTAAAAATTGCGCGCGCCTATTGGCGTAAAAAAGGACTCGCGGGTAAAACCAAGCTGATTGGCCGCGGTAAAGGCTATCACGGCGTCAACTATGGTGGGCTTTCAGTTGGAGGGATCGCGCCAAATCGCGCACTATTTGGCAGCGGCCTCGACGTTGCCCATATGCGCTCTACTGTCTTGCCAGAAAATGTCTTCAGCAAGGGGCAACCTCAACAAGGCGCCGAGCTTGCCAATGATTTACTGGATTTGATCGCGGTTCATGATGCCTCAACCATCGCTGCCGTAATTGTTGAACCCATGGCAGGCAGTGCAGGCGTCATCCCCCCACCCGTCGGTTACTTACAACGCTTACGTGAAATTTGCGACCAACACCAAATTTTGCTGATTTTTGATGAGGTCATTTGTGCCTTCGGTCGCCTCGGTTATAAAACCGGAGCAGAAGCTTGCGGGGTGACACCAGACATGATCAATATGGCCAAGCAGCTTACCAATGGAGTAATTCCCATGGGAGCGGTCGCCTGTAAACAAGAAATTTACGATACCTTTATGGAAACTGGTGGCCCAGACTACATGCTAGAACTGCCACACGGTTATACTTATTCGGCACACCCGATCGCCTGTGCCGCAGGTTTGGCTTCGCTGGATTTATTACAACGAGACAACATGTTTGAACGCGTCCGTGAAATGTCCCCGGTACTGGAACATGCCGCGCATCAGCTCGCGAGCCTAGCGCTGGTGACCGATGTTCGCAATATGGGCATGGCTGTTGGGCTTAGTATTGCCCACGCTCCCGGTGAACCCGCGCTCAACCCATATTTAATCGCACAATCGATGTGGAAGCAGGGCTATTATGTCCGCTATGGCGGCGATACCATACAAATTGCGCCTCCTTTTACGGTCAGCAAAGAAGAAATCGACAGCTTATTTAACGCCTTAGGCGATACTATTCATCAATTGACAGGCCAAGCCTAGTCACACAAGGAAATCTTACATGTCTATTATTGGTCACTTAATTAATGGTAAAACCCAGTCAGAATATACTCGCTTACAGGATGTTTATAATCCTTCGACTGGCGAAGTAGCGAGTCAAGTCGCACTCGCACCAAAAGCCACAGTGGAGCAAGCGATCGCAGCCGCTGAAGCCGCTTTTCCAGCTTGGCGTAATACGCCTGTAGCCAAACGTTGCCAAATTATGTTTCGCTATAAGACCTTACTCGAACAACATGCAGACAAGATCTGCGAATTAGTCGGCAAAGAACACGGTAAAATCGTGCATGATGCAAAAGGCGAACTGGCTCGCGGGATTGAATGTGTTGAATATGCCTGTGGCGCACCAGAGCTACTCAAAGGCGAACATTCTCGCAATGTTGGTCCTAATATCGACTCTTGGAGTGAATTCCAAGCACTAGGTGTTGTGGCTGGTATAACCCCATTTAATTTCCCAATGATGGTGCCAATGTGGATGTTCCCTATGGCGCTGATGTGTGGCAATACCTTTGTATTAAAGCCTTCGGAACGCGATCCATCCGTCACCTTATTCATTGCCGAATTACTACACGAAGCAGGCTTACCAGCTGGTGTATTCAATGTCGTGAATGGCGATAAAGAAGCGGTTGATACACTATTAAGCGACCCACGAGTTGCCGCGGTAAGCTTTGTCGGTTCAACCCCAATTGCTGAATACATTTACAGTACTGCGACTGCAAATGGAAAACGCTGCCAAGCCCTTGGCGGGGCAAAAAATCACGCAATCGTAATGCCTGATGCTGATCTAGAGAATGCCGTGAACTCTTTGTTAGGGGCTGCATTTGGTTCTTCAGGCGAACGCTGTATGGCCTTATCGGTAGCAGTTGCTGTGGGCGATGAAGTCGCAGACAAGTTAGTGGCAGGGCTATCCGAAGCAATGCAAGGTTTGAAAGTCGGCGCATATTCTGACCAAGAAAATGACTTTGGCCCATTAATCACCGAGCAACAACGCGATAAAGTACAGATGTATATTAGCAGCGCAGAAGCAGCAGGGGCCACCGTAGTAGTTGATGGCCGTAACCCACAGGTGAGTGGTTATCCAAAAGGCTTCTTTGTTGGGGGGACTCTGATCGACCACGTAACCACCGCCATGCAAGCCTATCAAGAAGAGATCTTTGGACCTGTATTATGTGTGGTGCGAGTTGATGACATGCAACAAGCCATGGACTTAATTAATGCACATGAATACGGAAACGGGACTTGTTTATATACCCGTGACGGTGAAGCGGCACGCTATTTCTCGGACAACATTCAAGTAGGAATGGTCGGGATTAACGTTCCACTGCCCGTTCCTGTGTCATATCACAGCTTTGGGGGCTGGAAACGTTCATTGTTTGGTGATTTACATGCCTATGGCCCAGATTCCGTGCGGTTTTATACCAAACGTAAAACCATCACTCAACGCTGGCCTTCTTCATCGATAAGAGAAGGTGTTAACTTTTCTTTCCCTAGTTAAGCGCTGACACCCAACGCTTTTTATGTAATGCCCAGCATCTTGCTGGGCATTGTTATTTATAAGATTTGTTTGAGTAGGCTGTCGGCTTTCACCCGGCCAATTCGTTTCAGCAAACGTTTGACTGGTTTCGGGTAATCATTAAGCGACTCGATATCTGCCAGTGTAGTAATTGGCTGAGTATGTTGCAGAATATTGTGTAGTTCTTGCTGACGCTGATGTTCGAGTAAAGCATGTGGATCATCCACTAACAAGCCATTCTCTAAGTCCAGATTCCAAGCTCTAGGATTCAGATTATTACCAGTGAGTAAGGCATATCGTTGATCGACCCATAATCCTTTCAAATGAAAGCTATTGTTAGCATGTTGCCAAACGTTCACGGTCAGCTGTCCACTCGCCAAAAATGCTTGCTTGCCCTTAATAAAATTACGGAGCGTTACTTCATACAGATAAGGCAAAGCGTGGATCACCTTAAACTTTTCGCTAGGCTCACTATAAAAGTCACTGGCTGTTTTATCACCCACAATCAAGTGCACTCGCACCCCGCGACTAAGCGCCTTAGCAACTTCACGACGCAGACTACGGGGAGGATTAAAATACGGCGTACAAATAGTAAGCTGTTGTTTAGCCTTAGACATTAATAGCTTAATGGTTTTATTTAATAAGTTGCGTCGCCGACCCAAACCGATGAGTGGAGTAATTCCAAGTTGCTGCGCATTTAGTTGTTGAGCGTGAAATTGGTACTGTTGCCGCTGTAAAGACAAGCGTAAACGCCTGATCGACGATTTAAGCGACCGAGTTGAGGCTGGATTGGCTACCGATAAACTAGTCACCGCACGAGTCGCCAGTAGTACTTGTTCTAAATATTCAACCATCGCATTTGCGAGATCTGAGTTACCAATTAATTGGTAACGATCGAAACGATAACGCTGCTGCTGAGCTAAATAGATATCGTTAATACTGGCACCACTATAAATGATCGTATCGTCGATGATACTTCCCTTCAGATGTAATACCCCGAATAGCTCTCGATTGCTTACAGGTACCCCCGAAATCTCAATTAAGCCGGGATACTTAGCAGCGTACTCCCGATACATTGCCGCATTACCTTGAGCCTGTTGTTCACCAATTAAACCGCGTTGTGCACGATGCCAATCAACCAACACCTTAATCTGCAGTTCCGGTCGTTGCTGCTTTGCCTGATATAAGGCATCCATCACTGAGCGCCCCGCCAAGTCATCTTCCAAATATAAAGCCACAATATAAATTCGAGAACGAGCCTGAGAGATTAACTGCAGCAATCTGATGCGGTAGTCTTCGGCGCTAAATAAAGTCATAAATTGACTCGGATCTTGAGCAATTTGAGGCAATGAGCGAAGCGAACGATTACGAGTAAAACGTGGGGTCATTTATATTTTTCTTGATAAAAAGCAACATGCAAGCCCTATTGTACCAAAGGATTTAGCGAGTCACTAAAAATCACATGCAGCAAATATAAAAATGGTGATACGAACACGCATAAACGCTTCGACTTCGGCCTAAAAACGCACACATTTTCGAAGCGTCCCATCCTGCTCACGAATAAAACCTTCGCGTTAACTGCGCGATGCAGCATTGCTAAATCCCAGACATAAAAAAAGCCTATCCGTAAAGATAGGCTTTCTCTCAATCGGTGTCTGGCGATATCCAGCCGACTTTCACATGGCTTGTTCATGAACATCGGTTCGCCTTGGCTGCCCTTGCTAAATCTCAGGCAATAAAAAAGCCCTCGTCGTCAGACGAGGGCTTAGTATAGGTGCCTGGCAGTGACCTACTTTCACATGGGGAGACCCCACACTATCATCGGCGCAGTTGCGTTTCACTTCTGAGTTCGGCATGGGTTCAGGTGGTTCCACAACGCTATTGCCACCAGGCAAAAACTTGTTGTCTTTAACATTCGAAAAAACTGATATATCCCACGAGCATAACAAGCACTCTTGGTTCTAAAATAAAGTATCTATAAGCAACACCCTTTAGGTGTTGTATGGTTAAGCCTCACGGGTAATTAGTACAAGTTAGCTCAATGCCTCACAGCACTTACACACCTTGCCTATCAACGTTGTAGTCTCCAACGGCCCTTCAGAGGACTTAAAGTCCTAGTGAGAATTAATCTCAAGGCCTGCTTCCCGCTTAGATGCTTTCAGCGGTTATCAGTTCCGAACGTAGCTACTGGGCAATGCTATTGGCATAACAACCCAAACACCAGCGGTTCGTCCACTCCGGTCCTCTCGTACTAGGAGCAGCTCCCTTCAATTCTCAAACGCCCACGGCAGATAGGGACCGAACTGTCTCACGACGTTCTAAACCCAGCTCGCGTACCACTTTAAATGGCGAACAGCCATACCCTTGGGACCGACTTCAGCCCCAGGATGTGATGAGCCGACATCGAGGTGCCAAACACCGCCGTCGATATGAACTCTTGGGCGGTATCAGCCTGTTATCCCCGGAGTACCTTTTATCCGTTGAGCGATGGCCCTTCCATACAGAACCACCGGATCACTATGACCTACTTTCGTACCTGCTCGACGTGTCTGTCTCGCAGTTAAGCTGGCTTATGCCATTGCACTAACCGTACGATGTCCGACCGTACTTAGCCAACCTTCGTGCTCCTCCGTTACTCTTTGGGAGGAGACCGCCCCAGTCAAACTACCCACCAGACACTGTCCGCATCCCGGATAACGGGACAACGTTAGAACATCAACACTACAAGGGTGGTATTTCAAGGTCGGCTCCACATCATCTAGCGACAACGCTTCAAAGCCTCCCACCTATCCTACACATGTAGGGTCAATGTTCAGTGTCAAGCTGTAGTAAAGGTTCACGGGGTCTTTCCGTCTAGCCGCGGGTACACCGCATCTTCACGGCAATTTCAATTTCACTGAGTCTCGGGTGGAGACAGCTTGGCCATCATTACGCCATTCGTGCAGGTCGGAACTTACCCGACAAGGAATTTCGCTACCTTAGGACCGTTATAGTTACGGCCGCCGTTTACCGGGGCTTCGATCAATAGCTTCGCTTGCGCTAACCACATCAATTAACCTTCCGGCACCGGGCAGGCGTCACACCGTATACGTCATCTTTCGATTTAGCACAGTGCTGTGTTTTTAATAAACAGTTGCAGCCAACTGGTATCTGCGACTGCCGTCAGCTTAGGGAGCAAGTCCCATCACCAACAGCAGCGTACCTTCTCCCGAAGTTACGGTACCATTTTGCCTAGTTCCTTCACCCGAGTTCTCTCAAGCGCCTTGGTATTCTCTACCCAACCACCTGTGTCGGTTTGGGGTACGGTTTCGTATAATCTGAAGCTTAGAGACTTTTCCTGGAAGCAGGGCATCAACCACTTCATCACCTTAGTGACTCGTCATCAATCCTCAGCCTTAGACACCCGGATTTTCCTAAGTGTCCAGCCTACAACCTTAAACGCGGACTACCAATCGCCGCGCTGGCCTAGCCTTCTCCGTCCTCCCATCGCAATTATACGAAGTACAGGAATATTAACCTGTTTCCCATCGACTACACTTTTCAGTCTCGCCTTAGGGGCCGACTCACCCTGCTCTGATTAACATTGAACAGGAAACCTTGGTCTTTCGGCGAGGGGGCTTTTCACCCCCTTTATCGTTACTCATGTCAACATTCGCACTTCTGATACCTCCAGCAATCCTTACGAATCACCTTCAACGGCTTACAGAACGCTCCTCTACCGCACTTGCAAAGCAAGTACCCGTAGCTTCGGTGCATAGCTTAGCCCCGTTACATCTTCCGCGCAGGCCGACTCGACCAGTGAGCTATTACGCTTTCTTTAAATGATGGCTGCTTCTAAGCCAACATCCTGGCTGTCTAAGCCTTCCCACATCGTTTCCCACTTAGCTATGACTTTGGGACCTTAGCTGACGGTCTGGGTTGTTTCCCTTTTCACGACGGACGTTAGCACCCGCCGTGTGTCTCCCGGATAGTACTTAGTGGTATTCGGAGTTTGCAAAGGGTTGGTAAGTCGGGATGACCCCCTAGCCTTAACAGTGCTCTACCCCCACTAGTATTCGTCCGAGGCGCTACCTAAATAGCTTTCGAGGAGAACCAGCTATCTCCCGGTTTGATTGGCCTTTCACCCCCAGCCACAAGTCATCCGCTAATTTTTCAACATTAGTCGGTTCGGTCCTCCAATTGGTGTTACCCAATCTTCAACCTGCCCATGGCTAGATCACCGGGTTTCGGGTCTAATCCCAGCAACTATGCGCGCAGTTAACACTCGGTTTCCCTACGGCTCCGCTATTCGCTTAACCTTGCTACTGAAATTAAGTCGTTGACCCATTATACAAAAGGTACGCAGTCACCCCACAAAGAGGCTCCCACTGCTTGTACGTATACGGTTTCAGGTTCTATTTCACTCCCCTCACAGGGGTTCTTTTCGCCTTTCCCTCACGGTACTGGTTCACTATCGGTCAGTCAGGAGTATTTAGCCTTGGAGGATGGTCCCCCCATATTCAGACAACATATCACGTGTGCCGTCCTACTCGTTTTCACTTCAAATCACCTTTCGTGTACGGGGCTATCACCCGCTACGGCCAAACTTTCCAGCTTGTTCCACTAAATTATAAGAAGCTTAAGGGCTAATCCGGGTTCGCTCGCCGCTACTACCAGAATCTCGGTTGATTTCTTTTCCTCCGGGTACTTAGATGTTTCAGTTCCCCGGGTTCGCCTCGCAACGCTATGTATTCACGTTACGATACTGCATAAAATGCAGTGGGTTTCCCCATTCGGAAATCCATGTCTATTACGTCTTTTATCGACTCAACATGGCTTATCGCAGATTAACACGTCCTTCATCGCCTCTGACTGCCAAGGCATCCACCGTATACGCTTAGTCACTTAACCATACAACACCTAAATGTTGTCGCTTAAATCACTTGAATGGTCAGGCTGTATAAATCCTGCCACTCGAGTACGATCACCTTATTTTTTGAATACCAAAAACACTTGTTATTTAACTCGTATTTTTGAGATATTTTTTTATCAGCTTTTCCAAATTGTTAAAGAGCATTGGTTCATAAAAAAACCAAAGCTAAATGGCCATCTTTTGGCGACTTATCTTTGGTTTTTAGGTAAGAAGTGGTGGAGCTATGCGGGATCGAACCGCAGACCTCCTGCGTGCAAGGCAGGCGCTCTCCCAGCTGAGCTATAGCCCCATTTCTTACTAAAAGTTGCACCTTGGTAGGTCTGGGCAGACTTGAACTGCCGACCTCACCCTTATCAGGGGTGCGCTCTAACCAGCTGAGCTACAGACCTAAACAGGTGTCAACTTCTCTCTACTTTCTATCAAGCAATCTGTGTGAACACGTCACAAAACATAAACGTTCATAATAAGGAGGTGATCCAGCCCCAGGTTCCCCTAGGGCTACCTTGTTACGACTTCACCCCAGTCATGAACCACAAAGTGGTGAGCGTCCTCCCGAAGGTTAAACTACCCACTTCTTTTGCAGCCCACTCCCATGGTGTGACGGGCGGTGTGTACAAGGCCCGGGAACGTATTCACCGTGGCATTCTGATCCACGATTACTAGCGATTCCGACTTCACGGAGTCGAGTTGCAGACTCCGATCCGGACTACGACATGCTTTCTGGGGTCCGCTTGCTCTCGCGAGGTCGCATCCCTCTGTACATGCCATTGTAGCACGTGTGTAGCCCTGCCCGTAAGGGCCATGATGACTTGACGTCGTCCCCACCTTCCTCCGGTTTATCACCGGCAGTCTCCCTAGAGTTCCCACCATCACGTGCTGGCAAATAAGGATAAGGGTTGCGCTCGTTGCGGGACTTAACCCAACATCTCACGACACGAGCTGACGACAGCCATGCAGCACCTGTATCTAAGCTCCCGAAGGCACCAATCCATCTCTGGAAAGTTCTTAGTATGTCAAGGGCAGGTAAGGTTCTTCGCGTTGCATCGAATTAAACCACATGCTCCACCGCTTGTGCGGGCCCCCGTCAATTCATTTGAGTTTTAACCTTGCGGCCGTACTCCCCAGGCGGTCTACTTAATGCGTTAGCTGCGTTACCCACGGGTTAAACCCACAGACAACTAGTAGACATCGTTTACGGCGTGGACTACCAGGGTATCTAATCCTGTTTGCTCCCCACGCTTTCGTACATGAGCGTCAGTTTTTGTCCAGGTGGCCGCCTTCGCCACTGGTATTCCTTCAGATCTCTACGCATTTCACCGCTACACCTGAAATTCTACCACCCTCTACAAAACTCTAGCTTCCCAGTTCCAAATGCCATTCCCAGGTTGAGCCCGGGGATTTCACATCTGGCTTAAAAAGCCGCCTGCGTACGCTTTACGCCCAGTAATTCCGATTAACGCTCGGACCCTCCGTATTACCGCGGCTGCTGGCACGGAGTTAGCCGGTCCTTCTTCTGTCGCTAACGTCAAACAATATACGTATTAAGCATATTGCCTTCCTCACAACTGAAAGTGCTTTACAACCCGAAGGCCTTCTTCACACACGCGGCATGGCTGCATCAGGCTTTCGCCCATTGTGCAATATTCCCCACTGCTGCCTCCCGTAGGAGTCTGGGCCGTGTCTCAGTCCCAGTGTGGCTGATCATCCTCTCAAACCAGCTAGGGATCGTCGCCTTGGTGAGCCATTACCCCACCAACTAGCTAATCCCACTTGGGCTAATCTCTACGCGAAAGGCTCCGAAGAGTCCCCTCCTTTGGTCCGAAGACATTATGCGGTATTAGCAGTCGTTTCCAACTGTTGTCCCCCACGTAAAGGCATATTCCCAAGCATTACTCACCCGTCCGCCGCTCGTCATCTTCTAGCAAGCTAGAAATGTTACCGCTCGACTTGCATGTGTTAAGCCTGCCGCCAGCGTTCAATCTGAGCCATGATCAAACTCTTCAATCAAAGTTTTTTCGCTCAAAGTAAATACTGAAATTATTACTGTTAAAACAGTGTGTCACTCCAGTCCACTTAAGCTAATTTTTTTCGCTTAGTGCTCTGTGAGTGCTCACACAGATTGCTTGATAAATTGTTAAAGAGCGTTGCTTCTTGCGAAGCGAGGTGCGCATTCTACGCCATCCTCGGTGACTGTCAACCGCTTTTTTCAATCTTTTCCGAAGAAGTTTCCTAAGGAAAGTTTGAAGCGTTTAACCGTCGCTAATAAAGCCTCAGGCCTTACCAACCCTGACCGCTTGCTGCTGCGCTATTGCGTGCTGCCCGCCGTGTCAGTGGAGTCGCATTATAGGGATCCGCGCTTACGGTGCAAGCCTTTTTTGAAGAAAATCACAGTTTTTTGTTTAACTGCTCAAAGCTTATACAGCCGCTTACAAAAAACCATCAACTTGCGCTTTTATTACTCAGCTTGCCAAACAAAATGGAGAATTGATTAACCTTTGCCCAATCGGTTAACTCTATATCTTGACTAGTATCGGTACTGCCACCCGTTATTTTCATGATCAACTGGATAATGAGAGTCTGCCACCAGTTATAACGTGAATAAAGCAGCGCGCCTGCAAATATCGCCTGCAAATTTGGCATCCAAGCGGCATTGTGATTTAGCTTCTGCATATAGACGCTGGTTTCTGGACGACTCTTTTCTGGTTTACGAGCCGTTAGACATACACCAAAAAAAGCCACCGGCATTTTTGCCAGCGACTTTTGATAGGTCGCCAGATATTCAAACAACTGCGGACGAAACTTACCATAACGGATTGAGGCACCAATCAGAACCTTGGTGTATTGACTGAGATCTGGCCAGCTTGTCCTCTGGTCAAGTGAGACATAGTCGACCTGAACATCTGGCTCGGCTTGTTGGGCAACGATATGCTGAGCAATTTTTAAGGTTTGACCCTCACAACTTGAATATAACACCAATAATTTCATGACTAACTTTTCCAAAAAACCGGAGTGAATAGTACTAATAAGGTAAACACTTCTAAGCGACCAAATAACATAGCAATCAACAATACCCACTTACTGGCATCGGTAATATCTGAGTAGTGTACCGCGACTTGACCCAGACCAGGGCCTAAGTTATTCAAACAGGCGACCACCGCTGAAAACGCCGATAACTCGTCCATCCCCGCCGCTATCAATGACAACATACAGATCACAAACACGAGGGCATACGCAGAAAAGAATCCCCAGACCGCTTCTAATACTCGGTCAGGAAGCGCCTTATTGGCCAATTTAATTTGGTAGACCGCACGAGGATGTACCAAACGCTTTAACTCACGCATGCCTTGTAAACTCAATAAGAAAACCCGAATCACTTTGAGTCCCCCGCCAGTAGAACCCGCACAGCCACCAATGAAGCTAGAAAAAACTAATAACACGGGTAGGAACAGCGGCCACTCAGAGAAACTGGTGGTGGTAAACCCAGCGGTTGTAGAAATAGAGACCGATTGAACAAAAGCTTGGTCTAAGGCAAATGCTGCTGAATCATAAACTTGTTGACCCAGTAACACTGCAAAACACACTAAAGTTAAACAAATTTGTATAAAGAAGAAGGCGCGGCATTCGGGATCGAGAAAATAGTATTTAAAAGTAATGCTTCTACTGTTGATGGCCGCAAAATGCAGCGAGAAGTTAATCCCCGAGATAATTAAAAATACCGCACAGATGGTATTAATTAAGGCGCTGTCAAAATGCCCTAAACTAGCATCATACGTAGAAAACCCACCAATCGCGATAGTTGAAAAAGCATGACAAACGGCATCAAATATTGACATTCCGGCCAGCCAGAATGCGACCCCACAACTCACCGTTAAAAATAAATAGATATACCAAAGCACCTTGGCGGTCTCGGCGATCCGCGGGGTCATTTTTTTATCTTTGACTGGACCAGGAATTTCCGCGCGGTAAAGCTGCATTCCTCCAACACCGAGGATCGGCAAAACAGCCACTGCCAAAACGATGATCCCCATCCCTCCTAACCATTGCAGCATTTGCCGGTAAAACAAAATCGCTTTCGGCAAATATTCAATCCCGACAATAACTGTCGCGCCGGTGGTCGTGAGCCCAGAGAACGATTCAAAGAAAGAATCGGTGATACTCATATTTGGCTGTTCGGACAAGATAAAAGGTAAGGCCGCAACACTCCCCAACACCGTCCAAAACAACACCACAATTAGAAAGCCTTCTTTAGCCTTTAGCTCTGTTTTTTGTTGCCGCTGTGGAAACCATAATAGAAACCCAGCGCTAATACAGATAGCAAAAGCAGCCATAAAGGCTTTACCGGCACCGTCTTTATATACCGCAGCGACAACGGCCGGAATAATCATGGTGAGGCTAAATAGCATCACAAGTAATCCGACGATCCTAACTATCGCCCTGATTTGCATCGGTATTGTTTCTCTTATTAGATTGAGATAATGCTGTATATCTTGAAGTAAAGCATCACCTATGACAACTTAAGCACGTAGCTTAGTCACGACAATTTGCCCACTCGATAAATTAATCAGCTGTTGTTTAAATCCAGCATATTCACTGATTGGTAAACTCACCTGCATTTTTGCCTGATTGCTAAATTCGGTCTCCAGTTTTACCCCTTGAACCTTATTCAGCAACATTTCTACTTGAGTCGTAAAGGCGTAATCAAATTCTAGATCACAACATCCACAACCAATTACGGGTTCAGTTTGCAGTAATTTTAATGCTTGTTGTACGCCACCACCATAAGCCCTGACTAAGCCCCCAGTCCCCAACTTGATGCCTCCAGAATAACGAACCACCACCGCTAATATTTGGCCTAAGCCGCGGCCTTGTAACTGCGCTAACATCGGTTTTCCCGCGGTACCAGAAGGTTCTCCATCATCACTAAAACCTAAGCACTGAGAATCCAGAGGATGGCCGGCAATAAACGCCCAGCAATGATGACGCGCCTGAAGATGCTGCGACTTTATCTCAGCAAGCTGTTGTTGGGCCTGCCGACGATCCGCTACTGGCGCGATAATACTAATAAAACGACTACGCTTAATTTCTTGTTCTCGGCTTACCAACTGCGAGGGACGTAAATAACTATCAGTTTGAATGTTTAACTCCAATTGCCCGCACGCGTTAAGTTGTCACAACTCAACGCGGTAATTACCACATTATCTTCGATACGGATCCCACCAAAGCGGCGCATTTCATCAACCCGAGACCAATTAATCAAGCGAGTGTGCTCAGATTCAGCCAATTCGGCTAATAAAGAAGGGATAAAATAAAGACCAGGCTCAATTGTCAGTACTTGTCGAGGTTCCAGCATGCGGGTACAACGCAGAAAGGGATCGAGAGTTGGAGCCGCGAGTACCGTACCATCTTCATCTTGCATCAAACCGCCCACATCGTGCACTTGTAAACCAAGGTGATGGCCCAAACCGTGAGGAAAAAAACAACGGGTAATTCCCGTTTCAACAGCTGCTGCGGCACTACAATAAACAAATTCAAAATCCACCAGCAATTTGGCCAATTTACGATGCGCTTTAAGGTGTAAATCGGTATAGCGATAACCCGGTTTCAGATCGTTCACCAGCGATTGTTGTAATATATCCATTTCCAGCACCAGCTCTGCAAATAAACCTTTTCTATAAGCATAACTGCGGGTGATATCGGCAGCATAGCCGCGGTACTCGGCCCCCGCGTCAATTAACAATGAATAACGTTTTTGCTCGGCTAACTTACTGGCACTTAAAGCGGTGTAATGCAATATGGAGGCGTTTTCATTTAAAGCTATAATATTAGCGTAAGGAAGTGAGTGCTCACCTCGCCCTAAGCTTGAGAGGTAAGCCAAGTTCATTTCAAATTCTGATGCACCCGCCAAAAACAGCTCCTTGGCGACTAGATGCGCTTTCACCGCACGATGATTCGCTTCCTGAATACACTCTAACTCGTAATCAGTTTTATAAGCACGGTAATAATGTAAGTAATTTAAAACCAACTCTGGATTGCGTTCACCAATTTCCAAAGCTTCGGCTAATTCAGGATGCTCCCCAATATAGGCGCAGCGTTGTCGTTGTTTCGGCAAAAAAGGCTCGATATCTTGTGGATGCTTCATCACTCGGATGTCAAAAAAGTCGACCCAAAATCCACTAGGGCTGGAAGTAGCCTTATGCCAGTAATCGCTCGCTTGATGATAAATCAGCGTCGGCTTATCAACACCGTTGACCACTAACCAACAATGCGGATGCTCGGTTAAAGGCAACCAATGTTTAAAGTGAGGATTGGTTTGAAAAGGGTAATGCTGATCATCCAAAAAAATTCGCAAAGGATAGCCAGAGTGAATGATTAAAGCCTCTAATTGCTCGCGCTCTAATACATCGGCAACCCGCAACTGTAACTGCTCTATATGCTGGGTAAACAGTTGTTGAATAGTTGGCATTACACTCTCCCTACGACTATTAGTTAGCTTGTTAGTTATAGCGCATTTAACACAAACATAGTTGGATCTAGAGCATTTAATTTAGCATGACTTAATTTTATTTACTCGTGTTTACAGCGACCTTTTGTGCCACAAACAACAAATTATCAAACAAGTGTTTAAAATGAGCGTTATATTTGCTTTAATGTTTGAGTAACAACTTGATTACATATTTAACCTCTAGTCCCTACACAAAACTGGTGCTATGTACATCAGCAACAAGGAGAGCAGAATGATATATCAAGGCGAGAACCTGAGTGTTCGCTATATTGCCGCTGGCATCGCTGAATTAACATTCGATGCCAACAAAGGAAGTGTCAATAAATTAGACCGCAGCACGTTAATCTCTTTAGCAGAAGCGATAGAGACCTTGCAGCAACAAAGTGAATTAACAGGCTTATTAGTCAGCTCGAGCAAAGATAGCTTCATCGTGGGCGCTGACATCACCGAGTTCTTAGGCTTATTTGCGCTTCCCGAGGCTGAACTCGCCGCGTGGCTCACCAAAGCAAATGATATTTTTAACGCCTTAGAAGATCTTAATGTGCCAACTATTTCGGCAATTAATGGCTTTGCGCTAGGCGGTGGTTGTGAGCTCATTCTTGCTACCGACTTGCGGGTTGCTGACAGTAACGCCAGCATCGGTCTGCCAGAAACTCAACTGGGTATTATGCCGGGTTTTGGTGGCACCGTGCGATTGCCACGGGTGATTGGTGCCGATAACGCCATGGAATGGATCACCACCGGTAAAACTTATAAGGCTGCCGAAGCACTCAAATTTGCTGCACTTGATGCGATGGTTCACCCCGATAACCTCAAATCAGCCGCTTTGAGTATGCTTGAAGATGCAATTACCGGCAAAATTGATTGGCAAGAGCGACGCCAAGTAAAGCTCAGTCCACTCAATTTAAATAAAGTTGAAGCAATGATGAGCTTTAACTGTGCCAAAGGGTTGGTGATGGCCAAAGCCGGACCTCACTACCCTGCTCCCATGACTGCAGTCTCGACCATTGAAAAAGCAGCCAGTTTTAAACGTACAGAAGCATTAGCGCTAGAAGGCAAAAACTTCATCGGTTTGGCTCAATCGGATGTCGCGCAAGCATTGGTTGGTATCTTCTTAAACGATCAACAGCTTAAAGCTTTGGCCAAGAAGTCCAGTAAAAACGCCCAGCGAATTGAGCAAGCAGCGGTACTCGGTGCAGGTATTATGGGGGGCGGTATTGCCTACCAAAGTGCCAGTCGTGGTGTACCCGCAGTAATGAAAGACATCAATCAGGCGGCTTTAGATTTAGGCATGAACGAAGCCAGCAAATTACTCAATAAACAACTGGAACGCGGTCGCATTGATGGCCTAAAAATGGCTAAGGTTCTATCGGCCATTCAACCAAGTTTAAACTACCAATCGCTCGCGAATAGCAATATTGTGGTAGAAGCGGTGGTTGAAAATCCCAAAATCAAAGCAGCGGTACTCAAAGAAGTAGAACAACATGTGAGTGAAAACACCATCATTGTTTCAAATACTTCAACCATTCCAATCTCTTTGTTAGCTGACAATCTCTGTCGCCCAGACAAATTCTGTGGGATGCATTTTTTCAATCCAGTACATCGCATGCCACTGGTAGAAGTGATCCGTGGCAAACACAGCTCGCAAGCAACCATCGACAGTGTGGTGGCCTATGCAGCCAAGATGGGGAAAACCCCGGTGGTAGTCAATGATTGCCCGGGTTTCTTTGTTAATCGGGTGTTATTTCCCTACTTTTTTGGCTTTAGCCGCCTCATTCAAGATGGCGCAGATTTTGTCAAAGTAGATAAGATCATGGAAAAACAATTTGGCTGGCCAATGGGCCCCGCTTACTTATTAGATGTTGTGGGGATTGATACAGGCCACCACGCCGGTGCGGTGATGGCCGAGGGTTTTCCTGAGCGAATGAGCAAAGTCGGCGAAGATGCCATTGATCTAATGTATCAGGCGCAACGCTTTGGTCAAAAAAATGGATTGGGTTTCTATGCCTATACCAAAGATCAAAGAGGTAAACCCAAAAAAGATGCCGACCCAAGTACTTATCAGCTACTCACGGCACTCAGCCCGCAAAGCCAAGATTACAGCAGCCAGCAAATTATTGCCCGGATGATGATTCCGATGATTAACGAAGTGGTGCGTTGCTTAGAGGAAGGCATTGTGCAGAGCCCCGGAGAGGCAGACATGGCCTTGGTTTATGGTTTAGGTTTTCCACCGTTCCGTGGCGGGGTATTTCGCTACCTCGATAGCATGGGCTTGGCTGAATATGTCGCCTTGGCCGACCAGTACGCAGCTCTCGGACCACTCTACCAGGTTACAGACGGCCTACGCGCCAAAGCCGCAGCAGGCGAAACTTACTACGCGACACAAGGCTAATGGAGGAATATAAAATGAAAGAAGTGGTTATTGTAGATTGTATTCGCACCCCCATGGGCCGCTCTAAGAATGGCTGTTTTAGACATGTTCGCGCAGAAGACTTATCTGCACATTTAATGAAAGGCTTGTTAAAACGTAATCCAGCTCTCGATCCAAATGATATTGAGGATGTCTATTGGGGCTGTGTTCAACAAACCTTAGAACAAGGTTTTAATATCGCGCGCAATGCCGCCTTACTGGCGGGTTTACCACATACCACTGGCGCGGTCACGGTGAATCGTTTATGTGGTTCATCGATGCAAGCCTTACATGACGCGGCACGTGCCATCATGGCCGACCAAGGAGATATCTTTATCGTTGGCGGAGTAGAACATATGGGGCATGTTCCAATGAGCCATGGCGTCGACTTTCACCCTGGAATGACCAAGTCGGTGGCTAAAGCGGCAGGCATGATGGGCTTAACGGCAGAATTACTGTCGCAAATGCATGGTATTAGCCGCGAAGCAATGGACGCCTTTGGCGCTCGCTCCCACCGTCTAGCCCATCAAGCCACCATTGAGGGGCGCTTTGCCAGAGAAATTCTTCCCATCGAAGGGCATGATACCAATGGGACACTGAGCCTGATAGAAACTGACGAAGTGATCCGCCCTGAAACCACTATTGAAGGTCTCGCGCAACTCCGCCCAGCCTTTGACCCGGTTAACGGTAAAGTGACCGCGGGTACCTCCTCAGCCTTATCTGATGGGGCGTCGGCAATGCTCATCATGTCTGCCGAAAAGGCCGCGGAGCTGGGTTTACCGATCCGCGCGAAAGTTCGCGCCATGGCCATTGCTGGCTGCGATCCGTCCATTATGGGCTACGGGCCAGTGCCCGCCACCCAAAAGGCTTTAAAACGTGCTGGTTTGACGCTCGAAGATATCGACCTTTTCGAACTCAACGAAGCATTTGCCGCACAATCACTTCCTTGTGTGAAGGAACTGGGCCTCATGGACCAACTAGAAGACAAGATAAATCTGAATGGCGGAGCCATTGCTTTAGGCCATCCACTAGGCTGTTCTGGAACCCGTATCTCGACCACTCTGATCAACCTAATGGAAGCCAAAGATGCCAAGCTAGGGCTTGCAACCATGTGTATTGGTTTAGGACAAGGCATCGCAACAATATTTGAACGCCCCTAAATCTGCGGATAAAGAACCAATGGGAGCATTTAGCTCCCATTTTTCTTGCTTAATGATGTGAAGCATTTCGCCCCTGCCACGTTGTTTGTTATTCTTAGTACAAATGAATAACACTAATATTGAATAGACAACCATGGTTTTTGCAAAACAACTGCTCGTCGTTGATGATGACTTAGAAATTAGAAGCTTACTTGAGCAATACTTAAGTAAATCAGGCTTTGAAGTGATCAGTGCCAATGACGGTATAGAAATGGCAAAACTACTGGAAACCAATAAACCAGAACTCATCATTCTCGACATCATGTTACCGGGCGATGACGGCTTTACCTTATGCCAAAAAATCCGCCGAACCTCCAATGTACCAATTATCATGCTCACCGCTAATTCCGATGAAATGGATCGGATTGTTGGTCTCGAGTTGGGTGCCGATGATTACATTGGAAAACCGTTTAACCCTCGCGAACTACTGGCGCGAATTAAGGCCTTACTGCGCCGCTCTCAAGTCACCGCCAATGCTCAGCAAAATACTCGCTACATTCGTTTCGGCCAGTGGCGCCTAGATACTCAAAGTCAGCAACTGGAACATGAAGACGGAGAGACGCTGGAGTTATCCAGCAGCGATTACCGTTTATTGCAGCTATTTTTGCAACACCCGAACGAAACCCTCGACCGGGATACCATTAGTGATGCCACTCGCGGCCGCGAAAGCTTACCCATGGAGCGAGGAATTGACGTACAAATTAGCCGGCTACGCCAACGCTTAAAAGATGATGGCAGTCAGGCTCGGCTGATCCGTACCATTCGAGGCTCAGGTTACATGATGGTGACTCAAGTGAGTCATGAAGTTTAATCGGCTATTACAGCGGATAAAGCCAAATTCTTTATTAGCAAGAATGCTATTGCTGCTATTGCTCGCCATTGCACTGGCCCAAGGTGCCAGTAGCTTCATTTGGTTTTATCAGTTGCGCCAATCAGAGAGTGAAGGCCTTAGTGCCACCTCTCGCAACCTAGCGCTGAGCTTAGCCTCGACGGTGACATTTTTTGAATCTTTACCTTCTGAATATCGCCACATTGTACTCAATCAGTTACGTAAGATGGGCGGCACTCGCTTCTTTGTGTCACTCAATCGAGAGTACATTAAAATCAATTCCATTCCTGACAGTTATCACAAAAATCTGGTAATTCAAACGGTCAGCGATGTTCTGCATCGAGAACTCAATCGCAGCACTAAAATTGACGTTGACTTTTCCTTGCCCGATCAATTGCATGTCTTAAAAAACGATATATTACTACAAGACTTACCCTCTTCTTGGGCCTCGCATAGCCTGCAAATAAAACCCTTGAACCCACCCATATTGGTCACCCAAATAGAACTAGAAAGTGGAGAGTGGATTTACCTAGCTGCGCTACTCCCAGCCCCATATATGAACTTGGATGATAGTTTATTACCCAAGGGTCGCGTAATGTTTATCACCTTAATGACGGTCTTTCTGCTGGTTTTCACCTTCATACTCGTGCGCCGACAAACTCGTCCGCTACGCCGTTTAGCAAAAGCCGCCTCACGCCTTACGATCGACTTATTCCAAGCACCTTTGGTAGAAGAAGGCAGTGATGAAATTCGCAAAGCGACCCGTGCCTTTAATACCATGCAAAGTAAGCTAAAACGTTATATTGAAGATCGAGAACAGCTATTTCGTTCCATTTCTCATGATTTAAAAACCCCGATTACCCGGCTACGGCTACGCGCAGAATTGCTCGATGATGACAATGTCATTGACGCCTTCAATCGAGATTTAGATGAACTGGAAATTATGGCTAAAGGTGCCCTGCAAACGGTAAAAGACACCGATATCCATGAAAATCTAACCGATATCAACATCATGTCTCATCTAAAGTATTGTATCGAACCGTATCTCGATAAAGTCAGCGTGTTTGGAGAGACGAATTCCCCTTACCGTGGTAAACCCCTAGCGATCAAGCGCTGCATCGCTAATTTGATTGAGAATGGAATTAAATACGGTGACAAAATCGAAATTTATTTGCTCGATGATGACAACGAGCTTTGCTTGCTATTTGTCGATCATGGACCAGGGATCCCAGAAGCTCAATTAAGCGAAGTATTCAACCCTTATGTTCGCTTAAATAAAGCGAAGTCAGGTTCAGGCTTGGGCCTTGGTATTGCTCGTAATATCGCCCACGCTCACGGGGGAAATATATGCTTACAAAACCTGCCTCAAGGCGGCTTAGAAGTGAAACTGCGACTCCCTCACATCAAATAGAGCTCTAGTTAAGATTTGCTTCATCGGTTGGGTTTTATCTGCAGTATTCAGGCTAGTATGCTCAACATAAGTGATAGAGCTTAAATAAAAATAATAAGGTCTAACTATGCGCAAATTAACGACTTTCTTCTCCACTCTTATATTCTGCTATTCGCTTAATTCCGCCTACGCGGGAGAAGTTGAGGTTTTACATTGGTGGACCTCCGGCGGTGAAGCCAAATCGGTGAATGTTTTAAAGAAAATGCTTGAAGCCCAAGGGCATAGTTGGAAAGACTTTGCGGTTGCTGGAGGAGGTGGAGAAAGCGCGATGACGGTGTTAAAAACCCGCGCAATTTCAGGTAATCCACCAGCCGCTGCACAACTAAAAGGCCCCGATATTCAAGAATGGGCAGAACTAGGGTTCTTAAGTAACCTTAACGACGTCGCAGCAGAAGAACATTGGGACGATGTGATCCCCAAAGTCGTGACAGATATTATGAAGTATCAGGGCAACTACGTTGCCGTCCCGCTAAATGTGCATCGAGTAAACTGGTTATGGGCAAACCCAGCTGTATTTGCAAAAGCAGACGCAAAAATCCCAACCACCTTGGCTGAATTTTTCACCGCTGCAGACAAACTACAAGCCGCCGGGTTTATTCCCCTCGCCCACGGTGGGCAGAATTGGCAGAATGCGACTTTATTTGAGACGCTAGCCTTAGATATTTTAGGTGCGAAAGACTACCTGAAAGCTTTCGTAAAACTAGATGATAAGACTTTAGGCGGAGACAAAATGGTCGAAGTCTTTCGCGTATTAAAAAAAATAAGCCACTATATCGATAGTGACTCCCCCGGACGAGACTGGAATATGGCAACCAGTATGGTAATTAATGGTACAGCCGGCATGCAAATTATGGGGGACTGGGCCAAGGGTGAGTTTATTGCCGCAGGTAAACAACCAGGTAAAGACTTTGTTTGCGTCCCCGCTCCCGGCACACAACAGCAATTTATCTTTAATATCGACAGTTTTGCAATGTTTGAACTAAATAAACCTGAAGATATTAAGGCTCAAAAAAGCCTCGCAAAAACCATTCTCACCCCCGAGTTTCAAACCATATTTAACCTCAACAAAGGCTCTATTCCAGTTCGGATCGATATGGATATGAAGCAATTTGATAGCTGCGCTTTAGACTCGATGGCCGCATTTAAAGCCAGTAACAAATCGGGTGATTTGGTACCGAGTATGGCCCACGGCTTAGCGGTAAGCGAAAAAGTGCAAGGTGCCATCTTTGATGTGATCAGCAATTTCTTAAACGATCCAAAAGCCGAGCCCCAATATGCAGCTATCAAACTAGCGCGGGTTGTCAAAGCAGCCAAGTAGCTAAAGCTAAAAGAAACACACTATTGGTGAATTACATTCTTATAGCGTTCGAAATTCGATATTTGAATCGCCACTGACTTCATCGATGCCCTAAAACAAAGATTTGAAGAGTAAAAATAATAGATCCGTCATCAAAAAACCAGCGATCGCTTCAATCAAGAGGGTTTGTGAATTCGTTTCTACAATCACTTGCGAATGATGAATAGCTTGGCCACATAACGATTGCCAATACTGAGGTAAGGTTTGTTTTTATACATCACCAATAGCTCATCAGAAATGTACTCCCTGCTTCAACCTGCCCATGAGTATTTAGATACTCCTGACGAGCAAAAAAACCAATGTGGTGGTTTTTCTATTATCCATGGGGCGTTCACGACGCATAGCAATATCGATATCATCTTGACAAAAGTTAGCCAACTTTATATCCGCAGCAACTACAAAACTGATTTTCGGGGCAATCTTTTTAATTTGCTTTAGCGTATCAACAACAAAGTATTGGCTTAACTGAATATCTCGTTCTAAACCAGTTATATACGGCACCAACACAGAAAGTACGTTACAGCGACCTTACTGAGCGGGTCGGTTTAAATCCGCCAGGCCTAGCTTATAAACGCTATAGAGAACCCCTATATGTTAAGGCTTCAAAAACTATATTAGTCACCGTAGCAACAAGAAGAATTGGGGAAGCCTCTTCTGAGGAAGGTGCCAATCTTGTCGTCACTGATATCAATCATAAATCGGGTATGGAATTAGCGAACCACTCTATGATCGACACCTTGATGTGAGAAAAAGGGAAGATTGGATTGCAGCGAGCAAGTTTGTAAAAAACAAAAAGTACCGTCTGCTGAAATAGCCTTAGTGGAGTAGTAAATGCCAAAACTATCGAAAACATGCCAAGCTGTTGGTCAAAGTTGACAGCTGCAAATCTAACCGTAGCTGTTATACAATGTAAAAGTCATTCATTAAGGGGATAAATCAATGAGTAGTTTGATAGATTTTAACCAAGCCGATCACCAATTAGACGCACTCGGTCTACGCTGCCCTGAACCAGTAATGATGGTAAGAAAAGCAATTCGTAACATTGCTCTAGGGGAGACCTTATTAATTCAGGCTGACGATCCCTCTACCACCCGAGATATGGTTAGTTTTTGTGAATTTATGGATCACACACTAATCGCTAAGAAAGTAGACCAAATGCCCTTTCAATACTTGATCAAGAAAGGAAGTTGAGCGATTTTTAAAAAAAAGTCTCGGTTATCAGTGATTCCTGAGGTAACAGCACTAGGGTCTATCTGCTTGCTAGGGTATACTCCGTCAGTTATAAAACCGATTACTTTTCATACGCGCGACACAAATCATGCATAAATACGATATAAAAACCTTTCAAGGCCTAATATTGGCTTTACAGGACTACTGGGCCCGTCAAGGCTGCGTCATTGTTCAACCTTTAGATATGGAAGTAGGTGCTGGCACCTTTCATCCGCAAACCTTTTTGCGCTCTATCGGTCCAGAACCGATGTATAGTGCTTATGTACAACCCTGTCGTCGCCCTACCGATGGACGCTACGGTGAAAACCCAAACCGTTTACAACACTACTACCAATTTCAAGTCGTGTTGAAACCGTCGCCAGACAATATCCAAGAACTCTACCTCGGTTCACTAGTTGAACTTGGTATTAATCCCGAGATCCATGATATTCGCTTCGTAGAAGACAACTGGGAATCACCAACACTTGGTGCTTGGGGTCTCGGTTGGGAAATTTGGTTAAATGGGATGGAAATCACTCAATTTACCTACTTCCAACAAGTTGGTGGTTTAGAATGCTCCCCGGTAACCGGTGAGATCACCTATGGCTTAGAACGCTTAGCCATGTATATCCAAGGTGTTGATAGCATTTACGATTTAATCTGGACCGATGGTCCGATGGGGAAAGTGACCTACGGGGATATTTTCCATCAAAATGAAGTTGAGCAGTCTACTTTCAACTTTGAACACGCTGACACAGGCGCGCTATTCACTCAGTTTGATCAATGTGAAAAAGACAGCCAAAAATTAATTGAAGCAGGTCTTCCCTTACCTGCTTACGAACAAGTAATGAAAGCTTCTCATGCCTTTAACTTACTCGATGCTCGTCATGCAATTTCGGTGACCGAACGCCAACGCTACATTCTGAGGGTAAGAGCCTTATCCAAAGCCGTAGCAGAAGCGTATTACCATGCTCGTGAAGAGCTTGGTTTCCCTTTATGCAAAGATAAGAAGTAACGGAGGCAGCATGAGTAACGAAAACCTATTAGTAGAAATCGGCACCGAAGAATTGCCACCCAAAGCTCTGCGCGGCTTGGCAGAGTCTTTCAAAAGCAATGTCCAACAAAGCTTAGAAAAAGCCGGTTTTGAGTTTGAAAATATCGAATGGTTTGCGGCACCTCGTCGTTTAGCACTTTCTATTCAAGCATTAACCGAAAAAACACCAGATAAAGTGGTCGAAAAACGCGGCCCTGCGGTAAGTAGTGCCTTTGATGCAGATGGTAAACCAACCAAAGCGGCTGAGGGTTGGGCTCGTTCCAATGGCATTAGCGTTGAACAAGCAGAGCGTCTCAGCACCGACAAAGGTGAATGGCTACTGCATAAAGCTGAAATCAGCGGTCAAACCATTTACCAGCTATTCCCAGAAATTGTCGCTGAGGGTTTAGCTAAACTGCCGATCCCTAAGCCTATGCGTTGGGGAGCAAAAGCAACTCAGTTTATCCGTCCAGTGCATACCATCACGATGCTCTATGGTGAGAAATTGGTTCAAGGGAATATTCTCGGCATTGAATCTGCGCGTACTATTCGTGGCCACCGTTTTATGGGCGAAGCTGAATTTGAGCTTAACCACGCCAACAACTACGTTCAACAATTAGATCGCCGCGGTAAAGTGATTGTTAATTATGAACAGCGTAAAGCGATTATCCGCGAACAAATTGAAGCGGAAGCGGCTCGCGAAGGTGGCATTGTTGAGATTGATGAAGCGCTGCTTGAAGAAGTCTGTTCATTGGTGGAATGGCCGGTTGCGATGGTTGGCAGCTTCGAAGACAAGTTCTTGGACGTCCCAGCTGAAGCTCTCATTTACACGATGAAAGACAATCAAAAGTACTTTCCAATCTTAGATACCAAAGGTAACTTATTACCTCGTTTTATCTTTGTTTCGAACATTGTCAGTAAAGATCCTCAACAGGTGATTGCGGGTAACGAAAAAGTAGTTCGTCCTCGCCTTGCCGATGCAGAATTCTTTTTTAACACCGATAAAAAATCACGGTTAGATAGTCGTTTAGACCAACTGGCCAACGTAGTATTTCAGCAGCAGCTTGGCAGCTTATTAGATAAGTCAAACAGAGTCTCTGAATTAGCAGCACAAATTGCTGGAGAGATCGGAGCCAATAGCCAGCATGCACAGCGTGCAGGCCTTCTATCTAAAGCCGATCTCAACAGTGAAATGGTCTTGGAATTTGCTGATGTTCAGGGTGTTATGGGCATGTATTATGCAAAATTTGACGGCGAACATGATGATGTCGCCAATGCCTTACAGCAGCAATACTGGCCTCGCTTTTCTGGCGACAAATTACCCGAATCAAAAGTCGCCGCAGCGGTCGCTATCGCCGACAAACTTGATACCTTAGTGGGCATTTTTGCCATTGGCCAGCTACCAAAGGGAGACAAAGACCCCTTTGCACTGCGTAGAGCCTGCTTAGGTATTATTCGAATTATCCAAGATAAGGGCTTTGACCTGGACTTGGATACCTTGATTAATAGTGCTTTGTTACTGCTACCTTTAGAACTTGAGCAAGCGACTCAAACAAAGGTTCACACTCAGCTTATCGAGTTTATTTACGCCCGTTTAAGAGCGATGTACCTAGAACAAGCTATTGATCCGAGCGTGATAACCGCAGTACTTGAGCGGAAGCCGACTAAACTGGCAGATATTGAACAGCGGATTAAAGCGGTGAGTCACTTCCGCACTTTGGAGCAAGCCCAAGCTTTGGCTGCTGCAAACAAGCGGGTTTCCAATATTTTGGCGAAAAACCCAGATTTCGTGAAACCACAAATCGACGCTTCGTTATTAAAAGAAAGCCAAGAGCAAGCTCTCGCTGAGGCTGTCGCTAGTATGCAAATCAGCTTAGCGCCCTTGCTTGAGAAAGGTGATTATCAACAAGCGTTAATTGAGCTGGCAAGCCTCCGCGAGGTGGTTGATGCTTTCTTTGATAATGTGATGGTGATGAGTGAAGATGATGCTTTAAAAATAAATCGTTTAAGTCTGCTCAGCTCACTTCGTCAATTGTTTTTAGAAATCGCGGACATTTCTGTGATTCAATAAATCACGAGAACAGCAAAACCGAAACAAGCCGTATTCTTTACAGAATACGGCTTTTTTGATCCACTTAACTGTTTTAATAAAATAGTTCATTTCATGAAATGCTTTTCAGAATAGGACTGTGAGCTTGGCACGTTTTTTCATGAGAAGCTCCGTTATAACTGACAACGAGTTCAGTTCAGCTCGTTAGGTAATGTTTGTCTGTAGAGACAAAGGAAAGTTATAAAATAAGAAAGGAATTGAAAATGCTTAAAAATATCTTGAAAGCGGGTGTTCTTGCACTGATTACGGTGGTGGCCGTGGGCTGTGCTTCTGGTAGTGGCGGCGATAGCAAATTAACCCGCGACGTGCATTTACGCGGTGTATTTAGTTGGTGGGATGCAACCCCAGAAAATAAGTTAATGCCAGTTGAAGGCAAAACTAATGTATGGAGCGCCACCTCTCCTGTAGACGAGCCACTGATTGCCGATGGTCAACCATACGAATGGAAGTTTGGTGATGCTGCATGGCAATGTGGTACTAACTTCGGTTTCTTATCCGGTGAAGCGCCAATCAAAGTTGGAGAGCGTCGCGAGTTAAACAAATGCGCCGCCTTCGATAACTTTAAATTTACTCCAGAAGAAGATGGTGTTTACCGCTTCTACCTAGATTGGTCAGGCGAAATCCCTGTGGCTTATATCGAAAAAGTAGAAATGTAAATTTTCATGGTAGTTCGAGCCCCTGAAAAGGGGCTTTTTTATTTGTAAAGGTCAGCAATTAAACGGATGTAAAACATGAAAAATTCACTTAAACCTACGCTATTAGCATGTTTTGTTAGTGTAATCATTGCAGGCTGTGCTTCCACAGAGCAAACCACTAACCAAACTCAAACATTCTCCTCACCTCATAAACAAACAGCACAATGTCTGCAATGGGACGGTCAGCCGATTACCGTCGATGTAAGCGCCAGCTTTAAAGAAGGTTCTACGGTTAAAGATTTTTACAGCGGTCAAATTAGTACCGTTCAACAGGGTAACGTAACATTCACCCCTGCCGCTGATAGTGGTGGTTTGTTACTCCTAGAATCGACCCATAAAAAAGCTGATACCTTTAGTTGGGACAGTGCCTCGATCTATTTTGTCATCACCGATCGCTTTTATAACGGTAACCCGACGAATGATCATAGTTATGGGCGAAGCAAAGACGGTCAAAAAGAAATTGGTACCTTCCACGGTGGAGATATAGCCGGTCTCACCAAAAAGCTCGACTATATCGAAGATCTAGGGATCAACGCGATTTGGATCACTGCGCCCTACGAACAAATTCGAGGTTGGGTTGGAGGAGGCATGAGTGGTGATTTTAAACACTACGCTTATCACGGTTACTATGCTCAAGATTATACGCTCATGGATCAAAACATGGGTACAGCCAAAGAATTTAAACAATTTGTGGATCAGGCTCATCAACGCGGTATTCGAGTCGTGATGGACATAGTGATGAATCATGCAGGCTACGCTACTCTTGCCGATATGCAGGCCTTTAAGTTTGGGGAAACTCAAAATTTTGACCAGCCTATCGAGACTTACCTCACCGAAAAGTGGACCAATTGGACCCCTGCGAAAGGGGAAACTTGGCATAGTTTTAACGACTTTGTTGACTATGGTAAACGAAAATCTTGGCAACAATGGTGGGGGCCGGATTGGGTTCGTACTGATATCTCAGGCTACCCTAGCCCAGGGGCTAATGACTTAACCATGTCTTTAGCTTATTTACCTGATTTTAAAACCGAATCCAAAAAGGTTGTGGGCCTTCCCACCTTCTATAAAAATAAACCAGATACAAAAGCGGTTGAAATACCCGGTGCAAGCGTACGCGATTACTTAGTCACTTGGCTATCCGATTGGGTTCGCGAATACGGTATTGATGGCTTTAGAGCAGATACCGTTAAACACGTCGAGCCAGAAGCTTGGCAAGCCTTAAAAATGGCCTCGAGCCAGGCATTTCAAGAATGGAAATTAGAGCATCCTGATAAAGTTCTCGACAACAATGAGTTTTGGATGACAGGGGAATATTGGGGACAAGGTTTAAGTGATTCAAAATTATTTGAGTACGGCTTCGACTCCCTAATAGATTTTAGTTATCAAACAGACCTTGCTAAAAAGGGCATGAACTGTTTTAGCGCAATGCAAGATGGCTATCAACAATACGCTGATATACTCAATAAGCGAGACGGCAAGCTACTCAGTTATGTATCATCGCATGATACGAAGCTAGCCTACGGCAGCATTGCCAAAACACTGGATAAGCAAAAACAACTCGGTTCTGCTTTCTTACTAATGCCAACCGCGGTACAAGTCTTTTATGGCGATGAGACAGCACGCGAAAAAGGTTCAAGAAGCTCCGACAAAAAACAAGCCACTCGCTCAGATATGAATTGGCAACAGTTCGATGCCGAACACCTCGCGGTAAAAAAACATTGGCAAAAGTTGTTACAGTTCCGTAAGCGCCATCAAGCGGTCGGGGCAGGACAACACATCTTGTTAAGTAACACGCCTTACGCTTTTGAACGCCGTAAAAACGACGATGTAGTAGTCATCGTTTATGCTGGTCAAATGACTAAGTAGATAACGACAAGGCCAAGCAAAGCGGCTTTAGCCACTTTGCTTGGCCTATATGATGACAAGATCGTAGATTCTCAATTCAATTCTGCCAGCTCGCTGATTGACCATCGATAATTAGATTATTGAGCCTATCAAACTATCTGAGATATTAGGCCCTCCAAAATGTCCTTACAGCGAGCCTTGCATTCACTTCAACCCTATCATTAACCAAATCGGACTAGCGAATACCATTCCTCACATTTGTTTGTTATTGTGACGCCTAGTTCGAAGAAGGTGCTTTATGACGTATTCAGATTTTGGTAATAAGTTCACCCGTCATTCGGGGATCACGCAACTGATGGATGACTTGGATGAAGGGATCCGAGCGGGTGACGAAATGATAATGCTCGGGGGTGGAAATCCAGCACAGATACCACAAATGACCGAGTTATTTCAGCAACACCTCAGCACAGGGCTAAGTAATGGCAGTTTACTCAAAGCCTTATGTAACTATGACTCCCCCCAAGGTAATAAGGAATTTATATCTAACTTATCTTCTTTTTTAAGTAATCAGTTTCATTGGGATATAAAAGAAGAGAACATTGCACTCACTAATGGCAGTCAAAGCGCATTTTTCTTCTTATTTAATCTTTTTGCCGGTAAGGGGCTGCAGCAGGATAAAAGAGTGTTATTTCCACTCGCTCCTGAGTATATAGGATATGAGGATAGTGGTTTAAGCGAACAAATATTTGTCGGTAACAAGCCTTCTATTGAGTATTTAGCCAACCGCCAATTTAAGTATCATGTCGACTTTGAACGGCTGGTCGTTGATGAGTCGATTGGATTAATTTGCGTCTCTCGACCCACCAATCCTACAGGTAATGTGGTTACCGACGAAGAACTCACCAAACTATCACAACTTGCCGAACAACATCAGGTGCCATTATTAATCGATAATGCTTATGGCCTTCCTTTTCCAAACTTGGTCTTTACCGAAGACGCAAAACCATTTTGGAATAACAACACCATACTTTGCTTAAGCTTATCAAAATTGGGCTTACCCGGAACACGCTGTGGAATTGTAATTGCTAAGCCTTCAACGATTCAGGCAATCAGCAATTTGTCAGGCATTATTAATTTATCCCCTGGCGGAATTGGTCCTGCTTTAGCCAATGAGATGTTAAAGGATAAGAGCCTACTCGACGCCAGCAACCATATCATTCGACCTTTCTATAAACATAAATCTGAGCAGGCTATCACTTGGTTACAACAAGCTATCCCCTCTGCAAAATTTAGAATTCACAAATCTGAAGGGGCGATGTTTCTTTGGTTGTGGTTTGAAGACTTACCGATTAGCGATAAACAGCTTTACCAACAATTAAAAAATAAGGGTTTACTAATCGTACCAGGAAGCTACTTTTTCCCCGGAATAGACAAGGATTGGCGACATACCCAAGAGTGCATTCGTCTCAACTTCGCTCAGAGTGAAGCCAATGTAAGACAAGGTATCGATATTTTGGCCTCTGTGGTTAATCCGCTGCTCGCTTAAAACAATACTAAAAAGGGCCACTGTTGGCCCTTTTTTCACTCTTCATCATCCCTTGGCAATCAAGCCGATTTAGTCTCCAATACTTCAACCGAAGCCAACTTTCCATTAATAGGAATTTGTTTTGGCTTTAGAGCTTCAGGAATTTCTCGTTCTAACTCTATAACCAATAAGCCATGTTCTAAGTTAGCCGCGCTCACCTTTACGTGATCAGCAATTTGATAACGTCGTTCGAAGCCTCGTTCTGCGATCCCTTGATGCAGATATTTAATCTCATCTGATTTTTTCTGTTTAGTACCGGTAACAATTAAAGCATTTTGCTGAGCAACAATAGATAACTCATCTTCAGCAAACCCAGCCACGGCGAGAGTGATTCGATAATGATTATCATCGACTGCTTCAATATTATAAGGCGGGTAGCCTGTATTTTGAGATTGGGCACTTTGGTTTGATGCCGCTTCAATGAAATTAGCTAAACGATCAAAGCCGATGGCCGTACGATAAAGTGGTGAAAAGTCATATTGATTACGCATGTTTGTTATCCTCATAGAGCAATAATTTAAATTGACCAGCACAAAGGCTGCATCTCTGTCTTAACAAAACCCATGATCATGGCATCTTGTTATGAATAGATATGGGGATAGACTCTAGGCTTTCAAGCACAAAAAAGGCAATATTTTCATATTGCCTTTTTTAAGCTTAATACGGTAGATACTAAATGTTAGACATCTAGGTTTTCTACATTAAGTGCATTCTCTTCAATGAAATTACGACGAGGTTCAACTTGATCACCCATTAAGGTGGTGAAGAGCTGATCACAAGCAATTGCATCCTCAACCGTCACTTGCAACATCCGTCGAGTCTCTGGGTCCATTGTCGTTTCCCATAACTGATCCGGATTCATCTCACCGAGTCCTTTATAACGTTGGATATATAAGCCACGACGCGATTCAGACATTAACCAATTGAGCGCTTCTTCAAAACTCTTCACTGGTTTGGTTTTTTCGCCACGCTTAATATAAGCACCCTCTTCCACCAAATTATCTAAATTCCTATACAGGCTGCAAATATCTCGATAATCATTCGAAGCAAAAAACTCGGGTTCAAAGTTAAAAGATACATCTACCCCATGTTGACGGAGTGTTGCTACAGGGAAGTAGATGTCACGCTCAGGATGTTTTTCAACCGCTACCGAATAGTAGTTACCACTAGGTAATTCCGCATTAACCGGTGCGATCAGTTGTTCAGCCCATTCTTTGAGTACGCTGGCATCTTGTAGCTCTTCTGTTTTTAGCGGTGGTTGATAAATCATTTGGCTAAGCAAAGAGATAGGATAACGACGAGATAAACGTTCGTTATTCTTCCATACCCGACGGTATTGAGTAACCAAACTTTCCAGAGGCTCACCACTAATACTTGGTGCTTCCGCATTCACATATAGCCCAGCGTTATCTAAAGCTAAAGTTGTGAGATATTCGGTCAGAGATTCTTCATCTTTCACATAACGTTCTTGCTTGCCTTTCTTCACCTTATATAAAGGTGGTTGGGCAATATAGATATAACCACGTTCGATAATTTCCGGCATTTGACGGTAGAAGAAAGTCAGGAGTAAGGTTCGGATATGTGAACCATCCACATCAGCATCGGTCATGATGATGATGTTGTGATAACGAGTCTTATCAGGATTATACTCATCACGACCAATACCACAGCCCATCGCGGTAATCAGTGTTGCAACTTCTTGTGATGACAACATCTTATCGAAACGCGCTTTTTCTACATTAAGAATTTTACCTTTCAGCGGCAAAATAGCCTGATTCTTGCGGTTACGTGCTTGTTTAGCACTGCCCCCCGCAGAGTCCCCTTCCACAATATATAGTTCAGAAAGCGCAGGATCTTTTTCTTGGCAGTCGGCGAGTTTACCCGGTAGTCCAGCTAAGTCTAAGGCACCTTTACGACGCGTCATATCGCGAGCTTTACGAGCGGCTTCACGAGCACGAGCTGCATCCAATATTTTCTGGGTAATGATTTTTGCTTCAGTCGGATTCTCTAGTAGATACTCGCTCAGTTTCTCTCCCATCGTCTGCTCAACCGCAGACTTCACTTCAGAGGAAACTAGCTTATCTTTGGTTTGGCTAGAAAACTTAGGATCAGGTACTTTCACCGAAATAACGGCCGTTAAACCTTCTCGCGCATCATCACCTGTTGCGTTATTTTTGTCTTTTTTGTTGATGCCTTCTTTTTCCATATAACTATTGAGCGTACGCGTTAATGCCGCCCTAAACCCAGCCAAGTGGGTTCCACCATCTTTCTGTGGAATATTATTGGTAAAACAGTAAACATTTTCTTGAAAACCTTCGTTCCACTGCATCGCTAGTTCTACCGCGATACCATCATCTCGTTGGAAGTTGAAACTAAACGCTCTAGGGTGAATCGGTGTTTTATTAGTATTGAGGTAAGAAACAAACGCTTCTATCCCCCCTTCATACATAAAGTGGTCTTTGCGACCATCGCGCTCATCTTTTAAAATGATCGAAACACCAGAATTAAGAAACGACAGTTCGCGTAATCGTTTTGCCAAAATTTCATAATGAAATGTTGTATCAGAGAAAATTTCTTCACTAGGCCAAAAGCGTAATTCGGTTCCTGTTTTATCAGTATCCCCCACCGCAGCCAAGGGAGCATCGGGAACACCTAAAGTGTAAAATTGCTCATAGACATGATTTTGTCGTTTTACCGTTAGCTGCAGCTTTATAGATAAGGCATTAACAACCGAAACACCTACACCATGTAATCCACCGGATACTTTATAGGAATTATCATCGAACTTACCACCGGCATGCAGAACAGTCATAATAACTTCTGCTGCAGACACGCCCTCTTCTTCATGCATATCTACAGGAATACCACGGCCATCATCCGACACAGAGACAGAGCCATCATTATGAATGGTAACCACCACATCTTTACAGTGCCCAGCCAACGCTTCATCGATAGAGTTATCGACGACTTCAAATACCATGTGATGTAAACCTGAGCCATCGTCTGTGTCACCAATGTACATCCCAGGACGTTTTCTTACGGCATCAAGACCTTTTAAAACCTTAATACTCGATGAGCCATATTCATTTTCAGCCATGTTTTACTCTCGTTTTATAGTCGCTGATAACACCATGTTCCACGTGAAACACTGTGCATCCTTCTAAATCAAATCCATCCAGCATTTGTTTCTCAATCGCAGAAACAAAGACCTGAGACCCATGTTGTTGCAGCCACTTAGCTAACAACTGGCGTTTAGACTTATCTAATTCTGCCGCAAAATCATCGATCAAATATACCGTCTGATTACCGCTATGCTGCTGTGCATGTTGCCCCTGCGCTAAAATCAACGCACAAACAAAAAGCTTCAACTGACCTCTAGAAATAAGGTCAACAGCATTTACGCCATTAAATTTAAACTTTATATCGGCTTTATGGGGGCCACATTGGGTATAGCCCAAGATACGGTCCCTCTGAAAACCTTGCTGTAGCAATACAGCCAAATCCTTTTTTTCTTCCCAACCTTGATGAAATGCCAATTCAAACCGATACTCAGGCAAAAACTCGGCAACTAAGTCAGTCAAAGTTGTACGAATACTTTCCACATAAGCAGCGCGTAACCGACTAACAATCATGGCAAACTCAACCAGTTGCTTATCCCAATATAATAAGTCTTGATACTGTTTTGTTTGCTTTAATAATGCATTACGTTGCTTCAATGTCTTTTTATAGTTTTGACTAGCCGCGTGAAACTGTTGTTCCACGTGAAACACTCCCCAATCTAAATATGCCCGTCTGTAGCGAGGACTACCATCCACCAAGCCGTAGCCTTCCGGATGTAGGATCTGCAAAGGTAACAACGAAGCCAATACCGACTGACTGCGTACCGTTTCCTTATTAATTCTTAAAACCGTGTCGCCACTCTTAAACTTCTGCAAGCCAATCTTATGCTGCTCCAATTGAGCGAATACAACAAAGCTATCCTTGCTATGACTGACCACTTTACTGGCGAAGTTACTCCGAAAGGAACGCCCAAAACCCAAATAATAAATGGCTTCTAGTACACTCGTTTTACCGCTACCATTCTCACCCAAAATCACATTTAACTTGGGGTTCAAGGTTAAACTAGCTTGCTCAATATTTCTAAAATTTTGCAAACCAAGACTTTGTATATACATTAATTTAATTTGTCACTAGAGTCGCATTGGCATAACAACGTACATCGCTTTGCCACTCTGCTCACTATCTTCAATCAAGGCACTACTATTGCTATTACTCATGTTGATGCGGATCTGATCGCACTTTAGCGCATTCAATACATCTAAAACATAAACAACGTTAAAACCAATTTCCAAAGCTTCTGCATTATAATCAACATCTAGGATCTCTTCCGCCTCTTCCTGCTCAGGATTATTCGCAGTAATTTTCAAAATGCCCGCCTCTAACTGCAGACGAACCCCGCGAAACTTCTCGTTGGAAAGAATAGCAGCTCGAGAAAATGCCTGTTTCAATTCATCCCTTCCAGAAATAAGAGCCTTATCACTATTAGAAGGCAATACCCGTCGATAATCAGGAAAACGTCCATCAACCAATTTACTGGTAAAGGTAAAACCTTGCACACTAGCTCGGATATTATTGCTGCCAATTTGCAGCTCAACCAGTTGGTCCTCGTGTTCCAACAGACGAGATAACTCAATCACCCCTTTACGTGGAACAATCACCTGTTGAGGCTGTAATGGTGTCTCAAAAGTTTGTTCGGCTAATGCCAAGCGGTGGCCATCAGTGGCAATGGTTTTAAGTCCTTTCTCATCCGTCTCAAACAACATTCCATTTAAATAATAACGAACGTCTTGGCTCGCCATTGAGAACTGAGTGCTATCGATCAGATTCTTTAATTGCCCCTGAGTCAACTGAATCACCTGCTGACTCTGCCAATCTTCTACATTAGGAAAGTCATTAGCCGGAAGTGTCGCTAAAGAAAAACGACTACGTCCAGAACGCAATACCAAGCGATTATCATCCGCTTTACAACTAATTTCACAGCCATCAGGTAAACCACGACAAATATCAACAAACTTCTTCGCTGGTACTGTCACGCGCCCTTCATTTACAGTACTTTGCAAAGGCAAGGTCGCGACTAGTTCTACTTCCATATCGGTACCAGTAATAGACAACTGGTTATTACTAATATCCAACAATACATTACCCAAAATAGGAATGGTTGGTCGACCACCTAAAGCAGCACTAACCTGCTGCAGGGGTTTAAGTAGTTGTTCCCGATTGATACTAAATTGCATACCTACCAACGCCTCTCCGATTATGACGATAATGTACGAATTAAATTCTGATAGTCTTCTTTAATGTCGTGACTTTCTTCTTTAAGCTGACTTATTTTACGACAAGCATGCAACACCGTTGTATGGTCGCGACCGCCAAAAGCATCACCAATTTCAGGCAAGCTATGGTTGGTTAATTCCTTTGCCAGCGCCATCGCTAGTTGCCGAGGTCGCGCCACGGATCGAGAACGACGCTTAGACAATAAATCAGCTATTTTAATTTTGTAATATTCAGCAACTGTTTTTTGAATATTATCGATAGTGACTAGCTTCTCTTGCAATGCCAATAAATCACGTAAGGCTTCGCGTACAAAATCGATGGTAATCGCGCGACCGGTAAAATTAGCGTTTGCGATCACCCGGTTTAAAGCCCCTTCCAACTCTCGAACATTGGAACGTAAGCGTTTTGCGATAAAGAAAGCGACTTCATCAGGCAAGCGAATATTATTTTCATTCGCCTTGGTCATTAATATGGCAACCCGAGTTTCTAACTCCGGAGGTTCGATAGCAACCGTCAAGCCCCAACCAAAACGACTTTTTAAACGATCTTCTACGCCATCAATTTCTTTAGGATAACGGTCACTGGTTAAGATAATTTGCTGATTACCTTCAAGTAAGGCATTAAAAGTATGGAAAAATTCTTCCTGAGAACGTTCCTTATTGGCAAAGAATTGAATATCATCAATAAGCAATGCATCAACACTACGATAATAACGCTTAAAATCCTCTATCGCATTGTTTTGTAAGGCCTTTACCATATCTTGAACAAATCGTTCAGAATGCATATACACGACTTTGGCATTCTTTTTATTGGCAATAATACCGTTACCCACCGCATGCAGCAGGTGCGTTTTACCAAGACCAGTTCCCCCATATAAAAATAAGGGGTTATAAGCGCCACCAGGATTATTCGCAACCTGAGTCGCAGCAGCACGAGCCAACTGGTTAGACTTACCTTCAACAAAATTATCAAACTGATAGGTAGCGTTTATATTGTTACGATGATTCGCCTCTAAAGCAGATTTAACCGCGGGCTCTTTATCCCAACTCTTACCATTATCATACTGATTATTTTGCTGGTTAGCGGTGCCGGCTTGAATCACGTTAGTTCTAGTTTTTGTTGCTAGCGGTTTAGTTGCAGGTCGACTGCCAACCTCAAAGCGCAAACTAGGTTTATCGTTCCCACAAAACTCTTCCAGTAAAGCATTCACTCGAATCAGATATTTATCTTTTACCCAATCAAGTACAAAACGATTGGGTGCATATAACACCAATAGTCCTGCATCTTGCTCAACTTGAAGTGGTCGGATCCACATACTAAATTCTGTTGCCGGCAATTCATCTTGTAAACGAACTAAGATTTGTTGCCAAAGAGACCCACTCAC